>NZ_JAKOOW010000009.1:85659-112719 GCF_022288825.1 Kingella pumchi | reverse complement strand
GGGCAACCTGTTTGTGTTTGAAGAGCATCCCGATTTGAGCATCCCAAACACCACCAATCTGCTTGATGGCGCATTTGCCGGATTAAAGCGGCATTTGGAGTGCCATCACGGCATGAGTAAGGCTAACAAGATAAAGTTTATTCAGGATTATTTCTCTGAAAAATAAATTTTCAGCAGTAAATTTGTTACTTAGTGCCCCGTTTCTCAGATTGAGCAGTAAATTTGTTACTTATGCCTGTTTTTCAGGCTGCTTTTGGTTGCCGTTGTGGCAAATCCGCCCTTTGCACCGCACACGGGCGGTGGGGTTTTTTCAGGCTGCTTGCCAACTCTTTCCTTTTGATTCAAATAACTAGAACAAAATCCTGCCGTTTTGCGTTTCAGACTGCCTGAAAACGGCGGCGACGCGGTTTTGGAAGGCGCGGATATTGTCGGTATAATTTCCTCATCCCTGCCGCCGCCCTGTTGGCGGCTCTGCGCCATCTTGCTTCCAGTAAACTTTATGACTTCATCTTCCCCTTCCGTTTTGCACGTTGCCGGTTTGCAGAAATCGTTTAAAAAACGCCGCGTGGTCAAAGATTTTTCTTTGGACATCGCCAGCGGCGAAGTGGTCGGCCTGCTCGGCCCCAACGGCGCGGGCAAAACCACCAGTTTTTACATGATTGTCGGCCTGATTGCCGCCGATGCCGGCAGCATCACGCTCGACGGCGTCGAGCTGCGCCACCGCCCGATTTACGAGCGCGCCCGCGCCGGTATCGGCTATCTACCGCAGGAAGCGTCGATTTTCCGCAAGATGACGGTGGAGCAGAACATCCGCGCCATTTTGGAAATCAATCTGAAAGACAAGGCCGAAATCGACCGCCGTCTGGAAAAGCTGCTTGAAGACCTCAACATCGGCCGCCTGCGCGCCAGTCCGGCGCCCGCGCTCTCGGGCGGCGAGCGGCGGCGGGTGGAAATCGCCCGCGTGCTGGCGATGCAGCCGCGCTTTATCCTGCTGGACGAACCCTTTGCCGGCGTCGATCCGATTGCGGTGATCGACATCCAGAAAATCATCGCCTTTTTGAAAGAGCGCGGTATCGGCGTGCTGATTACCGACCACAACGTGCGCGAAACCCTACGCATCTGCGACCGTGCCTACATCATCAGCGAAGGCACGGTGCTCGCCTCGGGCAAACCGGAAGAACTGGTGGCCGACGAGCAGGTGCGCGCGGTGTATTTGGGCGAAAACTTCGATTACTGAAGCCGTTTGAAACCATGAGCGAAAACAACTTCCAACTCAAGCTGAAACAAAGCCAGCAGCTCAACCAGAGCATGCAGCAGTCTTTGCGCGTGCTGCAGATGTCGAGCCAGGAAATCGAGCGCGAAGTGGAAGACTGGCTGCTGGACAATCCGCTGCTGGAAAAGGTCGAGAGCGACGGCGAGAGCGAGCTGCCCTACGAGCCGCCGCTGGTATCGGCGGCGGTGTCGCAGCGCAATGTGAGTTTGGAAGACAGCGAAAGCGCCTGGGAAAATCTGGCCGACGAAGAAGACCTCTACGCCTATCTGCACAAGCAGGTGAGCGAGCATCCGCTCACGCAGCTGGAAGCGGCGCATGTGCATGTGCTGATCGATTTTCTCGACGAAAAAGGCTATCTGACCGAAAGCATCGAAGAAATCGTCGACAACACGCCTTTGGAATGGATGCTCAGCGAAGAAGATCTGGAAATCGCGCTCGAGCACCTGCGTAATTTCGACCCGCCCGGCATCGCCACCGAAAACCTGCAGCAGTCGCTGCTGCACCAGCTCTCCCGCCTGCCGATTACGCTGGCGCGCCGCTGCGCCTCGCATATCGTTATGCACCACCTGGACAAGCTCACGCCCAACCAGCCCAAAAACGTCATCCGCCTGGGCAAGCTGCTGCCAGAATTCAGTGACAGCGTGCTCAAAGCCGCGCTCAAAATGATTACGGGCTTGAATCCCTACCCCGCCTACGGCTTTTCCAGCGGCGAGCCGGTGTCCTACGTCAGCCCCGATATTTTCGTCCACAACGACGGCAAAGGCTGGCAGGCGTTCAGCAACCGCGAATCGGGCCCGCAAATCCGCATCAACCAGGAATTGTCCGACGCGCTTGCCGACAGCGAAGGCATCGACAGCGCCTGGCGCGAGAAAATCATCGGTGCCAAGCAGAAAATCGACATGCTCGCCCAGCGCAAAAACACCGTGCTGCGCGTGGCCGAATACATCGTCGAGCGCCAGCAGGACTTTTTCCAGTTCGGCGAAATCGCGCTGGCGCCGATGCTGCTTAAAGAATGCGCCCAGCATCTGAATCTCGCCGAAAGCACCATTTCCCGCGCCGTCAGCAACAAATATTTGGCTTGCCCGCAGGGGCTGTTTGCGTTACGCTATTTCTTCAGCCACGCAGTCAGCGGCGACACCAAAGAAGGCCTGAGCGCCAACGCCATCAAATCTGTTATCAGCCAGCTTGTCGATAACGAAGACAAACGCAAACCCTACTCCGACTGCATGCTGCACAAGTTCCTCCACCAGCAGGGCATCGACATTGCCCGCCGCACCGTGGCCAAATACCGCGAACAATTGGGCATCCCGCCTGTGCAACACCGCCGACACAGTTGATTTCCCTCTGCCCTTTCAGGCAGCCTTCAACCCCGTATAGGAGTGAGCATCATGAATCTGAAAATCACCGGTTTGAACTTCGACGTTACCGAAGCCGTGCGAAACCGAGTTGCAGACAAATTGGAGCGTATCCAGCGCCACAGCGACGGCATCATTTCCGCCACCGTTACGCTGTCGCAGGAAAAAAACGGCCACAAAGCCGCCGCCCAGCTCCATTTGTCCGGCAAAGACCTTCATGTGGAAGCGCAGGAACCGGAAAACATGTACGCTGCCATTGATGTTTTGGCCGACAAACTCGACCGCGCCGTTCTCCAATACAAAGAGAAAAGCCGCAGCGTAAGATAAACGCCCCCAAAGGCAGCCTGAAACGCTTTTCAGGCTGCCTTTTGCATTGCCATCCCTTTACCCGACACGAAAGTAAACCATGATTGCCCTGATCCAACGCGTAGCCCGTGCCAAAGTCGAAACCGGTGGCCAAACCGTCGGCGAAATCGGCCGCGGCCTGCTGGTTTTGCTCGGCGTCGAACGCGGCGACGACGATGCGCGCTGCGACAAACTGCTCGACAAAGTGCTGAACTACCGCGTGTTCTCCGATGCAGACGGCAAAATGAACCTCAACGTCTGCCAGGCCGGCGGCAGCCTGCTGGTGGTTTCCCAGTTCACCCTCGCCGCCGACACTGCCAAAGGCCTGCGCCCGAGCTTTTCGTCCGCCGCCGAACCGCAGAGCGCCGAGCACCTCTATCAGCGCTTTCACCACCGCGCCGCCGAGCGCCTGCCCACCGCTACCGGCCGCTTCGGTGCCGAAATGCAGGTCAGCCTGCAAAACGACGGGCCGGTAACTTTCTGGCTGCAGGTCTGATTTTCAGGCTGCCTTGCCCGCAATGGCAGCCTGAAAGGCTTGGGAGCGCTTTTCAGGCTGCCTGCCGCCACGGTCTTTACGCTTCGGACAGCAGCCGCACTTTCCATTCCAACCGTCTCCGCTTTTCAAACACCCGCACGCCAAAGCAGCCTGAAAGCACCAACTGGGCTTTCAGGCTGCTTTTTGCCGCGCGCTTTTCAGGCTGCCGCATCAGTTGCCGATGCGTTCCAGCACCGACCATTCGGCCTGCGGGAAATGCCGGCGCAGGTAGTCGCGCAGATAGCGTTCGGTTTCGGCGGTGATGGCGGCATCGGTCTCGGGGTAGCGGTTGAAAATCAGGCGCTGCACCGGCAGGCCGGCGCTGCGGGCGGCGTGCAGGCTGAGCAGGGTGTGGTTGATGCTGCCGAGCCGGCCGTTGCTGACCAGCACCAGCGGGTAGCCGCGCTCGGCGGCAAAGTCGAGCAGAGTCAGGTTGCGGGTGAGCGGCACCATCAGGCCGCCGGCGCCTTCGAGCAGGATGGTGTCGTAGTCTTTCAGCATATGGGCGGTGGCGGCGTCGATGCGGACGGGGCTGATTTCGCGGCCTTCGCGTTCGGCGGCCAGATGCGGCGAGCAGGGGTAGGAAAAAACGTAGGGGCAGCTGGCGCCGCTGTGGTCGTGGCGGGTGAGCCCCTGGTTTTGCAGCAGGCGGTGGACGAGTATGTCTTCGGCGATGCCGCTGCAGCCGGTCTGCACCACTTTCTGGGTGCTGACGCGCCGCCCCTGCGCCGCCAGTTCGCGGGCGTAAATGCCGGTGGCGACGGTTTTGCCGACGCCGGTGTCGATGCCGCTGACAAAATAAACGCTTGGCTTGGGATTCATATTCGGGATTCCGTTTTCAGGCTGCTTTCGCCCTTTCAGGCTGCCTGAAAAAAAGCAGTCTGAAAAGATGGGGAAGCAATCAACAAAGGGATAGCAGGCGTTTTTCAGGCTGCTTGGTGTTGGGGCAGCCTGAAAACGCTGCGGATATTTTCAGGCTGCCGGCGTCCACTCTTCGCCGTATTCTTCGGCAACCGCCGCCAGCGTCTGGCGGACGAGAAACTGCAATTCGTCGGCGGAAATCACAAAGGGCGGCATCAGGTAAACCATATTGCCGAAGGGGCGCACCCACACGCCTTTATCGACCAGCCGCGGCTGCAGGGTGGCGGTTGGCACCGGCGCGTGCATTTCCAGCACGCCGATGGCGCCGAGCACGCGCACTTCGCGCACGCAGCGCCAGCCGGCGGCGGCGGCCAGCCCGTCGCGCATCATGCTTTCGATTTGCGCCACCCGCTCTTGCCACGGGCTTTCGCGCAGCATGGCCAGGCTTTCGGCGGCCACCGCGCAGGCTAACGGGTTGGCCATAAAGGTGGGGCCGTGCATCAGCCAGGGATGGTCGCTCTCGTCGATGGCTTGGGCGATGCGCTCGTGGCAGACGGCGGCGGCCAGCGTGAGATAGCCGCCGGTCAGCCCCTTGCCCAGGGTGATGATGTCGGGCACCACGCCGGCGTGTTCGAGCGCAAACATTTTGCCGCTACGGCCAAACCCGGTGGCGATTTCGTCGAATATCAGCGCCACGCCGTAATGGTCGCACAATTCGCGGGCGCGGCGCAGGTATTCGGGGTGGTAGAAATACATGCCGCCGGCGCCCTGCACGATGGGTTCGAGTATCAGGCCGGCGATTTCGTGGTGCTTTTGCGCCAGCAGATCGGCCAGCGGCGCGATGCTTTCAGGCTGCCATTCGCCGTGAAAGGGGCTGGCCGGCTGCGGCAGGAAATACTGCAGCGGCAATCCGGCGGCAAACAGGCTGTGGATGCCGGTTTCCGGGCCGCACACCGACATCGCGTGCCAGGTGTCGCCATGATAGCCGGCGCGCACGGCGGCGAAGCGGCAGCGGCTTTCAGGCTGCCCGACGGCTCTTTGGTACTGCAGCGCCATTTTCATCGCCACTTCCACCGCCACCGAGCCGCTGTCGGTATAAAACACGCGGTTCAGCGGCGCGGGCAGGATGTCGAGCAGCGCCTGCGTCAGCCGCACCGCCGGTTCGTGGGTCAGGCCGCCAAACATCACATGGCTCATGTTTTCCAGCTGGGCGGCGGCAGCGCGGTTGAGCCGCGGATGGTTGTAGCCGTGCAGCGCCGCCCACCACGAAGACATGCCGTCGATCAGGCGGCGGCCGTCGGCCAATTCGAGCGTGCAGCCCTGCGCCCGCGCAACCGGATACACCGGCAGGCGGTTGGGGATGGTGGCATACGGGTGCCAGATGTGACGGCGGTCGATTTCCGCCAGCGTGTTCCAATCCATAATGTTCTCCGTTTCAGGCAGCCTGAAAGCCGCGCAATCGTGCTAACGTTTGTTAACGCATTCCAACCCAAACCAGCAATTATAGAGTCTTTCCGCTATAATACACACCGCCGCCGCTTTCGCGGCACAACCGGCGCCCGAGCGCCTGCAAAACTTATGACCATCAGAATTTTCGCTCTCTTTGCCGCGCTGCTTCTGGCCGCCTGCGGCTTCCAACCCAAAGGCCGCCTGCTGGGCGGTTCGCTGCCGGTACGCGCCTGGCATGTTGCCGGCAACTCGCTGCAGCAGCCGCTGGAAGACGCGCTGCGCCATGCCGACGCGCTGCCGGTTGCCGCCGCCCACGCGCAGGCGGATTTGGAAATCGTCAATATCGACAGCAAAAAAGACATCTACACCATCACCCGCGCCGCCAAGCTCAACGAATACCTGCTGTCGCTGAAAGTGTCGGCGCAGGCCTACCGCAACGGCCAGCCGTGGGGCGCGCCGATTGAAGTCGAAGTGCGCCGCACCCTGCCCTACGCCGACAGCATGGTGTTGGGCAAGCAGGAAGAAGAGCAGACCGTGTGGAAAGAAATGCAGGCCGATGCCGCCGAGCAGATTGTTTACCGCCTGCGCTTTCTGAAAGCCGAATAGGGGCGGACATGGCATTTTCAGGCAGCCTGAACGCCCCTTTGAAGCCGCTTTACCTGCTGCACGGCGAAGAAGACCTGCTGCGCATCGAAGCGCTCGACGCCCTGCGCGCCGCCACCCGCGAGCAGGGCTATCTCAACCGCGAGCGCTACAGCAGCGAAGATCCGCAGTTCAACTGGAAAGACATCCTCGGCGCCGCCGCCAGCAGCGGGCTGTTTGCCGATTTGAAGCTGCTGGAAATTCACGTTCCCAACGGCAAGCCCGGCAAAGCCGGCGGCGACGTGCTGCTGGAGCTGGCGCAAAACCCGCCGCCGGATACCCTGACCGTCATCGTTATGCCCAAGCTCGAGCGCAGCCAGCAGCAGAGCAAATGGTTCGCCGCCTGCGCCAAAAACGGCACGGTTTACGAAGCCAAGCCCGTCGGCGCCGCCGAGCTGCCCGCCTGGATACGCCGCCGTCTGAACGCGCGCGATCTGGATATCGACGGCGAAGCGCTGTCGCTGTTTGCTTCGCGCGTGGAAGGCAATCTGCTGGCGGCAGCGCAGGAAATCGACAAACTCGCCCTGCTCTACCCCAAAGGCCATCTGCTGACGCTGGCCGAAGCGGAAAACGCAGTGGCCAACGTCGCCCGTTTCGACGTTTTCCAGCTTTCCTCGGCCTGGATGCGTGGCGACATCCGCCGCAGCGCCCAACTGCTCGAAAGCCTGCAGGCCGAAGGCGAAGAGCCGGTTTTGCTGTTGTGGTCGCTCAGCGAAGACATCCGCACCCTGATCCGGCTCTCGGCCGCGCTCAAGCAGGGGCGCAGCGTGCAGAGCGTGCGCAACGAATTGCGCCTGTGGGGCGACAAGCAGCACAGCGCCCCGCCCGCCGCCGCCCGCATCAGCCCTGCCCGCCTTACCGCCGCGCTGCAGGAATGCGCCCGCATCGACCGCCAGATCAAAGGCGCCGAAGACGGCGACGCCTGGGACGGCATCAAGCGGCTGATTGCCCGTTTGGCAGCCTGAAAACCGTTTTCAGGCTGCCCTTACCATGATTTAACAAGGAACCCCATTATGGACAGAACCCGCATCTTTATCGTTTGGTTTGCCATGGCCGCCTTTATTGCCATGGTCGCCTACCTACTCGGAGCCAGCTGGTATTGGGCGCTTTTGAGCGGGGTCGGCTTGGTGGCCGGCGCCGTCGGCGGCGCCACCGGCTTTATGTACTGGAAGCAGAAAAAGCTGATCGACAGCGCCGCCCGTTTCAACATCGACCTCAAAGCCGGCAAAATCCACCCCGCCGACCTGCGCCGCATGTACTTCACCGGCGGCCAGGCGCGCAAAGACGCGGTTTTCATCGCCAGCAAAGCGATGAACTGCTCCGAGCAGGAAGCCGAACGCCGCCTGAGCGAGCGCATCAGCAAACAGGCCGCCAATCAGGAAATGGCGCGCCAGAAAAACAAATCCAAACGCCGCAGCGGCCGCCCGCGCTAAGCACCGCAGCCCGTTGCCTTTCAGGCAGCCTGAAAAGCGTTTCAGGCTGCCTGAAGTTTTTTTGCCGACGGAAATGAAAATCCTTAAAATTAAAACCGCATCAAACCACCGCCGCCCTGTTGTTTTCAGGCTGCTTCAAACTATTTGTCCAGCTAAGAAAACCTGCCTGAAAGCTGCCGTATAAAGTATCCGAATCCCACATTTTCAGGCAGCCTGCCCCCCCTAAACCGCAAAATACCATCTCCCCAAGCATCCCCGCTTGAAATCCGCCGCCTTCCGCCCTATTTAGGGCGAACCGCCGGCAGGGGCAAACGCTCTTTGCCGGCACCGAACAAACCCGAACATCACGAGACTCCGATGGCCTATACACCCCACACTCCGGAAACCCATTCCCTGCCTACCCTGCCGCTGCGCGACATGGTGGTTTACCCGCACATGGTGCTGCCGCTGTTTGTCGGCCGCGAAAAATCCGTGGCCGCGCTCAATGCCGCCATGGATGCCGACAGCCCGGTATTTCTGCTTGCCCAGCGCAACGGCAACGATGAAACGCCCAATCCCGACGATATGCACGCCACCGGCACCATCGCCAAAATCGTGCAGGTGCTGAAACTGCCCGACGGCACGGTCAAAGTGCTGGTCGAAGGCATGTTCCGCGCCCGCGCCCTCAGCGTGTACGACAACGGCAGCCATTTCGAAAGCCAAATCCTGCCGGTGGCCGAAACCGAACACGCCGGCGCCGACAGCGAAGCGCTGCGCCGCACCCTGCTGGCGCAGTTCGACCAGTTCGCCAAGCTCAACAAACGCATTCCCGGCGAAGTGCTGTCGTCCATCCAGGAAATCAGCGACAACGGCCGCCTGGCCGACACCATCGCCGCCCATCTGCAGCTGAAACTCGAACAGCGCCAGCATCTTCTGGACACCGCCGACGCCACCGAGCGCATGGAATACCTACTCGGCCAGATCGAAGGCGAGCTGGACATCCTGCAAGTGGAAAAACGCATCCGCGGCAAAGTCAAACGCCAGATGGACAAATCCCAGCGCGAGTACTATCTGAACGAACAGATTAAGGCGATTCAGAAAGAGCTCGGCGAAGAAGACGAGCGCGGCGAGATGGAAGCACTGGAAAAACAGATCCGCGCCGCCGGCATGCCTAAGGAAGCGGAAGAAAAAGCGCTGTCCGAGTTTAAAAAGCTGAAAATGATGCCGGCGATGTCGGCCGAAGCCACCGTGGTGCGCAACTACATCGAAACGCTGGTCGAATTGCCGTGGAAAAAGAAAACCCGCGTCAGCAAAGACATCGCCAAGGCCGATTTGGTGCTGGATGCCGACCACTACGGGCTGGAAAAGGTCAAAGAGCGCATTTTGGAATATTTGGCCGTGCAAAAACGCACCGACAAAATCAAAGGCCCGATCCTGTGTCTGGTCGGTCCGCCCGGGGTCGGTAAGACTTCGCTGGGCGAGTCCATCGCCAAAGCCACCGGCCGCAAATACGTGCGCATGGCGCTGGGCGGCGTGCGCGACGAGAGCGAAATCCGCGGCCACCGCCGCACCTACATCGGCTCGATGCCCGGCAAAATCATGCAGAGCATGGTTAAAGCCGGCGTGAAAAACCCGCTGTTTCTGCTCGACGAGATCGACAAACTCGGCAACGATTTTCGCGGCGACCCCGCTGCGGCGCTGTTGGAAGTGCTCGATCCCGAGCAAAACAGCAAATTCGCCGATCACTTCATCGAAGTCGATTACGATCTGAGCGACGTGATGTTCATCGCCACGTCCAACAGCCTGAACATCCCGCCCGCCCTGCTCGACCGCATGGAAATCATCCGTCTTTCCGGCTACACCGAAGACGAAAAAGTCAGCATCGCCATGCAGTATCTGGTACCCAAACAGATGCAGCGCAACGGCGTGAAAGAAGGCGAGCTCAAAGTGGAAGAAAGCGCGGTGCGCGACATCGTGCGCTACTACACCCGTGAAGCCGGTGTGCGCTCGCTCGACCGCGAAATCGCCAAAATCTGCCGCAAAGCCGTGATCCAAACCGAACGCAAAGGCAGCCTGAAAACCGGCTCGCGCAGCAAAAAAGCGCAAACCATCACCGTTAGCGCCGCCAATCTGCACGATTTTCTCGGCGTGCGCCGTTTCGACTACGGCGTTTCCGCCAGCGAAAACCGCATCGGCCAAGTAACCGGCCTGGCGTGGACAGAAGTCGGCGGCGAACTCTTGACCATCGAAGCGGCCGCGCTCAAAGGCAAAGGCAACATCGTGCGCACCGGCAAACTGGGCGACGTGATGCAGGAATCGATCAGCGCCGCGTGGACGGTTGTGCGCTCCCGCGCCGAAAGTCTCGGCATCGCGCCCGACTTTTACGAGAAGCACGACATGCACGTCCATGTGCCCGAAGGCGCCACACCCAAAGACGGCCCCAGCGCCGGCATCGCCATGACGCTGGCGATGGTGTCCGCTCTGACCAACATCCCCGTGCGCGCCGACGTAGCCATGACCGGCGAAATCACCCTGCGCGGCGAAGTCCTGCCCATCGGCGGCTTGAAGGAAAAACTGCTGGCCGCCCTGCGCGGCGGCATCAAGCATGTGCTGATTCCCAAAGACAATGTGAAGGATTTGGAAGAAATCCCGCAAAACGTCAAAGAAGGGCTGGAAATCCATCCGGTGCAGTGGATAGACCAGGTCTTCGAGTGGGGTTTGGAACGCCAGCCCGAACCCTACCGCGCCGAAGGGCAGCCTGAAACGCCGGCCGCGCCTGTCACAGCCAAGAAGGCCAAGTCAAGCCCGAAAACGCGCCAGCACTGAAAAAACCGCGCCAGTGTTGCATAAAGCCTGCAGGCGGCTGGCAAAGCGGAAAAAAAGCCGCCGCCCTGCATTTATTGCTTGACACCGCAATTTGAGAATTGATATAACCCAGCGCAGTTTCAAAACGGTACCGGCAGCCCGCCAAAAAAGGGCGTCGGCACGCTTTTTCTCCATCTATCCTTACAGAAAGGGACTGATATGAACAAATCCGAATTGGTTGATGCCATCGCCCAGAAGGCTGGTTTGAGCAAAGCCGACGCCGGCAAAGCACTGGATGCCTTTACCGAAGTAGTGAAAGAAGCCCTGCACGGCGGCGACAGCATTTCGCTGGTCGGCTTCGGCGCTTTCAAAGTGGCCGAACGTGCAGCCCGCCAAGGCCTGAACCCCAAAACCAAAGAGCCGATCCAGATTCCGGCCGCCCGCGTGCCGAAATTTACCCCCGGCAAAGCGCTGAAAGACGCGCTCGCGCCCGCTGCCAAAAAAGCACCGGCCAAAAAAGGCAAAAAATAACCTGCCGCTTTCCCATCAGGCAGCCTGAAAACCTTTTCAGGCTGCCTGTGCATTTGAAACCAACCGTTTAGCGCCATGAAAAAAATCGAAGCCGTCATCAAACCCTTCAAACTCGACGATGTACGTGAAGCACTCACCGAAATCGGCATCACCGGCATGACCGTGAGCGAAGTCAAAGGTTTCGGCCGCCAGAAAGGCCACACCGAAGTCTATCGCGGTGCCGAATACGCCGTCGATTTCCTGCCCAAAGTCAAAATCGAGCTGGTGCTGGCCGACGATCTGGTCGAGCGGGCGGTGGAAACCATCATCGAAACCGCCCGTTCCGGCAAAATCGGCGACGGTAAAATCTTTATCCTGCCGGTAGAAGAAGTCATCCGCATCCGCACCGGCGAAACCGCGGAAGCCGCCGTATAAAGCCGGCTGCAGGCTCAAGCGCCGCCGTTTTTCAGGCTGCCCGGCCGCTGTTTGCGGCAGCCTGAAACGGCAAAAACCCGAAAAAGCGTTTGGGCATTTGCCGCTTTCACGATACAAGCAAATAAATGTAGTATTTGTGCGGGATATAGTACAATTTTTGTTCCGCAATTATTAAGTTTTCTGCATTGGTTTTTGTTGAAAAATCAAGGGCAGAATTTTTTTTGCGGAACGCAAAACAAGGCGAAAAACAGGCTCGCAAGGTTTGGGAAAATATTGCGCGGTTTGGTTTGAAAACGAGTAATTTTTTAGAACCAAAAAACGGCCGCAAGCGCTTGCAATTCTACGGACGGTGCGGATTTTGCCCATGTATAAAAAAATGCGTTTTTATCTGCCATGCGCAGGCGGGAGGGAAGCCCGCGCGGCGCACCTACAGCCATCCCAATCAAAAAAAAATCCTGTCGCCGCCATCGCGGCGCGCAAAAAAAACCGTCGGCAATTGCCGACGGCTCATATCTGACGCTACCGCCCCCCGCTTCCCCCGCCCGTTCCGGCGCCCCCCGCTTCTGCTGTCCCACTCTCGATTACATAGCGGTCGAACGCAAACACTTCAAAGCCCAGCAGGTCGTTCACGTCGAGAAAAGACTGCTGCAAGGGTGCCACTTCATTGGTGGCAAACACCCGTGCTGCCGTTTCCGCATCGCCCAAGCCGCCGCCCGCCTTCGGCACAATTCCCATCAGCGACGGCGGCACCCGATGCACCGCCAGCATATCTTCCGCCGACACCTGCTTAATGTTCAGGAACTCATCTTTGGCCGCCACTTCCGCAATCGGAATCAGCTTCAAGCCTTCGCCGTTGCCGTTGGGCGAGCGCAGCAGCACGTTTTTAAAATTGCCCGCTCCCTTAGCATTGCGCAGCTGATTTTTCACATTCTCCCAGTCTTCTTCGTTGATATTCGCATCCGTCGCATACAGGATAAACCCCGCATGCGAGCCGTTGCGGTAGTAGCGCACGCGGAACTTCGTTGCCGCCGCATTCAATTCCACGCTGTCGATGGCCGCCAGATAATAGGGCAGCCCATATACTTCCTGCCGCAGATTCGGCTGCATGATGTGCACCATATCGTTGCCGCCAATTTTTTCCCAATCGTGCGCCCAGCCATCGCGCAGATAAATGAAATCCCGCAGGTTGGCCGCGCGGCGCATATACAGCGCCAAACGGCTGCGCATCTCAATCGGCGCCCCCAAGCGGTTGCGCACAATCTCAAGATAGCCGTTGCCCAGCACCAGATAGTTAAAGGCCAGCTTCTCAAACTCCGTGCGCGACAGCCACTTCGTCGGCCGGAACGTAACCTTTAAAATATTGATTTTGGCCTGCAGGGCGCTGGCATGATGCACACCCTTGCCCAACAGCGACAGCACATCCGCCCACGACACCGGCGGCTCGTAATAGACCCCGTTGTTCACGCAGCCCAAAAAATCGAACAAACGGCGCTCGCCGTCCACATCTTCAAAAGCAAAAACATCAATATCCATAATAAGCTCCAAGCAAAAGCGGCCGCCTAATTTCAGGCAGCCTGAATTAAAAAATCTCCACCGATCCCCTCGGCAGGCTGATACCGTCCAGCGGCTCCTGATAAAACACCTGCATCGCCGCCCACGCTACATCCGCATGGCTGATTTCCCGCGAACGCGGACTCTCGTAAGTAACATTGCGCCCGCTGGCCGTAACGACCGCCCGAATCGCCAAAAACGCCGCCGTAACGTCCTTATAATCCGTATCCCACTGCACCCGCTTATCGCGCAGCAGCGACTGCATCTTGCCCACCATCAGCGCCTTTTCCGGCAGCGAATAGTTAATCCCCAGCACACGCGGAAAAAAGCCCTGCACCAATTGGAACACCGCCGCCCCCAGCCCCGTCTTATCAATCACAATTTTTTCCACCCGATAGCGCGACAACATCCCCCGAATAAAATCCGCCTGCTCCTGAAAATCATTGCCCCGCAGCAGATGCCGCTCCAAAATACGGAACGCATCCCCGTTAAAGCGCGGCGGCAGCACCGCCACCAGCGCCGCAGAATCCCCCCCGTCCGCCGGGTCGTAACCGATCCACACCGGCAAATCCCCCACCGGCCGCCGAGCCAGCGGCTTATAGAAATCCGCCCACACATCCCACGAGCTCACCGTGCAACGCATCAGCGAAGCCAAATCAAACACCCCGTCCCCCGTCTCCACAAACTCACACATAAATAGCTGGCGGAACTCCGAGGGCGAGTTCTCCCGCATCAGCTGCGCACGGTCAAACAGCGTGCAGCCCATTCTCTCCGCATCATCAAGCGTAACAATTTGCCGAAACTGCCCGTCTTCACACAGCCGCCCCGGAGCCAGCGCCGCATGATCCACCGCAAACTTCACCTGCTCCGATACCGGCCGCCCTTCATTAAACTGCTCGCCCGACCAAAACGGATAAGCCGGATGCGACAGCGCCGAAGGCGTCGAAAAATAAGTAATCCGATACTGCTTTTGCGCCGCCATTGGCTTGGCCAGCCGCGTCAACTCCTTAAAGTCCGGAATCCAAAAATACTCGTCCACATACAAATCCCCGTGGCGCCCCTGCGCCGTACGGCTGTTCGTACCCAAAAAATACAGCGTCGCCCCATTGTTCAGGCGGATAGCATCCCCGCGCAGCTCCACTCCCACCATTTCCGCCAAATCGATCATGTACTGCTTAAACTGAAACGCCTGCGCCCTAGATGCCGACAGAAAAATCTTGTTTTTTCCCGAAACCAGCGCATCCACGAGCGCCTCACGCGCAAAGAAAAACGTCGCCCCGATTTGGCGCGATTTCAAAAGATTGCGGAAACGCTCGCGGCACTCCAGCCAAAAGCGCTGATAATCGAACATCTGCTCCCTGAAAATCTCCTGCACCCGTTTGACCTGCTCCGGAGAAAAACAGTTGTATTCCGTCTTACGGTTAGACGGAACCCGCTCCCGCCGCTCCCTAGGCGCACGCGGCGGATGGTCGATATCCGGCACCCGATAAGCATCATCCGCAGCCGCAGGCAGGCCGCCCTTTTCGTTTTCAGGCTGCCCCGTCTCACGCGGCGAGCGCACACCGCCCGCCACCACATTCGACAACTGGCGGATTTCCTTATAGTCCGCATCCGACTTTTTCGGCTGGTGCATCAACTGGTGCAGCCGCATCTCCGCACTCGCCTGCACCCGCTGCATCGGCGTGCCCCCGTCCCAGTTTTCCCGGCTTTTCCACGAATAAATCACGCCCGCCTTCATCCCCAGCGAGCGCGCAATATCCGAAATCCGCCAACCCTGCCAATACAACAACCGCGCCTGAACGCGCGGATCGAGATTACTGTTTAGCGCAGCCATCGCCGCAAACTCCTAAAAAATCACACAGGCCGCAATCTAACCGCCTTTTCAGGCAGCCTGAAAGCCGCCCCGTCCTAAAAAATCCCCCCAAAACCCCCGCCGGTTTACCCAAGAGCCCACACTTGCCAAGATTCCCGCATTTACCGCAACCACGGAAAACAGGAACACACCATGGGCAGCAAAACCCCCACCACCGACTGGCGCATCATCGGCGTCTCCGGCGACACCGTAGACGGCCGCACCATCAGCGCCGACGCACTCAGACAAATGGCCGAAAGCTACGACCCCGCCGTGTACGGCGCCCGCATCAATCTCGAACACATGAGCTTTCTGTTTCCCGACTACGCCGGCGGCTACGGCGACGTCGTCGAACTCAAAGCCGCCCCCTGGCCGCAAGATGCCGCCAAAACCGCCCTATATGCCCGCCTGGCCGTCCAGCCCGCCCTGCAGGAGCTGTGGCAGAGCGGCAAAAAAATCTATACCAGCATGGAAATCGCCGACAACTTCGCCAAAACCGGCAAAGCCTATCTCGTCGGCCTGGCCATTACCGACACCCCCGCCAGTCTCGGCACCACCGCCAACTACAGCCGCGCCGCCCTGCAGGCCACCGCGCAGGCCACCACCTTTTCCACCTACACCGAAAGCCACACCATGACCCAACCCGACCCGCAAAACACCCCCGCTCACGACGTCCAGACCGGCCAGCAGACCGAACAAATCGCCGAAGGCATCTTCAGCCGCCTGCTCGCCCTGTTTAAAAAAACCGACGCGCAGCCTGAAAACCCGCCTGCCACCTCCACAGCCCCCACACCCGACCTGCTGCCGGACGACACCACCGACTACCGCGCCGAATACCAAGCCGCCGCCGAGTTAATCCAAAAACTCACCGACAAAATCACCGCCGTCGAAAACCAATACAGCGAGCTGCTGCACAAACTCGAAACCGAACCCGCCGCCCCCGAGCGCCCGGCGCACACCGGCCACACCCCGCCGAGCGTAGGCTGGTAAACCCAAACACCCAAAACGCCACCATCAAAGGAAAACACATGACCCAAATCACCCGCATCGCCGCCGCCATGGCCGCCGTGTACAGCGCCGTCGCCCAAGCCAACCACGTCAGCGAAGAGCAAGTACGCCAAGGCTTCGCCGTCGCCCCCGCCGCCGTCCAGCACATGTACGACGAAATCGCACTCGATTCCGAGTTCCTGCAAAAAATCAACCTGGTCGGCAAAACCGAAAAACTAGGCGAACTCATCGGCCTGTCCACCGGCCTGATCGGCAGCAACACCGACACATCCGACGGCAGCAGAACCCGCAAGCCCAAATCCGTCCACAGCCTGACCGGCCGCCGCTACACCTTGGAAAAAACCAACTTCGACGTATTCCTGCGCTACGACGAAATTGACCAATGGGCGCACATCGCCGCCGATTTCCCCGCCCGCATCAACAAAAAAGTCGCCCAATCCATCGCCATCAGCCTGATTACCATCGGCATGAACGGCAAAACCCGCGCCGCAAACAGCGATGCCGCCGCCAACCCCCTACTGCAGGACGTCGCCGTCGGCTGGCTGCAGAAAATGCGTCAGGAAAATCCCACCCGCGTTTTAGGCTGGCAGGCAGGCCAGGTCGGCACCACCAAAAAAGAAGTCGAATACGGCGCAGGCGCCGCCGGCTACAAAAACCTTGATGCCGTGGTAACCGACGCCCTGAACGAACTGATGGACGAGCGCCACGCCGACCGCAACGACTTTGTCGTCATCGCCAACCGCCAAACCGTCGGCGATAAATACCTGCGCATCATCAACGCAGGCGGCGACAAAGCCACCGAACTCGAAGCCAGCGGACGCCTGAGCGAAAAACGCACACTCGGCGGCCTGCCCGTGCTGCACGTCCCCAACATGCCCAAAGACACCCTGCTGATCACCCCGCTCAAAAACCTGTCGATCTACTACCAAACCGGCGGCGAGCGGCGGCTCATCCGCGACGAACCCGAAGCCGACCGCATCGTCAGCTTCCAAAGCAAAAACATCGACTTCATTGTCGAAGAGTACGGTGCCGCCGCCCTGATCGAAAACCTCAAACACACCGCATAACGCAAAAGGCAGCCTGAAAACTCTTCAGGATGCCTTGTAAAGAAAGGCCGAAACCATGACCAGCCCCGCCCGCGCCCACCGCGAAGCACAAGCCGCCATCCAAGCACAGGATGCCGACCTGAGCGAAATGACCGAATACCGGCGCCTGCTCCAATCGCTGCAGGCCGATAAAGCCATCATCAAAGGCTTAAACGGCGTATCCGACAAAGTCGCCGCCAAAACCGAAATGCTGCCGCGCTATGCCGAATGGTTGTCCGGCGTCATCGAAAGCGGCCAAGTGCAGAGCGACGACCGCATCACCCCCACCTGCCTGATTTGGCTGATCGATACCGGCCGCATCGACGAAGCCATGCCGCTGGCCGAAACCGCCATCCGGGCAGGAGTAGAGAGCAGCGACGAATACCAGCGTAGCCTGCCCGAAATCATCATTGAAGAAGCGGCAGAACGCATCGCCGCCGGTGCCGACGTCCTGCCCGAACATCTCAATACCCTGGTTGCATGGGCATCCGGCAAAAACGAAAGCGGCCTGCACATCCTGAATATGGCCGACCAAATCCGCGCCAAGATGCTCAAAGTCGCAGGCGAGCGTGCCGAAGAAGCAGGCGATGCCGCCCTGGCACTGTCCCGCTACCGCGCCGCCGTCGCCTACAACGACAAAATCGGCGTCAAAAAACGTATTGCCGCCCTAGAAAAGGCAGCCTGAAAAGTCTTCCCCGCCGTATGGCAGACGGCGGCCGGTCGGCAGGTATGCCCCCGGCTGCCGCACCGCCCGCGCCGCCGCCCCTGCCATACCCTGACAAACCCGCCCAAAGGAAACCGCCATGCCGCTCCCGCAAAACGGCATCAGCTTTGCCGCCGCCCCCGGTATCCAACAGCCCGGACACCTGCGCCAAATCGACGGCGGCACATTTTGGCCGGACACCGACTTAGACCAAATGCGTCTTTCCTGCCGCATCGACAACACCGTCACCCCAGAGCGCCTGTATCAGGCTGCCAGCGAAGCCGTTGCCGAAACCCGCCGCCAGCTCTCTGCCCTGACCCGCCGCCACAGCAGCCTGAACGACGTGCAGACGGCCGGACAAACCGATCCGGCCGAACGCTACCGCGCCGCCGTGTACGCCTACACCAAAGCCCTGCTGCTCGAGCAGTATGCCGACTACGACGCCGCAGGCAAAGCCGGCACACTGGCCGAAGCCAAAACCGCCCAAGCCCGTGCCGAACGGCGCAACGGCCACTATGCCGTCGCCGACCTACTGGGCCGCTACCGCAACGACTGCGAACTGGTTTAGCCGCTTATGAAAACAATCACCAGCCGACAAGGCGACACCCTGTCCGCCATCGCCTACCGCCATTACGGCGAAAGCCGCGGCCAAGTCGAACGCATACTCGAAGCCAACCCCTATTTGTGCGCCCAGCCGGCCTTGCTGCCCGCAGGCATCAGCATCCGCCTGCCCGAAGCGCAACCCAAACAAAAAACCACCCCCACCCTGAACTTATGGGACTGAACACATCATGACCGCCGCCGACAAAGAAACCACCCTGATCAACACCGCCGTAATCGTTATCGGCAGCTACCACCTGCCCGCATCCGTCGCCGTCGGCGCCCTGGTCGGCAGCAGCCTGTTTATCCTAAGCCGCCAAGGCTACAGCGCCTTTTCCAAAGCGTGGCTGTTTGCCATTTCCTACTTGAGCGGCCTGTTTGGCGGCAGCGGCGCCGCCGATATCGTCAACTGGTTTCTGCCCGAGCGCGCCCCGCTGTTGCTCAACGAATTTACCGGCGCCGCCGTCGCATCTGCCTTTGTCGTCGTCTCCATCCAATACGCATACGCCCTGATCGACCGTTTCGGCGGCCATATGCCCAAACAGGAGAATAAGCAATGACCCCCGCCCAATACACCGCCGTGCAGGTTTTGTCCGCCGCCGCCGCCCTGTCCGTACTGTTTTTCGACAAACGCGGCCGCACCCACAAACCCGTGATTGCGCTCACCGCCTATCTAATTTTTGTGCAGATGGCCGCGCTGTCCATCGCCGCCTTCGCCCGCGCCGAATGGCTGGTCGACTGGCTGCTGATACTCGGCCTTGCCGTCCACACCGGCAACCTGCTTTTGGCGCGCGGCAACGTCGGCAAAATCCACCCGCAGCCGCCCAAACCCGCCGCGCCGAGTACCGCCCCCCGCACCAAACCCCGCATCCATCCGAAACCCGAACACAACAAGGCAGCCTGAAAGGTTTTTCAGGCTGCCCACAAACAAGGAAAACACCATGCACATTATCAAATACGGCGCACGCGGCGCCGAAGTTGCCGAACTGCAAAGCGTACTGAACCGCCACGGCGCAAACATCGCCGAAGACGGCATCTTCGGCGAAGCCACCGAACAGGCACTGATCCGGTTTCAGGCCGCCAACGGCCTGATGGCAGACGGCCGCTGCGGCGATGCCACCCGCGCCGCTTTGGCCGGCCGTCCGACCAAATCGCTCACCGAAGCAGACATTGCCGAAGCCGCCGCGCTGCTCGAAGTCGAACCGGCAGCGGTCAAAGCCGTTATCCAAGTGGAAAGCGCAGGCGCGGGCCATCTCAAAGAGCCGCAGCAGCGCGTCAAAATCCTGTTCGAGCGCCACATCTTCGCCCGCCTGCTCAAAGAGCGCGACAGCGCCGCCTATGAGAAAGCCTGCCGCGAAGCGCCGCACATCTGCCAAACCACCCCAGGCGGATACAAAGGCGGCGCCGCCGAATATCCACGCCTTGCCCGCGCCATGATGTACCACCACGAAACCGCAATGGAAGCCGCATCATGGGGATTGTTCCAAATCATGGGCTTTAACTACAAGCAGGCCGGTTTTGACAGCATCCATGCCTTTGTCGATGCCATGAAAGAAAGCGAAGGGCAGCAGCTGACTGCATTTGCCCGCTTTGTCAAAGCCGATAAAGCCATGCACGCCGCCCTGAAAAAGCACGATTGGGCAGCCTTTGCCAAACGCTACAACGGCCCCGCCTACCAAAAAAACAACTACGACGCCAAGCTTGCCAACGCCTACCGCCGCTATCAGGAGCTGGCGGATAAGGCAGCCTGAAAGGACGCATCATGTATCCGCTGATCAAAATCCTAAGCGCTCGACCGGCGCAAACCGCCATCGCCGCCGCCCTGCTGCTGGCCGTTGCCCTGATTGCCACCGCCTGCCATCAGGCACAGGCACGCCGTACCGCCGAAGACAGACTGGTACAAAGCCAAAGCGAGCTGCACAGCACACAAGCCGAGTTGGCCGCCGCCGAGCAGCGCGCCGCCGCCTACTTTGAAACCAATCAAGAGCTGGTGCGCCGTCTGGCCGCCGCCCGGCACGAAGCCGAAACCAGCCGCGAAGCATTGGCGCAGGCCAAAAGCAAACACCCGCAATGGGCCAACCAAGCCCTGCCAGAAGACATCAGAAAGGCAGTCAAATGAAACGATACGCCCTGATTGCCGCCGTACTGCTGGCCGCCTGCACCGCAAGGCAGCCTGAAAACCGTGCTGCCCGCAGCGCCCTGCTGCTGTGTCCCAACGTACCCGAATGCCGCGCGCCCGAGGCCGACATCCGCACCAACGGCGAGCTGGCCGACGCCTATCTCGCCACCGCTGCCGCGCTCGAGCAATGCCGCATTGCCCGCAACACCCTGCAACACTGCATCGACAGCCACAATGCAGGCAGCCTGAAAGGCCGCCGCCCGTGAGCCGCCAAATCGACCAAGCCTGCGAAATCGAAGAGCTGCACCGCCGATACGCGCTGGAAGCGCAGGCAGCCAAATCCGCCGCCGCATCCATCGTCTCCGCATGGTTTTGCGAAGAGTGCGGCGAAGCCATCCCCGAAGAGCGCCGCCTGGCCGTCCCCGGCTGCCGCTGCTGCACAGAATGCCAAGAAGAAATCGAACGCTATGGAAAAACCCGCATCGCTGCGCGCTGAAATCGAACGTGCCCTGCCCGAAATCGCCGCCAACCCCGAAAAACTGGCGATGTTTGTTACCGACGGCCGCGTGCAGGCATACAAAAGCACCTTAAGCCACGAAACCGCCTACACCCTGAGCGTCCTGATCGAAAACTACAGCGGCGGCCAGGACGAAGTGCGCGCCGTCATCATCAACTGGCTGCAAAAGCACCAGGCCGACATCCTGCACCCCGGCGCCAATGCCGACGGACGCTACACCTTTGAAGCCGACATCCTGCGCCACGATGCCGCCGACCTGCTCATCCAGCTGCAACTGACCGAGCGTACCCGTGCCATCCCCGGCAGCGACGGCCGCATCATCATCGACCACCCGAAAAACGCCGACCACAGCGACCTGCAGCGCGTACTCGGCCACAAAGTCCCCTAAACAAAGCAGCCTGAAACGGACTGACTGAATGGACGCACTCACCCAATACCTGAACCATATCGACGGCATGATCCGCCGTCTCGACACCAACGCGCGCAGGCAGCTGTCCGGCCGCATCGGCCGCATCCTGCGCCAACGCCGCAAAGAGAGCATCAAAGCCAACACCACGCCGGACGGTGCGGCGCATCCCGCCCGCAAAACGCCGGACGGCACACCGATGACCAGCCTGCGCAAAGGCCAGCAGTTTTTATACAACGGCAAAATCCGCCGCTTTAAAACCATGCGCAACATCGGCGGTGCCTATATCGGCTGGGAATACACCACCCGCAAGCCGTTTACCGCCCGCAAAGACCGCATCAAGAAACCCGCGCGCAACCAGCTGATGTTCCGCAAGCTCAACCAGTTTCGCTTTTTGCGCATGCGCGCCGACGCCAACGAAGCCGCCATCGGCTTTTTCGGCGGCCTGACCGGCTATATTGCCGCCGCCCACCAGGATGGTTTCAGCGGCCGCCCCGAACGCCAACTGCTCGGACTGTCTGCCGAAGACATGCGCATCATCGAAGAGATGATCGCCAGCCATCTCGAGCAGCAGTCCTAAACCATCCCCGCACCATCTGCCGCGCTGGCAGCCTGAAAACCACCCTGCAATAATCCCGCATCCGACGGAACCCGCCAACCATGAGTAAAGACCCCGCCCAATACCACCGCATGATTGCCAACCTAATCAAGCAGGGCAACATCGTCCAAACCGACCCCGCGCAAGGATTGGTGCGCGTGCAGTGCGGCGAGCTGACCAGCGACTGGCTGCCCTATTTTGTCCCCGCCGCCGGTGGCGTATCCGTCCACCGGCCGCCGTCCGCCGGCGAAAACTGCATCATCCTGTCACCCAGCGGCGAACCCGCAAACGGCCTGGTGCTGTGCGGCCTGGCATCGTCCCAGCACCCGCAGCCCGACGCCAGTGCCGACAAAACCGTGATGAAAATGCCCGACGGCGCCGTATTCGAATACGACCACGCCCAAGGCAGCCTGAAAATCAGCGGCATCAAAACCGCCGAGATTCAGGCTGCCCAAAGCATAACCGTCGATTGCCCGCAAACCACCGTAACCGGCCTGCTTACCGTGCAGGGCATGCTTACCTATCAGGCCGGCATGACCGGCAGCAGCGGCAGCGGCAGCGCCGCCACCATTACCGGCGACATCGTCCACAGCGGCGGCAGCCTGCAATCCAACGGCATCACCCTGCACAGCCATACCCACGGCGGCGTACAGCCGGGCGGCGGCAGCACGGGAGCGCCGCAATGATGGACGCCGCCACCGGCCGCCTGATGCCGCTTGCTGAGCATGTGCGCCAAAGCATCCGCAATATCCTGTTTACCCGCATCGGCACCCGCATCGAGCGCGAAGAGTACGGCAGCCTGCTGCCGCTTTTAATCGACGCCCCGCTGAACGAAGCCACCCTTTTGCAATGCAATGCTGCCGTGATTGCCGCCGTTGCCCGCTGGGAGCCGCGCTTTACCGTTGCCGCCGCCCAAACCCTGGCCGACCCGGCGGGAGGCGGCGTCAAAATCCGACTTTCAGGCAGCCTGAACGGCCAAGCCTACCAGTTTGAAATCGACCAGCATGGAAATTGACCTGACCCAACTGCCCGCGCCCGATGCCGTCGAAGTGTTCGACTTTGAGCAGATTTTCGCGCGCAAAAAAACCGCGCTGATTACGCTTTGCCCCGAGCATATCCGCGATGCCGTTGCCGCCACGCTGGAATTGGAAAGCGAGCCGTTGACCATCGACCTGCAGCAGCAGGCCTATGCCGAAATGCTGCTGCGACAACGCATCAACGAAGCCACCCGTGCCGGTTTTCTCGCGCTGGCCGAAGGGGCGGATTTGGAGCATATCGGCGCATCGCGCGGCTTGGCGCGCAAAATCATTCAGGCTGCCGACCCGCTCGCATCGCCGCCCGTGCCCGAAATTTTGGAAAGCGACGCCGATTTCCGCCGCCGCATCCAAATGCACCCTGAGAAATTTGCCGCAGCGGGGCCGCGCGGCGCCTATATCGCCCATGCGCTGGATATCGAAGACGTCGCCGATGCCAACCCGACCCGCCCGCAGCCCGGCACCGTGCGCGTCTATATCAAAAGCTATTCCGGCGGCGGCATCCCCGCCCAAGCTCTGCTCGATGCCGTACAGCAGCACTTATCGGCCGAAAGCCGCCGCCCGTTGTGCGACAGCGTAGAAGTCGTCGCCGCCGCCGCCAAAGAAATCACCATCGACTACACCAGCGAATACGAAGCGGGGCCGGATAAAAAACCGGTGGCCGAAAAACAGCGCGCCGACCTGCAGGATTTGCTCGACAGCCACGGCAAGCTGGAAGCCAGCCTTGCCCTATCAAAAATCATCGGCGCGCTCGACGGTGTCGGCGTACGCAAAGTTACCCTGCATAGCCCCACCGAAGACATTGTCTGCGCGCCGGGCGAATTTATCCGCGTCATTGCCATCAACGACCGGAGCACGCCATGAATATCCTGCCCGGTGTCAACAGTCCCCTGCAGCACGCGCTGGCCGAAATGACCGCCGCCGAACTGGCCGCCATCGACTGGCGCATCATTATCCGCGCCAAAGACCCGGCCGCATGCGGCGAAGAATGGCTGCCGTGGCTGGCATGGGAAAACAGCATCGCCGAAGCGGAAGGCTGGGAGTTTGCCGAAACCGTCGATGCCCGCCGCAAACTGATTGCCGATTTTGTCAGCCGCCATCAGCACAAAGGCACGCCGGACTATATCCGCCGCCTGTTTCGGGATTTGCAGCTGGGTGAAGTGGAGATTATCGAGCGTGCCGCCGGCCTGCGCTGGAACGGCGCCGCCAAATTCGACGGCAAAAACATTTTCGGCGGCGGAGCGGGCGATTGGGCGAAATACGCCGTGATTGTGAAACGGGTGGTCAGCGTCGCCCAAGCCGTCCAAATCCGCCGCATGCTTGCCGAATGCGCTCCACAGCGCTGTGAACTGCTTTATCTCGACTACCGCGCCAATCCGCTCAAGTGGAACGGCGAAATCCGTTTCGACGGCACACACACTTTTGGAGCATTTACCTATGGCTAATCTCACCGACAAAAACGAATGGACGGAAAACTGCCGCCGCATTGAACCGGGCGACAGCGTGATCGGCGGCGAAGGCGCCCCCATCAACAAATGTTTGGAAGGCATCAACAACCGCACCGTCTATCTGAAAAACCAGCTGCAAAACCTGCCGGCCGCCAATACCCAAACCGCCGGACTGGTGCGGCTCTCGTCCGCCACCAACAGCGACAGCGAAAGCACCGCCGCCACCAGCAAGGCCGTCAAAGCCGCCTACGACAAAGCCACCGCCGCGCAGGAAGCGGTGGACGGAATCAGCTTGGATTGGGGCGGCATCACCGGCAAGCCCAACTCGCTCGCCGGCTACGGCATCGGCAACTTTAAGGTCGAAGCATTCAGCGGCGACCTAAACCAGCTCAAAACCGACGGCATCTACGCCGTATTAAGCCCCAGCCAGTCGCGCAACCTGCCCGCGGGCAGCCGTGGCGGTAAGCTGGTGGCGGTATCGGGCGCCGACGGCCGTATCGCGCACCAATATTGGCACGAGGCTTACAGCACCAATGTCTGGGAGCGGCATAAAACCAGCATGAATAACGAGGACTGGTCGCCGTGGATACAGGTGCAGGGTGGAACGCCGGCCGTGGCCGCCGGCTCGGTGATGTGGTTTGCCGCCACGCGCCCGCCCGAAGGCTGGCTGGTAGCCGATGGCTCGCGCCTGTTGCGCACGGCCTATCCGGCGCTGTTTGCCGCCATCGGCACGGCGTTTAACCAAAGCAGCGACGGCGCCCAGTATTTCAGGCTGCCCGATTTGCGCGGCGAGTTTGTGCGCGGCTGGGATGGCAACCGCGGCATCGATAGCGGCCGCGCGTTTGGCTCGGCGCAGGCGGACGAGTTTCGCTCGCACAAACATGCGATGCCGATATCCGGCAATTCCGACGACATGTTTGAAAATTTATCGGATACCAAAAGGATAAGGGTCACGCTAGTCAATGACAGCGATTGGAATAACGTTTTTGGTTATCACAAGGACGACTACACCGCCAGCGGCGGCACCGAAACCCGCCCGCGCAATATCGCGCTGCTGCCGATTATAAAGTACTGATGCGGCCTGAAAGGAAACCGCCATGCAAAACCAAGACACCCTAGCCCAATGGCGCGAGCGCGCCCAGCCCAAAACCGTCTGCCAGCTCGATGATGCCGGCCTGTTTGTAAGCACCACCCAAGCCTGGCCGGACCCGATGCAGCCTGAAAGCTGGTTAATCCCCGCCGGCTGCGTCGATACCGAACCGCCCGCTGCTAAAGCCGGACAGGCGGCGCAATGGCAGCCGGACAGCCAAACATGGCACTACATCCCCGATTACCGCGGCCAAACCGCCTACCGCACCGACAACGGGCAGCCTGAAACCGTGCAAACCGACGGCGAGCTGCCCGCCGGCCTGACCTTTGCCCCGCGCCCGTCGCCCTGCCATGTATGGGACGGCAAAGCGTGGCGGGCGGACAAACAGGCCGCCGCCGCACTCAAAACCGAGCAGCAGGCTGAAGTGTGGGAGCGCATCAAAGCCCGCCGCCACCAAGCTACCCGCGCCGGTGTGTTTGTCCCAAGCATCGGCAAGTGGTTCCACAACGACGATTCGGCGCGGCAGCAGTACACCTTTTTGCGCACGCTGCCCAAGCTGCCCAGCCCGTTGCCGTGGAAAACCATGGACAACAGCTTTGTCGAGATGACGCAGGATTTGCTGGACGAGCTGTCGCTCAAGATGATTGCCGCCGAACAGGCCGACTTTGCCAACGCCGAGCGCCACCACGCGGCGATGCTTAAAGCCGACCAACCGCTCGATTACGACTATTCGAGCGGCTGGACGCAGCCTGCGCCCGAGTTTCAGGCAGCCTGAAAACGAAATTGAAGAGGAGTAAACGCCATGATTTACCTTGCACTCTACAAAGGCCGCCGCGGCGGCAGCGGCGCCCAAGTGTGGGCGGCACGCTTTAGCGACTGGCTGACGCGCAAACTCACGCGCGGGCAGTACAGCCATTGCGAGATTGTCGAGTTTGTCGGCGATAACGAATACCGCTGCCACTCGTCCAGCATCCGCGACGGCGGCGTGCGCTGCAAATATATGCCGCTGCCGGCAGCCAAATGGGACTTAATCGAGCTGCCCGATTCTTCAGGCAGCCTGAAAACCAATCTCGCCGCCGTGTTTGCCCAAACGCAGGGGCAGCGCTACGACCTGCCCGGCGCGCTGGGCGTGGTGTTTAAAACCCGCCAGCGCAGCGGCAGATGGTTTTGCAGCGAGTGGTGCGGCCAAGTGCTGGGCTTGTCCGAGCCGTGGCGCTTTAGTCCTAACGATTTGGCGGCCATCTCCGGCAGCCTGCAAACAAATCAGGCGGAGATCGAAACATGAGCAGCCAAACCGATTTTTACCGCCGCCAAATCGCCGAAGCGCAAGAGCGGATGGAATCCGCCCGCGCCGCCGGCGATGTCGGCCACTACCTTGCCGCCGAGCAGGATTATCAAAACTATATCGAGATGCTGGAAAAACATGA
>NZ_JAKOOW010000009.1:69634-85558 GCF_022288825.1 Kingella pumchi | reverse complement strand
ACAGACAGACAGACAGACAGACAGACAGACGCCAAAGCTGCGCCGATAATCAGATGGCTTGGCGGTAAGCGGCGGCTGTCCAAGCAGCTGCTGCCGCTGTTTCCCGATCACAGTTGCTATGTCGAGCCGTTTTGCGGCGGCGCAGCCTTATTTTTCCTGCGCCCCGAACGGGCAAAGGTTGAAGTGCTCAACGACATCAACGGCAATATCACCAATCTTTACCGCGTGGTGCAGCATCATTTTGACGAGTTTGTCCGTCAGTTCGACCACATCCTGACCGCCCGTGAAACCTTTGAGCGCCTGCAGGCCGTTCCGCCCGACTGCCTGACCGACATCCAGCGCGCCGCCCGCTTTTACTATCTGCAAAACAATGCCTTCGGCGGCAGGGTAAGGTGGCAGAGTTTCGGCACCACCACCACTTCGGCCGTATGGCGTGCCGATGGGATTGCCAAAAGGCTCGCCGCCGCCCGCCGCAGACTCTCGGGCGTGATTATCGAGAACGGGGCATGGCACAAATGTTTTGAACGCTACGACCGCGCCCATACCTTTTTTTATCTCGACCCGCCTTACTGGCAGACGGAAGGCTACGGCTGCCCTTTTGCGTGGGAGCAGTACGAAAAGCTGGCCGAGATGATGGGCAGCTCGCAAGGCAAAGCCATGCTGTCCATCAACGACCACCCCGATATCCGCGCGCTGTTTAAGGACTTCAGGCTGCATGAGCTGCAAATCTCTTACACAGTAGCCCGTGACAAAACGCCCAAAGCCAGCGGCGAGCTGGTGATCTGTAACTGGTAAGGCGGCCGGCCGGCACAGCAAGGCAGCCTGAAAACCATATGGACGGTTTTCAGGCTGCCTGTGTATTTGAGCTATTTATTGTGCTGAGAGCCACTGTGCGCAAATCTTTTTCAATGCCTGCACCCTGCTGCCGCCTGCTGCGGCAATCGCCTGCTCAATCAGCGCCACATCTTCGGCGCGGCCCTTTACAGCAAACTGCCGGTATTGCCCGCTGTCCAGTTTGGCCTGATTGATGGCGGTGGCGGTTTTGGCATAGCGTTTTTTTGCTTCAGGTGTCAGGTTTGACATGGTTTTGTCCTTTCGTTAAGATGGCGCAAAGTTTGGAGATGGGGCGGCTTCCCTAGTTCCGCCCCGGTTGGTTAATCAAGCTCTGTTATCAAAATGCTGGGAAGCTAATCAGTAACAGAATCGCCAAGATTAAGAACTTAACCACTTTTATCACCTCCTTTCTTTTTAGGATTTCCCACCGTTGCAGCGGTGGGATTTCTTTTGTTTGGAAGTTCTTAATCAGTGTTCGTATTTTAGTATAGCCTAAAATAAAAGTCAAGCGTTTTCGCAAAAAAAGGCAGCCTGAAAAATATTCGGGCTGCCTTTTGCCGTCCCTACCATCCTAAAAAATCCCCCCAAAACCCCCGCCGCTTCCCGTCGTGTGGCGGCATCTGCAATATAGCGGCACCCTTACCGAACAAAGGACAGCAAAATGGCCGCATCCCGCCACCACGGCGTTACCACCCGCGAATTTACCGAAGGCGTGCGCAGCATTGCCGATATTGCCACCGCCGTTATCGGCATGGTGTGCACCGCCGACGACGCCGACGACAAAACCTTTCCGCTCAATACCCCCGTTTTCCACACATCCGCCTACGACGTGCTGGGCAAGGCCGGCGAAAAAGGCACGCTCGCCCGCGCGCTCGACGGCATTGTCGATCAGGCTGACGCGCAGATTGTGATTGTGCGCGTGCCGCAGAGCGACGACGAAGCCACCCAAACCGCAAATGTTGTCGGCACCGCAACCGGCGGCGAATACACCGGACTCAAAGCCTTGCGCCGCGCCCGCGCCGTTACCGGACAAACACCGAAAATCTTAGGCGTGCCCGAGCTGGATACCCAAGCCGTGCTCACCGAGCTGGTGGGCGTGGCGCAAAACACCCGTGCATTTGCCTACGGCCGCGCCGGTGGCGCCGCCGACATTGCCGAAGTGGCCAGCTACCGCGAAAACTTCGGCGCCCGCGAGCTGATGCTGGTGGACAACGACTTTTTAGGCTTCGACCCTGTTGCCAAAAAAGACATCAGTGCCTGCACCATCGCCCGCATTCTCGGCGCCCGCGCCAAACTCGACAGCCAAATCGGCTGGCATAAATCCATCTCCAACACCGCCATCAACGGCGTAACCGGCCTGAAATATGCCCGCAGCTTTGATTTGCTCGATAAAAACTGCGATGCCAACACACTCAACAATGCCGACGTAACCACCCTGATCCGCGAAGACGGCTTCCGCGTATGGGGCAACCGCACCTGCGCATCCGACCCGATGATGGCCTTTGAAGTCGCCACCCGCAGCGCCCAAATCATTCAGGAAACCATCGCTTCGGCCTTTTTGTGGGCGATGGACAAACCTATGCACCCGAGCCTGATCGAAGACATCGTGATGGGCATCAATGCCAAGCTGGCCGAGTACGTCCACAAAGGCTACATCTTGGGCGCCCGCGTGTTTATCGACCGCACCAAAAACACTTCGCAAACCGTGCAGGCCGGACAGTTCACGTTTTCCTACGAGTGGACGTATGTGCCGCCTTTGGAAAACATGGTTTTCGAGCAGCACAACACCGACACCTTCTTTGTCAATCTGGTGGACAAGGTCATCAGCTTTGCCAGCAGCCTGAAAGCCACCACCGTATAAGGACGCCAAACCATGAAAATGCCCAAGCAGTTAAAAGGCTTTACCGTCTATGTGGACGGCGAAGACCAGTACGGCGTGGTGGTGGACATCACCCGCCCCAAAATCGCCCGTAAAACCGAAGACTACACCCCGGGCGGCGCCATGATGGAAATGACCGTCGTCCACGGCTTTGAAAAAATGGAGCTGGAAATCACCAGCAAAGGATACGACGCCGACATGCTGCGTTCGATGACATCCAGCATCGGCGGCAAGCTCATCCGCTACCAAGGCGCTTTGCAGGAAGAAGACGGCGGCGACTACCGCGAACTCAAAGGCGAAGCGCGCGGCCGCATCATCGAAGCCGACCCCGGCAGCGACAAGCAGGGCGAAGGCGGCGAGCATAAATTCAAAATCGCGCTGGTTTACTGGAAAGAAACGCTGGACGGCGAGCCCATTGTCGAAATCGACGTATTGGGCAACAAAGCCGCATTCGGCGGAAAAGACGAACGCGCCGGCCTGCGCCGCGCCTTAGGCCAGATGTAGCCAAGGCAGCCTGAAAACCTTTCAGGCTGCCTGATTGGAAAGTTACCGATTGGCTCAAAAGGTACTTTCAAAAACTTTTAACAATCAATCGAAAGCAGCAAGATGACCCAATCCATCAAAATCAACCCCGACAACACCCTGACCGCCACCCTGTCCGACGGCAAAAGCTACACCCTGCGCGAGCCGCGTGCCAAAGACCTGGACGGTTTGTCCCAAGACCTAATCAAAATCAAGCACACCGATCAGGTGCAAAAACTGGTGGAGCGCATCAGCACCCCGCGCCTGAGCCGTGCCGACTACGGCAAATTGAGTATTTCCGATGCCGACGTACTCAATGCCTGCCTGAATTTTTTTTCAGCGCCGCCTACTGCCAAAGCCGAGATGCAGGCTGCCTTTGCCGAGCTGGGCTACCTGTCGGAGTCCGAATCCGAGCCTTTGACGCCGTCCGCATCCTAGCTGCCGAGCCGGACATCTATGCGGCGGCCGCCGGGCAGGATTGGCAGTTTTTCAACCAAGCCGACGACTGCGCCGCCCAGTGCGCCCTGGTATTTGGCGGCGGTATCGCCCAATGGGCGGACTATCCGCTCTACGAGCTTTTGCGCTGGACAGACCGCGCCGTGCGGGCGGTAAAAGACACGCAACAAGAGTAAACGCAAGGCAGCCTGAAAACCGTTTCAGGCTGCCTGAAATTTTGGAAAGGCCGATATGGCAAACAATCTAGTGATGCGCATCATCATGGCCGCCAGCGACCGTGCCAGCGCCGCATTCAACCGTGTGCGGCAGGCCGGCGGCAGCCTGACCGCTGCCCTGCAGCGCAACCAACAGGCACTGCAGCAGACTGAGCGCGCCCAGCGCGACCTTGCCCGCTCCGGCCAACTGCGCGCCCAACTCTCGCAAACATCGCGCGAGCTGCTGGAAAACAGCCGCCGCCAGCGCGAACTGCGGCAAGCCATCCGTGCCAGCGGACAGGCCACCCGCGAGCAGGAGCGCGAACTGCAAAACTTGGAGCGCCGCAGCCGCACCCTGCGGCAAACCCAAGAGCGGCAGACGCAGGAATTGGAGCAGCTGCGCCGCCGCCTGCGTGAAGCCGGCGTTTCCACCCGCGACTTAGCCGCCGCCGAAGAAGAGCTGCGCCGCCGCCACGAACGCGCCACCCGCGAAATCGAGCGCCAACGCAATGCGCTCAACCGACTTAACCGCGCTCAAGCAAGCGTCAGCCGCGCCCGCCAGATACAGGGCACCGCATCCGGCATCGCCGTCGCCAGCACCGCCACAGCCTACGGCATCGCACGCGGCATCGGCGCGCCGGTAAAAGCGGCAATCGAAGAAGAAGACGCCATGCTCGGCATCATCAAGCAGGTGCAAGGGCTGAAAAATGCCGACAACAGCCTAAACCACGCCGAAATCGCCAAAGTGCGCGCCGAAATCCGCGGCCTGTCCAGAGACCTGCCGGTTGCCACCACCGAAATCATGGCCATGTACGAAGCGGGCGCCCGCATGGACGTGCCGCGCGAAGAGCTGGGCGCCTACGTTAAAACCGCTGCTGTTGCCGCAACCGCCTTTGATGCCGAAGACATGGGGCAGCTGGCGGAGAATCTCGGCCGCATCAATAAAAACTTCAAGCTCTCTGCCGAGCAGGGTCGCGCTTTGGCCGACGTGATCAACTACCTGGACGACAACTCGCTCTCAAAAGGCGCGGACATCATCGAGTACATGAACCGCGTTTCCGGCAGCATGGGGCTGGCGAAAATCAGCGATAAAAACACCGCCGCGCTCGGCTCTACCCTGCTGACGGCCGGCGTGGACGCATCCACATCCGCCAATGCCGTCTCGTCGCTGTTTACCCGCCTTTCCACCGCCCCCGATATGAAACCGGTGCGCGAAGCACTAAAAGGGCTGGGGCTGGATGCCAAAGCCATCCAAAAGGGCATGGTGGAAGACGCCAATGCTACCGTGATGAAAGTGATGGAAGCCGTCAAAAAAATGCCCAAAGAGCAGCAGGCAGGCTTTCTGAAAGGCTTGGCGGGCGGCGAATACAACAAAGTTTTTGCCGCGCTGATTTCCAACACCGAAGAGTGGCGGCGCCAGCTGGAGCTGGCCAACAGCGAAGAAGCCAAAGGCAGCATGATGCGCGAGTTCGAGACCCGCGCCGGTGCCTTGTCGAGCAAATGGCAGATTTTCAAAAACCAGCTTTTCGGCACCGCCGCGCTCATGGGGCAAACCCTGTTCCCCGCCATCCAAGACCTGCTGCAGATCGGCGAGCGCTGGCTGACCAATACCAGCAAATGGGTGCAGGAAAATCCCAAGCTCGCCGGCACGCTGATGAAAGTGGCTGCCGTCATCGGCATACTCGCCGCCGCACTGGCCGTGGTCGCTACCATCGTCGCCGCCGTGGTGGTGCCGCTGGCAATGCTCAAACTCTCTTGGGTAACTCTGGCCACCAGCGCCGCCACCGGCGCAGGCAGCCTGGCAAAAGTCGGCACGGCGCTGAAAATCATCGGTCAGGGCTTGATGTGGCTCGGCCGCCTGTTTCTTGCCAATCCGATAGGCTTGGCCATTACCCTAATTGTTGCCGGCCTGTATCTGCTGTGGCGGCATTGGGATACTGTCAAAGCCGCGCTGATAGCCGGTTGGAATTGGATTAACCAGGTGTTTTCCGAGAATCCGATTCTGAATTTTGTCTTTGCCCCCATTGGCATCATGCGGTTATTGGTAAACAACTGGAGCAGTATTGTTGCCTATCTCAAAAGCACTTGGGAAATGCTCAAAGGACTGTTGGGCGACAACCCCATCGTACAGGCCATTATCCGCCCGATTACATCACTGGCCAGTCTGAAAGAGCGCTGGGAATCGTTTAAAACCGCATTCGGCCAAAACTGGGAGTGGCTGAAAGGCATCCTGCGCGACAATCCCCTGCTCGGCGCATTTATGGGGCCGATCGGTTTGATCACCACGCTGATTGCCAATATCGACAGGCTGATTGCCAAAGCCGGCCAAGTCAAAAAAGCATTTGAAAATATCAATATCGCCGACAAAATCAATGCGCCGTTCCGCCGTCTCGGCAATCTGTTCGACGGCAAAGGCTTCTCGCGCGGCGGCTATACCGGCGCGGGCGGCGTAAACGAAGCGGCCGGCATAGTCCACCGTGGCGAAGTGGTGTTTTCGCAGGCCGACGTGCGCCGCTTCGGCGGCTGGCAGGCGGTGGAAGCGCTGCGCCGTGGCGGTGCGTCCGCCCTAACCGGCATCAAAGGCATACTGCCCGCATCCGAGCGCCGCGCGCCGTCGGGATTTGCAGGCAGCCTGAAAGCGGCGGCCGGCGGCGACAACATCGTTATCAACATCAACGGCAGCGGCATGGACGCACAGGCCGTCGCCCGCGAAGTCGCCCGCCAGCTCGACATCCGCAGCCGCGAGCGCCAAAGCCGCGCGCGCAGCAGTTATTACGACCAAGATTGAGAGACAGCACATGGCATTAGCTATTTTGGGCATGTTTGTTTTTTCCACCCGCACCGTGCCGTTTTCCGGACTCGGCCGCAGCCAAAGCTGGAACCATCCCAGCCAGCAGGTAGTAGGCGATATGCCGCCGTCCCAATACACCGGCAAATCACCTGAAGAAATCAGCATCAGCGCCGAGCTGCGCCCCGAAGTAACCGGCGGCATCGGCAGCATCGGCGAGCTGCGCAAAATGGCCGACAGCGGCAAACCCTACCAGCTGATACTGGGCAACGGCCAACTGATGGGCAGCTACGTCATCACCGAGCTGCGCGAAGAACGCAGCGAGCTGATGTACGACAGCACGCCCCGCGCCATCGCCTTTTCCATGAGCCTGAAAAAAATTTCCGATCATGCTTTCGGCCTGGAAGGGCAGGCACTCGCCCAAGCTGCCGGCATGATTCGCGCCCTGACAGGATTCTGATATGGATTTTTCCAAAACCGCCCAAGCCGCCCGCAAACTCTTTGACAAACTCACCGACAGCGGCGGCCGCCATCTGACGCCCGCCGCCGAGCTGACCATCAACGGCCACTTTTTCGGCACCCAGACCATCGCCCGCATTACTCGCATCCAGCTGACCGACAAACGCGGATTTGAAGCCGACGAGCTGTCCGTCGATTTGGACGACCACGACGGCAGCATTGCCATTCCCACCCCGGGCGATCTGCTCACGCTCGCGCTCGGCTACGCGGAAACCGGCATCGTCGATAAGGGCGAATATCTGTTTTCGGATTTTTCCTGCTCCGGCGCACCGGATACCATGAACATCACCGCCCGCAGCGCCAACCTTGCCGAAACGCTCGCCCAGCAGAAAGAGCGCAGCTGGCACGGCAAAACACTCGCCGCCATTGTCGAAGCCATTGCCGGCGAACACGGCTACACCCCGAAAATCGCCGAACAGTACAAACAGGAAACCATTAAACACATCGACCAGACCAACGAATCGGATGCTGCCTTTTTAAGCCGGCTGGCCGAGCAATACGGCGCCATTGCCACCGTTAAGCAAAACCATCTGCTGTTTATTCCCGAGGGCGGCATGCAAACCGCATCAGGCAAACCGGTACCGGCTTTGGAAATCGTGCGGCAGGCCGGTGATTCCCACCGCTTCAGCTATTCGGCCACCCAAAGCTACGAAGCCGTGCGCGCCTACTACACCGACAAAAAAACCGGACAAAAAAAAGAAGTGATCATCAACGAAGAAAACCTGCAGCCGGAAAAGAAAAAAGTAACGACGACCAAAGTGCACAAATACAAGCGGCCGCGCCGCGACAAAAAGACCGGAAAAATCAGAACCCAAAGCAGCAAAACCACCACCAAAACCGTTAATGTGGTGCGCAAGGTGGATACACAGGGCAAAAAAATCAAAACCCTGCGCCACCTGTATGCCACCGAGCACAGCGCGGCCAGCGGCGCGCGTGCGGCATTCAAACGCTTAAAGCGCGGTGCGGCAAAGTTCGAAATCACGCTGGCCGTCGGCCGCCCCGACATTACGCCGGAAACCCCGGTCAGGGTTTCCGGCTTCAAGCCCGAAATCGACAATCTGGCATGGCTGATTGTCGAAGTGGCCCACAGTCTCGATTCGGGCGGCTACACCTGCCGCGTGCAGCTTGAAGCGCAGAGTGATTTCGACGGCAGCGAAGAAGACCAAGACGATGCTGCAGACAGCGACGCTAAAGAGCCAAACCAACCCAAAGCAGGCGCAGGCCGCAAACGGCAGCAGCGCCACCAACGGCAATCAGCCAAACGCCGCAAAAAAGCAGCCTGAAACCGGATAAAGGTTTCAGGCTGCCTTAAAGCGATGTTCAGCGTTTTTTGCCCATCATCTCGACAATAACCACCAAAATGAAAAACGGTAGGGCAATCACATAAAAAACAATAGTAAACAACAGGGATAATAGAGACATCGCGGCTTTTTCAGACGATACCGTCGTCCGATTGTAAATCCGGTTGTAAGCAGCCTTTCGCGGATTGGTTAAAATACCCAAGCCGCGCGGAGCCTTAAACCCAAGATTGTGCCGTGCGTAACGTTTCCACGAAGTACGCGCTGCCACACGGCTTTTAAACGAGTATCTGCGGATTCCGAATTTCATATCAGCACAAACTTTCACACGGGATACCGTCATTATCTCCATCTAAGCGGCGGACGCCACATTTATTAAGGTAAAACTGTGCTTCTTCACAACTGTTCATTTCACGACAAAAGCGTTTACCAGAGCAGGTAAATCCTTTTGATGGTTTTCCCACACCTAGATTGGGCGCCACCGGAGCTGCTTTTGGTTTAGCTTCTTTGCGTTTCCCGTGGCGGAAATCACTCGGATAAATCGGATCGGGCATCGACCACAAACCCAAACTGTTTGATTGTGCCGACTGTTCGAGTTCGGAGTATTCGTTGTCGGTCAGGTATTCTTTATATGCCCAAGCATATCCAGTTCTAACCATTTCTTTATTTACATTCTTTCCATCAACAAATACTTCAGCAAGCGTTCGTTTGTATTTATCTTTGCCGTTGGTTTTCAAACCGACCACCTTGCCAAAAACCAAAGCCGATAATGCCTTTTTGGACGCATTGCCAAAATCCTGTGCTTTCTCTGGTGCGTCGATTTGATTCAAACGGACTTTGATTTGATCGTGCCCGTTTTCTAAGCAAGTAATCGTATCGCCGTCAGAAACACCAACTACCTTACACTCGACATCGTATTCTGATTTGACTGGAGCAGATGCGGCTGTTTCCGCAGATACGGATGTTTCTGCTACAACCGGCACAGCTGCCGCAAAAGCCGCCTTAGGCGCATCTTCGTTAGATGCCGTAGCGACTTGTGATTCAGATGCTGCTGCCGCTGCAGCATGGCTATTGGTTACTGGAGAATCAGCCGGAACAGACAAGCCAATAACTACTAATCCCAAAACGGCAGTCAGGAAACTAGCAGCAACACCGGCAACGAATATCTGTAGGCGGTTAAGTGTAACCGACCGGCCACGCCGTTGAAGGATACTTGGGGTAATGGTCGCCACTATTGAGGCGAGAAACAGCATAACCCCGCCAAAAAATAGTAATACACCTAGAATTTCCCCAATGGTTTCAATCATTTAAAACGCCTCAAAAGCACAACGACAAAATAAAAGCCCGCAAACGCAGGCGAAAATACAAAATAACTATCCCACCCGTGAAATCCGGGTGTGGCAGGCGCCGAGAATGGCGAACTGATCGCCCAAGTCATCGGGATTGACCTGCTCCGGCTCGTAAATGGCATTGTCCGAGCTGATGCGCAAATCGCCGTTTGCCAGCCATTGCAGGCGTTTGACGCGCAGGGCGTTGCCCATGCGGATGACAAACACACCGTCGCCACGGGTTTTTTCGTGGTTGACCAGCACAATGTCGCCGTGCTGCAGAGTCGGCTCCATGCTGTCGCCATGCACCGGCAGGCAGGCCAGATGCCGTGCGTACAAGCCTTCACTATGCAGCCAGCTTTTGGCAAAGGGCACGCGCTGGATAATCCGCTCGCCGTACACCTCGATGCCGCTGCCGGCACTCACTTCCACGTCATACAGCGGCACCCATACCGCGTCGGCATCGTCAAACTCCGGCGAATCTCCAAATATTTCTGCCAACTGCTCTTTGGCATCTATATCGGCCGCCCCATAAGCTCTTTGCAAATATTCGCTTTTGATTGTCCGATAATGATTTTTTCCATCTACATCGCCGAACAATATCCAGTCAACAGGAACGCCCGTAGTCAATGAAGTCTGGGCGCACAACGCATAGGGAACCGAATTGCGTTTAATGGCGCTACTAATCCCTGATTCAGAAATCCCAACTTTATGCGCCAATTCTTTAGAAGTGCCAGCCTGCAAGATGTGTTTCAAACGTTCAAACACATCGTGCGCTGTATCACCGTAAAAAAAATCACTAGACAAAACAAAGCCTTATAAAATAAATTCGCAAATTGCTTGAATGATTAAAAAATTGAGAATATATTTGCGCTGTCGATTCGCATATTTTCAATTTGTTTCAAGTAGCAAGGAGCTGATTTTACAATGCTTACATCAAAAGTCAATGAAAGAACCATTGTTCGAAAACCTGCCATAACTATTCAGTCAACTCTGCGCAATCGGGAAGAGTTGGGCATCATCATTCAGGCTGCCGAATCTGTCGGTATGTCTGTTTCTGCTTTTACACGGTTTCATATGCTTAATGTTGCAAAAAATATGATTGCTTCAAGCACCGAAACCGTGCAGCCATCTTAAGCCCTTTGGTGTTTTTCCATAACCAAGAGTGAAAGGGCAAATCCATGAAATCCGAAATCAACCAGGCCATCCGCACGATGGCCAATCAGATCGACGGCGGCCATGCCGCAGCGGCAGCCACTTTGGGCTATACGCTGCCGGCGTTTGAAAACCGTCTCTACCAGGTCAAAGGCCAGCGCTTGAGCATCGAAGAAGCGATGCTGCTGCAGCGCCTGTGCGGCACGCCGCATTTTGCCGATGCGGTGGCCTGCCAGTCGGGCGGTGTGTTTGTGCCACTGCCGGAAGAAGCCAGCTCGGGCACCGATATTGCCGAGAACTTTGTATCGGCGGTGGCCAAGCTCGGGCAGTTTGCCGATACATGGCGGCAGGCTACGGCGGACGGGCGCATCAGCCGCCGCGAAAAAGCGGCGCTGTGGCAGCGGTGCCATGCAGCGGTGTCGGAGCTGATGGGCATTGTGGTCGAAACCGACCGGGTGTTCGGCAATGGCGCTCAAGAATAGAAACCAAAATATCGCCGGGCGCTTTCGCGTTTCGGTTGTCTGCCCTGCCTGCGGCTCGGCATGCATCACGCTGACCAGCGAGCGCGTTACGCGGCTGACCCGCCAGCACTATCTGCAATGCACCAATATGCTGTGCGGCTGGACGGGCGTGGGGATGTTTGAGATTACCCGCACCACGTCGCCGCCATCGAAAAAATATGCCGACGCTGCGCTGCCGCCGGAAGTGGATGCCGAGTTTCTCGCCGCGCCGGCCAATATCGACGGACAACTGTTTTAAAGCAGCCTGAAAAAACGCCCTGCAAACATGCAGGCGGGACTTTTTGCATCCCGAATTTGGCGAAAGGAAATAAAAATGATTGAAAAACAACAAAATGAAATGCAGGTCAAAAAGAGCAAATACAGCAAAGCCTATCTGGCCGCCCGCTCCCAAATCGATAAAAAACTGCAGGAGAGCAGCGGCAGATGGCGCGAGTTTTGCCGCAGTGTAAACCAAGGCGACTGCCGAGACCGCACCGCCATACGGGCAGCGCCAAACGGCAAACGCCTGCTGACACCCAGCCAAACCGAAGCCATCCGCACCATGCAGATGCAGTGCCGGGCAATTATCAAGATGGCGCAGCAGGCCAATACCGTGGCGCTGAATGCCGAGTTGGATTTGCCCCGCCTGCTGCTGCCGGAAATCGCCCTGCTGCTGGCCAAGATAGACGACCGCATCGTCGAAGCCAAAACCACCGCCCGCCGCTTGGGCGTGGCAGCGGTGCAGCCGGAAGTCAAACTCAACTTTTTACAGAAACTCCAACGGGAGATAGGAAATGTACGAAATGCACGCCAATCCAACCGCGCAGCGTCTCAAAGTCCGCGCCAATAAAACCTACCGCGAAGCGCTGGATGCCGCCGAAAACGCCCACGACGGCATCAGCGGCCAGCGTGCCGAACGAGCAGGCTGGCGGCTCGCCGGTATGCACGTTGCCTTGAGCGAAATGGGCGAAGACAAACTGGCAGCCTATGTTGCCGGACTTTTGGACAAACTTTCACGCAATGGAGAGTGGAGAAATGAAATTTAAATTATTCAGCCTGCTGGCCGCTGCGCTGGCACTTGCCGCCCTGCTGGTTTTCAGGCTGCCTGAAAGCCAAGCGGCTACCCAAACGGATGCTGCACACCAGCCGAGCGCCGTGGCGCTTAAAACCGCTATGCCGCAAGGCTGCAGCAATCTCGTGCTGCCCAATCCGGAAGCCGAACCCGACCGCTGGATTGCCGTGCGACAGCGGCAGGAAGACTGCGCTTTTGCCGAGCTTGAGCGGCAGCGGCAGGCCGCATGGGAAGAAGACCCGACGGTCAATATGGTTTGGGAGTAGGCATGGAAAAAATCAGATATGACCCGCCGCGCCCGCGCTTAAGCGCTGAAAGCGCCCGCCATGCTGCCGAAAAATTTGCCGACATCTATGCGCATTCGTGGCTGATCTGTGGCGCTTCACAGCGGCCGGACAGGATTGTCGATGACTTAGCCGATGCCGTTATCAGATTAGACAGCACAGTTCCGGACGGCTACCGCCTGGCGCTTGAATTGGACAAGCTGCCGCATTGGTATCTGTCTGCCGATGCCGTGGAAACGCTCCACTACATGAGACTTTTTGTCTGCGACGAAGTGGAACAGGCGCAAAGAATATGGGCGCAGGAAAACGATATCCGGCCGCCTCACCCGCTGGGCACCAAAGTCGTTTACCGCTTCGGCAGCCTGAAAAAATCAGGAACGATAGTCGGCTTGTCCGAGCGCGTCGCTGCCAGCTATCTGGTGGCAGCCGACGGCGAACATCGGCCGGAATTTTTAATCAGCGTCGCATACGAACAAATCGAGCTGATCCATTAAAACTTAAAACCAAAGGACAAAACAATGAAAGCTGTCGCCGAATTTATCTGGTATCTCGCCAGCGCCGCTGCCGGCTCCGCCGTGCTGCTGCTGGCTGCACTAAGCATCTATTCGACCCTGCTTGCCGCATTCGGCAAAGACGATTACACGCTGCGCTGATTCAGGCTGCCTGAAATGTATCTATCCGACCGCTCCGCCGATATCGACGCCGCCTATCAGTACTGGGTGGCGCCGCGTCTTGCCCAGCTGCCGCCGAAAATGGGTGCGGCAGCGGGCAGACGCTGGCAGCGGATTGCGCAAACGGAAAAATACGAATGGCGGGAAAAGGCCGACGGCTGGTTGTCGTCTGCGCTTAGCCGTATCCGGTGCGAAACCGCCAAGCTTAAGGTCGACTGGGATTTGTCGGTGGGCGACGGCGAAATCTGCGCCGAAGCCGAACGGCTGGCAGCAAAGTTCCGCGAGCGCGCCATGCGCGGCTGGAATACCGAGCAAATGATGCGCGCCGCCCATCAGCACGGTGTGGACTGTGAAGCGGTGTTTGCCGAACAAATCAAACGTAAATGGCTGCACGGCATCAGCAACCGCCTGCAGGCGGAGAAATGGTGGCGCGGCTTTCTGCGCCGCAATGTGCGGCGCAGCCTGGAAGCGGTTGCCCGCCGCGATCTGAATCTGGTCAACAGTCGCCGAGACCTGTATGTGAGCGACGACGGCTTTGCCCGCTGGCAGAGCCAGCGACGCCGTAATCAGGCACTGCTGGCCACCTTGAAGATGATTAACGAGATGGGGCAGGAATTTGCCCTAAGCGAGCTGGTGGAAAAGTCGCTGGCCAATCCGAAAATCCGCAAGGCCGAACTGATGACGCGCATTGCGGGCTTTGAGTTTTGCGCCCAGGTCAACGGCGACGTCGGCGAATTTATCACCATTACCTGCCCCAGCCGTTTCCACCGCGCCCACCGCAAAAACGGCGCAGAAAACAATAAATACGACGGCAGCAGTCCGCGCGATGCCGCCGAATACCTGCAAAAGGTATGGGCGCAAATCCGCGCGGCACTCAAGCGCGAAGGGGTGGAGATTTACGGCTTCCGCGTGGCCGAACCGCATCACGACGGATGTCCGCACTGGCACGGGCTGTTTTTTATGCCCGAGTGCCACCGACGTACTTTCCGCCGTATCGTCGCCCGCTATGCCGTGCGCGACGACCGTGCCGAATTGGGGCTGGACTACTTTGTCAGCAAAAAAGCGGCGCAGCAGCACGCCCGCGCCGTTCAGGCTGCCTGCTTAGCGCGCGGCGACGCCGTGCCGACGCTCAAATCGCTGCTCTCGGATGCGGTGATGGAAGCGGATTTTTGGCGGGAGCCGGATTGGAAAACCTATCACAAGGTCAGCGCCCGCGTGCTGTTTAAGAAAATCAACTGGAACATCGGCAGCGCGGCAGGCTATATCGCCAAATACATATCGAAAAACATCGACGGCGAAAACGCTTTCGGCGAGAGCATCGGCGATACCGACGAAGCATGGGGCACGGCCGCCACCGACGCCGCCCAGCGGGTGATGGCGTGGGCATCCATCCACGGCATCCGCCAGTTTCAGCAGGTGGGTGGGCCGCCGGTGAGCGTGTGGCGCGAACTGCGCCGCGAAGGCATGACTGAAGACGCCGAAGAAAACCTGATTTTGGCCGCGCAGGCCGCAGACCGTGGCGACTGGGCGAAGTTTGTCGTGCTGATGGGCGGCGTGCTGGCCAAGCGCGACGAAATGGCCATCCGTCTATACAAAGAAGACGGCGGCCACGCCAATGCCTACGGCGAACCGCGCGGCGCGGAAATACGCGGCGTGCTGGATGCCGAAACCGGTACCGTCAAAATCAGCCGCATACACGAGTGGGTAATCGCCTATGCCGCAGGGCAGCAGGCAACGGATGGAGCTTCGGCAAACGGCCGCACAGCGGCCGCTTGGACTGGTGTCAATAACTGTACGGAATCGACGCGGCAGACTGAAAACGGCGGAAACAGTAAAGAAACGTTAAGAAAAACAGAGCGGGCAGCCTTATCGGATGACGAAATCAAGCGCAAACGCCGCCATGACTTGCTGAAACAGGTCAATGACCTTGAGCAGGAATTGGATTTTGCGGAAAACCCGACACTTATAAGGGTGTTGGAGATGGATTTGGAACTGTGCCGAAGTGCTTTGCGCGGATTAGACCAGCCATTACTGCCGCTTGCCGATCCGGCTTTGCGCTGGGAAGTAATGGTGCAGGCGCAGCAGGAAAGCGAGAAACAGCGGCTGGCAAGCGATACACGCATAGCCATGCGCGACTACATCGCCATGCTCGACAGCATGATGCCGCCGGTGTGGCAGCGCAAAACCGACCGGCCTGCTGAGATTCAGATGCCCAAAATCCGACCGCACCGCTGGCCGCAGCCCCAAACATACGACAGCACTTACAGCGTTTTGGCCGACGCCTGCGATCTGGTCAAACAAACCGACACCCTGCTCGCATCATGGGCGGAGCAGGATTTAGACAGTAACAGCTGGGATGCCTGATAAGGGCAGCCTGAAAACCCAAACCAACGGAGAATCAACATGACCCAACAATTCAAATTC
>NZ_JAKOOW010000009.1:48527-69531 GCF_022288825.1 Kingella pumchi | reverse complement strand
TTTATCTTCGTGGGTATTTGTCCTCCTGTACCCTAGCCACAGAAGACGGCAGCCTTTACAGATGCTCGGGAAAGCACGTTACGCTCATCCCCCATCCCGACACCGTGCGGCTGGACTGGCTGGCCGCCCGCGACAACCGCATCGGCAACGTCCAACTTCCCGCCGAATGCGCAGCGTGCAACCTGCACAGTCTGCGCGACGCTATCGATATGGCAATGCAGATGGATAAAGAAAACACCGGGACACAGGAAAAGGATGCCTGAAATGCGCTACGGCAGCCTGTGCAGCGGCATCGAAGCCGCATCCGTGGCGTGGGAGCCGCTCGGCTGGCAGCCCGCATGGTTTGCCGAAATCGAGCCCTTCCCCTCTGCCGTTTTAAAACACCATTGGCCGCACGTCCCCAACCACGGCGACATGACCCTGCTCGTCGGCAAAATCCTCTCCGGCGCGGTTGAAGCGCCAGACATCCTTGTCGGCGGCACGCCCTGCCAGGCCTTTTCTGTTGCCGGGTTGCGCGGCAGCCTGGACGACGAGCGCGGCAATTTAACCTTAGTCTTGATTAGGATTTTAGATGCAATTGACTTTATTCGCGCCCGAAACGGGCAGCCGCCCTGCATCCTCGTCTGGGAAAACGTGCCGGGCGTGCTCAACACCAAAGACAACGCCTTCGGCTGTTTTTTGGGCGGGCTGGCCGGAGAAAGCCTACCGCTTGAGCCGGCAGGGAAAAAATGGACGAACGCGGGTGCTGTGCTTGGCCCAACCCGAGAAATCGCCTGGCGCGTCCTCGATGCCCAATTTTTCGGAGTCCCCCAGCGCCGCCGCCGCGTCTTCCTTGTGGCAGGTGCTGGAAACATCGACCCCGCCGAAATACTTTTTGAGCGACAAAGCCAAGCAGGGCATCCTGCAACGGGCGCAGAGGCGGGGCAAAACCCTGACGCCTTTATTGAGGGCAGCTTTGGAACCTACAAACAATCCGCCGTCTGCGGCACGGTAAGGGCCAGTGGCGGCGCCGTGCAGGGCGGCAGCGAGACCCTGCTTGCCTGCCGTATGCGTGGCTTCGGCGACTACATCCAAGACAACACCGCCAGCACCGTCAAAGCCCGCGACCACAAAGATGCCACCGACCTAATCGTCGTACACGGGCGGCAAGACCCCTGCACCTCCGACAAGGCGTTTACATTGGACTGCCAGCACAGCGGCAACACCAATGTCGTCTGCATCGACGGCAGCACCATCAACAAAGCGCCAACCGGCGGCGGCAACGGGCTGGGTGTGTCCGATACCGGTATTGCCTACACCCTAACCACCACCGACCGCCACGCCGTATCCGACGGCCTGCAGGTGCGCCGCCTGATGCCGGTAGAGTGCGAACGCCTGCAAGGCTTCCCGGCCGGGCACACGCAAATCCCGTGGCGCAGCAAATCTGCCGCCGACTGTCCGGACAGCCTGCGCTACAAAGCCATCGGCAACAGCATGGCCGTGCCGGTGATGCGTTGGATAGGGAAAAGGATTCAAGATTTTTTTAGAGAAAAAAGGACAGGGAAATGACACCGGAACAAATCGAACAAGAGCGCACCGCGTTTGAAGCATGGTATCGCAGATGGGCGGGAGAAGAACCGTCCGTCTTGGTAGATATCGAAGGCGAGCTCCAATACAAAAGCACAGCCGATCATCAATTATTTTCCGCATGGCTTGCCCGCGCCGAACAAGGCGGCTGGATAAAAAATGCCAAGGACAGTCGGCCTAAATATTATGGCCGCAATATAGTCTCTACAAAGTTAGGCAATGTTTTCGTCGCAGATTACGACAAACTCTTTTGCCGCTGGGAGATGGGCGGAAAAATTATTGACGGAGTAACCCACTGGCAGCCGCTTCCCCAACCGCCATATGCACCATAACCGGAGAAGCAAAACATGGATACGGAACCGTTTTTTCTGACTGAAAATGAAGTCTGCCAGCTGACCGGCTACAAGCAGCCGGCCAAACAGCGCGAGCACCTGCGGCGCATCGGTATTGCGTTTACGCCCTCGGCCAGCGGCAGGCCGGTTGTCTGCCGCAGTACGGTGGAAGGGTTTAAAAACAAGAAACAGCCGACAGCCAAACCGCAAGCACAATGGCGGCCGGCGATTATGAAAGGATAGCAGCATGGGCCGACGCCCTACAGTCAATCTCAATCTGCCGAAGGGAATGCGGGCGCGCAAACGCACCCGCAAAAACGGAACGGTGGTTACTTATTACTTTTACGACGGCCGCGATGAAAACGGCCGTCGTAAAGAATATCCGCTGGGCACGGATTATGTACTGGCGGTGCAGGAGTGGGGCCGGCTGGAGCAAGAGGGCAGTCAGGCAGCGGCAGCCGCAACGTTTACCGCTGCGGCTGCGCGCTATACCGCTGACGTGTTGGTGCATCGGGCAGATAATACGCAGAGAAACAGCCGCCTGCTGCTGAAAAACCTGATCTGCTTTTTTGGCAATCCGGACGCGCCGCTAGACCAAATTCAACCGCAGCACATCCGCCAGTATCTCGATTGGCGAAAAGACAGCCCTGCGGCGGCAAATATCGAAATCGGGCTGTTTGTAACCATCTTCAACCACGCTCGCAACATAGGTTATACCTCGGCAGCCAATCCGGCATCAGGCGTGAAACGGTTTCCCAAGAGCCGCCGCGACCACTATGTCGAAGACCGGATTTTCCGGATGGTTTACCAACATGCAGACCAGCAGATGCGCGACTTGATGGATATTGCCTATCTGACTGGGCAGCGACCGGTGGATATTGTCGGCATCAACAGCAGCCAAATCGTGGACGGCATCCTGCACATTACACAACAGAAAACGGGAAAGAAGCTGCGGTTTGAGATTTCAGGCAGCCTGAAAACCATCTTTGACCGCATCTGCCCGCCCGAAACACAAGGCAACTTGTTCCGCAACGCACGCGGCGGTGCACTGACAAGGAGTTTGCTGGCAAAAAACTTTCTCGCATTGCGCAGAAAGCTGATTGCCCAGTACCCCGAAATGAGTGAAGAGCTGGAAGCATTTCAGTTCCGCGATCTGCGTGCAAAGAGCGGCACAGACCTATACCTTGCCGCCGACCGTAATGCTGCTAAAGAACAACTGGGACATTCGTCGGAACAGATGACAAACACCTATATCCGAAAAGGGAAAATTATCAAACCAATCATCCAGCTGATAAGTTAGTTTTGCGGAACATTCGCGGATTTGCGGAAAAACAAATAGGAAAGATTTAATTAAAATCCTATTTCATTTCAAAATAGTAAATACTTTTATTGTCCTTTAAGAGCATTCCACGATACAATCGCCCTGTTTTTCAGGCGTTCGCGCCTTTTTTAACGCATCATAACAATAATCGGAGTCCCAACATGACAGCCAAAGGCCAATTACTGCAAGACCCTTTCCTGAATGCCCTGCGCCGCGAACACGTTCCGGTGTCCATCTATCTGGTAAACGGCATCAAACTACAAGGCCAGGTTGAATCTTTCGACCAATACGTTGTGCTGCTGCGCAACACTTCCGTTACCCAGATGGTTTACAAACACGCCATTTCCACCATCGTTCCCGCCCGTGCCGTCAGCCTGCAGCACGATGTGCCCAAAGCATCCACCCGTCCGGCCATGCAGCAGGTGGAAACCGCGCCCGACGCCGGCCAGTAAGCCGCAACACGCCGCCGCCCGCCTTTTACGGCGGGCGTTTTTTATCGCGGCGCATTTGCCGCTGCCGACGGCTTGATTTTCAGGCTGCCCAAACCCATATCGCCGGCTCTGCACACATTGGAACCATCATGCACACTCCCGAAAACGACATCCGAACCCGTTTTATTTTCGACAATATGCCGGTGCGCGGCGCCCATGTCCGGCTCGACAGCGTTTGGCAGCACATTGTCGGGCGCAAGCACTATCCGGCCGCCATCCGCCGCGCGCTGGGCGAACTCTTGGCCGCCGGCGCCCTGCTCTCGGGCAATCTGAAAGAAGCCGGCACGCTGATTCTGCAGGTGCAGGGTCAGGGCGTGCTGAAAATGCTGGTGGTCGAAGCCACCTACGGCCGCACCTGCCGCGCCACCGCCCGCTGGGACGAAGACGCCGCCATCGCCAACGACGCCGGCCTGGCCGAACTGCTGGGCAGCGGCGGCGTGTTCGTCATTACCCTGCAGCCTGAAAACGGCGAAACCTGGCAGGGCATGGTGCCGCTCGAAGGCGGCAGCATCGCCGCCATGCTCGACAGCTATATGCTGCGCTCCGAGCAGCTCAACAGCCGCTTTGTGCTCGCCGCCGACGACAACAACGCCGCCGGCCTGCTGCTGCAGCGCCTGCCCGGCCACGACAGCGGGCAAGATAACGCCGATTGGCAGCATCTGGATACGCTGGCGCAAACCGCCACTGCCAAAGAACTGCTTGAGCTGGATGGACAAAACCTGCTGTACCGCCTGTTTCACGAAACCCCGCCGCGCGTTTTCCCCGAAGAAAATATGGAATTTGCCTGCAGCTGCTCGCGCGCCAAAGTGAGCGATATGCTGCTGCTTCTGGGTGCCAAAGAAGTCGGCGACGTAGTGGCCGAAGAAGGCAGCATCACCGTAGGCTGCGATTTTTGCAACGAAAAATACACTTTCGACGAAGAAGAAGTACAAAACCTGTTCGGCGACGCCGCACTCAGCCGCGCCACCATCCAGTAGCGCCGGCCGGCTGTGATAAGATTGGGCAGCCTGAAAGCACCGCGTTTTACGTTTTCAGGCTGCCTTTTATCCAGCCCGGCCTAATCTTTCAGGCAGCCTGAAAAAACCGACCACTTCCAAGGATTCATCATGTGCCAACTTCTGGGCATGAACTGCAACGTGCCCACCGACATCGCATTCTCGTTCGAAGGCTTCCGCATGCGCGGCGGCCTGACCGACCGCCACACCGACGGCTTCGGCATCGGCTTTTTCGAAGGCAAAGGCCTGCGCCTGTTTCTCGACGACAAACCCTGTGCCCACTCCCCCGTGGCCGATCTGGTCAACAGCTACCGCATCAAATCCACCAACGTCGTCGCCCACATCCGCAAAGCCACCCAGGGCCACACCACGCTGGAAAACACCCACCCCTTCCAGCGCGAGCTGTGGGGCGAATACTGGCTGTTTGCCCACAACGGCAACCTGAAATCCTTCAACCCGCCCGCCGGCAAGTTTTACCAAACCGTCGGCAACACCGATTCCGAGCGCGCCTTCTGCCACATTCTCGAATCGCTGCGCAACCGTTTTAACACCAAACCCGCCACCGACGTGCTCTTTGATGCCGTGCGCGAGCTGACCGAAGAAATCCGCGCACACGGCATGTTCAATTTCATTATGTCCAACGGCGAAATGATGTTCGCCCACGCCAGCACGCTTTTGTTTTACATCGTGCGCAAAGCCCCCTTCGGCCAAGCGCAGCTGGTGGACGACGATCTGGCCATCGACTTTTCCCAAGTGACGACCCCTGACGACCGCGTCGCCGTTATCGCCACCCTGCCGCTAACCGCCAACGAACACTGGCACCAGCTCGCCTGCGACGAATTGGCGCTGTTTCAGCACGGCGACGTTATCCTGCGCAGCCTGCCGGAAAACCCCGTTTATCTCAGCCGCGAAAAAGGGCTGGAAATCGCCCGAAGCCAGGGCGTGGGCTATTGATTCAGCCTTTTCAGGCAGCCTGAAAAGCCTTGCGCCATACTTTTCAGGCTGCCTGTTTTAAACCACCCCAAGCAGCCTGAAAACCCAAACCACGGAAAACCACACCATGACCGACATCCCCCAACAGCCCGATAACGCTGCCGACAGCGGACAACGGCGCGGCATCAAATCCTTCGTCCTGCGCCAGGGCCATATGACCGCCGCCCAGCAGCGCGCTATCGACGAAAACTGGCCGCAGTTCGGCCTGGATTTTCAGGCTGCCCCCGTCGATCTGAACGCCGCTTTCGGCCGTGATAATCCGAAAGTCCTGGAAATCGGCTTCGGTATGGGCACCGCCACCGCCGAAATCGCCCAAAGACTGCCGGAAAAAGACTTTCTCGCCATCGACGTCCACGGCCCGGGCGTCGGCAACCTGCTCAAACTCATCGCCGAAAACCAAATCACCAACATCCGCGTGATGCGCCACGATGCTGTGGAAGTCGTCGAATCCATGCTCGGCGAGAGCAGCTTGGACGGCATCCACATCTTCTTCCCCGACCCCTGGCACAAAAAACGCCACAACAAACGCCGCCTGATCCAAGCCCCGTTTGTTGCCAAGCTGCTGCCCAAACTCAAAAGCGGCGGCTACATCCACCTGGCCACCGACTGGCAGGAATACGCCGAGCAGATGCTGGAAGTCTTGAGCAGCTTTGCCGAACTGCAAAACACCGCCGCCGACTACGCGCCTACCCCGTCTTACCGCCCCGAAACCAAATTTGAAGCGCGCGGCAAACGGCTGGGACACGGCGTGTGGGATTTGGTGTTTGAGAAACGCTAAGCAGCCTGAAAGTTCATACAAAAGGCAGCCTGAAAGCCAAAATCCGGCTTTCAGGCTGCCTTTGGCTTTGTCCGCACCAAGATATACGGAACGCCCATCACCGCCTGCGGTAAAACCAAAAAAAGCAGCCTGAAAAACCTTTCAGGCTGCTTTTGGGCGCTTTGCCGCAATCAATCAGGCGCTGTGTTCGGGCGCATCTTGTTTGCTCAGGGTTACGCCGGTGAAGCCGAACAGCAGGGTCAGTAGCAGGCTCAGATAGCAGAAAAAGGCGAACGGCAGATAAGCGAGCACCGGCACGTTCAGCACTTTGGCGATAAACACGCCGCACACGCTCCAGGGCACCAGCGGGTTGATTACCGTGCCGGCGTCTTCCAGCGTGCGCGACAGGTTGCGCGGGTGCAGGCCGAGTTTGCGGTAGATGGGTTTGAAGGTTTCGCCGGCCAGCAGCAGGCTCAGATACTGCTCGCCAATCAGCACGTTCACGCCGACGCCGGTCAGGGCGACGGTAAAGGTGGCGCGGCCGGCGCTGATAAGAAAGCGCTGCATGGCGGCCAGCAGTGCCGGCACCACGCCCAAGGCAAACAGCAGCCCGCCCAGGCTTAATGCCAGTATCACCACGGTTTGGGTGAAAAACATGCTTTCCAAGCCGCCACGTGATACCAGTTTGGCGATGTCTTCGGGAATGCCGTCAATCGTGAAGCCGGAGAAAAACCAGCCGCCCAACTGCTCAAGCGACGGCGCGGAATAAACATAAGTCAGGCCGACGGACAGCAAAACAACGGCAATCATGGTTGCCACGGCATCAATCTTGCGCATCGCCATCAGCACCAAGAGCGCAAAGGGCAACAGCGACCACAAATGCACCAGCCCGCTTTGCGCCAGATGCTGCTGCAGGCGCAGTACCTGATCAAGGCTGCCCGAATGCAGGCCGGGCACCAGAAAGGTAAAGGCAGCGGCCGAAAGCAGCATCGCCGGAATGGTGGTGTAGCCCATGTTTTTGATGTGCTCGAACAAATCAACGCCCACGGTGGCCGCGGCGATGGTGGTGGTATCGGAGAGCGGCGACATTTTGTCGCCGAAAAAGGCGCCGGAAACCACCGCCCCCGCCGCTACCGCAGCCGACGCGCCGAAGGCTTCGCCCATGCCCATAAAGGCCACGCCGACGGTGGCGCAGGTGGTCAGACTGCTGCCGATGGCCACGCCCACCAGCGAGCACAGCAAAAAGGCCGACAGATAAAAATACTGCGGCGAAATCAGGTTGAAGCCGTAATACATCAGCGTGGGAATCGCGCCGCTCATCATCAGCGCCGATACCAGCAGGCCGATAAAGAAAAACAGATACACCGCGCCCATGCCCTGCTCCACCGAAGCGGCCATGCGTTTGGACATCGGCTGCCACATCACGCCGCGCGCGCGGCCGTAAAGCAGCAGCAGCACAATGGAAAGCAGAATCGCCAGATGCGGCACCCAGCCCAAAGCGATGATGCCGACGCCCATCACGGCAATCTGCACCGCCATCACGGTAAAGGCTTCGCCCAGAGACAGGCTGAGTAAGGATTGTTTGGATAGCATATTGGTTCGTTGTGTGTAAGGAAGCGTTAAGTCTAACATTTCCGCCGCAGCAATGGCGCACCCGGGCAGAAATACCAATTTAAGCGAAGATTTTTAGCATTAAATCGCATGAAATAGGTTTTAAAAATATTTAAAAGCAATTTTCACAAACTTTAAAACGAACAATTGGATTATTATTCCAATCAACATGCTTTCAAATATAAAAATACGGTTTCAGGCAGCCTGAAACCGTATTGTGCCGTTTATCTGCTATCAGCCGTGAAACAGCCAGGGCTGGCTTTGGCGGCGTTGCGCTTCAAAGGCTTTGATTTCGTCGGCGTGCTGCAGGGTCAGGCCGATTTCGTCCAGGCCGTTGAGCAGGCAATGCTTGCGGTGTTCGGTGATGTCGAAAGAGAAAGACTGGCCGGAGGGCGTGGTAACGGTTTGTTTTTCCAAATCGATATCAAGGCGGTAGCCTTCGCTAGCTTCGGTTTCTTTGAATAACTGATCAACGGCTTCTTCGCTCAAAACAATGGGCAACAGGCCGTTTTTGTAGCAGTTGTTGAAGAAGATATCGGCGAAGCTGGGGGCGATCACGGCGCGAAAACCGTAGTCGTCCAGCGCCCACGGCGCGTGTTCGCGTGATGAGCCGCAGCCGAAGTTTTTGCGCGTGAGCAGGATTTGCGCGCCCTGATAGCGCGGCTGGTTGAGCGAAAAATCGGGGTTGAGCGGACGGCGGCTGTTATCCATGCCCGGCTCGCCGTGATCGAGATAGCGCCATTCGTCAAAGGCGTTGGGACCAAAGCCGCTTCGTTTGATGGATTTGAGAAACTGCTTGGGAATGATGGCATCGGTATCGACGTTGGCGCGATCAAGCGGGGCAACGATGGCGTGGATGCGGGTAAAAGATTTCATGGTGGTTCCTGTGTCTGTATGGATTTTACGCTTCAGGCAGCCTGAAAACGGCTTTCAGGCTGCCTGACAGGCGGTTTTACTCGGTGGCGTCTTCGATTTTCTCGCCTACGTTCGATAGGCCACGGCCGACGGCGTTGCCGCCTTTGCGTACCGCTTCTTTGGTTTTGTCCCAGCCTTTTTCCAGACCTTCGCCGGTGCGCTCGACGTTACGCGCGGTGTCTTCCTTCGCGCCGTGCCAGGTGCTGGAGCAGGCGGCCAAACCCAAACTGAAAAGTGCCAATGCGAATACTTTTTTCATAATCGTTCCTTATTTGATGTTGTCGATACAGACACATGGCGAACCATGTGTTTTTGATTATATCGGCAAACAGACGGCGCGCAAGGCGGCACTTTCTGCCGCGCGGCGGCCTTTACACGGTATTTACTTCTGCGAATACAGGCCGATGCGGTTGCCTTCGCTGTCTTCGACAAAGGCGGCAAAACCGTTGGCAATCGGGAATTTTTCCTGCAGCAGTTTGCCGCCGTGCGCCACCGCGGTTTCGGCTGCCGCCGTGCAGTCTTCGCAGGTGAAAAACAGCGTGGAACCGCCGTAGGCCGCGGGATTGGCGCCTTCATCCTGCCAGATCATGCCGCTGACGCCGTAGTGCTGCCAGTCGGTGCCAAAGAGATAAAAACGGCCGCCGGCGATTTCCTGCAGCGGCAAGCCGAATACGTTTTCATAAAAAGTTTTGGCGCGCGCCATATCCTGCGCGTGAATGCCGAACCAGCCAACGGGATTGTGCATAAGGTTTTTTCCTTTTTTAAACGAGATTAACGGTTTTTTAACCGAAGTTTTACATTTTAGGCAGCCTGAAAGCCGAAGGCTGCGCCCAAACGCCTTTCAGGCTGCCTTATCGGATTGCCATCACACCATCGTGCGCACGTCGGTAAAGCGGCCGGTTACCGCCGCTGCCGCCGCCATTGCCGGGCTGACCAGATGCGTGCGTCCGCCGTTGCCCTGGCGGCCTTCAAAGTTGCGGTTGGAAGTGGACGCGCAGCGCTGGCCGGGGGTGAGGCGGTCGGCGTTCATCGCCAAACACATCGAGCAGCCCGGTTCGCGCCATTCAAAACCGGCGTCGGTAAAGATTTTGTCCAGGCCTTCCGCTTCGGCCTGGCGTTTGACCAAACCCGAGCCGGGCACGATTAACACGCGCTGCACGTTATCAGCCTTTTTGCGGCCTTTGGCGACGGCGGCGGCTTCGCGCAAATCTTCGATGCGGCTGTTGGTGCACGAGCCGATAAACACGATGTCCACCGGAATGTCCGCCAGCGGCGTGCCCGCTTCCAAGCCCATGTATTCGAGGGCGCGCTCCATGCCGCTGCGTTTGACGGGGTCGGCTTCGTCGGCGGGGTTGGGCACTTTGCCGCTGATGTCGAGCACCATTTCGGGCGAGGTGCCCCAAGTTACCTGCGGCTCGATGTCTTCGGCGCGGAAGGTGTAGGTTTGGTCGAACTTGGCGCCTTCGTCGGATACCAGCGTGCGCCAGTATTCGACGGCTTTGTCCCACGCTTCGCCTTTGGGCGCGAAGGGTTTGCCGTGCACATAGTCGATGGTGGTTTGGTCCACCGCCACCATGCCCGAGCGTGCGCCCGCTTCGATGGCCATATTGCACAGGGTCATGCGGCCTTCCATCGACAGGCTGCGGATGGCTTCGCCGCCAAACTCGATGGCGTAGCCGGTGCCGCCGGCGGTGCCGATTTGGCCGATGATGTAGAGGGCGATGTCTTTGGCGGTAACGTTCGCTTTCAGGCTGCCTTGCACTTCAATCAGCATGGATTTGGACTTTTTGGCGGTGATGCACTGGGTGGCCATGGTGTGTTCGACTTCGGATGTGCCGATACCGTGTGCCAATGCGCCGAATGCGCCGTGGGTGCTGGTGTGCGAATCGCCGCAAACAACAGTCATCCCCGGCAGCGTCGCGCCCTGCTCGGGGCCCATCACGTGCACAATGCCCTGGCCTTTGTCCATAAACGGGAAATACGCCAGCGCGCCGAATTCTTTGATGTTTTTGTCCAAAGTGTCCACTTGCAGCTTGGAAATCGGGTCTTGGATGCCTTTGTCCCAATCGCCGGTGGGGGTGTTGTGGTCGGCGGTGGAGACTACGCTGTCAATGCGCCAGAGCTTACGCCCGGCCATTTTCAAGCCTTCAAAAGCTTGCGGGCTGGTCACTTCGTGCACCAGATGGCGGTCAATGTAGAGCAGCACGGTGCCGTCTTCTTCTTCGCGGACGACGTGGCTGTTCCAGAGTTTGTCGTAAAGGGTTTGTGCCATGATTTTCTACTTTATTATCGTGGGGTGGTTCGGGTAAAACGGAAACGGATTTTAGACTTTTTGGATAATATTAGCAATAGCTGTTTTTGCCGTTTTTATTTTTTACTTTAATTTGGACATTTTGTCCTTTCAGCTGCCTGTAGCGGCACAAGGGCAGCAGGCCGGACAAAATACATACGCAGGCAGCCTGAAAGCCCTGCCGGCGTTTTCAGGCTGCCTGCGGGGCAGGCGGGCGTCCTGGGTTTTAGTTTGGCGCGCTGATTCGTACGTCTTCGCCGGCGGTTGCGGCCAGCACTTCGCTCAAAACCTCGAAAAACTCGCGGCCGTCGCGGGTGGCCAGCCAGCGGCCATCCTGTTCGGCAAAATGATAGCCGCCGCTTTTGGCGGCAATCCACAATTCGCGGTTGGGCGTGTGGCGGTTCACCACCACCTGCGTGCCGTCGCCGGCTTCGATGGTCAGCACGTTGCCGCTGCCCATGCAGTCCAAATCCCAACCGCCTTCGTCGATTGTGTCTTGGATGTGGGCAAACAGGCTGTCGGAAAGTTGCAGAAATTCGGTTTCGTTCATAATCGTGATGTGGTTCGCAGGGTTTTGCTTTAAGATGGCGAGCTTTTGACCGCGGGCGGAAAAAAGACGCGCATCTTGCCACATTTCAGGCAGCCTGAAAACGCAGTCCGCCCGCTTGCGAAAGGAAAACCGATGAAACCCCTTGCCTTGTCCCTGATGCTGCCGCTGCTGCTTGCCGCCTGCGGCTATAAAGGCGACCTTTACCTGCCGCGCGAAGGCGACAAAAACAAATTCGGCCCGGTGCAAACCGGCCTGAGCAAACCCGAATTCAAAAAACGCCCTGCCATCAAGCAGCCTGAAAAAACCGCTTCCGAACCCGCCCCACACTCAGAGAATCAACCATGAGCCAAACCTCCGACCAAATCCCCTACGAAGCCCTTGCCGAGCGCTTCGGCACCCCGCTTTATGTTTACAACGCTGACGAACTCACCCGCGCCCACGAACGCTACCGCCAAGCCTTCGCCGGTCTTGACCCGCTGATCTGCTACGCCGTCAAAGCCAACAGCAACCTCAGCATCCTGCGCCATTTTGCCCAGCTTGGCTGCGGCTTCGACATCGTTTCCGGCGGCGAGCTGGCGCGTGTGATTGCTGCCGGCGGCGACCCCGCCAAAACCGTGTTCTCCGGCGTCGGCAAAAGCCGCGACGAAATCCGCGACGCCCTCGAAGCCGGCATCAAATGCTTCAACATCGAAAGCCTGCCCGAAATCGACCGCATCGAAGCCATCGCCGCCATCAGCGGCCACATCGCGCCGGTATCGCTGCGCATCAACCCCAACATCAATGCCCAAACCCACCCCTACATCTCCACCGGCCTGCGCGACAACAAATTCGGCATCGCCATCGACCAGGCCGAAGAAGCCTACCGCTACGCCGCCTCGCGGCCGCATCTGCGCGTGGTCGGCATCGACTGCCACATCGGCTCGCAGCTGCTGGACTTAAGCCCGCTCGAAGAAGCCTGCGCGCGCATTCTCGAGCTGGCCGACCGTCTCGAAGCCGCCGGCATCCGCCTCGAACACATCGACCTAGGCGGCGGCATCGGCATCGTGTACGACGAAAACAGCGAGCGCGAACCTGACTTAACCGCCTACGCCCAAACCGTCTCCCGCCTGCTCTCCAGCCGCAGCCTGAAACTGCTGCTCGAACCCGGCCGCAGCCTGTGCGGCAACGCCGGCGTGCTGCTCACCCGCGTCGAATATCACAAGCGCCACCACGGCAAAAACTTCCTGATTGTCGATGCCGCCATGAACGATTTAATGCGCCCCGCCCTGTACCAGGCCTACCACCGCATCGAAACCCTCACCCGCCGCGGGCAGCCTGAAATCACTGCCGACATCGTCGGCCCCGTGTGCGAGAGCAGCGACTTTTTCGCCAAAGAGCGCACCATCGCCGCCACCGAAGGCGATCTGCTGCTGATCCACAGCGCCGGCGCCTACGCTTCGAGCATGGCCAGCAACTACAACACCCGCCCCCGCGCCGCCGAAGTGCTAATCGAAAACGGCCAAGCCCGCCTGATCCGCCACCGCGAAAACATCAAAGCCATGCTCGCCGCCGAGCTGCCTTGTTTGTAAAACCGCCGCATCAGCCCGATACGATAAAAAGCAGCCTGAAAGCCGTTTTCGCGCTTTCAGGCTGTTTTTTTCAGGCTGCTTTGAATCAAAACCATGCCCGATACGTCTGCGTATCGGGCATGTTTTTCAGGCTGCCTTAATCGCGGCCGATTTGGTTGTAATCGACCAGCATGTATTTGGCGGTCATGTTTTTCTTGGCATCGCCCTCGTCGGCCATCAAAAGCAGGCGCTGCTGGCCGTTGATATTGACGGAATCGACGGCTTCGACATTGGTCATGTGGTGCAGATTGGGCAGGTTGATTTTCTTCGGCTCGTCTTTGGGATTGCCGCTCCATTTCCACAGGGTCGAAGATTTCTCGCCGGTATCGCCTTTGACTTCGTTGGCAATGATGTAGGCTTTGAGCACGGGGTCGTAATTGAGCGAGCGGATACCGCCGCCGTCAATGTCGAGTATCGCCACTTCGTCAAACACCGGTTTGGCGTTTTTCTCCATCATTTCTTTGGGGTTGCTGATGAAAGCTATCAAAGCCATATTGTTGAACTCGGGATCGCGAAAGCCCAGCACCAGCCGTTTTTTAACCGGATCGTAGGCCAGGCCTTCGATATTGATTTCGTCGAACACCACATCGGCTTCGTCTCCAACCGCTTCGCGGATCAGATCGTGCAGCTCTTTGTCTTTTTCCAGCGCTTCACTCAGGCCGTCGTAGCTGGTGAGGCCGACGATGTCGCTGCCCTGCACTTTGAAGCGCATCAGGTGTTCGCGGTCGGGCGAGCGCTGGCCTTTGCGGTTGCGCGAATGGGAAGTCATGGCGTAGACAAAGCCTTCGTCGTCGCGGGTCATGGCTTCAAGGTCGTTGAGTTTGCGCTTGAAGCCTTTGATGATGCGGGTATCGAGCGCTTCGTCTTCGACAAAATGGCCGTTGGCGTCGATGCTGATGATGCTGAAAGCGTGGTTGGGTTCGTCTTCGGCAATCATAATGCGCCCGTCGGGAAGCTGCTGGGCGGCGGAAGGCTCGTACACGCCGTTAAACATATTGATGCCCATGGTGCGCAGTTCGGCCAAATTGTTTTGCTGCGGCGTAGCAAGCGAGGGCACGGCTTTGACGCCGATAAAGGCCGCCAGCGAAGCCAGCAGCCCCCAGCGGAACACGGCGTAGGATAAATTGATGTATTTAAACTGCTTGTCCGCCAACAGGCCGAGCCAGTAGAGATGGTCGCTCATTTTCCGATAGACCTGCTCGCGGTCGTTCATAATGCCTTGGATTTTCTGCCAATGCTCTTCACGCGGCAGCTTGACGCGGTCTTCATAAATCAAAACATTGGCTTCGTCGCCGAAAAAGCGGTTGTTTTCCGTTTTCCACACCCGCTCTTTAAAGTCAGAGAGCCCTGCTTTGCGGCGGAACAGGTCTTTGATCCACTCGCGAAAAGCCTGCAGGCGGCCGATGCGCTCGGGTGAGGCCGACAGCAGCGCAAAAACAATAGACGCCGCAGCGGTAACCATAAAAGTGCTGGCCGGAATCAGAAATTCAGGCGAGGAAGAAAAGATAAACGCACCGGAAATCATCAGCGCCGAAACGATAAAACCGTTGAGCGAAATCATAATATTGGCTTTAGTAGCCGCCAGCGCCAGCAGTTCCATCTCCGAGCGCACGGCATTGCGGAACATGGTTTCCACGCCCTTATTGGTGCCGATCTGATCGGCAGATGCCGCATTCTTTCCGGCCTTGCCTTTCTTTTTCTCCTTTTTGCGCCCGGCTTTCTTTTCAGGCTGCTTTTCGCTACTGCCGGTTTCAGCAGTTTCGGCGTTTTCAGGCTGCTTTTTGGCGCTTTTATCAAGCGTTAAACCGTTTTCAAGCTGCTTCTGCATTTCCGGCGGGATATCGCTTTCAGGCTGCCTGAAAGCATCGCCGTGCGCCGTTTCCGTTTGATCGCCGGCACGGCTTTCGCCGCGCACTTCCAAATCTTCAGGCTGCCCGAAAGCCGCCGGCTGTCCGCTTTGCTGATATTCCATATTGTGCCTCCGTATCGGTACAAGTTCACAAAATGCCGGCCGATTCTAAATGAATCTGCTTCAAATTCCCGACTCGTTGAAAATAATTTACATAGCGGCAGGATATGTAGGCAAATGCACCGAACGCTTAACAAAATCACGCAAAAAGCAGCCTGAAAGCGTTTTTCGTGCTTTCAGGCTGCTTTTTATGCGGATGGTTGGGGCTTACGGCGTTTTCGGCGGAATTTCCAAACGGGGGATGACCACCACCCATTTGTCCAGCTCTTTGGGAATCCTGGCATCGCGTGCTTCGTCTTCAGGCGGGTAATAAACGCAAAAGCCCTCGACAAAGGCGCGGATGCGGCCGTTCAGCGCGGGATCGGCCAATTCGGGAATACGGATGTTCCGAGCCAGCTGCGCCACCGCAAAGTTGCCGCTGCAAAACTGGTAATTTTTGCCGCGCAGACGGATGTCCAGCTCGTCGCCGGTTTTCAGGCTGCTGACCTGCCGCAATACTTCTTTAATATTCGCCAGCTGCGGTTTGCCGCGGCCGGCTTCCGTTTCGTCGCGCACGGTAAAGCCGATATCCAATTCGCCACCCTTATCCAATTTGCTGCCGAACACCGACAGCACGCGGTATTCGATATCCAATTCCGGCAGCGGCGAAAAGTCTTGCGCCACGGTTTCAACTTCACTATTTGCCAATTTTTCTATCCACAGATGACGCGGCGTGCCCTGCAGCAGCGTCAGGGTTTCGATGGCGCGGGTCATGGCAACGTAATACAGGCGCTGCTCGCTTTCTTCTTCGCTGCGCCAGCCGCCGTCCAACACGAAAACGTGTTTGAACTCCAATCCTTTGGCCGCATGGGCGGTGCCGACAAACAAACCTTCGTTGTGGCCGTCGCTGTCATTGCCGACGTATTCGTAAAGCCAGTTGCGCAAAAAGGCCTGGGCAAAACCGGGGCGATCGTCTTTCAGGCTGCCTGAAGCGGGATATTCGTGCTCGAAGTCTTCGGCCATTGCGGCAAACAGTTTCTGCCACGACGCCGCTTCGCTGCGGCTGCGGATGATTTCGACAAAGCGCTCGGGCGCAACGGTTTCGCCTGCTTTTTCCAAATCGTCGAGCAGGCGGACAAATTCGCGGCTGCATCTTAAGGGAATGCCGCCGTCGTCTCGGGGCAGAAAATGGGGAATGCCGTTTTGCCGGCACCAGGCTCGCACCGGCTGGAGTATTTTGTGTTCGCGCGCCAGCACGGCGACATCTTGGTAACGGAATCCGTCCAAACGCCGCAGCCTTTCGATTTCCGCCATAAGCGCCTGCGCCTGGATATTGGCGGCCGCTTTCAGATTGCCGGTACGCGGCAGCCTGATAATGCGCACGCGCCCCTGCCGATCGGGGTCTAGCTGCGCCCATTTGCCGCCGGCGTTCTGGGCGCGCCGCTCGGGATCGACAATAATCGGATGCAGCGCTTTCAGGCGCTCGGGCATGCTTTGGATCAGGCGGTTGGCGGCATTGACGATATGCCGGGTGCTGCGGTAGTTGAAGGTCAGATAGTCGAAAGTTTCCACGCCGTAATCCTGCTGGAAGCAGCGGATGTAGCGGTTGCTGGTTTGGCGGAAGGAGTAGATGTTCTGGTCGTCGTCGCCCACCGCCAGAATCGTCAGTTTGTCGTCTTCGCCGGCAGAGCGGCCGGCCAGCGCCGATACCAGGCGGTAGTGCTCTTCGCTGATGTCTTGGTATTCGTCCACCAGAATATAGCGAAAGCCGGCCATGATGCGGTCACGCGCATTATTGTCTTCGCTGTCGGCACCCGCGCCGCTTTCCAGCAGCTCGGCAGCCTGAAGACACCATTGCTTGAAACGATCGCTGTCTTTTTCCTGCGTGTTTCTCGGTTTTTTGTTGTCAAAACGCACGCCTAGCAGCCGCATCGCCATCGCGTCGTAAGTGAGCACGGTAACCGCGGCGGCAATGCTGCCGGTGAGCGCAAACAGGCGGCGCTTGATTTCCTGCGCGGCCAGGCGGTTGTAGGCCAACACAATAATCGAAGCCGGATCGGCATGGCAGACTTTGAGCAGATAGGCAACGCGGTGGACGATTACCCGCGTTTTGCCCGAACCCGGGCCGGCCAAAACCAGGCGGTTGCGGTCGCTCTGGTCGGTAACGACGGCTTTTTGCGGCTCGTTGAGCCCTTCGGTAATCCGTTTGTAGGTTTCCTGCGAAACCGGCTCTTTCAATTCGTTGAAGCGGCCTTTGAACCATTTGTTTTTGAACTGGTCTTCACGGGTCTGGAAATAGTCGCGCACCAGCTCCAAGCCGCTTTCGATGCTTTTCAGCGCGCGCAGGGCGTATTCCTGCATCACATGGATTTGGAAGCGCTTTTCGCCGTAAAACACTTCCAGCGGACGGTAGTCTTCTTTCAGATACTGCCGCTTTTGCTCCAGCGCCGTTTTGTCCAGGCGGATGGTCATGGCATGGCGCAGGATGCTCATGCCGTGGTTGAGTTTGAACACCGAAAGTTTGTGCATAAACAGCAGCGCCTGCTTGATCAGGACTTCGCGGCGGGATTCGGGTATCGAACCGGATAGCTCCAGATCGCTGCCGATGCAGCGCACCAACTCGCCCATGCTGGTTTCAACCACCACGTCTTTAGCGCGCAAATCGGTTTTGGCGGCGAGAAAAGGCAGCACGCACAAACATATCCGGCGGCGCAGCGCGGCATTTTCCTGCAGGGTTTCCCAAGAATCGCGGTTGTTTTTGAAACGCACCCTGAGAATATTGTTGCCCGCATTGCGGATATCGAAACTGCCGCTGCTTAGGGCGTCTGCCGCCGCTTTGTCGTAGGCCAGCGATTCCATCATCAGCTTGATGTCGGCCGGAAGCAGTTGCTCGAAGCCGGCTTCGTGCATTTTGTGGCAGGTTTCGCTTAGAGAAAAATTCTGCGGACGGCCGGTATCGGCGGCGGGGATTTCGTTTTTGAGAATCTGCCAGAGCTTTTCTTCTTGGGCGATCACTTCCTGCAGGCGCTTGAGCGACGAGCGGGCGGCGTCGGTGCGCAGGTTGACGGTCATTTTGGTGTCGTTGGTCAATACGCCCAATTCTTCCAGCGCTTTCAGGTGGCCGCGCAATTCGGTGAAACTGCAGGCGGTGGCCTTGCCCAGCTCGTCGGTACTCAAAGGCTCGTCGTCGGATGCATCGAAAACGATTTCGGCGATGGTGCGGTAGAGTTCGCGCTTGCGCTGCGGCAGATCGGCTTTTTCGATTTTGGCCAGCGCCTGCTCGAGATTCAGGCTGCCTGAACGCGCCGGGAAAATGCGGGTTTGGTTTTCGCTGCGCTCGAGCATGCCGGCGCGCTCCAGCCATGCCAGCGCGGTTTTGACTTTGGTGTCGGCCTGGCGGTCGTCGCTGTCAAAACTCATATAACTCTCGGTATCGCGCAGGATTTCGCCGCCGCTGACCACCAAATCGTCGTCGCTGCTTTTGCCGGCATTGGCCTTGTCCAGCAGCTTGAGCTTGCTCCATACCGACTTCAAATCGCGCGGCTCGATTTGCGATGAGCGGTTGATGCGAAACTGCACATCCACATCGTCGCGGTCAAACAGCAGCACACATTTGGCATCCTGCTGATCGCGCCCCGCCCGCCCCGCTTCCTGCAGGTAGTTTTCCAGCGAACCGGTGATTTCGGCGTGCACCACCAGCCGCACATTCTCTTTGTCCACCCCCATGCCGAAAGCATTGGTGGCGACAATCACGCGCAGGCGGTCGTTGAGAAAATTGTCTTGGATTTCGGTTTTAAGGTGGGTGAGCAGCCCGGCATGGAAGTACTCGCACGCCCAGCCCTGCTGTTTGAGCCATTCGGCGTATTGCTCCGCGCTTTTGCGCCGCGACACAAATACCACCGCGCCGCCCGCCTGATGGTCGAGTTCGCGGTGCAGCAGGCGGTCGATATGCTGGCGTTTGGAATCGTCGCTTGCTTCGAGCACTTCGTAAAACAGGTTGTCGCGCTCGTTGCCGCCGATAAACTGCTTAAACTCAATGCCCAGCTCTTTGCGAAAATGCTCGGTAATGTCCTGCAGCACATCGGGTTTGGCGGTGGCGGTAAAACAGCTCACCGGCGCCAGCTCGCCGGTTTTTTCTTTGCGCTTGGCGATGAATTTGGCGGCATACAGATAATCGGGACGGAAATCGTGCCCCCATTTGGACAAACAATGCGCTTCGTCGAACACCCAGCCGTTGATCTGGCGGTGGGCGATGGCCTGGATAAAGCTGCTGTTGCGAAACTGCTCGGGCGCAACAAACAAAATACCGATATCGCCCAAAGCCACTTTGTCCAAAACATCGGCGCGCACGGTAACCGGCAGCATGCCGTTGAGCATGGCCGCACCCGAAATATTGCGCCGCGCCATGCCGTCGGCCTGGTCTTTCATCAGCGACTGCAAGGGCGAAACCACGATCGTCAGCCCGCCATTGCGGTAATAGCGGTTGACGGCGGGAAGCTGGTAGCACAGCGATTTTCCGCCGCCGGTGGGCAGCACCGCCAGCACATGCTGCCCCTGCATGCCCGCCCGCACAATGGCTTCCTGTCCGCCGTCTATGCCCTTCACTTCGCGAAAGGCAGGCAGGCCGAAATAATGATCCAATTGAATTTTCGGGTTAAGGATGTCGCGGCAGTAGCGGCATTCGCTGTCGCCGCAATCGTGGTCGCGAAATTCGGCAATCAGCCGCGCGGTATCAGGAAACTGGTGGCGCACCCACGGCGCCAGCACCGAATTGCCGCCGGAGACACTCAGCCAGGAGAGCGCGTAGGCCAGCGGTATATAAAGTTCGGGGCGGTGGATGTCTTCTGCCATCAGCTTTTTGAAACGGGTTTTGCAGGCTTTCAGCCCCTGCCCGGCATCGTCCTGCACCATCGCCCAAATATCCTGAATCAGGCGGGGGATGTCGCGCTCTGCCGCCTGCTCCGGCCGGCCGCAGGCATCGGGAATGACGATTTCGCCGTCCTGCCGGTAGGGCAGCGCGCCAAACAGGCGGCAATAGACGGCAAATTCGTCCGGCCGCGCCGCAAGCATCTTGCCAAAAGCCGTGCATTGGTCCTGAAAAAGCTGCCAGCAGGCGCGGCAGTCGGCTTCGGGGGAGTTTTTGGCCGAAGAAATGATTTTGTGGTTTTTAATCAGACGGTGGTAGGGATTCTGCGGAAAGGCCAAGGGCGACAGGCGCAGCGTGTCGATAACCGGCAGCGCCAGCCACGGCGCGGCGGGCGCAGCATCGCGCAGATAGCGCAAATCGTGTTCGAGAATATTGTGCCCCATCAGCCAGTGGGCGCCCTGTGCCAGCGGCGCCAGTTCTGCCAAAGCAGCCTGAAAACTTTTCAGGCTGCCGGTAGTGCGTTCAAACCCCTGCTCCAAATCGGGGCGGTAGGCACCAATTTTGAATACGGTGTCGGTGCGCGGATCAACTTCCAAATCGACAATCAAAACGGCGGGCAAAGTCGGCTTCATAGCGGGCGGCGGCAGGTGTCGGCAAAGGGCGCAAATATAGCACAGGCACCGCTTCAGGCAGCCTGAAAAGGCAGCCTGAAAGCCGCGGGTGTGGTTTTTCAGGCTGCTTGGGTTTGCAGGCAGCCTGAA
>NZ_JAKOOW010000009.1:48100-48401 GCF_022288825.1 Kingella pumchi | reverse complement strand
CTTTGAACACAAAAAATGCTTTTTCTGCGGCTCAAAACAGGTCAAAAAGAACGGCAGACAAAACGGCAAACAACGTTACAAATGCCACAGCTGCGGCAAACGTTTCAGTGGTGGCAAAAACATCAATCCGCAACAACTCTGGCACGCTTACACCGCAGGCAAACAAACCGCAGCGCAGCTGGCAGCTGCTCATCATTGCAGCAGCAAAACCATTTTTCGCCATCTCAAAAAAGCGAATCCCAAAGCACAGTTTGCCGCGCCCCAATGCGCCAACATCGTGATGGACACCACCTACTTCGGA
>NZ_JAKOOW010000009.1:47563-47986 GCF_022288825.1 Kingella pumchi | reverse complement strand
CGGCAAAGCGCTTTCTGTTACCGAAGTCAAAAACGAAACCAACGCCCTTTACGCCGAAGCCATCGGCAGCCTGAAAGCCAAAGGCATTGAATACAAAGCATCGTCTGCGACGGCCGCAAAGGTTTGCCACGATTATTCCCCGATATTCCCGTACAACTTTGCCATTTCCACCAAGTCAAAACCGTCGGCCGCTACCTGGCACGCAACCCGCAAACAGCTGCGGGGCAAGAGCTGCGGCACTTGGCACTGACGCTGAAAAACAGCCGCAGAGCCGGCTTTGAAAGCGGCCTGAAAGCATGGTTCGAACGGCACAAAGACTTCTTCAACGAACGCACGAAGAACCCCGAAACGGGCAAATCCCACTACACCCACCCAAGACTACGCAGCGCATATTTCAGCCTGAAACGGAACATGGGCAACCTA
>NZ_JAKOOW010000009.1:47355-47457 GCF_022288825.1 Kingella pumchi | reverse complement strand
TTTGAGCATCCCAAACACCACCAATCTGCTTGATGGGGCATTTGCCGGATTAAAGCGGCATTTGGAGTGCCATCACGGCATGCAGATGGAAAATAAGGTTAT
>NZ_JAKOOW010000009.1:0-47239 GCF_022288825.1 Kingella pumchi | reverse complement strand
TCTAGTGATGAGTAGCACCTTTTTTGTCCTATAGCAGACTGGTTCTCGAAAATAGCACCTTTTTTGTCCTATATGCCTGAAAGTTTGGTTTCAGGCTGCTTGGTGGCCGTTTGGACGCGGCTGCCGGATGCGGCAATCCGTCCGATGGCAGCCGAAGCACCGCCCCCAAAAAAGCAGCCTGAAAGCGTTTTTTGTGCTTTCAGGCTGCCTGCGGGCGGGGTTTAAAACTTCACATTTACGGCAAAGATAAAGTTGCACCCCATCTGCGGTACATAAGGCAGGTAGGAGTTGTGGATGTAGATTTTTTGGTTCAGCAGGTTGTTGCCGTCGAGCGAGAGGGTGTAGTCGGCTTTGCCGATGCGGTTTTTGTAGCGGATGCCTGCATTGACCAGGTGGTAGCCGCGCGTGGAATCTTCGGGCACGGGTACGGCATACAGGCGGCCAGCGCTGCTTTTTTGCGTTTACTACTGCGCGCCGAATACGCCTTTCAGCCGGCCTGCGATTGGGGCGTGGTAGAACTCGATGCGGGTGTTCAGCCCTTTGTTGGCAAACACGGTGTCGGGGCAACCTTTGCCTGGGCGGCAGTGTCGGCGCTTCGGCGCTGCTTGTCTTCAGGGTAGTAGGGGTCGGTGTAAAACTTGCCGTCGTTGAGCTCGTCGTGGCGATAGTCGGCGCGGGCGGCGCTGATTTTGATTTTGTCCAGCCAAGCAAAGGGTTGGCGCCATTCGCCGCGCAAATCGAGGCGGCGGGAAAACAGGGCGATTTGCGGGCCGGGGCTGCTGTGGTCGTGGTGGTGGCCGTAGATGTTGTCGTGGCTTCGCGGCTGGTTTTCTTCGTGCGGCGTGCCGCAGTGAAAATGCAGCTCGCGTTTCAAATCGCTGTCGTCCATCAGGTGCGGATACATCAGCAGATAATCGCGGTTTTGGTAGTACTTGCGGTTTTCGGGGTCGAAAATATGGGCGCTGCACGGGTCGTACATATGGTTGTGGCCGACTACGCCGTAATCGTCGTTGCGGTAGCTGTAGGCCGCGCCGAGATAGCCTTTTTCGCCGACATACGACAGGCCGACTGTGCCGACGTGGGATTTGTTGTTGGAATCGGGCAGGCGGTACACGGTTTCTTCGAGCTTCACGCCGGGCACTTTGTACAAATCCGATTTACGGCTCAAACCTTCCAGCCGCAGCGCCAGATGGTCGCCCACGCCGAGCGTGATGCCCGCCGTGGCGGTGCGCTCTTTGCTGGCGGAATCGGCGCGCACCAGCATTTCGCCCTCGATGCCGTTTTCAGGCTGCTTTTCGGGAATGCGCCCGTCGGCCACGTTGACCACGCCGGCGTGGCGATGCCGAAGCATAAAGCAGCGTCGGCGTACCGCGCACCAGTTCGACCTGTTTGGCTAGCAAGGTATCGGCGGCTACGACGTGATCGGGCGAAATCGCCGACATATCCACCACGTCCGAGCCGTTTTGCAGCATTTTCACCCGCACGCCCTCCTGCCCGCGTATCACCGGCGCACTCACGCCGCCGCCGAAAGGATTGCTGTGCACCCCGCTCTCGCCCGCCAAAGCGTTGCCCAGCGTGGCCGAGCGCGCATGGAATTTTTCGCCGTCGATCACCACATCGCTGGCCTTGCGTCCGCTGCCCAAAGGCAGGGTTTGCACGGCTTTGCGTTTGCCGCTGACGGTAACCTGCTGCAGGGTTTGACCGTCGCCGCCCTCGTCTGCCCACGCCCAAGCGCTTACCGACAACAGCGACAACACCAGTATTTTCTTTTGAAACATATCCGCAATTAAACATTGTTATACCATAACTAATTTTATGGTTAAGATTGGTTAAGGCGTCAAGCAAGCCATTGCCGCTTTCAGGCTGCCTGCACCACAAACACACGCTGCGGCGCTATAATCCGCTTCCTGATTTTCTTTACATTTGACCGACATCATGCTGACACCCGAGCACTGCGCGCTGTTTGAGCGCCCGTTTTTCCAGTTTGCCCAGCTGAAAAAATACTGCCCCGAAACCATTCCCAAAATCAAAGCCGACTACAAAGCCGCCTGGCAGGACTGGCAGGCGCTGATTTTGCGCGTGGCCGACGATCTCGGCGCCCCGTTCGCCCCGCCGCACATCGAGCGCTGGTGCAACGGCTGGCAGGTGCGCGCCCACTTTTTCGCCTACTTCAAATACGCCCAATACGCCGATTCCGCCGCCATTTTCTCCATCCTGCTCAACCGCCGCCGCTTAAGCGTCAGCCTCGATTGGCACTGCTACAAAGCCGGCAAATCCCCCATCGCCCTACCCGACTACAACCGCTGGCTGGATACCCTCGATCGCAGCGCCTTTGCCGCTTTCGACATCTGGCACGGCGCCGAGAGCGAATACGCCGACTACCAAACACTCGCCGAGCGCGACGCCGGCTATCTGCAGCTGCAAGACAAGGACGACTTTTTCTGCATCGGCCGCCACATCGAAAAAGACCGTCTCGACGGCAGCGACCCCGCACCGTGGATTGCCGCCAATATCCGCGCCCTCGCCCCGCTCTACGAAGCCTGCCACGGCGGCTAAACGCCCTTTCAGGCAGCCTGAAAGCCAAGCGGAAAAAGCAGCCTGAAAGTCGGTTTTCCCGCTTTCAGGCTGCCTTAAATACGGCAACAGCCGCCCGCAATATGATGCGGGCGGCTGTTGTTTTGGTTTTCAGGCTGCTTTCTCTCAAAGCCGAGGCAGCCTGAAAACGTTATTTCGCCGCGCGGTAATCGGCATCGGCTTTGGCAAAGCGCTCCTGCACTTCTTTGGACGGCACTTTGTCGGCCAGCGACACCAGCACAGCCACCAAGGCACAGGCGATAAAGCCGGGGACGATTTCGTACACGGTAGTCCAGCCGTTTTGGCCGGCGGCGAGCGCGGGTTTTTTGACGAACTCGGCCCACAGCACCACGGTAACGGCGCCGGCCACCATGCCGGCCAGCGCGCCGGCGGCGGTGATGCGTTTCCAGAATACCGACAAAATCACCACCGGCCCGAAGGCGGCGCCAAAACCTGCCCAGGCGTAGGACACCAGTCCCAGCACTTTGCTTTCGGGGTCGGAAGCAATCAGGATGGAAATCACGGCAATCGCCAGCACCATCAGGCGGCCGACCCACACCAGTTCGGATTGCGGGGCGTTTTTACGCAGAAAGCCTTTGTAGAAGTCTTCGGTAATCGCGCTGGAGCACACCAAAAGCTGGCACGAGAGGGTGGACATCACCGCCGCCAGAATCGCGCTCAGAATCACGCCGGCAATCCACGGGTTAAACAGCAGGGTGGACAGGGCGATAAACACGCGCTCGTGGTTGCCTTTCATTGCGGCCACATCGGCCGGATTGGCGGCAAAGTGGGCGATGCCGAAATAGCCGACGGCCACCGCGCCGCCCAGGCACAGAATCATCCAAGTCATGCCGATGCGGCGGGCGGATACCAGCGATTTGGCGCTTTCGGCCGCCATAAAGCGCGCCAGAATGTGCGGCTGGCCGAAGTAGCCCAAGCCCCAGGCGGCGGTGGAAACGATGCCGACGAAAGTCGTACCCGCCAGCAGGCTACCGTATTGTTTGCCGGTTTCGGCGGCCACACCCTGAATGGCGACGGACATCTGCTCGGCGCCGCCCAAGCCCAGATACACCATCACCGCGTCAGAATCAGGGCGAAAATCATCAGCGAAGCCTGCAGGGTGTCCGTCCAGCTTACGGCCAAAAAGCCGCCGAGGAAGGTATAGACGATGGTCGCGCCCGCGCCCGGCCACATGGCCTGGTTGTAAGTCATGCCTTCAAACAGGCTTTGGAACAGGGTTGCCCCCGCCACAATGCCCGAAGCGCAGTAAATGGTGAAGAAAAGGTGAAGAAAAACAGAATAATCACGGCCGAAACCACCTTCATCAGATGGCCGCCGGCGCCGAAGCGGTGGAAGAAATAGTCCGGCAGCGTCAGCGCGTTGTTGGCATGCTCGGTGTGCACGCGCAGGCGGCCGGCCACCAACAGCCGCCGACGGTCAGGCCGATGGTGATCCAGGCTTCGCTCAGGCCGCTCAGGTAAATCGCGCCGGGCAGACCCATCAAAAGCCAGCCCGACATATCGGACGCACCCGCCGACATGGCGGTAACGAAGGGGCCGAGACTGCGGCCGTCGAGAATGTAGTCGTCGAAATTGCGGGTGGAGAAATAAGCTGCCAGACCGATCAGCAGCACCGCGATCAGATAGATTGCGAAGGTAATATACATCGGATTCATAAATACTCTACTCCTTCTTTAAGGTTTTTCTTGTTAAACCATCGGTTTGCGATTGAAAGCAATTTCGAACGGCGAATCGTTATACTGGATTGGCTGCCGATTTTCAAGATTTGCAAAGCAAGGTTTGTTTTATGTTAATGCCGCTATCAGGCAGCCTGAAACGGCAAACGTCAGGAAAAAAGCAGCCTGAAAGCCCCGTTTCGGCTTTCAGGCTGCTTTTGGGTGTCGGCAGAGAACTTAATCGGCAAAATCGTCCCACGAAACCGGCGTGCAGGCAGAGACCGCGCGCTTGAGCGTTTTGCCCAGCAGCGCGTCAAAATGCTTGGGCGCCAGACCGTAGCCCGGGCGCACGCTGCGGATGGCGCCGGCGTCGATTGTTTCGCCCGCCGGCATATCGCGCACGAAATACAGCGAGCGGCGGAATTTGATGTTGCCCTGCTCGCTGGACTTCAAACCGTAGTCCACCGCGCCGAGTGCCTGCCAGGCGGTACGGCTGTCGCGGCACAGCGCCGCCAGCCCGTCCGGCTCCAACGAAAAGCTGTCGTCGGGGCCGCCGCCGTTTCTGTCGAGCGTAAAGTGTTTTTCGATAATGCAGGCGCCCAGCGCCACGGCGGCAACGGCGGTGGTGTTGTCCAGCGTATGGTCGGACAGGCCGGCAGGTAGCCTGAAACGCTGCGCCATATCCGGCAGGGTGCGCAGATTGTAGTCGGCGGCGGGCGCGGGATAGCCGCTCACGCAGTGCAGCAGCGCCAGCTCGCGGCAGCCGGCGCTGCGGGCGGCATCCACCGCTTCGGCGATTTCTTCGGCATCGGCCATGCCGGTGGAAATAATCAGCGGTTTGCCGGTTTGCGCGGCGCGGCGGATCAGCGGCAGATCGACGGCTTCAAAAGAAGCGATTTTGTAGGCCGGCGCGTCCAGGCTTTCCAAAAGTTCGACCGCGCTTTCGTCAAAGGGCGAACTAAACAGGGTAATGCCGGCGGCGCGGGCGTAATCAAACAGCGGCTGGTGCCACTCCCAGGGCATATGGGCTTTTTGGTACAGCTGGTACAGCGACTGGCCGTCCCACAACCCGCCGCGGATCATAAAGTCTTCGCTCTCGCACGGCAGGGTGATGGTGTCGGCGGTGTAACTCTGGATTTTCACGGCATCGGCGCCGGCCTTTTTGGCTTCGTCGATAATGCGAAAAGCGGTTTGCAGGCTGCCGTTGTGGTTGGCAGACATCTCGGCAATGATGTAGGGCGGATGGCCGGAGCCGATGGGGCGGTGGTTAATGTGCATGGTTTATCCAAACAGGTTGTAAAAAAACACAAAAATAAACATTGAGGCAAAAAACAGCAGGTAGCATAAGCCGACGTATTTGATCCAATAAAAATGAAAATCCCGCGGCACGTTTTTGTATTTGGCGCGGCCAAGCAGAATTCCCCAAATAATCTGGTTGCACTGCCAGTTTTTCGCCAAAAAATCCCCAATCGAGTTAAGCGGTATCTCGCGCTTGCAGACGATGTAGGCGCTGCGCCAGTAAAACAGGACAAATGCAACGATAGCGATCGGGAAAAGAAAGTCCATTCGAGTTCTCCGAATAAGTGATGGGTAGGCAGACTTTATTTTCAGGCTGCCTTGTGCCGCAAAAAGCAGCCTGAAAAGCCCAAAACCAGCTTTCAGGCTGCTTTTCCATTGGCAGCCATCTCACGAAAAAGCAAAAACAGTGGAAGTGCGAAAGAGACGCCGATTACCAAGCCCAAAACAGACCACATCATCCATGCTTTGCCTGCCTTTAAGGATTCCGACACCGCGAAAGCAATAAAAACCAGCGCCGATACGATTACATCAAAGGCAAAAAAGGTGCTGATATGGCTGTAAAACAATTCATCAAAAAACAAACCTACATCAAACCCATGCGCCACAAGAAACAAGCCAAACGGGATTAAAGGAAGTAAAGCACCCAACAAACTCAGCAGAGCATATACCTTAACCATTTCGTCTCCGGTTTAAAAATTTTCCAAGCATCCGTGCCGCGCAAAATCAGGGAAAACTGCCCCCAAGCAGCCTGAAAAACCGAAAACCGGCTTTCAGGCTGCCTGCTGCTATTCTTTGGCGTAGATGATTTCAACGTCGTAATCGTCGTCGTCCCAATCGTCGTCATCTTCGAATTTGTCCTGCCATTCGGCCTGGGCGGCCAGCGGCGAATCGAGTCCGCTTTCCAAACGCAGCACCGAGAGCAGCGAATAGATGTCTTCGGGCAGCGGCGCTTCAAACTGCAGGGTCTCGCCGCTTTGCGGGTGGACAAAGCTCAGGCGGTAGGCATGCAGCGCCTGGCGGCCGTTCAAGCCCTTGATCTGCTGCCTGACCACTTCGGAACAGGGATGGCGCGGGTTGCCGTACACCGCATCGCCGGCCAGCGGATGGCGCGCTTCGCGCATGTGCACGCGGATTTGGTGGGTGCGGCCGGTTTCCAGCGCGCATTCGATATAGCTGTGGTCGCGGTAGCGCTCCAGCACTTTGATGTGGGTAACGGCTTCTTTGCCGCCGAATTTGACCACCGCCATTTTCAGGCGGTTGTGCGGGTCGCGGCCGATGGCGGCGTCGATTTTGCCGTCAAAGGGCACGATGCCGTCGGCCACCGCGCGGTAAATACGCTTGACGCTGCGGTTTTGCAGCTGCTGCACCAGATGGTTTTGCGCCGGCAGGGTTTTGGCCACCACCATCAGGCCGCTGGTGTCTTTGTCGAGCCGGTGGACGATGCCGGCGCGCGGCACCTGCGCGAGCGCGGGACAATGCGCCAACAGGCCGTTGAGCAGCGTGCCCGACCAGTTGCCCGCCGCCGGATGCACCACCAGACCGGCCGGCTTGTTGAGCACGATCACGCTGTCGTCTTCATACACAATGTCCAGCGCCATCGCTTCGGGGGCAAAGGCCAGCGTTTCTTCGTCCAGCTGCGGGCGCACTTCGATTTCTTCGCCACCGATCAGTTTGTCTTTGGGCGAAGCCGGCTTGCCGTTTAGGCTGACCGCGCCGTCTTTAATCCAGCCTGAAAGACGGCTGCGCGAGTAATCGGGCAGCAGTTTGGCCAGCGCCGCATCCAGCCGGCTGCCCGCCAAATCCAGCGGCACGGCCAGTTTTACCGGCTTTTGTTCAATTTGGGCTGCCTGAAACGGCAAATCATCGTTATAATCCGCGCCGTTTTCAAAGGGAAAGTTATCCATGAAAAAATTTCTGCTTATGATTTCCGTGGCCGCCGCCCTTTCCGCCTGCGCGGGTTCGGGCAACAACAAGGCCACTGTTGACAAAGAAGCGCAGGCCACGCAGGGCTGGTCGTCCGACCGCCTGTACAACGAGGCGCGCGAAGAATTGAATTCCGGCAATTATACGCGAGCCTCCGCGCTGTATGAACAGCTCATCTCCCGCCAGCCCGAAGGCCGCTACGTCGAGCAGTCGCTGCTGGAAACCGCCTACGCGCAATACAAAAACGAAGAGCCGGCCAAAGCGCTCAACACCCTGACCCGCTTTGAAAACAACTTCCCCGGCAGCGTCAATATGGACTACGCCCTCTATCTGCGCGGGCTGGTATTGTTTGGCGAAGACCAGTCTTTCCTGAACAAACTGGCCTCGCAAGACTGGTCCGACCGCGACCCGCAGGCCAACCGCAACGCCTACCGCGCCTTTAACGAGCTGGTTACCCGCTACCCCACCAGCAAATACGCCGACGACGCCCGCAAGCGCATGGCGCAGCTGGTGGATGCCTTGGGCGGCAACGAAATCGCCATCGCCCGCCACTACGCCAAACGCGGCGCCTATGTCGCCGCCAACAACCGCGCGCAAAAAGTGCTGCAAAACTTCCAAAACACCCGCTATGTGGAAGAAGCGCTGGCGATTATGGTTTACAGCTACCAGAAAATGGGCAACACCCAGCTGGCCGGCGACACCCGCCGCGTGCTGGAAACCAACTTCCCCGAAAGCCCCTATCTAAAAAAAGAATGGTCGGCCAAAGACACCCCGTGGTGGCGCTACTGGAAATAAGCAGCCTGAAACCCTCCGGCCGCCGCAAGGCACGCAAAGGCAGCCTGAAAACCGTTTCAGGCTGCCTTTGCCGCACCATCAAACCTGTTTCAGGCTACCCCTCGCGCATATAATGCCCGCTCCTGCCGAAAGATTCCCATGTTACTATTCATCGACAACTACGACTCCTTCACCTACAACATCGTCCAATACCTTGCCGAACTCGGCCAAGACGTGCAGGTGCGCCGTAACGACGACATCACGCTCGACGAAATCGCCGCACTCGCGCCGCAATACCTGCTGATCGGCCCCGGCCCCTGTTCGCCCAAAGAAGCCGGCATTTCGGTGGCGGCGATGCGCCATTTTGCCGGCAAACTGCCGATACTCGGCGTCTGCCTCGGCCACCAGACCATCGGCGAAGCCTTCGGCGGCCGCGTGGTGCGCGCCAAAACGCTGATGCACGGCAAAACCTCGCCGGTATTTCATCACGGCAGCGGCATGTTTGCCGGCCTGCCCAATCCCGTGCAATGCACGCGCTACCACAGCCTGGTCATCGAGCGCGACACCCTGCCCGACTGCCTGGAAATCACCGCATGGACAGAAGATAACGAAATCATGGGCGTGCGCCACAAAGACTTCGCCATCGAAGGCGTGCAGTTCCACCCCGAAGGGCTGCTCACCGAACACGGCCACGACATGCTCGCCAATTTTCTCCAACAGCACGGCTGAAAGCCGGCAGGCGGCAGCAACGCCCTTGCCGCCACCCCGCAGGCAGCCTGAAACGGCAAAAACGGCTTTCAGGCTGCCTGTTTTCCCTTTTTCCGCATACGCGCCCTGCTCCGGCGGCGCACAGGATTGCCCATGAACACACTCGCAGTTATCGGCAGCGCCAGTCTGGCGCGGCTGCCGCAATGGCACACCGGCGCGCGGCGCATCGTCCGCACCCCCTACGGCCAGCCCAGCGCCCCGCTTTTGGAAGGCGAAGTCGGCGGCCGGCCGGTGGTGTTTCTCTGCCGACACGGCCTGAACAACACCATCGCCCCGCAGCTGATCAACTACCGCGCCAATATCTGGGCGCTGCACAGCATCGGCGTGCGCCGCATCGTGTCGGTATCCGCCGTGCGCCCGCTGCACGACGGCTTCAGCGCCGGCGAACTGCTGCTGCCGCACGATCTGATCGACTACACCCACAGCCGCGAAAGCAGCTTTGTCGAACGCGGCACGCTGGAAAACGCCTACACCGATTTCACCCACCCCTACGACCACGCCCTGCGCGACGAGCTGCTCGCCCTGATCCGCCAAAGCGGTATGCCGGCGCACGAAGCGGCGGTTTACGCCTGCGTGCAGGGCGCGCGGCTGCCCACCGCCGCCGAAGCCCGCCGCATGCGCCAGGACGGCGCCGACGTGTACGGCATGACCGCCATGCCCGAAGCCATACTCGCCCGCGAGCTGGGTATGGCCTACGCCCATTTGTGTGGCGTGCTCGCCCCGGAGCGCGACGGCAGCCACCCCGCACTCGATGCCGTGCGCCAACTGATCGACCGCCTGTAAACCCCGTCTGCCGCCGTTTTCAGGCTGCCTGAAAACCCTAAAGCAGCCTGAAAGCCCGTAGGGTGCGCACCGCGCACCATCCCAAATAAAAAGCAGCCTGAAAACCCCGCCTGCTACCGCAACGCAAATAAACCGGCACGGGCATGGCAAAAGTTTTCAGGCTGCCTGAAACCCAAAAGTAGTCGGAAACCCGTAGGGTGCGCACCGCGCACCGTCGTCCCAATGCAAAAGCAGCCTGAAAGCCCACCCGAAAGACATCCGCCCATGCAAACCTATCTTGTTGGCGGCGCCGTGCGCGACGCCCTGCTCGGCCGGCCGGTTGAAGACCGCGACTGGGTGGTGGTCGGCGCCGACGTCCCAAGCATGCTCGCTCGCGGCTTCAAGCCTGTGGGCAAAGATTTTCCCGTTTTCCTGCACCCCGAAACCCGCGAAGAATACGCGCTGGCGCGCACCGAGCGCAAAACTGCCAAAGGCTATGCCGGCTTCAGCTTCCACGCCGACAAAGACGTTACGCTCGAACAAGACCTGCAGCGGCGCGACCTGACCATCAACGCCATGGCGCAGGATAACGACGGCCGTCTGATTGACCCCTACGGCGGTGCCGAAGACCTGAAAAACGGCATTCTGCGCCACGTCAGCCCCGCCTTTGCCGAAGACCCGGTGCGGATACTGCGCACCGCCCGTTTTGCCGCCCGCTACGGTTTTGCCGTCGCCCCCGAAACGCTGGCGCTGATGCGGCAGATGGTTGATAACGGCGAAGCCGAAGCACTGGTGGCCGAGCGCGTGTGGCAGGAGTTGTCGCGCGGCCTGATGGAACCGCATCCGCGCAAGATGATCGACATTCTGCGCCAAAGCGGCGCGCTCAAAGTGCTGCTGCCCGAAGTCGATGCCCTGTTCGGCGTACCGCAGCGGGCGGACTTCCATCCCGAAATCGACAGCGGCGAACACACCCTGCTGGTGCTTGAGCGCGCCGCCGCCATGAATCTGGGGCTGCCCGAGCGCTATGCCGCGCTGCTGCACGATTTGGGCAAAGCGCTCACCCCCGCCGATATGCTGCCGCGCCACATCGGCCATGACAGCGCCGGCATCGAACCGGTGCGCGCCGTCAGCCGCCGCTATCGCGTGCCCAAAGCCTGCGCCGAGCTGGCCGAATTGGTATGCCGTCTGCACATCCGCCTGCACCGCGCCAGCGACATCCGCCGCCCGCGCGCCGTACTCGACGTGCTGAACGCCGCCGACGCCCTGCGCCACCCCGAACGTTTTGCCGCCGCGCTTGCCGTCTGCCAGGCCGACCAGCAAGGCCGGCTCGGCCGCGAACACACGCCCTACCCCCAGCGCGCTTTCTGGCTGGCGATGCTCGATGCCGCCCGCGATATCGACACCGCCACCATCGCCGCTGCCCATACCGGCCGGCCGCAGGACATCCAAAACGCCATCACCCAGGCGCGGCTGGCGCAAATCCGCGCGCAGCTGCCCGCGCAGCTTGCCCGGCTGCACAAGCATACCGTCTAAACCGCAGGCAGCCTGAAAAGCCGTTTCCCCCTTTCAGGCTGCCTGAAAAGCGGTTTAACATCATGCCTGCGCCGGCTGTGCCTGCGAAAATTCCGCCGCAGCCGCCTTCCGCCCCCAACCATCCGAGCAACCCGCCATGAACAAAACCGCCTACACCCTGATCGCCCTTGCCGCCATCGCCTTTGCCACCCTGTTTAACTACAGCGCCGCCTTTTCCAGCGGCAAAAGCAGCGTCCCCCGCACCCGCCTGCCCGGACAAGGCGGCTTTGGCGGCTTCGGCGGAAGCGGCCACAAATGAGTGCCGCCATCGGCAGCCACGGCCTGCTTGACCTGTACGGCTGCCCGCCCGAGCCGCTGCGCGACGCCGCCAAACTGCAAAGCGCCATGGAACAGGCCGCCCGCCAAGCCGGCGCGTGCATACTTTCCGCCCATTTCCACCGCTTCGGCGGCCACGGCGGCATCACCGGCGTGCTGCTGCTGGCCGAATCGCACATCAGCATCCACACCTGGCCGGAACACCACTACGCCGCCGCCGACATCTTCCTGTGCGGCAGCCTGAACCCCGCACACGCCCGCCTTGCGCTCGAACAGGCGCTGCAAGCCAAACACAGCCGCTGGCAGCAACACCCGCGCGGCCTGCCCGCCCTATTCGCGCAGCCTGAAACGGGCAAATAAAGCATTCCAAGCAGCAAAAGCAGCCTGAAAATGGTTTCAGGCTGCCTGCTGCAAACAGATTTAAACCAACGGAAAACCGCTATGGAATTTAAAGAACTGATCCCGGAACTTTCTGTATTTGATATCCAGCAAACAAAAGACTTTTATGAAAAACTGGGTTTCAAAACAGAATATGAACGCAAAGCAGACAAGTTTGTTTTTATGTCTTTCCAAGGCAGCCAGTTTATGTTTGAGCAAATCCATGACAAGGGCTGGAATACCGGCGAATTGGACTATCCCTTAGGGCGGGGAATCAATTTTTCCATCGCCACCGACAATGTTGAAGCGCTCTATGAAACGGTGAAAAAGGAGCAGATAGCGATTTATCGGGAGCTGACAAGAAGCTCTTATGAAATCCAAGGCGGCATCGTAGCAGAGCCGGTCGAATTTCTTATCCAAGACCCCAATGGTTATCTGTTAAGGTTTACCAACTGATGAATCATGCCGGAGCCGGAGCCGTTTTTGCCGGCCTTTTGCCGTTTGGCGGCCGGCTGTCAAGCCTTTATATCCGCACAGGTGCCGATTACCAACAACTACAGGATTACGCAGCACCCTAGAAAGGCTTTAAAGTAGAATCCGCGCTTTTTCAAAGGAAGCGGTAAGGATGATTATCTGGAGCGGCAAAGGTTTGCTGGTGGTTTTGGCGATGGGGCTGGGCATGCTGGCCGGCAGGGTGGCGGCTCAAATGCTGGCTGCCCATATTTATTTTTCGTCGGCGGCGCAAATGGACAGCGTGGGCTTCGTATTCGCGGCGGGATTCAATTTCGTGCTGAGCCGCTTATTTGTTTCCGATGCTTCTTTCCTGTTTTTTATCCCAAACCGTTATTGGACGGTGATCTTGGCGGCAATGGGCATCTTGCTGTTTTTTAAAATTGTCTGATGCGTATCGCCCGCCCGTACCGGTCTCCCCTACCCCAAGCAGCCTGAAAACGGGGTGCCGCATACCAAAAGCAGCCTGAAAACCTTTCAGGCTGCTTTTTTTGTATCTTGATTAAACCGCTCGGCGATCAGCCTTGCAGCGACCACGCCAGCTCTTCGCCGGCGAGCATCGGCACCACTTCGCTCTCGCCAAAAGCGAAAGATTCGGGTACGCGCTGGGGCTGTTTGACCAGAGTGATGGTGTCGCTGTTGCGCGGCAGGCCGTAGAAGCGGGCGCCGTTGTGCGACGCAAAGGCTTCGAGTTTGTCGAGCGCGCCGGCGTTTTCGAAAATCTGGGCGTAGATTTCGATGGCGTTGGCGGCGCTGAACATACCGGCGCAGCCGCAGGCGTTTTCTTTGGCGCCGCGCGGGTGCGGCGCGGAATCGGTGCCGAGAAAGAATTTGTGGGACTGCGCACCGGTAACGGCATCAATCAGGGCGCGGCGGTGGCTTTCGCGCTTGATAATCGGCAGACAGTAAAAATGCGGGCGCACGCCGCCGACCAGCAGGTGGTTGCGGTTGAACATCAGATGCTGCGGGGTTACGGTGGCGGCCAGATTGTCGCCCGCTGCGCTCACCAGCGCGGCGGCTTCGGCGGTGGTGATGTGCTCGAACACGGTTTTCAGTTCGGGCAGCTCGCGCATCACCGGCTGCAGCACGCGCTCGATAAACACGGCTTCGCGGTCGAAAATATCGATAGCGGGGTCGGTTACTTCGCCGTGCACCAGAAAGCGCATATCCTGCGCGGCGATTTCTTCCAATACCGGCAGCAGTTTGAACAGATCGCTGACGCCGGAATCGGAATTGGTGGTGGCGCCGGCGGGATAGAGTTTGAACGCGGCGATGCCGGCGGCTTTGGCTTGGCGCACGGTATCGCGGCTGGTGTTGTCGGTAAGATAGAGCGACATCAGCGGCGTGAAGCGGCTGCCGGCGGGAATAGCGGCTTCGATTTGGCGCTTATAGTCGAGCGCCTGCGCCACGGTGGCCACCGGCGGCTTGAGATTGGGCATCACCAGCGCGCGCCCCATCTGGCGGGCGCTGAAAGGCACGACGGACTTGAGCGCGGCGCCGTCGCGCACATGGAGATGGAAATCGTCGGGGCGGGTAATGGTTAGGGTTTGCATGGTTTGGGGTTTCTTGGCGGGTTCTTGGTAGTTGGTGGGTTCGGGCAGCCTGAAAAGTGTGGAAACGGAGTTTCAGGCTGCTTTTTTGTTTTGGGTTTTTGGTGCGCGGTGCGCACCCTACGGCGGGGCTGTTTTGGGAGTTTCGGCGGTAGGGTGCGCCCCGCGCACCGTTTGTTTGCCGGTTTCCGGTTTTCAGGCTGCCTTGCGGCGGATCACCATTTGGAATACGCCGTTTTCCAGCGTTTCGGACGACAGCAGCTCGTGGCCGGTGTGGCGGCAGAAGGCGGCGAAATCGCCGGGGGCACCGGGATCGGTGGCGAGTACGGTAATCACGCTGCCGCCGGCGGCGGCGGCCAGCGCTTTTTTGGCGCGTAGGATCGGCAGCGGGCAGCGCAGGCCGGTCAGGTCTAGGGTTTGGTCGCTCATTTGAGTTCCTTGTGTGTGTGATATCGGGCGCTTCAGCGGGGCAGATAGGGGCGCAGCCACCACATTCCCAGGCCGTAAAGCAGCGTGCCGCTCAGGCCGGCGAGCAAGAACCAGCGCCCTTTGCGGCGGGAATTGGGGCACAGCCAGTACACGGCCAGGCTGAAGCTGAAAAACATCGCCAGCGCCGGCAGCAGCAGCTGGCGGTCTTTAAAGCGGTTCAGGGTGTAGCTTTCGCTGAGCACCACATAAACCTGCCACAGCGCGGCGGCAGCCAGCAGCATCACGCCGGCGGGCAGGAAGATTACGGCAAGTTCGGTGGTATTCATTGTTTGGCGGTTTCGGGCGGATTGGGGTTTCAGGCTGCCTAAACTTCGGCTTGGGCGTCGCGGCAGTAATGCTGCGCCCAAGCAACGGCAGCCTGAACGGCGGCGCGCGCCTGCGGGCTGTTTTTCCAGCAGCTCGAGCCGGTTAGCGCCGCGCCCTGCGCCAAAATATCGGCAACATCGGCGGCGGCAAGTTTGGCGGGACTGTCCAAACCCATTTCGTGCAAACGCCGGATGACGGTTTTGCCGACGCCCTTTTGCGCGAGCAGGGCTTGGGTTTCTTGGTCGGTAAAGGGCATGGTTTTTTGCCTTTCTTACAAAACGGTTTTCAGGCTGCCTGAAAGCGCTCAGTCTTCCATATCTTGCGGTGACTGTTGCGGCTTGGGCGCTGCCTGCCCTTTGCGCTCGGCTTTGCGCGCTTCGCGTTGGGCTTTGAGTTCGGCTTCGCGCTGGCGGGCTTTTTTCAGCCAGGTTTCCCATTGCTGCGGAGTTTCCAGGGTGATGCGGCCGATTTGACCGTCGCGAAAATCGGTGAGCACCAGTTCGGCGGCTTTTTGGTAGTTGGGACGGCCGCCGCCCATCAGGGCGCCGCGTTTTTTTGCCACCCATTCGAGCCATTGGTCGTCCTGCCAGTGGCTGGACGGGTCTTTGTCGGCGCCGTAGCGTGCCTGCAAAAGCGGCAGGTAATGGCGGCGCAGGTAGTCTAAAAGTTCGAGCGCGACTTCTTCTTCATCGAGCGCGTTGCGGCCGATGGCGCCGCCGGCGGCAAGATTGTAGCCGCCTTCTTCAACGATGATTTTCGGCCACAGCATGCCGGGGGTGTCGTAAAGCCAGAAATCATCGGCCAAGAGCAGGCGCTGCTCGGCTTTGGTGATGCCCGGTTCGTTGCCGGTTTTTGCGGACTTTTTGCCGAGCATGGCGTTGATCAGGGTGGATTTGCCGACGTTGGGGATGCCGCAGATGAGCACGCGCAGGGGTTTGTCGATGCCGCTGCGGTGGGGCACCAGAGCCCTGCTGGCGGCGATCAGTTTCTGCGCGGCTTGGCGCTCGGACGCATCGAGCGCAATCGAGCGGGTTTCTTCACGGCTGTTGAAGTATTCGAGCCAGACGGCGGTGCGCTCAGGGTCTGCCAGGTCTTGTTTGTTTAAAATTTTCAGCTTTGGCTTGCCGCGCGCGAGTTGCGCCAGCAGTGGGTTTTCGCTGGAAGCGGGCATGCGCGCGTCGAGCATTTCGACCACCATGTCCACGCTTTTCAGGCGTTCGGCAATCGCTTTTTTCGCCTTATTCATGTGTCCCGGAAACCATTGGATTGCCATAGAGTCTGCCTTGTGGGTTGGAAAACGGGCTTTCAGGCTGCCTGAAAGCGGCTGGGAGAAAACGCGCGATTATAGCAAAGGCATTGGAAGCACAAAGCCTTTGCGCTAAAATGCCGCCCTGTTTTTTAAGGACGCACACATGAGCGAGCAAGAACAAAAACCGCTAATCGACTTCCCCTGCCGCTTCCCGATCAAAGTGATGGGCGAGCAACATCCCGATTTCAACAGCGAAATTCTGAAAACCGTGCGCGAACACGCGCCCGATACCGCCGACGAACACATCCAAACCCGCCCCAGCAGCAAGGGCAACTATGTCAGCGCCACCGTCAGCGTGCAGGCCGAAAACCAAGAGCATCTGGACAATATCTACCGCAGCCTGACCGCGCATCCGATGGTGAAAGTCGTACTGTAATGAAAACCGTCTTTTTGGGGCGCCGCCCCTATCTGCCGGTATTCGAAGCGATGAAGCAGTTCAGCGCCGAGAGAAATGCCGATACCGAAGACGAATTGTGGGTGGTGGAACACGATCCGGTGTTCACCCAGGGCTTGGCCGGCAAGGCCGAACACCTGCTCGGCGACACCAGCATCCCCGTTGTCCAGATCGACCGCGGCGGCCAAATTACCTACCACGGCCCCGGCCAGCTTGTCGTTTATACCCTGATTGACTTCAAACGCCTGAAAACCGGCGTGCGCAGCATCGTTTCCGCGCTGGAAAACAGCATTATCGCCACCCTTGCCGACTACGGCATCGAATCGGCCGCCGACCCCAAACGCCCGGGCGTATATGTGGCCGGCAAAAAAATCGCCTCGCTCGGCCTGCGCATCAAAAACGGCGCCGTCTATCACGGCCTGGCACTCAACGTAAACATGGATCTCGAACCCTTCGCCCACATCAACCCCTGCGGCTACGCCGGACTCGAAATGACCCAAATCGCCGATCTTGCCCGCCCCTGCCCCGAGCTTGCCGAAGTGGCTGAAAAACTCACCGGCCACCTGCAAAGGCAGGCGGTTTTTCAGGCAGCCTGAAAACAGCTTGAGCCCGAACCCGATTAAAAACCGCCCTGAGCGCACCATTTCAGGCAGCCTGAAAACCTCAAACCCACACGAAAGACACACCAAAATGAGTTCCACCGAAGCCACCAACCCCCTGGACAACCGCCAAGGCGTCAAACACACCGGCGCCAGCAAAACCGCCCGCATCCCGATCAAAGTCGTCCAGCCCGAGCAGAAGCTGAAAAAGCCCGAGTGGATCCGTGCCAAGCTGCCCAATCCCAAAAAATTCTTCGAGATTAAAGACATCCTGCGCGAGCAGAAAATGCACACCGTCTGCGAAGAAGCCGCCTGCCCCAACATCAGCGAATGCTTCAGCCGCGGCACCGCCACCTTTATGATTATGGGCGACATGTGCACCCGCCGCTGCCCCTTCTGCGCCGTCGGCCACGGCCGCCCCAACCCGCTCGACCCCGAAGAGCCGCAAAACCTGGCCAATTCCGTGCGCGCCATGAACCTGCGCTACGTCGTCATCACTTCGGTCGACCGCGACGACTTGCGCGACGGCGGCGCCCAGCACTTTGCCGACTGCATCACCGCCATCCGCCAAACCAGCCCCACCACCAAAATCGAAATTCTCGTGCCCGATTTCCGCGGCCGGCTCGACATCGCCCTGAAAATCCTGGCCGAAACCCCGCCCGATGTGATGAACCACAATCTCGAAACCCACCCGCGCCTGTATAAAATGGCGCGTCCGGGCGCTGACTACAAACACTCGCTCGAACTTTTGCGCCGCTACAAAGAAATGATGCCCCACGTTCCCACCAAGTCCGGCATTATGGTCGGCCTGGGCGAAACCGACGACGAAGTGCGCGAAATCCTGCGCGACATGCGCGCGCACAACATCGAAATGCTCACCATCGGCCAATACCTGCAGCCCTCCGACGGCCACCTGCCGGTGCTGCGCTACGTAACCCCCGAAATGTTCAAGCAGTTTGAAAAAGAAGCCTACCAAATGGGCTTTCACAACGCCGCCTGCGGCGCCATGGTGCGCTCCAGCTACCACGCCGACCAGCAGGCCGAAGAAGCCATGCGCGAAGCCCACGGCGGCGGCTGCGGGCATCACTAAACGCCTGCTCCGCACATACGGCAAAGGCAGCCTGAAAGGTTTTCAGGCTGCTTTTTTTGCCTTTCAGGCTGCCTTACCTGTTATCAGCCGGCAAGGGATTTTGCGGTGCCGACAATACATGAAACCAGAGCGCCGGTTCAAAACCAAGCAACCTGAAAAAAGCAGCCTGAAAAGCACTCGGACTTTTCAGGCTGCTTTGGGTTTGACAGTCGGCGGCGCCTACTCGGAATCGGGGCTGCGGGCAAGTATGGTGCGCTTGCCGCTATGGTCGGGCGCGGAGACGATGCCTTCGGCTTCGAGCTGGTCAAACAGCGTAGCGGCTTTGTTGTAGCCCACGCGCAGGTGGCGCTGCAGCGACGAAATACTGGCTTTTTGCGTGCGCAGCAGCACGGCCACCGCTTCGTCAAACAGCGGGTCGCGCTCGCCGCCGCTGCCGGCCGGATGCTGGCCGAACAGATCGTCGATACCGCCGTTGAGCAGGTCTTCCACATAATCGGGCTCGCCGGTCTGCTTCAGATACTCGACCACGCCGTGCACTTCGTTGTCGGCAACAAAGGCGCCGTGTACGCGCTGCGGGTAGCCGGTGCCGGGCGGCAGGAACAGCATATCGCCCTGGCCGAGCAGATTTTCGGCGCCCATCTGGTCGATGATGGTGCGGCTGTCGACCTTGCTCGACACTTGGAAGGCAATACGGGTGGGAATATTGGCTTTAATCAGGCCGGTAATCACATCGACGCTGGGGCGCTGGGTGGCGAGTATCAGGTGGATGCCGGCGGCGCGGGCTTTCTGCGCCAAACGGGCGATCAGTTCTTCGATTTTCTTGCCGGCGGTCATCATCAGATCGGCAAACTCGTCCACTACCACCACGATAGCCGGCAGTTTTTCCAGATATTCGGGATTGTCGGGCGTCAGGCTGAAGGGGTTGGCATAGCGGCGGCCGGCGGCTTGGGCGGAAGTAACTTTTTCGTTGTAGCCGGCCAGGTTGCGCACGCCCAGATGGCTCATCAGGCGGTAGCGTTTTTCCATTTCGTTCACGCACCAGTTCAGCGCGTTGGCGGCAAGCTTCATATCGGTAACCACCGGCGCCAGCAGGTGCGGGATGCCTTCGTAGATCGAAAGTTCGAGCATTTTCGGGTCGATCATAATCATGCGCACGTCTTCGGGGCGGGCTTTGAACAGCATCGACAGAATCATCGCGTTCACGCCCACCGATTTGCCCGAGCCGGTGGTGCCGGCCACCAAGAGATGCGGCGCCTTGGCCAAATCGGTTACCACCGGCGCGCCGCTGGTATCCTGCCCCAGCGCCAGCGCCAGCTTGGACGGATTATCTTGGAAAACCGAAGATTCCAGAATCTCGCGCAGGCGGATGGTCTGGCGCTTAGGATTGGGCAATTCCAGCCCCATGCAGGTTTTGCCGGGAATGGTTTCGACCACGCGGATGGCGGCCACCCCCAGCGAGCGTGCCAGGTCTTTTTCCAGATTCATCACCGAATTGCCACGCACACCGACATCGGGCTCGATTTCGTAGCGGGTAATCACCGGCCCGGCATAGGCGTCGAGCACTTTCACTTTCACGCGGAACTCGGCCAGCTTCTCTTCGATGGTAATGCTGTTTTGCAGCAACTCTTCCTCGCTCTGCACCGCCGCCGGATTGTGCTTGGGCGGCAGCAGCAGGCTCATCGGCGGCAGCTGGCTGTTGCCGCCCTCGCCGTGCTCAAAGCCCTCGCCCGATTCCAGCCAGCGCTGCCACTCGGGCGCTTCACTATCGGCGGCAGGCAGGTTTTCCAATCCCTCCAGCCAGGCGGTATTGACGGTGTCGCCGCTGGTACCGGCGCTGTTGCCGTAAAAACTTTCGGCAAAACGGTTTTCAGGCTGCTTTTGCTCGCGGTAATACTGCTCGAAATCGGCTTCGGTCCAGCCGGTGTCGTGTGTGCCGGCCAAATGGTGCTGCGGGCTTTCCGCGGCAAACGGCGCGGCCGGCGGATATCCGCTTTCAGGCTGCACGGCGGCATAGCCGGCATCGGGCAGGCGCTCGACGGCGGGCGGCGGGAAATTAAACGGGCTGTCGATAATCTCCGGCGCGCGCGGCGCATAGGGCTGGGCGGCAGCCTGAAAAGATGCCGGCTGCGGCACGGCTTCGGCGCGCGGCGGCGCATAGCTGCCGTAAGACGGTGCCGGACGGCGGTTGCGGCGGAAGGCGGCGGCATTGCTGTTGTTCAGGTTTTGCCAGATTTCGTCTTCGGGAATCACGCTGAGCGCCTGGTCGGGCTGCGGGCTTGGCGGCGCCGGCTCTTCGATTTCGCGGCGGGCGCTCTGGCGGCGGTTTAGGCGTTCGCGGATGTCTTCCAAGTCGATTTCTTCAGGCTCGCGTGTGTAGCTGCGGCGGATTTGCGGCAGCGGCGGCAGCTTGTTTTGGATTTCCTCCAACTGCTCCAGCGCGCGCCGGCGCACCCGCTGCACCGCCGGATCGTCGGCTTCGATGGTTTGCGCCGGCCGCTTGCTGCCGGCGGCCTCCTGCTCCTGCCTTACCAGCCGCAGCGCTTCTTCGTCGCTGATGGTTTCGCGCTCGGAAAGTGCGGCGGAAAAAGTATGGCGGGGCGGGGCGGCGAAGTTTTCAGGCTGCCTGAAAAAGCCGTCTCCGCCGTGGTGGCCGGCAGAAGCGGCGGGAACTTCGCTGCTGAGAATGTCGTCCAGCGTGATAATTTGCGCGCCGACCGCCGGCTTGGCGGCGGGCAGCGGCTCGGGATCGGCGGGCAGTTCGATGGGCGGTGCGGCCGGCTTGGCGCGCTTCACTGGAGCGGGCGTTTCTGCAGGGGCAGCGGCGTCTTCGTCTTCAGGCAGCAGGCTCGGCTGCTGCGGCTCGTCATCGTCCATCAGGATAAAGGCCAGATCGTCGTGCAGCCGCGGCGTGCTCACCGGCTGGCGGAAATTGAGCGGCATCTGTTCGGGCTCGGCCTGGCGGCGCGCCGCTTCGGCCTCGTAAAACTCCAGCTCTTCCTTCCAGGCACGGCTTTGCCAAAAGTAAATCCAGCTTAACAGCAGGAAAACGGCAAACAAAACGACAATCAGCGTAATCAGCATGCGGCGGTTGCTCCACGGGGGAAAACGGTGGGAAAACTGGCGCGGATTTTACCTTTTCCGCCCCCGTTTTTACAGTATTAAAACGGCAAAAGCACCGGCATTTGGCAGTTTTGCCGCAAATTCGCGCCGCGTTTTGCCCGAAAAAGCAGCCTGAAAGCGGCGGATGCCGTTTCAGGCTGCTTTGGGGTGGCTTTAAAGCGTTTCAGGCTGCCGCTGCCCGCGGAAGCGGCGCCCGGGCAGCCCGAAAATCAGGCGACGCCGTAACGCTCGCGGTAGGCTCTCAGCTGCGGCAGGTAACGGCTGATTTCGGTATTGCCGCTGTTTTGCAGCATGGCAAACAAATCCTGCAGATTGGCAATCGCCACCACCGGCAGGCCGTACTGCTGCTGGACTTCCTGCACGGCAGACAATTCGCCCGTACCTTTTTCCATGCGGTCAAGCGCAATGGCCACCGCAGCCGGCTCGGCACCGGCAGCCTGAATCAGCTTCACCGATTCACGCACCGACGTGCCGGCGGAAATCACGTCGTCGATGATCAGCACCCGCCCTTTGAGCGGCGCGCCCACCAGCACTCCGCCCTCGCCGTGGTCCTTGGCTTCCTTGCGGTTGTAGGCAAAAGGCACATTGCGGCCGCGCTCGGCGAGCATCATTGCAGTGGCGGCGGCCAGGATAATGCCCTTGTAGGCGGGGCCGAACAGCATGTCGAACGCAATGCCGCTCTCGTCGATCGCCTGCGCATAAAAGCGCGCCAGCGCCAGCGTGGAAGCGCCGTCGTCAAACAGGCCGGCATTGAAAAAATAGGGCGACGGCCGCCCGGCTTTGGTGGTGAACTCGCCGAACTTCAATACTTTTTGTTCGAGCGCGAAACGGAGAAAATCCTGACGGAAATCGGTCATGGCATATCCTTGCAAGACGGGTTGGCAAACGGGCGGATTATATAGCGAAAGCGTTTCGGCCGCTGGCTTTCAGGCTGCCGCGCCGCATCAGAAGCCGCCGTCCGCTCTGCCCCGCCGGCGGGCTTTTGCTACAATAGCGCCGCCCAGCCGCAAGGCAGCCTGAAAACGGCAAAACCGGTTTTTCAGGCTGCCTGCCCCGTCCAACCTTTCGCGAGCTTTCCCCATGATCCCCTACGGCCGCCAAACCATTTCCCAAGACGATATCGACGCCGTCCTTGCCGTCCTCCAATCCGACTTTCTCACCCAAGGCCCGCAGGTGCCGGCCTTTGAAAGCAGCCTGAAAGCCTATTGCGGCGCCGCGCATGCCGTGGCGGTAAACAGCGCCACTTCCGCCCTGCATCTGGCCTGCCTTGCGCTCGGGCTGGGCGCGGACGATGTGCTGTGGACCTCGCCCATCACCTTTACCGCCTCGGCCAACTGCGCGCTCTACTGCGGCGCGGATGTCGATTTTGTCGATATCGACCCCGCCACACTGAATATGTCGGTTTCCGCGCTCGAAGCCAAACTGCAGGCTGCCCGCGCGGCGGGGCGGCTGCCGAAAATCGTCGTCCCCGTACATCTGTGCGGCGAACCCTGCGATATGGCCGCCATCGGCAAGCTGGCCAAAGAATACGGCTTTGCGGTGATCGAAGACGCTTCGCACGCAATCGGCGCATCCTACGGCAGCCTGAAAACCGGCGCCTGCGAGCACAGCGACATCACCGTGTTCAGCTTTCATCCGGTGAAAATCATCACCACCGCCGAAGGCGGCGCCGCGCTGACCCAACGCGCCGATCTGGCGGAAAAAATGGCGCTGCTGCGCAGCCACGGCATCACCCGCGACCCCGCCCGAATGAGCGGCGAAGCCGACGGCGCCTGGTACTACCAGCAAATCGATTTGGGCTACAACTACCGCATGACCGAGCTTCAGGCTGCTCTGGGCGTAAGCCAGATGCGGCGGCTGGACGAATTTGTCGAACGCCGCCACGAGCTGGCCGGGCGCTACGACCGCCTGCTCGCCCCCCTGCCCCTGATCCTGCCGCCGCGCAACCCGGCCAGCCGCTCGGCGCTGCACCTGTATCCGGTGCAAATCCGCGCCGACAGCGGCAAAAGCCGCCGCGACGTGTTCGACTACCTGCGCCGCCACGGCATCGGCGTGAACGTGCATTACATCCCCGTCCACACCCAGCCCTATTACCGGCGGCGCTTCGGCTTCCAAAACGGCGACTTCCCCGCCGCCGAAGCCTATTACCAAAGCGCCATCAGTCTGCCGCTGTATTTCGGTTTGAGTTTCGACGAACAGGATAAAGTGGTGGAAACGCTGGCAGCGGCGCTGGCGGCATAATGCAGGCAGCCTGAAAAGCGGTGCAGGCTGCTTTTTATTAGATGCGGCAGGGTTGCTCGCCGCTGTGTTTTTCATTTTATTAGGAGGCCGAATCATGTTACCGCAAACCCTCACCGAAGTCCGCCAAGCCATAGACGGCTTGGATGCCGAACTCATTGCGCTGCTCGCCAAACGGCAGGCGTTGGTGGAACAGGCTGGGCGGCTCAAACCGCGCGGCGATGCAAAAGCCGTGGCCGCGCCCGACCGCGTTGCCCAAGTAATTGCCGCCCGCCGCGGACAGGCCGCTGCCGCAGGGTTGTCGCCCGATGTGGCCGAAGCTGTGTGGCAGGCGATGATTGCCGCATTTATCCGCTTGGAAACCGAAATCAATCGGGCGGAATGAAGAAAGTGCAGGCTGCTTTCGGTGCGGCGGAAAGCCGTTTCAGGCAGCCTGCGGTTTATCGTGCGGTAGGGGTAATGCCGTAGCGGCGCATGAGTTGGTGCATATTGCCTTGGACGGCGGCGCAGCGGCGGGCAGGGTCGGCCGCATAAGGCGCGGTTATCCATGCGCGCAATGCACCGGCTTCCTGCACGGTCAGCATGCCGCGGCAGCTGGCCAGGGGTTCTGCGGTTTTAACGGCTTTCAGGCTGCTTTTTTCCCACGGCACCGATAAGGAGAGCGCCATGAAGGTTCCGATTCCACCCGCCATCGCCCCGCTGCTGCGCCGCGATCTCAATCCCGCGTGGCTGGCCGCCGAGCAGGGCATTTTGCGCTATCTCGCCCCCGAACAGCTGGCCGGCGACAACGGCAAATACATGAAACTCTACAACCGCCTGGCCGCGCTTTACGATCTGGGCGAACGGCTGGCCGACCGCTTTGTTTACCGCCGCAGCATCGCCGCCATGCGCCGCGAAATGATGGCGCTGCCCGAATGGCGCAACGGCGTGGCGGTGCTGTATGTGTCGGTCGGCACCGGCCGCGATTTCGCCTTTATCCCGCCGCAAATCGACACCGGCAGCCTGAATATCGTCGGCGCCGATTTGTCGCTGGGCATGCTGCGCCGCGCCGATAAGCTCTGGCGGCACAAGCTGCCGTTTACGCCGCTGCACTGCGCCGCCGAAGATCTGCCCTTTGCCGACAACAGTTTCGACATCGTGTTTCATGTCGGCGGCATCAATTTCTTTTCCAACAAACAGCGCGCGCTGGCGGAAATGCTGCGCGTGGCCAAGCCCGGCACGCTGCTGATGGTGGCCGACGAAACCCAGGATCTGATCGAGCGCCAATACCGGCGCAACCCGCTGACCAGAAGCGCGTTTGACGGCGCACGTTTCGATCTGTCCGACATCGAAAGCCTGATTCCCGCCGCCGCGCTTGAGCGCCAAACTCATTTGCTGTGGGACGGTCGTTTTTATGCGCTTACCTTTCGCAAGGCCTAGGGTATTCGGGCGGACAAAAGTTTCAGACTGCCTGCACAGCATAACCAAGTTACGAAGCAAAAACAGGCGCTTGCTTTAAAACGGCGGCGCAGGCAAAAGGCAGCCTGAAAACCCATCATCCGAAAAAAAGCAGCCTGAAAGCGGCAAAAACCGGCTTTCAGGCTGCTTTTGGCGTTTGGGCGCTCAAGTCATCACATAGCGCTCGGCGGCAAGCGGCGGCGGGATTTCCTGGCCCAGCGCGCTGAGCACTTCGCGCTCGATCACCCGCACCAGCGAATCGAGCGGCAGGTTGTTTTCCTGCAGGCCGAAGGGGTCGCCCAGCTGCGAGCTTAGGGCGTCCAGGCCGAGAAACATATACACCAGCCAGGCCACCATCAGCGGCGTCCACAGGCCGAGCACGGATTCGATGCCGAAGGGCAGCATGATGCAGAAGCTGTAAATCGCGCGGTGCAGCAGCACCGAATAGGCAAAGGGCAGCGGCGTACTGGCGATGCGATCGCAGCCGGCCTGGATTTCGCCCAGCGCTTCGATGTGGTGGGTCAGCGCGCTATAGACTACTTCGCCGATCTGCTCTTGGCGCAGGGCGGCAATCAGATCGCGCTGCATCTGTTCGAGCACAAACTGCGGCGGATTGGGGTGGTTTTGGTAGATGTCGGCGCCGCCTTCGCCGTATTCGAGAAACAAGTCGGTGTGGGCGGTTTGGTAGCGCAGGCGGTCGCGCAGCAGGCAGGTGAAAAGAATGCTGCGCTTGAGCAGGTGACGGCGGCGGTCGGTATCAAGCACGCGGCTGTCGCGGATCAGATGGCGCTCGGTGGCCACCAGCCTGCCCCACAGCTTGCGCCCTTCCCACCAGCGCTCGTAGCAGGCGTTGTTGCGAAAGCCGAGAAAGATGGAAAGCACCACGCCGAAAATGGTAAAGCCGACCAAAGGCGGGGGGGGAATCGCCAGCAGGCGGTAGTGCGACATCACGCCCATCACCACCGACAGCCCGGATAAGGCGATAATCGCCGGCAGCACTTTGGGGAAGATGGTGCCGCGCCAGGCAAAGAGCATCGGCAAAATGCCCTGCTTCTCGCGGATAATCATGGGTTGGGGTTCCTATTTGGGGTTGTTTTTTATCAAACGGCTTTCAGGCTGCCTGAAATCGTCTCAAGCGACGTCATTAGCTTACGCAAGTCCGCTACGCTACCCCGCGCTGGCGGGAATCTTGGAACCTTAAGCAGCGGCTTGTTTTTTCAAGTATTGCCGAATGCCAACCAAGATTCCCGCCTACGCGGGAATGACGGCATAGTTAATAGCGGAGTAAATCGGGGATTCAGGCTGCCTTATCCTTTGCCGCTAGTTGCCGCCCTGCCGCTTTTTCACGCTCACTTGGCGGGTTTTCTTTTTGCCGCCGCTGTTGCGCTCTTTTTCCGCCTTGCGCCCTTCGCGTTTGGCGATGCGGTTGCTCAGGCTGGCGCGGCGCAGCGGTTTGTTTTTCACTTTTTCGGCGGTTTCTTCATACGGATTGTCGCCGACGTTGTACTGAATCCGCAGCGGCGTGCCTTGCAGGTTGAAGGCTTTGCGGAAGGTTTGGGTGAGATAGCGGGTGTAGGAATCGGAGATGTGCTGCAGCGAATTGCCGTGGATGACGATAACCGGCGGGTTCATGCCGCCTTGGTGGGCGTAGCGCATTTTCGGGCGTACCAAACCGGCGCGCGGCGGGGCTTGGCGCTCCACTGCGCTTTGCAGCACGCGGGTGATTTTGGGCGTGGGCATATTGATAAAGGCGGCGTCGTAGGCAGCCTGAATGCTGGCAAACAGGCCGTCGATGCCTTTTTCTTTGAGCGCGGAGATGTAGTGGAACTTGGCGAAATCGAGAAAATACAGCTTGCGGGCGATGTCGCGTTTGATGTCGTTGCGCCGCTCTTCGCTGATGCCGTCCCATTTGTTTACCGCCACCACCAGCGCCCTGCCCGCTTCCAGCGCGAAACCTGCAATCGTGGCGTCTTGGTCGGCGATGTCTTGCTGGGCGTCCAGCACCAGCACGGCTACGTTTGCCGCTTCTATCGCCTGCATGGCTTTGATAACGGAGAATTTTTCTACTGCTTCATCTACTTTGCCGCGACGGCGCACGCCGGCGGTGTCAATAATGGTGAAGGGCTTGCCTTCGCGTTCAAAATCAATGTGGATGCTGTCGCGCGTGGTGCCGGCCATGTCAAACGCAATCACGCGCTCTTCGCCTAAAATGGCGTTGACCAGCGTGGATTTGCCGACATTGGGGCGGCCGATTACGGCAAACACGGGGTGTTTGTTTTCAGGCTGCGTTTCGTCCGCATCGGGGAAGTTTTCCAGAATATCTTCAATCAGATAGTAAACGCCGTCGCCGTGCGCGCCGGAAATCACATGCGGCTCGCCCAGTGCGAGTTCGTAAAACTCTGCCGCCAGCACGGCATGGTTGCCGCCTTCGCCTTTGTTTACCGCCAGATACACGGGGCGCGGCGACTGGCGCAGGCGGTCGGCAATGATTTTGTCTTGCGGCGTCAGGCCGGTGCGGGCATCGACGAGAAACACCACGGCATCGGCTTCGTCCACGGCTTGCAGGGTTTGCTTCGCCATTTCGTGCAGGATGCCGCTGTCCACCACGGGCTCAAAACCGCCGGTATCCACCACCAGATAGGGCTTGCTGCCGACGCGCCCGTGCCCGTAATGGCGGTCGCGCGTGAGCCCGGGCAGATCGTGCACCAGCGCGTCTTTGCTGCGGGTAAGGCGGTTGAACAGGGTGGATTTGCCGACATTGGGGCGGCCGACTAGGGCGATGGTGGGTTTCATAGTTTGACTTTCTGTTTCAGGCTGCCTGAAAACGGGTTTCGGGCGGCCAGCAGGTGCGCAATCAGGGGATAGGCACGGGGTGGGAAATAAGGCTGCGGGTTTCAGGCTGCCTGAAAAGGGGGAAAGGGGTTTCAGGCTGCCTTTTGCGTTTTACGTTTTAAAAAGCGTCCTAAAGCTTAAACGGCCAGTTGTCCGGTGCCGGCAAAAGCGGCAAGGACAAACAAGATGCTCTTCACGGTTTTCCTTTCCTTGCAGATAGCGTTCAGGCAGCCTGAAAGCGGGGGAACGGCTTTCAGGCTGCCTTATGCCGCCGGACAAGGCGTTTAGTCGGCGGTTTTCATTTCCAACAGGTCGCGGGCGGGCGAGTCTTCGGGCAGTTTTTCCAGCGCGGCTTTGTAGGCGGCGGCGGCTTCTTTGGTTTTGCCCTGCGCGCTGTAGATGTCGCCGCGGGTTTCTTCGATCAGGCCGCGGTAGGCTTCATCGACCGGTGTGGCGAGCGCTTTGAGCGCGTCGTCGTATTTTTGCTGCTGCAGGCGCACTTTGGCCAAGTTCTGCACGGCGGCAGCCTGAACGGCGGGCTGCGGGTTGTTGGCCTGCAGCCATTGGTAGGTGGCGGCGGCTTCGTCGTATTTGCCGGCGTCAAACTGCTTGGCGGCCACTTGGAAGGCGGCTTCGGCGGCGCCCATGCTGTCAGGGTATTCCTGCTGCAGGGTTTTGAAGCGGCCTTCGTCCTCTGCAACGCCGGCGGCCAGCGCGGCGGCGGCTTCGGCGCGTTTGCCGAGCTGGTGCTGGTAAATCACATAGCCGAAATAGCCGATAGCGGCGGCCACCAGCGCGGCAAATACCCATTTACCGCCGCTGCGCCACAGGTGTTTGGCGGTTTCGATGTCTTGTTGTTCGTCGTGATGGGCGGACATTAGCGGCTCCACTGTTTGAGTTGTTCGGTCAGGTCGGCGGCGGGCACGGTGGTTTGTTCGTGGCTGCCGCGCATGTCTTTCAGGGTTACGCTGTTATCGGCTACTTCCTGCTCGGCCACAATCAGCGCAAAGCGGGCACCGGACTGGTCGGCGCGTTTGATTTGGGCTTTGAGCTTTTGGCTGCCGCAGTATTGGGCGACGGCGTAACCGGCTGCGCGCAGTGCGGCGGCGTGGCGCATGGCGGCCAGCGTGCTGCCTTCGCCCTGCTGCATGATGTAGATGTCGGGCGCGGCTTCGGCTTTCAGGCTGCCGTATTCGCGCACCAAAAGCAGTAGGCGTTCGATGCCGAGAGCAAAGCCGATGGAAGGGGCGGGCTTACCGCCGAGCTCTTCAATCAGCCCGTCGTAACGGCCGCCGCCGCAGACGGTGGCTTGGGCGCCGAGTTTGTCGGTCGTCCATTCGAATACGGTTTGGTTGTAGTAATCGAGCCCGCGCACCAAGCGGCGGTTTTCTTTGTATTGGATGCCCAGGCCGTCGAGCAGGGCTTTGAAGCTGTCGTAATGCGCCTGCGATGCTTCGCCCAGATAATCGACGAGCGCGGGGGCGTTGTCGGCAATCTGCTGCAACTCGGGGTTTTTGGTATCGAGCACGCGCAGGGGATTGGTGTGCAGGCGGCGGCGGCTGTCTTCATCGAGCTTGTCTTCGTGCTGCTGCAGATAGGCGACCAGGGCGCTGCGGTGGGCGGCGCGCTCTTCGCGGTTGCCCAGGCTGTTGATTTCCAAGGTGAGATGTTCGGCGATGCCCAGCTCGCGCCACAAATCGGCGCACATGGCGATGATTTCGGCGTCGATGTCGGGGCCTTCAAAGCCCAGCGCTTCGATGCCGACTTGGTGAAACTGGCGGTAGCGGCCTTTTTGCGGGCGCTCGCGGCGGAACATCGGCCCCATGTACCACAGCTTTTGCGGGGCGTTGTACAGCAGGTTGTGTTCGACCACCGCGCGCAGGCAGGAAGCGGTGCCTTCGGGGCGCAGACTCAGGCTGAGGCTGTCGTTGGAATCGGCGAAGGTGTACATTTCTTTGCCGACCACGTCGGTTTCTTCGCCGATGGAGCGCACGAAAAGATTGGTCGGCTCGACGATGGGGGTGCGGATTTGCGCGTAGCCGAAGCGGCGCGTCCAGCGCAGCACGGTTTCTTCAAAGGCCTGCCACAGGGCGGCGTTGAGTTTGAAGTCTGCCTGTTCGACCGGCAGAAGGTCGTTCATGCCTTTTACGGCTTGGATTTTCTGTGCCATATCTTGAGCTGTGGAAAAAGAAAAGGCACCGCAAAGGGCGGGCAAACCGGTTTTCAGGCTGCCTGAACGCTGCGGCGGACGGGTTTATATCACGAACTGGCGTAACATGCTGGCTGCCAGCGCGCTGAACTGGCGGTATTTCTCGCTGCCGCCGATTTTGTCGGCCGCCAGCGAGATTTCGATCAGCGTGCCGCTGCGGTTGCCGTAGAGCACGCTGTTTTCGATTTGGAACTGGGTCTGGCCTTTTTCAACGTAGGGCACCACAAAAGCCTGAATCATCTCGCCGCTGGCAAGGTTTTGCAGAATCAGGCTTTTTTTGACGTTTGCCGGCAGATCGCCGCCGATAAAGTGGAAGGGGTTGGTGTTGCCGTCGGTTACGCCGTTGAAGGAATAGATGAAGACTTTATGCTCCAGCCGCGGATTGTTCAGCAGATAAAGCTGCAGCAGCATCGCCCGCAGGTCTTTGGCTTCGGCGGCGGGCGCCTTGGCGCTGCTGCCGGTTTTTTGGGGAGATTGAGCCATGGCGGTTTCCTTGTTTCAGGCTGCTTTTGCCGTCAGGCAGCCTGAAAATAACGAATGGGGCTTGTCCGGCGGAAAAAAGCCTTTCAGGCTGCCTGAATCGGAATCACGCGCGGGGCGTTGCGTTTCTTGCCGCCTTCGCCGTAATTGGTTTCAACATATTCCTGCACAATCGCCAGAAATTCGGCGGCCATATTGTCGCCTTTGAGGGTTACTTTGCGCTCGCCGTCCACATAAACGGGGGCGATGGGGGTTTCGCCGGTGCCAGGCAGGCTGATGCCGATATCGGCCAGCTTGCTCTCGCCCGGGCCGTTGACCACGCAGCCCATCACCGCCACGTTCATGCTTTCCACGCCGGGGTATTTGTCTTTCCACACCGGCATCTGCATGCGCAGATACTGCTGGATGTCGCGCGCCAGCTCTTGGAACACGGTACTGGAGGTGCGGCCGCAGCCCGGGCAGGCGGTTACCATCGGCGTGAACGAGCGCAGCCCCATGGTTTGCAGGATTTCCTGCGCCACCACCACTTCCTGCGTGCGCGATGTACCGGGCTCGGGGGTGAGCGAGATGCGGATGGTGTCGCCGATGCCTTCCTGCATCAGCACCGCCAGCGCGGCGGTGGAGGCGACGATGCCTTTGCTGCCCATGCCGGCTTCGGTCAGCCCCAAATGCAGCGGATAGGCGCAGCGGCTGCCCAGATCGCGGTAAACCTGAATCAGATCCTGCACATTGGACACTTTGCAGGAAAGGATGATTTTGTCTTCGGGCAGCCCCAAATCCACCGCTTTTTGCGCCGATTCGAGCGCAGAAACGATCAGGGCTTCCTTCATCACTTCTTCAGGCTGCCTGGGATTAGCCGATGCCAGGTTGGCATCCATCATCCGCTTGGCGAGGCTTTGGTCGAGCGATCCCCAGTTCACGCCGATGCGCACCGCTTTGTCGTGCTCGGCAGCGGTGCGGATCATAAAGGCGAATTTTTCGTCGCCCTTGGCGCCTTTGCCGACATTGCCGGGATTAATGCGGTATTTGGACAACGCGCGGGCGCAGTCGGGAAACTCGGCCAGCAGGCGCTCGCCGTTGAAATGGAAGTCGCCCACCAGCGGCGTGGGGCAGCCCATATCGTCCAAACGGCTGCGGATTTCGGCCACCTTGGATGCGGCGTCGGGGCTGTTGACGGTGATGCGCACCATTTCGGAACCGGCTTCGCTCAATTCGCGCACCTGCAGGGCGGTAGCTTGGGCATCGGCGGTGTCGGTATTGGTCATCGACTGCACGACAACCGGCGCTTCGGAGCCGACGGTCAGATGGTCGATGCGGACTTGGTGTGTGCGGCGGCGTAGGGGTTTCATTTTTTCAGGCTGCCTTACTGCGGCTCAGAGGCAGCCTGAACGGTGCTGCCTACGGTAAAGACGGCGGTTTTGCCTTTGCGTTTGCTGTCGATGTCGATGTTCTCGCCGCCGTAGCTGGCGGTGGAACCGATGGCGTAACCCAAGCGCACTTCATAGGGGGCGCCGTCTTTAAAGCGGTGCTCGCTGCGGGCGGGAACGATTTGGTTGATCAGGATTTCGCCCTTGGCATTGCTGACGGTCAACATGGTGCGGTAGCGGGTGTTGATCACCAGCTCGCCGCCGGCAGCAGCCGGTGCCGACGCCGCGCCGGAAGCGGCCTGCGGCTCTTCCATCGGCTTGACGACCATATTGCCGTTGGCCAGCGGCACTTCGGAAGCCGCCTGGCTGCCGCCGCTTTGCACCGCCGAACCGGCACCAGCTTCCTGACGCAGGTGCTCGCTTTGCGACTTGCCCTGCCAGTAATAAATGCCGACGCCCAGCAGCGCGGCGGCCAGCAGGCCGAAAATCCAAGTGGGGAACGGTTTTTTCAATTCTTGGTTGACCATGCTGTCGGCCGCATGCTGCTGCGGGCGCGAACGCTCGATGCTTTCCGGCGGCACGATGTGCGCCAGATAGCTGTTGAGCACGGTTTCGTCCAAATCGAGAAAGCGGCCGTAGCTGCGCAGAAAGCCGCGCACAAATACCGGCTCGGGCATATCGTCGTAATGGCCGTTTTCCAGGGCTTCAACCTGCCGTGCCGGCAGTTTCAGCCGCTCGGACACTTCGCCCAAAGACAAACCGCGCTCTTCGCGCTGGCGGCGCAACTCGGCACCCAGCGCTGCCGGAGCGTCGGCGCTGCTGATGGCTGACGGAGTTTGGTTTTCGCTCATTATTCGCTTCCAGTGGTGATTTTTTGCAATTCTTCGGAATAGGGGAAACTGCTGCGCAGCTGGGCTTCGTATTCGTAAGCTTCCTGTTTTTTACCCTGCGCTTTGGCAATTTTCCAGCCTAAATAGAGATCGTCGGCGCCGAGTTTTTCCACTTGGCGCTGGAACACGCGGAAATTGCGGTCGGCCTCGGCAACGTTGCCAGCCATAAGCTTGGCGCGGGCGCGCTCTTTATGCACAACAACAAATTCGGGATTCAGATTCAAGGCACGCTCGAAATAGCTTTCGGCCAAATCGTAAGCGCCCTGCTTGGCGCTGCAGACGCCCTTGTTCAGCCACGACACTTCGGGGCCGGGATAGGTGGGATCGGCCAGCGCGCGGTCGAAATACGGCATGGCGGCATTGGGCTGGTTTCTCATACTGCACAAAAACCAGCCGTAGTTGTTGTTGATTTCGGCACCGTTGGGGCTGATCGACAAGGCCTGGCGGAAACTTTCTTCGGCTTTGTCGGGCACTTTCAGAAACTGGTAAATCTGCGCGCGCACCAGCCAGGCCATATCGTAGCGGCTGTTTTCCCGAATGGCTTCTTCGATTGCCGCGGTGGCGGCGCGGTAATCTTTGGCGCGGATGTATTCGACAGCCAGCTGGGTTTTGATGCGCACCGATTCTTCGTGGCGCTCTTTGCTGCTTTGTTTTTTAAATTTGGTCAGTTCGGAGCCCGGACCTTCGGTTACGCAACCGCCCAAAAATATTGCGGCGGCGCACAGCGGCAGTACGGATCGGAAAAAACGGCGCATTATCGGCTCTCCATATAGATTTGCTGCCATTTCTGCTGGCGGCGGGTTTTGTCTTTCACTTGTCCGGCAAGCTGGCCGCAGGCGGCGTCGATATCGTCGCCGCGCGTTTTGCGTACGGTTACCACCAGCCCTGCCTGCTGCAGGATATCGCGGAATATGCGGATATTCTCGCCGCTGGAGCGCTCGTAGCCGGAATTGGGGAAAGGGTTAAAGGGAATCAGGTTGAATTTGCAGGGCACGTCTTTCACCAGCTCCAAAAGCTCGCGGGCGTGCTCGGCTTTGTCGTTGATGCCGTCGAGCATCACATATTCGAAAGTAATAAAGTCGCGCGGCGCCTTGGCCAGATAGCGGCGGCAGGCGGCCATCAGTTCTTTGAGCGGGTATTTTTTGTTCAGCGGCACGATTTGGTCGCGCACCGCGTCGTTGGAAGCGTGCAGCGATACCGCCATCGCCACCGGCATATCGTCTTTTAGCCGATCCATCTGCGGCACCATGCCGGAAGTGGAAACGGTAACGCGCCGGCGTGACAGGCCGTAGCCGTGGTCGTCCAGCATAATCGACAGCGCGGTAACCACGTTGTCGTAATTGGCCATCGGCTCGCCCATGCCCATCATTACCACATTGGAAATCACCCGCTCGTTTTTCGGAGTAACGCCCAGCGCTTTGTTTGCCCACCACAATTGGCCGATGATTTCGGCGGCGGTCAGATTGCGGTTGAAACCCTGCCGGCCGGTGGAGCAGAACGTGCATTCCAAAGCGCAGCCCACCTGCGAAGAAATGCACAGCGTGCCGCGCTCGGTTTCCGGAATAAAAACGGTTTCGACACCGTTGCCGGTGCCAACGTCCAACAGCCATTTGCGCGTGCCGTCACGGCTTTCCTGCGAAGTCATCAGCGCCGGAATGCCGACGATTGCTTTTTCGTTCAGTTTGGCGCGCAACGATTTGGCCAAATCGGTCATCTCGTCAAAATTTTCCGCACCGCCCTGATGAATCCAGCGCATCACTTGGCGCGCCCGAAACGGCTTTTCGCCCATTTGGGCGAAGTGTTCGGTCAGAGCCGGCAGGTCGTAGTCGAGCAGGTTGGTTTTCATCATGGTTCGGTCGGTTTCGTTTGGTGTGTTTGTGCGGTATTTTGTATTTTTTTGTTTTCAGGCTACCTGCCGGAATCTGTTTTCAGGCTGCCTGAAAGGGCAGGCAGCCTGAAAAATCCGAAGACTTAACGCGGGCAGAGTTCGGTGGCGGCAAAGAAATACGCGATTTCGATGGCGGCGTTTTCCAGGCTGTCGGAACCGTGTACGGCATTGGCGTCGATGGATTCGGCAAAGTCCGCGCGGATGGTACCGGCAGCGGCTTCTTTCGGATTGGTCGCACCCATCAGCTCGCGGTTTTTGACCACGGCGTTTTCGCCTTCCAGCACCTGGATCATCACCGGGCCGCTGGTCATAAATTTCACCAGATCGGCGAAAAACGGGCGCTCTTTGTGCACGGCGTAAAAGCCTTCGGCTTCGCTTTGGCTCAAATGCTTCATTTTGGCGGCAACGATTTTCAGACCGGCGTCTTCAAAGCGGGTGTAGATTTTGCCGATTGCGTTTTTGCCGACGGCATCGGGTTTGATAATGGAAATGGTGCGTTCGACGGCCATGTGGTCATCCTTAAATAAATTAAACAAAAATCCAACACTGCCGGCACTTTGGCCGCCAGCGGAAATGCCACGCACAAAGCATAGGCAAAACAGGGCGCATTCTAACAAAGTTTCCCACACTTTCAATAGTGGCAAGGGCGAATATTCAGGCATTTCAGGCTGCCTGCCGCCATCCCGAAACCAAAGCGAAGCCAAACCGCCGAAATTTTTTCACCGCCCGCCTTGACAAAGCAAAAGCAAAAAGCGTATGTTTCGCCCCATCGTTTTTCGAAACCCAAGAATTCCGTAATCATGAAATCTTTACTGCGCGCTTGCTGTTATTGGTGGTACTGCACTTCGGTGCGGTATCCCTTTGCGCGTGGGTAAGACATACAACCATTAAACGCAAAGCAAACCGCCCCGAGAACCTATCCGAGGCGGTTTTCTGTTTTCTGCAGTTTTTAAAGCAAACCGTCTCAAGACTCTCGGCAGGTTTGCCAGAAAACAAGGAAATAGAATGATGAAAGCCGCTTTGAACCGTCCGACGGAAAACCAAAACCCAGCTCAATCCGCACAGGCGCTGCGCAACTGCTGCCTGATTACCGACGGCAACGCCCACCGCAATCCGTCACAGGCTGCCGGCGAAGGGCTGGACGAAACCGACGTACTGCACGAAGCCATGCTGCCTGAAATCCGTACTGCCGCCATTCTGATTGCCGCGATGCGCCACGATTTCAGCCGCCACAGCCCCAGCGAGTTCACCGACGAAGCCGATTGGTTTGCCGCCAGAATCATCGTGTTGCAGGCGCGGAAATTCTACTTGGACATCAGCATGAGCTTTATGCTGCAAACCGCCAACGAGCGCGCCCGCCAATTTGCCAGCCGCCACCGCCTGCCTTTTCAGGCTGCTTCAATCTGCCCCAGCCTGCACTGCAAACGGCCGGAACATATTCTGCAGATGGAATGCCTGCTCGGCGGCGACGTATTGGCCGACCCCCGCGCCAACACCCAAGCCCTACGTCCGGCTTTGCACAAATTTGCGTAAACCTGCTGCCTTTATACACAATTTGCAGTAAAGTGCCGCACCGGCCCGACCGGCCGCATCATAAGGAAACCGAATTATGAAAACACAACACTATACCGCCCTGCTCGCCGCCTTTGCCCTACTGGCCAGCCCCGTGGCGATGGCAAAACCGAAAAAACCGAATATCCAGAGCAATACTTCCGGCATCAGCGATGAAAAACTGATCGACAGCGTCAGCGCTTCTTCTATGGGCGCCGGTGTTGCCGAGCCGCTGAAAATCAGCAAAACCAGCGCCGGTGGCAAAGACGTTCTGGTGGTTACCGGTTCCAACAGCGTCAAATGCAAAATCCCGCTATCCAAAACCCAGCCGGTAAAAATGTTGGATATCGACTGCCAATAAAGCGCCGCCCTTTCAGGCAGCCTGAAAACCGCCGCCGAACAGACCGTTCGGCGGCGGTTATTGTTAATTTATCATTTGGAAATGATAAAAACCATTTGCATTTCCATATCAAGAAAACCTATAATTCAGGCGTTTTTGTCTCAGCAAAGCTTTTTCCAAAGTGTTATTGGTCTCTTTTCTCATCATGCTGCGCGAAGGTATCGAAGCAGCTTTGATTGTCGGCATCATCGCCGCGTTTCTGAAACAATCCGGTTATTCGTCATTATTACCCAAAGTCTGGCTTGGCGTTACGCTTGCGGCGCTTTTGTGCTTCGGGGTAGGTTTTGTCCTGCACCGCCAAATTGGCGAAATCCCGCAAAAAGAGCAGGAATTCGTAGTAGGCGCCATCGGTTTAGTTGCCGTTGCCATTCTTACTTATATGATTCTTTGGATGAAAAAAGCGGCACGCTCGATTAAGCAGGAATTGCACCAATCCGTTCAGGCTGCCTTAAACCGCGGCAAGGGGCACGGCTGGGCGCTGGTCGGTATGGCTTTTCTTGCCGTTGCCCGCGAAGGCATGGAATGCGTATTCTTTATGCTGGCCATTCTCAGCCACCAAGCCTCTTCCGCCCAAGAAGCAGCCACCATTGATGCCGCCAAATGGGGCGGGATATTGGGATTGCTGTGTGCCGTAGTTATCGGTGCCCTGATTTACCAAGGCGGCATGCGGCTGAATCTTGCCAAATTCTTCCGCTGGACCGGTATTTTCCTAATTTTAGTCGCTGCCGGGCTGCTCTCCGGAGCCTTCCGCGCCTTCCATGAAGCGGGGGTATGGAACCTGATGCAGGTTAATCCTTTCGATTGGTCGTCCTACCAACCGCTGGACTGGTCGCAAAACCTGCACGAAGACAGCCCGCTGGGCGTACTGCTGGGCGGTTTCTTCGGCTACACCGATCATCCGCTTCTCAGCGATTTCGTTTTTTACTTCGGGTATCTGATTCCGGTTATGTATCTGTTTTTGCGTAACTCAAAACCCGCTCCCACCAACCCCAAGCCCTAAACCAAGAAAGGCATCAACCATGAAAAAACTCAACACCACCGCACTGTCCGTACTGCTGGCGCTCGGCCTGGCTGCCTGCCAGCCGCCACAAGCCGATGCGCCCGCATCTTCCGCAGGCGGCAAGCAGCCCGCTTCTGCCGCAACCGGCGCATCCGATGCCGCTGCCGGCGGCGCGATCAACATCGCGGTAAACGACAAAGCCTGCGAACCGATGGAACTGACCGTACCCAGCGGCCAAGTCGTGTTCAACATCAAAAACAACAGCTCACGCAAGCTGGAATGGGAAATCCTCAAAGGCGTGATGGTAGTGGACGAGCGTGAAAACATCGTTCCCGGCCTGACCGACAAAATGACCGTTACCCTGCTGCCGGGCGAATACGAAATGACCTGCGGCTTCCTCAACAATCCGCGCGGCAAACTGGTGGTTACCGACAACGGCTTTAAAGACACCGGCAACGAAGCCGATCTGGAAAAACTGGCCCAGCCGCTGGCAGACTACAAAGTCTATGTCCAAAAAGAAGCCGAACAGCTGGTCAGCAAAACTTCCGCCTTCACCGCTGCGGTTAAAGCCGGCAAGATCGAAGAAGCGAAAGCCATGTTTGCCGACGTACGCAGCCACTACGAGCGCATCGAGCCGATTGCCGAGCTGTTCAACGAACTCGACCCCGCCATCGACGCCCGTGAAGACGACTTCAAAAACGGCGCCAAAGACGAAGGCTTCACCGGCTTCCACCGCATCGAACACGCCCTGTGGGTGGAAAACAGCACCAAAGGCATCGACACCGTTGCCGACAAGCTGGAAGAAGACGTGAAAACCCTGAAAAAAGAAATCGACCTGCTCTCCTTCCCGCCCAGCAAAGTGGTTGGCGGTGCGGCAGCGCTGATTGAAGAAGTGGCCAGCAGCAAAATCAGCGGCGAAGAAGACCGCTACAGCCACACCGACCTTTCCGACTTCCAAGCCAACGTAGACGGCTCGAAGAAAATCGTCGATCTCTTCCGTCCGATGATTGCGGAAAAAGACAAAGCCCTGCTGGAAAAAGTTGACGCCAACTTCAAGCAGGTCAACGATCTCTTGGCCAAATACAAAAAAGGCAACGGCTTTGAAACCTACGACAAACTGACCGAAGCCGACCGTAAAGCCCTGCAGGCGCCGATCAACGCACTGGCTGAAGACTTGGCCAAACTGCGCGGCATTCTCGGCCTGAACTAAGTCTCGCGCCGACCAAACAGGCTGCCTGAACTTTTAGGCAGCCTGAAAAACATTTTCCCAGGAAACACGCCATGACCCCGCAAACCGTTTTGGATTTCTGGTTCGCCGAAGAAAACCAGCCCTTCTGGTTCCAAAAAAGCGACGACTTCGACCAAGCCGTGCGCAGCCGCTTTGCCGGACTGCTGGCGCAAGCTGCCCAATCCGAACTCTACCGCTGGCGCGACAGCCTGCACGGGCGTCTTGCCGAAATCATCGTGCTCGACCAGTTCCCGCGCAATCTCCACCGCAACAGCCCCGCCGCTTTCGCCCACGACAATATGGCCGTAGCGCTGGCACAGGAAGCCGTGCGCCAGAGCGGCTTTGCCGATATGGCCGAGCGCGAACGCCACTTCATGCTGATGCCGCTGATGCACAGCGAAAGCCGCATCGTCCACCAGCAGGCCGAAGCGCTGTTTAAGCAATACACTTCCGATTACGCCTACCAATTCGAGCTCAAGCACAAAGTCATCATCGACCGCTTCGGCCGCTATCCCCACCGCAACGCCGTGCTCGGCCGCCCAAGCAGCGCTGAAGAAATCGAATTTCTCAAGCAGCCCGATTCGTCGTTTTAAGTTTTCAGGCTGCCTGAAAACAACCGCACAACCCACCCTACAAAGGACACAAAATGAATAACGGTCAACCCCAATCCCCTTCCAAACGCCGCCTTTTCAAAACCGCCGCCGCGCTGGGCATCGGCAGCGCCGTCGGCGCCGTTCTCAGCGGCTGCGGCCAGAATCCCGCCGGCAGCAGTCAGGGAAACCAAAGCGCCGCCGACAACAGCGACTGCCAGCACCTGCTGCGCCACTCCGACAAAAGCTACGACTGCCACGGTGCCCACCAGGCCGGCATCACCACCCCGCACCAGCAGTTTGCCATCATGGCCGCCTTCGACGTAACCACCACCAGCGCCAAAGATCTGGAAAAACTGCTGCGCATCATTACCGCCCGCATCGAATTTCTCACCAAAGGCGGCGAGCTGATCGACGGCGACGACAAACTCCCACCCGCCGGCAGCGGCATACTCGGCAAAGTCGTCCCCCCCGACGGCCTGACCATGACCCTCGGCGTCGGCAACAGCCTGTTCGACCAGCGCTTCGGCCTTGCCGGCAAAAAGCCCAAGCACCTGAGCGAGATGAAAGACTTCCCCAACGACAAACTCCAGGCCGAATGGTGCGACGGCGATCTCAGCCTGCAAGTGTGCAGCTTCTCCCCCGAATCCTGCCAAAACGCCCTGCGCGACATCATTAAAAACACCGCCCAATACGCCATCATCCGCTGGAGTATCGACGGCTTCCTACCCAAAACCGAGCCCGGTTCCGCCGCCCGCAACCTGCTCGGCTTTCACGACGGCACCGCCAACCCCAATATCCAAGACCCCAAAACCGCTGACGAAGTGCTGTGGAGCGGCGTCGCCCCCAACAGCCAGGACGAACCGGCCTGGGCGAAAAACGGCAGCTACCAAGCCGTGCGCCTGATCCGCCATCTGGTCGAATTTTGGGACCGCACCCCGCTGCAGGAGCAGCAGACCATCTTCGGCCGCGAAAAATACAGCGGCGCCCCGCTGGGCATGAAACAGGAAAATGACACCCCCAACTACGCCAGCGATCCTGAAGGCAAAGTCGTACCCAAAGACAGCCACATGCGCCTGGCCAACCCGCGCACCGAGGAATTCAAAAAACACCTGCTGTTCCGCCGCCCCTTCAACTACTCGCGCGGCCTCTCCAAAGCCGGCCAGCTCGATGTCGGCCTGATCTTCATCTGCTACCAGGCCAATCTCGACGACGGCTTTATCTTCGTGCAAAAACTGCTCGACTTCGAACCACTGGAGGAATACATCAAACCGGTGGGCGGCGGCTACTTCTTCGTCCTACCCGGCTTTGAAAAAGGCGGCTATCTCGGCCAAAGCCTGTTAGAAGCCTAAATCCCCGCAGCAAAACTTTCAGGCTGCCTTGCCATCTTGCGCAAGGCAGCCTGAAAAGTATTCGAGTGTAGTAAAAGACAAAGGCAGCCTGAACAACCGAAACCGGCTTTCAGGCTGCCTAATCCGTCAAAAGCAGCCTGAAAACGGCAGGCAGCTACCAGCGGTAGGCGGCGCCGAGCCAGAACTGGCGGCCGGTTTCGTAGGAAGTCGGGCTTTGGATGCCGCCGTAGGCGGCCAGCGCCGGATTGTTGACGCCGCCCAGATAGGCCGACTGGCTGCTGCTGGTGGCGTTTTTGTTGTCGAGCACGTTCAGCACGTCCAGACTCAATTCGAAGCTGCGGCTTTTGCGCACCGGCAGGGCAAGCCGCAAACGCCAGTCCAGCGTCAGCGCGTGTTTGAATTTTTTCGGACGATAGTCGTACACATAGCCGTTCCAGCCGTCGCAGGCGGCCGGTTGCGACGACTGGCTGCATTCGCGCACGCCGTAGCGCAGGTAGTTTTTGTAGCCGGAACGGAAATTCAGGCTGTGCGTCCAGCTCAGATGCCAGGCGGGGATGTCGGTCTGCACTTCGGCGAAGGCTTCCCACGGGCGGTTGAAATCAAAAGGCGGCAATTCGGCTATCGAACGGTAGCGGCGGCCTTCGTAAAGGTAAAAGGTGGTGCGGCCGTTGGCTACTTCCTGCACCAGCGAGCTGTCGTAATTGCCGTGGTGGCTGCTGCGGTGTTTCTGGTAGCGGGCGCCCAGGCGGTAGCCCAGATTCAGACCACGCCAGCGGTAGGGTTCGGCGCTTTGCAGGCTGAAGCTGAAATGGTTGCTGTGGCCGCGGCCGTCGTTGGTCAAGGTGTAGCTGTTGTCGCGGGCGTTGCGCAGGGGGACGAACTGGCGTCTGCTGCTGCGGTGGACGTATTTGGCCTCGAACAACTGGCCGGCAAACTGCCAGCGCAGGCCGAGATTGGCTTCGTCGCTGTAGGGCGTTTTCAGGCTGCCGCTGCGGTAGGCGGGAACGGGCGAGTAGTTTTCAAACGTCCAGCCCGATTCGCCGTGCTGCGGGTCGCGGATGCGTTTGTAGATTTCGGAGCGGGGAATGGCGGCGCGCAGGGCGTAGGCCAGCATGCTGCCGGCGTAATAGCGGTTCAGGCCGCCGCTGAGCGCCAAACGGCCGTCGCTGATGAAGCGGTGTTCGAAAGCAAAGCGGGGCGCGGCATTCCAGTTGCGCAGATGGCTGTCGTAGCTGAGATTGAAGCCGGGCTGCAGCGTCCAGCGCCCCCAGCGGATATCGTCGGCCAGCCACAGGCTGTAATGGCTGGCACCGACGGCGGTGCTGTGGGCTTTGGACACCCAGTAGCGGTTGGCGTACTGTTCGCCGGCGATGCAGTCGGTGCAGTCGGGGCTAACATGGGTGATGTTGTCGGGATAGCCGTTTTGCGGGGCGAAATAGGTTTGGAAAAAACGCGCATCCTGCGGCCGGCGCGACTTGGCGCGGGCAATATCGGCCTGCCAGCCGAAGTCGATTTTGTGGCGGGCGGCGCCCCAGTCCAAAGCGCGGATGCCGTATTCCTGCTTCAGGCTCCAAGTGGCGGTGTGCGATTCGAGTTCGCCCAGCCCGCCGGTGATGGCGTAGGTGCAGTCGCCGTTGCGGTCGCGGATACTGCACCAGTCGATGTGGCGGCTGCCTGCAATGTATTTCGATCCCAGCCACACATAGGAATCATGGCCGGCATCGTAAGCGATGCGGTTGCGGTTATGGGTATAGGCGAGCGTGGAGCGAATTTTGCCCCAGTCAAAAGCATTATCCGCTTCAAGCTGCAGGCGCCAGCCGCCGCCGTGCGCGACATAGCGCCCCTTGTCGGCATTGTTGCGGAAGTACACGCTCTGGTGGGGCGAATACATCAGCGAAGCGCTGATCTGCTGTTGCGGGCTAAAACGGTACAGTCCTTTGAGCAGCCAGGTTTCCGAGCGGCGCCGCTCTTTTTGCCAGCGGCCGAGAATGCTGTGGTATTCGGGAATGGCCGACTGCGTGCGCGTGTAGCCGGCCAGCAGCGCGGCGTTTTTGCCCAAGGGCTGGTTCAGGCTCAGGTTGTAGCTGTGTTTGACAAAACGCGGCTGTACGTCGTTTTCGGCATTGGCCGCTTCAAATTCGTCGCGGTCCTGGTATTCGCCCAGATGAAAGCGCGTCCAACTGCTTCGGGTGGTGCGCCAGCCCACCTGCCCGCCGGCACGCTCGGGATCGGGGTCTTTCAAACGGGCATCAATCACACCGCCGCTGAAGCGCGAATATTTCGCCGGCGCGTTGCTGTCGTACACCGCCACGTCTTTGAGCAGCGACGAATCCACCTGAAAGGCTTCGGGCGCGCCCGGAGCGAGAAACAGCTGGTCGCGGGCTTCAAACTGCTTTTCGGGCGTGGTGTAGCCGCCGTTGGCCGCGCCGGGATTCATAATGTCGTTGGCAGACAGGCCGTCGAGCAAAAACAGATTGTTGTAATACGGCTGGCCGTGGAAACCCACCAGCTCGGGGGCGATTTCGCCGGCGTGGGTCGATTCGTTGGCGGTGTTGGCAAACTGCACGCCCGGATGGTTGCGCAAAAGCTCGGTAATGGTGCCGTTGCGGGTCGGCCGGCGGGCGATATCGTCTGCCTGCAGATACAGCGACGCGCCTTTTTTCTGCGCGGCGCGCACCCGCACCACCAGCAGCGTGCTTGAATGTTCTGTTTCATCCTGATTTTGCGGTTTCAGGCTGCTTTCTGCCCACAGCGGCTCAACCGCGCCCGCCGCTGCCAGCAGCAGCCATATCGCTTTTACCCTCATCGCTTCTCCTTTGCGCAATATCAGTAAAAATTTACTTAATCTTAACACTTTGCACAAAAGAAAACCATTCTTGTTAAAATCGCGTTCCGCCCTTGCAAGGAAAAACCATGACCCGCCGGATAAGCGCGCCGACTACATTGCGCTGCCTGAGCCATTTTCTGCCCGCCCTGCTGCTGGCTGCCTGCACGCTGGCGCCGCATTGCGACCGCAGCCAGGCAGACTGCCTGCGGCAGGTGTACAGCCTGCCGCCGCGCTACTGGCCGGCGGCGCACGTCGATGCGGGCGTGGCTTTCAGCGAACTGGCGCCGCTGCCCAGGCAGCCTGAAAAACCCTTGGCCGATGCCAAAGTGGCGCTGGGCAAAAAGCTGTTTAATGAAAAACGGCTCTCGTCCGACGGCACCGTTGCCTGCGCCAGCTGCCACCGCGCCGAGTATGCCTTTGCCGAGCCGCAGCGCGTATCCACCGGCGTGATGGGACGGCAGGGGCGGCGCAACAGTCCGGCGCTGATCCATCTGTGGCAGCCGCAGAGCGCGCTGTTTTGGGACGGCCGCGCCGATTCGCTGGCGGCGCAGATGCGCTTTTCGATGTCCGACCCCAATGAAATGAATCTGGATCTAACACAGGTGCCCGCCATTCTCACGCAGGCCGGCTATGCGGGCGAGTTTGCCGCCGTGTTCGGGCGCGGCATTGATTTGGACGGCGTGGCCGCGGCGCTGGCCGCCTACCAACACACCCTGCGCCCCGAGCCCACCCGTTTCGACGATTTCCTGCTTGGCGAGCGCGAAGCCTTAAGCGACAGCGAAATCCGCGGCCTGCACCTGTTTCGCACCAAAGCGCGCTGCATGAACTGCCACTCCGGCACCATGATGACCGACGGCAAAATGCACAATCTCAACCAAACCCTGTCCGGCTCGCTCTATCAGGACTACGGCCGCTACGAAACCACCGGCCGCCGCGAAGACTGGGGCAGCTTCAAAACGCCGACCCTGCGCAACTTAAGCCGCAGCAAACCGTGGTTCCACCACGGCATGTTCGTCAATCTGCAGGGCATCGTCGCCATCTACAACCTGGGCATGCGCAACCCCAAAACCGCCGAGAGCGAATCGGCGCGGCAAATCGACCCGCTGATCCGCCCGCTGGATTTAAGCCCGCAGGAGCGCAAAGACCTGGCGGCGTTTTTGGAAACGCTGTAAGCCTGCCCGTCAAAGGCAGCCTGAAAAGCCCCGCTGCCGTTTTCAGGCTGCCCTTTTTCGCTATAACTTTTTCGCTATAATCGGCCATCCCGCCCGTTTTCCGCCGCCCGCCATGACGCCCGACATCCGCAAACAGCTCAAAATTTCCGACAGCGCCGCCCAAAAGCTGGAAAAAATGCACCTGCACAGCGCATGGGATCTGGCGCTGCACCTGCCGCTGCGTTACGAAGACGAAACCCACATCACGCCGCTGGCCGACGCGCCCGCCGGCGTGCCGTGCATGGTCGAAGGCGAAGTGATCTGGCAGGAAGTGCAGTTCCGCCCGCGCCGCCAGCTGATCGCCCGCATCCGCGACGACGCCGGCGCCATGCTCAATCTGCGCTTCATCCATTTTTACCCCAGCCACCAGCAGCAGCTGGCGCAGGGCAAACGGGTGCGCGCGCTGGGCGAAATCAAAGCCGGCTTTTACGGCAGCGAAATGATCCACCCCAAGCTCCGGGCTGCCGACGGCACCGCGCTGGCCGAAAGCCTGACGCCGGTTTATCCCACCGTGTCCGGTCTCAGCCAGCCGGTGCTGCGCCGCGCCGTTCAGGCTGCCTTAAACGCGCTGAACATCGAAGAAATCCTGCCCGAGCCGCTGCTGACGCGTTTCAGGCTGCCCCGGCTGGCCGACAGCCTGCGCCTGCTGCACAACCCGCCGCCGGAAATCTCCGCCCACAAGCTGGCCGATCCCGAACTGCCCGCCCGCCGCCGCCTGAAGTTTGACGAACTTTTGGCGCAGCAGCTCTCCAAGCGGCTGGCCAAACAGCGCCGCCGCAGCGGCAGCGCCCCCATGCTGCGCGGCGACGGCAGTCTCAGCAGCCGACTCACCGCCGCCCTGCCGTTTGAACTTACCGCCGCCCAACAGCGCGTGCTCGCCGAAATCCGCGCCGATATGGCGCAGCCGCACCCGATGCACCGCCTGCTGCAGGGCGATGTCGGCAGTGGCAAAACCATCGTCGCCGCGCTCGCCGCGCTGGCCGCCATCGAAGATACGGGCGGTTTTCAGGCTGCCGTGATGGCGCCCACCGAAATCCTGGCCGAGCAGCACTATCTCAAGTTCAAACAATGGTTCGAGCCTTTGGGCATTGCCGTCGTCTGGCTTTCAGGCAGCCTGAAAAAGAAAGAGAAAGACGCCGCCAAAGCCGCGATTGCCGACGGCCGCGCGCAACTGGCCGTCGGCACCCACGCCCTGTTTCAAGACGACGTGCAGTTCGCCAATCTCGGCCTGGTAATTGTGGACGAACAGCACCGCTTCGGCGTCGCCCAGCGGCTGGCGCTGAAAAACAAAGGGCGCGACGTCCACCAACTGATGATGTCCGCCACGCCGATTCCGCGCACGCTGGCCATGAGTTTTTTCGCCGATTTGGAAGTTTCGCAAATCGACGAACTGCCCCCCGGCCGCACACCAATAAAAACGCGGCTGGTCAACAGCGCCCGCCGCGCCGAAGTCGAAGGGCTGGTGCTCGGCCACTGCCAAAAAGGCCGCCAGGCCTACTGGGTGTGCCCGCTGATCGAAGAGAGCGAAGCGCTGCAGCTGCAAACCGCCACCGACACCCAGGCCGCGCTGCAGGCCGCGCTGCCCGAACTCAATATCGGCCTAGTGCACGGGCGCATGAAGCCCGCGGAAAAAGCGGCGGTGATGGAACAGTTTGTTTCAGGCAGCCTGAACGTTTTGGTGGCGACCACCGTGATCGAAGTCGGCGTCGATGTGCCCAATGCCAGCCTGATGGTGATCGAACACGCCGAGCGCATGGGGCTGTCGCAACTGCACCAGCTGCGCGGGCGCGTCGGCCGCGGCGCCGCCGCCAGCACCTGCGTGCTGCTGTTTGCCGAGCCGCTGGGCGACACCGCCCGCCAGCGCCTGAAAGTAATTTACGAGAGCACCGACGGCTTTGAAATCGCCAACCGCGACCTGGAAATCCGCGGCCCCGGCGAGTTTCTCGGCGCCCGCCAAAGCGGTGCCGAAATCCTGCGCTTTGCCGAGCTGCCGCAAGACAACGCCCTGCTCGATGCCGCCGCTGCCGCCGCCGGACAACTGCTCGACCAGCAGCCGGAAATTGTCGAACAGCACCTGCAGCGCTGGTTTGGCAGTCGCGACGGCTTTCTTGATGCCTAATACCGCTTTTGGGCAGCCTGAAAGGGTTTTACCGCTTTTAGGCTGCTTTTTCATCAAACACAAAAGGCAGCCTGAAAACCTTTCAGGCTGCCTGTTTTAGCTTTTCAGGCTGCTTGGAACAGGCAGCCTGAAGCCGCAAAACGGTGCGTGGTGCGGCACCCTACTCCGCCTTCTGCAGAGTTCCCGTAGCAACTGTATTTTTCACCCCGTCGGGCAAAAATACCAAAACTCAAATCAAGCCGTTTGGATACC
>NZ_JAKOOW010000008.1:323-60575 GCF_022288825.1 Kingella pumchi | reverse complement strand
TCGGATGCGGGCGGCGGCGGGCGGTTTGTTGCTATGATACGGGTGTTCCGATATACAAGGTCGGATTCTCGAATCCGACGGCCGGCCGCAAGGACGGCATCCGGCAGGAATTTGAATCGCCTGCCGCAACACCATTGCCCTATAGCCGGCGGTTCTTGCCGCTTTACCTTTGCGCTCTGTCGCCGCGCGGCGACTTACTTTCTTTGCGTCGCCAAAGAAAGTAAGCAAAGAAAGGCGCCCCCGGTTGCAGGCCGCGCTTGGGGCGCGGCTTCCCTCACGCCGTACGGCTTTTCCGGCGCGTGCGAACTCGCCCGCTTGGGCGGGCTCAAACAGGGCGCACGCTTAAATCCGGAAAAACCGTACTCTGTTCGGCTGCGCCAGGGGGATAGGCTACCTGTGGCAAACTCTACTGAAAAGCAGCCTGAATAGTCCCGTAGGTCGGATTCTCGAATCCGACGGCCGGCCGCAAGGACGGCATCCAGTCAGAGAACCTGGAATATCGGACACGGATATCCAAGCTACACCACCAGCAAAAAAAAGCAGCCTGAAAACTTTTCAGGCTGCTTTTTTGCGCGGGTAATCGGCTTAATCGATGCCGATGTCCAGACACACCGTTTCGCCGCACAGCGCTTTGCCCGCGTCGCTGAAATGGGCAGGTTTGTAGGCGGCGAAGGCGTAGGTGAGGTCGGCACGGAAAGTGTCGGCATCGGCGGTGCCGCTGTCGCAGTCCAGGCCGGTGGGGATGTCGAGCGCCACTTTCAGGCCGGATGCGGCGTTGAGCCGGCGGCAGACTGCGGCGACGGTATCGGGCAGTGCGCCGCTGAAACCGGTGCCGAAAATGCCGTCGATCAGTACGCGGTAGCCGGTGTCCAAAGCACCGGCCAGTTCGTTGGCGGCGATAAAGGTAATGCCCACCGCACCCTGCAGCCGGCGGCGGTTCAGCTCGGCCAGTTCCGACAAATCACTGCCAAGTACAAAAGCGATATCGACGCGCCAGCCCTGCGCCTGCAGCACCCGCGCGATTACCAGGCCGTCACCGCCGTTGTTGCCCTTGCCGCAAACCACCAGCGCCCGGCCGGCGGCGGGCAGGCGCCGCAGCAAATCGGCCGCCGCTGCTTGGCCGGCGTTTTCCATCAGTTGCTCGAAACTCGTGCCGCGCCCAACGGCGGCCTGCTCGCGCCGGCGCATTTCGGCGGCGGGGTAGATTTTCATATCGCGTCTCCTTGTGCTTGGTTTGGCGCTGCCGATTGTACGTCAAAGGCAGCCTGAAAAGTTTTCAGGCTGCCTTTGAGTGTTGGGGTGTATTGGCAATCAGGGTTTCCCGAATATTTTCAGGCTGCCTTTTGCCTGTCAAAAACCAAATATCAAACCTCCCTAAACCACCCGCTCGCGCAACAAATCGTGCATATTGAGCGCACCGACCAAACGTCCCTGCTCGCTGACCAGCAGGCCGCCGATGCGTTTTTGCTGCATCAGTTTCGCCGCTTCGGCGGCCAGCTTGTCGGGGGCGATGGTTACGGGGTCGGGTTTCATAATTTCGTCCACCGTTAGGCCGGCAAGGGTGTCGCGGGTTTCCAGCAGGCGGCGCAGGTCGCCGTCGGTGAAAATGCCTTTCAGGCTGCCTTGTTTGTCGATTACGGCGAGCATGCCGAGACTTTTTTCGCTCATGGCAACCACGGCGGTTTTCAAGGGCGTGCCTTCGGCGACTGCGGGCAGGGCGTCGCCGCTGTGCATGACGTCGGCCACGGTGAGCAGCAGGCGGCGGCCGAGACTACCGGCGGGGTGGCTGAGCGCGAAATCGCCGCGCGTGAAGGAGCGGGCGTTGAGCAGGGCAACGGCCAGCGCGTCGCCCAGCGCCAGCACGGCGGTGGTGCTGGATGTGGGCGCCAGGCCGAGCGGGCAGGCTTCGCGGGAAACGGCGGCGGTGATGTGGATGTCGGCGTGGCGGGCGAGCGTGGATTGGGGATTGGACGTTACCGCCAGCAGCACGATGTTTTTGCGTTTGAGCGCCGGCAGGAGCGCGATGATTTCGTCGCTTTCGCCGGAATTGGACAGCGCCAGCACCGCGTCGCCGTCGCACACCATGCCCAAATCGCCGTGGGCGGCTTCGGCGGGGTGGACGAAAAAGGCGGGGGTGCCGGTGCTGGCGAGCGTGGCGGCGATTTTGCCGCCGATGTGACCGGACTTGCCCATGCCCATCACCACCACGCGGCCGCGGCAGGCAAGCAGCGCCTGCGCGGCGCGGGCAAAGCTGCCATCCAGCGAACGCGCCACTTCGCGCACCGCGTCGGCTTCGGTTTGCATCGCTTCGCGCGCCCATTCCAGAAAATCGTGTTCTGCCTGCATCGCCACTCCCGAAAATCAGGCAGCCTGAACGTTCGGCGAACGGGTTTCAGGCTGCCTGCAAACTGTTCAAAACAGTAAAAAAGCGTTAGCATGAAAACCTTTTTCACGCCTACGCAGAAGGAAAAACATGACAATTCTAGCCGAAGTCAAAGCACTTGGACAACAAATCTGGCTCGACAACCTGTCGCGCTCACTGCTGGAAAACGGTACGCTGGCACGGCTCTTGGCCGACGGAGTGTGCGGCGTTACTTCCAATCCGGCGATTTTCCAAAAAGCCTTCGCCGGCGACGAACTCTACCGCGCCGACATCGCCCGCCTGAAAGAGCAGGGGCTGGCACCGGCGCAGATTTACGAAACGCTTGCCGTGGCCGACGTTCAGGCTGCCTGCGACATCTGCCTGGGCGAATTTCAGCGCAGCGGCGGCAACAGCGGCTGGGTGAGCCTGGAAGTCGCCCCCGAGCTGGCGCACAACGCTGCCGGCACCATCGGCGAAGCCCGACGCCTGCACACGCTGCTCGCGCGCCCCAACGCCATGATCAAAATCCCCGCCACCGATGCCGGCATCCAAGCCTTTGAAACGCTTACCGCCGAAGGCATTAGCGTTAATCTGACCCTGCTGTTTTCCCGCGCGCAAACGCTCAAAGCCTACGCCGCCTACAGCCGCGGCATCGCCAAACGTGCCGCCGCCGGCCAGCCGGTGGGTGCAGTGCGCGCCGTTGCCAGCTTCTTTATTTCCCGCGTCGATGCCGCGCTGGATGGCAAGCTGCCTGAAAACCTGCGCGGCAAAACTGCCATCGCGTTGGCCAAAGCCGCCTATCTCGACTGGCAAAACCATGTGGCCGGCGCCGAATTTCAGGCTGCCGCAGCCGCCGGCGCTGCACCGGTCAGCCTGCTGTGGGCATCCACCGGCGTGAAAAACCCTGCCTATCCCGACACCCTGTATGTGGACAGCCTGATCGGCGAGAACACCGTTAATACCGTGCCCGACGCCACGCTGGCCGCCTTTATCGACCACGGCAGCGCCCGCCCCACCCTTACCGAAAACCAAGAGCAGGCGCTCGCCGATCTGGCCGCCGCCGAAGCGGCCGGCGCCGAATTGGAAACGCTGGCGCGCCAGCTGCAGGCCGTCGGTCTGCAGCAGTTCAAACAGGCGTTTGACCAGCTGCTCGCCGCATTGGGCTAAACCGTTTTCAGGCTGCCTTGCGGTGTAAAAAACGAAAAGCAGCCTGAAAACCCGTTTTGGCGCTTTCAGGCTGCCTTCTATGCCAACCGGCTGTTGTGATTGCAGCCGGTTCCGCATGATCCGCGCCTGCGTTTTCAGGCGGATTTCGGGTAAAATGCCGCTTTTTTCAGGCTGCCTGTGCCTGCACCGTTTGTCCGATACATCAAAAAGCAACGAACCGCCATGAAACCATCCAAAATTTCTGCCCTTGCCGCCCTGTTTCTCTGCGGCTTTGCCGGCGCCGAGCCGCAGCCGCAGGTGAAAGACAGCCAGCTTTTCGGCGAATGGGCGTGCAAAATCGCAGAGCAGCGCGATCCCATCCACACTTTCGCGCCGGACTACATCGTTTTTGTCGAAGAAAAAAACCTGCCCGCGCATCTATATGTCGCTTACTTTGAGCGCACCTTGAACGACGGCAAGGACAGCGGCAAAACCGCCAAGCCGCTGCGCTACCGCGAATACTATTCTGGTTTTTGGAACATCAAAGACGGCAACCGCGTGCTGCTGACCCTGTCGCTCGACAGAGTCGAGCGCCTGTACAAGCCTGAAGACATCAAAGACACCGCCCTGCGCAAGGAAGAAAAAGAATACATGGACTTTATGGAAGAAAGCGCACGGAAAAAAAGTTTCAAATCCACCGATATGCGCGTGCTCGGCATACGCGGCAACAAAATGGCCATCACCGATGACGAATCGCTGCTGTTTTGCACCAAGCAGCCTGAAAGCGGCACCGCCGAAACCGATACCCAAAAAGGCAGCCCAAACAATCCGCAGCAGCCTGAAAATCCGAAAACCAACCGCAAAGACCTGAAATGACCACCCCCTACACCCTCAAACAAGCCTCCGAATTATTACAATCCAAACAAATCTCCGCCGTAGAGTTGGCGGGCGAATACCTTAAAGCCATTGCCGCGCGCAATGCCGCCATCAACGGCTACATCACGCTTGACGAAGAAAAAACCCTCGCCGAAGCCCGCGCCGCCGACGCGCGCATTGCCGCCGGAGAAGCCACCGCGCTTACCGGCGTGCCAATCGCCTACAAAGACATCTTCTGCCAAACCGGCTGGCGCAGCGCCTGTGCCAGCAAAATGCTCGACAACTTCGTCTCGCCCTACACCGCCACCGTGGTGCAAAACCTGCTCGACCAAGGCATGGTAACGCTCGGCCGCACCAATATGGACGAATTTGCCATGGGTTCGGCCAACGAAAATTCCTACTACGGCGCGACCAAAAACCCGTGGAACACCGCCCATGTGCCCGGCGGCTCGTCCGGCGGCTCGGCAGCCGTGATTGCCGCCCGCCTTGCCCCCGCCAGCTTAGGCTCCGACACCGGTGGCTCCATCCGCCAGCCCGCCTCCCATTGCGGCATTACCGGCTTAAAACCCACCTACGGCACCGTTTCCCGCTTCGGCATGATTGCCTACGCCTCCAGCCTCGACCAGGCCGGCCCAATGGCGCAAACCGCCGAAGACTGCGCCATCCTGCTCAACGCCATGGCAGGCTTTGACGAACGCGATTCCACCAGCCTCGAACGCGAAAACGAAGACTACACCCGCGACCTAAACCGCCCGCTCAAAGGCCTCAAAATCGGCCTGCCCAAAGAATACTTCGGCGACGGCTGCGAAGCAGACGTCAAAACCGCCCTGCACAACACCATCGCCATCCTGCGCGAACAAGGCGCCGAAACGGTAGAAGTCTCCCTGCCGCAAACCGCCCTCTCCATCCCCGCCTATTACGTGCTCGCCTCCGCCGAAGCCAGCACCAACCTCTCGCGCTACGACGGCGTGCGCTACGGCCACCGCGCCGCCGAGTTTGCCAATCTCGAAGAAATGTACGCCAACACCCGCGCCGAAGGCTTCGGCAGCGAAGTCAAACGCCGCATCATGATCGGCACTTATGTACTGAGCCACGGCTACTACGACGCCTACTACATCAAAGCGCAAAAACTGCGCCGCCTCGTCGCCAACGATTTTCAGACGGCCTTTGCCGATTGCGACCTTATCCTCGGCCCCACCGCCCCATCTTCCGCCCCGCAAATCGGCAGCCACGGCGGCGACCCCTTGAAAGCCTACCTCTCCGATATCTACACCATCGCCGTCAACCTCGCCGGCCTGCCCGCCCTCAGCCTGCCCGCCGGCTTCTGCCGCAACGGCCTGCCCATCGGCGTACAGCTTATTGGCAACCACTTTTCCGAAGCCCGCCTGCTCAACGCCGCCCACCAAATCCAGCTTGCCAGCGACTGGCATACCAAAGCGCCTGCGTTGTAAAACCCAAACGGAAACGGATTGGATGGAACAAAGCAGCCTGAAAACGCAGTTTGGCGTTTTCAGGCTGCTTTTTATCCAAAGGACAGGAACAGACAGGCATCATCCGGAAATCTCTCCCCACAACCGGCAGGCTTGCACCCTTGCACCAGGAAAAGAAAACGGCATTTCCCGTAAGAAATGCCGTTTGATTTTTGCGGCTGCTTAGTTGCCCAATTCGGCCAGCAGGGCTTTGGCCTGGTCTTGGATGCTGCTGCCGTTTGACTCGGCAATCAGCTCGCGCAGGGTTTCGCGGGCGGTAGCGGCATCGTCGATTTCCAGATACATTTTCGCCAGCTCCAGCTTGGCTTCCAGCGGGGTATCCATATCGGAAACCTCGGCGCTGGCGATGGCATCGTGCGTCTGGTAGTTGGGCACTTCCGCTGCCGGCGCGGTAAATTCGGCCAGCGCATCGGCGCTGAGACCTTCCGCTTCTGCAGCAAACGGCGCGGCAAACGGATCGGCAGCGGCAGCGGAGATTTCAGGCTGCTGTGCCTGCTCTACTTGGGCAAAATCCAAACCGTCGTCGAAGGACAAATCGGCAACAGACAAATCGGCAACCGGTGCCGCCGGCACATTCAAATCGGCGGTTTCGGCAACGGCCGGCGTATCCAGCGCGAAATCCAAAGCAGAATCGCTCTGCAGGGCAGGCTCGGCCAAAGCGCTTTCGATATCGGCCACGGTCTGCTGCGGGCTTTCAAAGTCCGCCGCAAAATCCAAGGCGCCAAAGTCATCTGCTGCCTGGGTAACTGCCGGCTGCGGTTCGGGCTCGCCAACCGGCGCGAAATCGGCTACGGCATACTGCTCAAATGTCGGCTGCTCAAATGCAGGCTGTTCAAACACCGGTTCTGCAACGGCGGCAGGCTGTTCAAATACGGGCTGCTCGAATGCTGCCGGTTCAACAGCGGCAGGCTCGGCAAACTGCACTTCTTGCTCGCCAACTGAGAAAGAAGTTTCAGGCGGCATGCTTTCGGGTTCGTCCGGCTGGATGAAGTCGAAATCGGCCATCCAGTCGTCCTGCTCTTCGCTGGCGGGGGCGGCGGCAACTGCTGCTGCGGCGCTTGCCGCGGGTTTGGCTGCAGCCTGCGTGGCGGGAGCGGCTTCGACTTCTTCCCAGTTCCAATCACCGGCATCAAATTCGGTAGCCGATTGCGATGCCGCGCGCGCCAACTCTTCCGGACGGTTTTCCTCGACAACAGTTTCGGTCTTGGTAACAACTTCGGGCTGGAAGCTGTCTAAATCGAATGTAGATGCCTGGGGTTGAACCTGCGGCTGGGCGGCAGGAGTCACGCTCTCGGCAATATAGACTTCGTCGTCATCCTCAAAATCGGCTTCGTCATCTGTCGCAGTTTGTACTGCAGCCTGAGCCGCAGCATTTTGTGCGGCAGCCGAATTCCATTTGACGCGGCTGGCCGCTTCGCTGGCGGTCGGCAGATCGTCTTCTTCGCTATCCGCTTCTTCCTTACGGCGGCGGCGGTTATTGAAGAGATAAGCGGAACCGCCCAGCACCAGCGCACCGGCGGCGCCCATCGCCGCCCATTTGGTCCAATCGACTTCTTCACCGGCTGCACCGTCTTGGCCGGCAACATCCTGCTCGGCAGGCGGTGGAACCAGTTTCGGATCAGGATTCGGCACAGGCACTTCGGAAGCCTCGCCCTGTATTTCGGGCGGAATGGCGATTGTGCCTTCGGAAGCCTGCTGGCCGGCCGGAACATTGCCTGCCGAAGCGGGCGGAGTTTCAGGCTGCGGCGGCTGTACCGGCGGCATAGGCTCTTCAGGCTGCTTCGCCTGCTCCGGTTTGGCCGGTTCGGGTTTGGTTGGCTCGGGCTTAACCGGTTCGGGTTTCACCGGCTCCGGCTTGACTGCTTCGGGTTTGGGCTGCTCTTGCGGCTTAACGGCATCCTGCTGCGGTTTTACCTGCTCACGCGGCACTGCCACGTCGTTTTTCACTTCGCCGTTCCGTCCGGCCTGGTTGTCGGCCTGACGGCTCCAATCGCTGCGGGCGGCGGCACGGGCAGCGCGCCGGTCGGCAGCGGCGGCGTAAGCCTGCCATTGCGAGGCGGACGGAATGTACAGATTGGCATTGCGGTGGATTTCATCGACACGACCGCGGCGGAACACGCCCGGGTTGGCCGCCATCAGCGCCTGTATCGCGCGGCGCTGGCTGATGCTGTGCGGACGGTAGCGGCGGGCGATGGAGGCAACGCTCTCGCCGCGTTGGACGCGGTGGTAACGGCTTTTGGCAGAAGCGCCCTGGCGCTCGCGTTCGCCGGCGCCTTCCGGACGCAAAACCCTTTCCTGCTGCAAAGCATCGCCTGATGCGGGATCGGCGATGGGAGTCAGCGTACCGCTTTTACGCGGGGCTTTGCTTGCTTTGGGTGCGGAGGCTTTGGCAGGGGTGTAACGGGGCGGATTGACCATGGCTGTGTATTGACGTGTTTGTTTGCCGGCGGAAACGGTAAAGGTCAGGATGGGTTCGTGAACGGCGGAAGAAGAATGCAGGTGCAGCAGCACATTGCCGTTGCCCTGCGGAACCACCGTTCCCTGAAGGTTGGCACCGGAAATACTGATGTTCCGGCTTTGCATTACCGCTTCGGCTTCCCGGCCGCTGATCACGATGCTGCCTGAAAACGGCTCGCCCAAATTGGATTGGACATTCAAACCGCCCAAACCGGCAAGCGCCGGCACGGAAACGGCCAAAGACAGCGAAGCGGCGATTATTTTGTTTGTTTTCAAAGTAAGTCTCCATTAGCAAAGCCCCGCCAAGGGGCGCAAACCCGATGCGGATGCTTAAAAAATTTTCGGTATGATAGCGGTTTCTTAACCTTTATGCCAAGCCAAACGGCGGTTTTTGCAGCAAATACTTGCCCTTTGGCCGTGAAAAAACGCCGTTTTTCGGCACCCGCAGCCCAAAAAACGGCACATTTGATATTAGAAACAACAAAATAAATACTTTAGCGCTTCTTAACCCATTTTATGGAAGTTTTATACAAAAAAGCTGCAGCCGCCGCCATTGCAAGCCGCGCGGCGGTTCTTTCAGGCTGCCTTTGAAGCATAGTTTAAAAAGTATTAACATAGCGCCCTTTTCCCACCCCGCAACGAAAGACAGATTATGAAAATATTGCTGCTCGGCGCCCCCGGCGCAGGCAAAGGAACACAGGCACAGTTCATCACCCGCGCCTTCGGCATTCCGCAGATTTCCACCGGCGACATGCTGCGCGCCGCCATCAAAGCCGGCACGCCGCTGGGTTTGGAAGCGAAAAAAATCATGGACGAAGGCGGCTTAGTACGCGACGACATCATCATCGGCATGGTCAAAGAGCGCATCGCCCAAGACGACTGCCGCGACGGTTTTCTGTTTGACGGCTTCCCGCGCACGCTGGCGCAGGCCGAAGCGCTGCAGCAGGCCGGAATCGCGCTGGATGCGGTGGTTGAAATCGACGTGCCCGACGCCGTGATTCTCGAGCGCATCAGCGGCCGCCGCGTGCACCCCGCTTCCGGCCGCAGCTACCACATCGTCCACAACCCGCCCAAAGTCGAAGGCAAAGATGACGAAACCGGCGAAGACCTGATCCAGCGCAGCGACGACAAAGAAGAAACCGTGCGCAAACGCCTGGATGTTTATCACGGCGAAACCGCCGTTCTAATCGGCTTTTACAGCGGCTTGAGCGGCGAGCACGCCCCGCGCTACGTGAAAGTGGACGGCACCCGTCCGGTGGACGACGTGCGCGGCGAAATCCTGGCCGCGCTGGGCAAAGCATAAGCCCCAAAGGCAGCCTGAAAACGCCTTTTGCCGTTTTCAGGCTGCCTTAAGCCTTCGCCGTTTCCCATATTGATATTCAGGACAGGAGCAGAACATGAGCAAAACCGCATACGGATTCCTACTGGCCGTTGCGCTCTGCGGCAGCGCTGCCGCCGAATCGCTGACCGAAAAGCGTTTCGACCAAATGGGCGGCGGCCGCCTTGAAACCGAAAACTTCAGCGAAAGCAAGCTGTCGCTGCCCGCCGTGCCCGATCCGGCCGACCCCGAATGGCTCGACATCTACGTTTCGCCCACCTTCCGCGGCAAACCGCGCATCCTGCTCTCCAGCATCACCACCGCCGCCGACGGCAGCGTGCGCTATCTGCTGAACAACCGCTCGGCCGCCGGCTACGACAACATCAGCGCCGAAGGCCTGCTGTGCGTAACCGGCAACAAGCTGCTCGGCTCCGAAGGCGCCAAGCTCAAAACCTTTGCCTACGCCGATTTGGAAGGCCGCCGCTGGATCACGCCGCGCCAGTCCGACTGGAAAGTCATCGGCGGCAAAATCAACGGCAGCGACCCCGTGCGCCGCGAGCTCTACATCGCCCTGTGCATCGACGGACGCGCCAAAAACGACCAGGCATTGCGCCAGCGCGTTGCCGAACAAATCGGCACCCGCCACCAGCGTGAATACAGCAAATAAACCCGGCGTTTTTCAGGCTGCCCCGTACAGGATTAAGGCAGCCTGAAAAACACTCTGCCTTTGGCATCCCCCGCCCCCTTTTTCCCTACTGCGAGCCCGTCATGACCACCCTTTCCCTGAAAAAAATCTACTCCGGCAAAGTGCGCGACCTTTACGAAATCGACGACAAAACCATGCTGATCGTCGCCAGCGACCGCCTCTCCGCCTTCGACGTCATCCTGCCCGAACCCATCCCCGGCAAAGGCGAAATCCTTACCCAAATCTCCAATTTCTGGTTCGGCAGACTCGCCCACATCATGCCCAACCACTTCACCGGCCAAAGCGTGTACGACGTGCTGCCCGAAGCCGAAGCCCGCGCCGTCGAAAAACGCGCCGTCGTCGCCAAACGCCTGACACCGGTAAAAATCGAAGCCATCGTGCGCGGCTATCTGGCCGGCAGCGGCTGGAAGGAATACCAAAAAACCGGCGCCGTCTGCGGCATCAGGCTGCCTGAAAACCTGCGCGAAGCCGAAAAACTGCCCGAAATCCTATTCACCCCATCCACCAAAGCCGAAGTTGGCGGCCACGACGAAAACATCAGCTTTGCCGAATGCGAAAGCATCATCGGCGCCGAACTGGCCGCGCAGGTGCGCGACAAAGCCGTCGCCCTTTACAGCGAAGCGGCCGCCTACGCCGAAACGCGCGGCATCATTATCTGCGACACCAAATTCGAGTTCGGCCTCGACGAAAACGGCACGCTGACCCTGATGGACGAAGTGCTGACCCCCGATTCCAGCCGCTTCTGGCCGCAAAGCCAGTACCAAACCGGCATCAGCCCGCCCTCGTTTGACAAACAGTTCGTGCGCGACTGGCTGGAAAGCAGCGGCTGGAACAAACAGCCGCCCGCCCCTGCCGTGCCCGCCGACGTGATCGCCAAAACGCTGGCCAAATACCGCGAAGCGCTGGACTTGCTGACGGCAGCCTGAAAAACAAGGCAGCCTGAAAACCCATTTCAAGGTTTTCAGGCTGCTTTTTTGGGTTTCGACAGGATACGGAAAACGCCCCCTGCCGTCATTCCCGCGCAAGCGGGAATCTTGTTTGGGCTTTTACAGGACTTGGGAAAACAAGCCTTTGCCTGGATTTAACCAAGATTCCCGCCTACGCGGTGGTAGCGTAGCGGACTTGCGTAAGCTAATGACGTTACAGAGAAAAAGGCAGCAGGTAGATTGAGGTACCAAACCCAATATTTCCCAATACCAAAAGATTTGTTGGGGCGCACCCCAAGCTACAACTGAAAAAACAGGGCAGCCTGACAGCCAAAAGGCAGCCTGAAAACCCGTTTCAAGGTTTTCAGGCTGCTTTTGCCGTTTAAAAAACATTCGCATTTGCTTGCCGATGCCGTGCGGATTTGCTACCATCCGCCCCGCATTAAGAGTTGGGACTTCCATGCCAACCTGCTTCGCGGTTTCGCCGAGTAAGGTGGACGGTTTTTCAAAACCGATGTGGTTTGCGGCAGCGCCGCAGGCAATCGAAATCCCGCTTAAATGCGGGTATTTTTTTGCCCGCCGCACCCGAAACAGGCAGCCTGAAGCCGTTTTCAGGCTGCTTTCCGCCACCCGCCAACGAAAGACCAAAGCCATGAGCGAATATCTTTTCACCTCCGAATCCGTATCCGAAGGCCATCCCGACAAAGTGGCCGACCAAATCTCCGATGCCATTCTCGACGCCGTTTTGGCGCAAGACCCCGCCGCGCGTGTCGCCGCCGAAACGCTGGTCAACACCGGCCTGTGCGTACTCGCCGGCGAAATCACCACCCATGCCCACGTCGATTACATCAAAGTCGCCCGCGATACCATCGCGCGCATCGGCTACAACGACCCCGCGCTGTGTTTCGACAGCAAAGGCTGCGCCGTCGGCGTGTATTACGACCAACAATCGCCCGACATCGCCCAAGGCGTGAACGAAGGCGAAGGCTTGGATTTAGAACAGGGCGCGGGCGACCAGGGCCTGATGTTCGGCTACGCCTGCGACGAAACGCCCACCCTGATGCCCTTTGCCATTTATTACAGCCACCGCCTGATGCAGCGTCAGAGCGAATTGCGCCGCGACGGCCGCCTGCCGTGGCTGCGCCCCGATGCCAAAGCGCAGATTACCGCCGTGTACGACAGCGCAACCGGCAAAGTCAAACGCATCGACACCGTCGTCCTTTCCACCCAGCACGACCCCGAAATCAGCCATGAAGAGCTGGAAAAACAGGTAATCGAGCAGATTATCAAGCCCGTATTGCCGCCCGAAATGCTCACGGCAGAAACCAAATATCTGATCAACCCCACCGGCAAATTCGTGATTGGCGGCCCGCACGGCGACTGCGGTTTGACCGGACGCAAAATCATCGTCGACACCTACGGCGGCGCAGCCCCGCACGGCGGCGGCGCATTCTCGGGCAAAGACCCGAGCAAAGTTGACCGCTCCGCCGCCTACGCCTGCCGCTACGTTGCCAAAAACATCGTCGCCGCCGGCCTGGCCACCCAGTGCCAAATCCAAATCTCCTACGCCATCGGCATCGCTGAGCCGACCTCGATTGCCATCGACACCTTCGGCACAGGCAAAATCAGCGAAGACAAACTGATCGCCATCGTGCGCGAACATTTCGACCTGCGCCCCAAAGGCATCGTCAAAATGCTCGATTTGCTGCGTCCGATTTACAGCAAAACCGCCGCCTACGGCCACTTCGGCCGCGAAGAGCCGGAGTTTACCTGGGAGCGCACCGACAAAGCCGCCGCGCTTAAAGCCGCTGCAGGGCTGTAAAACGCCGCAAAGGCAGCCTGAAAAACGGTTTCAAGCACCCGCCCGCGCTTTAGTGCCCGGCAGGTGCTTTTTTCAGGCTGCCTGAAACGCCCCAAGCCCCGCAGCCCCTTGCTATTTTGGCTGCGGCCGCTATAATGCACAGCCTTACGGCGGGTCTCCCCGCATGACAATTTCGAACAACGGGTCAGGGGCGGAAGCCAGCAGCCCACTCGGGAGCGTCAGTGCCGGGGGTTCGGCTCGCCACCCTTTTCCTTGCCGCCTGCCACTTGCAGGCGGCAATTTGTTTTCAGGCAGCCTGAAAACCTTTTTCCGCCACGCTTTAACCGGGAGCTTTTATGAAACGCCTGCTTGTCTTTGCCCTGTTTTCCCCTGCCCTTGCCGCCGCCGCGCCGCTGCAAGGGTTTTATACATCCTACCAAGACTGGGATGCCGCCTGCGACAACACCGGCACCTGCCGCATCGCCGGTTATCAGGACGATGGAGAAATCGAACATCCCGTATCCGTATTGTTCACACGCAAGGCGGGCGGCAATGCGCCGGTGATCGGGCAAATCGCCGTCGCCCCCGATTTCACCGACAACGAGCCCGATTTGAAGCTGGCAGCCAAAAGCGAACTGCGGCTCAACGGCAAAGCGCTGGGTACCATCCGTTTTGACAAAGACGGCTACGGCAAGCTCAGCGGCGCGCAAACCCAAGCCCTGCTGACCGCCCTGCGCCGCGACGCCAAAATCGAAGTTATATCAGGCGCAAACACCTGGACGCTGTCGGACAAAGGCGCGGCGGCAGCCATGTTGAAACTTGACGAATTCCAAGGCCGCCTGAACACGCCCTCGGCGCTGATACGCAAAGGGCGCAGCACCCGCGCCGTATTGCAGCCGCAGCCGGTGCCGACCATCCGCGCCGCCGCCGTACCGCAAAAAGGTGAATACACGCTGAAAAAAGGCACGGCCAAACATAAAGCAGTAATGGCCTTGCTGCAAAAGAGCAATCAGGGACGTAAAAACGACGATCGTTTCGAGCGCTGCGGCGATCTGCATGAACCCGATCGGCAGCGCGACATCACGGTCTATCCGCTTAACAGCAGACAGGTGCTGATTGACACTTCGTGCATATCGGGCGCGTATCAGGGCACGAGCTTCAACGCCGTGATGAACGCCAAACTCAGCCTCGTCGAACAGGTTTTGCCGCAGGAATACGGCGGCCATGCCGGCTTCGATCCGAAAACCGCCACACTGTCGGGCGGTTTCAAAGGACGCGGTCTGGGCGACTGCTGGGGCGGCCAAAGCGCGGTGTGGAACGGCAAAACCTTTGTGCGCAGCCGTGAAGACACCACCGGCCAATGCAAAGGCTTTACCGGCGGCGCGTGGACGCTGCCGATACTCCAAAGCAAAGTTATCGGCGGCAAAAAATAAGGGCCGATCTGATATGCAGGCAGCCTGAAAGCGTGAAAACGGCTTTCAGGCTGCTTTTTTGCCGTGCTGCCGGCGGCTGGCCGGATTGATGCGGACTGGCGCCGGCGGGCGTCGTGGCGGTGCTTTGGTATATAATCGGCGCTTTCGGCCGCGGCGCTGGCGCGGCGGCCGGGAATGCTGTTCTGAAGTTTGTCCGTTTGTTAGAAGAAAAAGGAACCACTATGCCCGTCCGCATGTTAAGTGCGCTGTTGATGCTGCTGCCCGCCGCCGCGCAGGCTTCCGGCGTCGATGGCGCCGCTCTGCCGCTGTGGTGGGGTCTGCCCTTTGTGCTGATCCTGCTCTCCATCGCCACCGGCCCTTTGTTTTTTTCCCATACCTGGCACCACCATTTCGGCAAGATTACCGCCGGCTGGACGCTGCTGTTTCTGATTCCTTTCAGCCTGGTGTACGGGCTGGGCGAGAGCCTGCATCTGGTGGTGCATGCGCTGGTGGGCGAATACATTCCGTTTATCCTGCTGCTGCTGGCGCTCTATACGGTATCGGGCGGCATTTTGGTGTGGGGCAACCTGCGCGGCAGCGCGCGGCTCAATACGCTGCTGCTGGCGATCGGCACGCTGCTGGCTTCGGTAATGGGCACCACCGGCGCGGCGATGCTGATGATCCGGCCGGTGCTCAAGGCCAACGAACACCGCAAGCACCGCGTGCATGTGGTGGTGTTTTTTATCTTTTTGGTGGCCAATATCGGCGGCGGCCTGACGCCGCTGGGCGATCCGCCGCTGTTTCTGGGCTTTTTGAAAGGCGTTGATTTCGGCTGGACGGTGATGCATATGGCCGCGCCGGTGCTGATCAGCGCCGCTGTGCTGCTGACGGCCTTTTACCTGCTCGATGCGCACTACTACGCCCAGGCAGACGAAGTGCTGCCGCACGAAACCGCCGACGAAGGCAAAATCAAAATCTTCGGCAAGATCAACTTTCTGCTGTTGGCCGGCGTAGTCGGCGCGGTGCTGATGTCCGGCCTGTGGAAGCCCGACCATCCCGGTTTCAATATTTTCGGCACTGCCTATCTGCTGCCCAATCTGGTGCGCGACGTCATCCTGCTGGCGCTGGCGCTGGTCTCGCTCTTGCTGACGCCCAAGCAGGTGCGCGCCGGTAACGAGTTCAACTGGGACCCGATTATGGAAGTGGGCAAACTCTTTCTCGGCATCTTTATCAGCATCTCGCCGGTTATCGCCATTTTGCAGGCGGGCGAACACGGCGCCTTCGCCCCCTTAATCGCGCTGGTGCACGATTCGGCCGGCAATCCGGTCAATACCATGTATTTCTGGATGAGCGGCCTGCTGTCGGCCTTTTTGGACAACGCGCCCACCTATCTGGTGTTCTTCAATATGGCCGGCGGCGACGCCCAAAGCCTGATGACCGGCCCGCTGTTCCACACCCTGCTGGCGATATCGATGGGCTCGGTGTTTATGGGCGCCCTAAGCTATATCGGCAATGCGCCGAACTTTATGGTCAAAGCGATTGCCGAGCAGCGCAAAGTGGCGATGCCCAGCTTTTTCGGCTATCTGGCCTGGTCCTTCGGCATACTGGTGCCGCTGTTTGTGCTGCACACGCTGATTTTCTTCGTATTCCAACTGCTTTGATTTCTTCAGGCTGCCTTTGTCCGAAGGCAGCCTGAAAACGGTTTTCCCGCATTGTTCTAGGACTTTTGTTTCATGCTGCTCGCACTGTCTTTGCAGGACTTCGTCCTGGTTGAAAAACTCGATCTCGATTTCCAAGGCGGCTTTACCGTGCTCACCGGCGAAACCGGCGCCGGCAAATCGGTTACCCTTGATGCCGTCGGCCTGCTCTTAGGCGACAAAGCCGATTACGCCCAAGTGCGCACCGGCGCCAAAGAAGCGCGCCTTTCTGCCCTGTTCGACCTTTCCGCCCTGCCCGATTTGGCCGCCGAGCTGCGCGATCAGGGGCTGCTTGACGAAGACGCCGCCGAACTCAGCCTGCGCCGGATTATCGACGCCAAAGGCCGCAGCCGCAGCTTTATCAACAACCAGACCGCCACCCTCGCCCAGCTCAAGCACATTGGCGAGCAGCTGATCGACATCCACGGCCAAAACGCCCACCACTCGCTCAATCAGGAAGCCGCCCAGCGCCACCTGCTCGATGCCTTTTCAGGCAGCCTGAAAACCGCCGACGAAGTGCGCCAGCACTACCGGCTGTGGCAGCAGGCGCTGCAGGCGCTGGAGCAGGCGCAAACCCAGTCCGAGCACATCGCCCTCGAGCGCGAGCGGCTCGAATGGCAGTTTGGCGAACTCGACAAACTCGGCGCCGCCGAAGGCGAATGGGAAAGCCTCAACCGCAGCTACGACAGCCTGGCCAACGCCGCCGAACTGCTGCAGTCCGCCGAAACCGCCCGCGAATACATCGACGGCGAAGACGGCGCCGCCAGCCTGCTCTACCGCTGCCGCCGCGAACTGGAAAACCTCGCCGCCATCGAGCCGCGCTTTGCCGAGAGCATCGAACTCATCGTCTCGGCCGAAGCCGAGCTGGAAGAAGTTTCCGCCAATCTCAGAAGTGTCGGCGGCAGCGTCGAAATCAACCCGCAGGAATTGGCGCTGCAGGAAGAGCGGATGCGCGAGCTGATGTCCGCCGCCCGCAAATACCGCGTCGAACCGGCCGAGCTGCCGGCCAAACTCGCCGAAATCCAAGCCGCCCTCAACGATTTGGACGCCGCCGCCGACACCGAAGCGCTGCGCCAAAACGCCGAGCGCTGCGAAGCCGCCTACCACGAAGCCGCCCAGCGCCTGTCCGCCCAACGGCGCCAGGGCGCCGCCAAACTGGCCGACGAAACCTGCGCCCACCTGCAAAAACTGGCGATGAAAGGCGCACGCTTTCATATCGAACTGCTGCCCTCCGCCCCCGGCGCCCACGGTTTGGAACAGGTGCAGTATCAGGTGGCCGCCAACAAAGGCAACCCGCTGCGTCCGCTGAACAAAGCCGCCTCCGGCGGCGAACTCGCCCGCATCAGCCTGTCGCTGCAGGTGGCCGCCAGCCGCTACACCCAAGTGCCGACGCTGATTTTCGACGAAGTCGATACCGGCGTCGGCGGCGGCGTGGCCGAAACCGTCGGCCGCGCCCTGCGCAGCCTCGGCGCCCGCCACCAGGTGCTGGCCGTTACCCACCTGCCCCAAGTGGCCGCCTGCGGCGAACAGCACTGGCAGGTCAGCAAACACGGTAAGGGCGGGCAGACCGTCAGCGAAATCCGCGTGCTCGAAGGCGACGCGCGCACCGCCGAAATCGCCCGCATGCTCGGCGGCGAAACCATCACCGACACCACCCGCGCCCACGCCGCCGAAATGCTGGCAATGGCGGCGCGGGATTAGGGTTTCAGCTTTTCAGGCTGCCTGAACCATGCCGATTAGGCAGCCTGAAAAGCCGTTTGACCGATACAAAATCAGCCTGAAAGACAACACCGTTTTTCAGGCTGCTTCGGACATTCGGGCAGCCTGAATGGTGCAGCGCAGTTGCGACGCCCAAACCCAATCCCGTCATTGCCCAACAGTCAAAACAGCAGCCTGAAAAGCAGCCGCAGAGCCGATTTTGAAAGCAGCCTGAAAGCATAGTTCGAACGGCACAAAGACTTCTTCAACGAACGCACGAAGAACTCCGAAACGGGCAAATCCCACTACACCCACCCAAGACTGTGCAAAGCGGCATTTGGAGTGTCATCACAGCATGAGAATAGCAAATAAGATTATATTTATTAAAGATTATTTCCCTACCTCTAGTGATGAGTAGCACCTTATTTGTTACTTATGCCCGAATCCAAGCGCCGAAAAGTTTTCAGGCTGCCTATCCGCGGTGGAATAGCAGCCTGAAAACCGTTTGACCGGTCTTGCCGCGCGTTACGCCCCGGCCGGCAGCCATACCGGCTCGGCTTCGAGTTCGACACCGAAGCGTTCTTTGACCGTGGCGCGCACTTCGTCGGACAGGCGGCGCACATCCTCGGCGGTGGCGCCGCCGCGGTTGACCAGCACCAGCGCCTGCCGCTCGTGCACCGCCGCGCCGCCGATCTGCCGCCCTTTGAGTCCGGCCTGCTCGATCAGCCAGCCGGCGGCCAGTTTCAGACTGCCGTCCGGCTGCGGGTAGTGCGGCATATCGGGATAACGCGCCAGCAGCGCGGCACCGGCGGCGGCATCGACCAGCGGGTTTTTGTAGAAACTGCCGGCATTGCCGGTTTGCGCGGGGTCGGGCAGTTTTTCGCGGCGGATGCGACACACGGCAGCGGCCACTTCGCGGGCGCTGGGCGCGGTTTTGCCCTCGGCGGCCAGAAGCGCATCGAGATTGCCGTAACCGAGCTTGGGCGTGAAGCGGCGGGAAAGGGCAAATGTAACCGCGCAAATCACATAGCAGCCTTTGCCCTCGCCTTTAAACAGGCTGTCGCGGTAGGCGAAGCGGCAGTCTACCTGCGTGAGTTCGACAAAACATCTCTGAGCCAAATCGTAGCAGCGCACGCTGTGAACCAGGTCTTTCACTTCCACGCCGTAAGCGCCGATATTCTGCACCGGCGCGGCGCCGACGGTGCCGGGTATCAGGCTCAGGTTTTCGGCACCGTACAGCTCCCGAGCAATCATCTCCTGCACAAAGTCGTGCCAGATTTCGCCCGCCTGCGCCTGCACCAACACGCGGCCGTCCTGCCGCTCGCCGATGATGCGGATGCCTTTATTCGCCATTTTGACCACCAGACCCGGATAGTCGCGCATAAACAGCACGTTGCTACCGCCGCCCAGCCACAGCACGGTGGCGGGGTCGAACTCGGGCAGATTGATAATTTCAGGCAGCTGGCTTTCGTTTTCCAGCGTGCAGAAGGCAGCGGCGCGGGCGCTCAGGCCGAAGGTGTGCAGCGGCTGCAGATCGTGGCGGGCGGATACGGCAATCATGGGCGGCATTTCCAATGCGGTGGACAAACAAAAAGATGCCGTTTCAGGCTGCCTGAAACGGCGGCGCGCATTGTACCGCCGACGGCCGATTCTGTTAAGATTGCGCCCTTTCCCCGCCACAGGTTTACCGATGAAAAAACTGCTTGTCCCGGCCTTATGCGCTCTACTCTCTTTTCCGGCTTTGGCCGCACCCAATGATGGCGAAATGATGGCGAAGAGAACGAACAGGAATGCCTGCAATCCTACCGCCGGCTGATTGCCTTGTCCGGCGGCCAGTTCTGCCACGAAGCGCAGCCCGAAATCGGCCGCTACTATAAGGAAACCGCGCTGTGGCTGGCGGTAAACGGCCCCGAAGGCGCGCGCTGCGCGGGCTATTTCGGCCGCGCCGGCCAAGACCCGCAATCGGCGTTCCGCCGCGAAATGGCCGCGGTGGAACAACAATACGGCGATGCGCCCGACAACGCCGCCACCCGATCCCGCCTGTGCCGCGAAACCAAAACCCGCCGCCTGCAGGCGCTTGATTATGCCGAAGCGCTGATGGCGCGCAGCTTCACCGAAAGACTGGCCGCCGAAATCGAGTCCGACAAACAGTCGTCCGAACCCCAAGGCGAAGCGCAAATCCGCCGGGAATTCGAGTGGCTTTACCAAAACTGGCGCAAACAAAGCGCCCAAGCCCACGCCGCCGAAGCCGGCCAAACCGTCCGCAAACCTTCTCGCAACAAAGGAAAGTCCAAATGAGAACGCCGATTCTGTCCGCCCTTGCCCTAAGCGCTGCCCTCTTCTCGGCACCGGCACTGGCCGCCGAAACCGCCGGCAGCAATGCCGAGTTGGAGCAAAGTTGCATCAAACTCTACGAGCGCAGTGTCCATTTCACCACCGGCCGCGCCTGCTATCCGCAGGGGTCGGCCAGCGCCAAATACTACAGCGACCTGTACATCATGCTGGTGGCTGCCGATCCGGAAATCGCGCAGCGCTGCGTGCAACACGATGCCGAGCTGGGAAAAAAACACCAGGCGGCCACTTTGTACGAATGGGTTGAAGCCGACTTTGAAAAACGCTATCCGATGCCCGATGCCAAAACCAGCGCCGCCAAACTCCAGCAGTATTGCCGCGATACCCAGCCGATGCGCGAAGAAGCGATAGCCCATGCCGAAGCGGCGGTGGCCAGACTGCTGCCGGCGATAATCAGCGAAAATGCCAAGCGCCAGCGGCAGGCAGGCGAAACCGTGAGCGAAGACGAAGTCCGCCGCCGGCAGCAAAAAGCTTTGCAGCAATGGGAGCGAGAGCGCGACGCCGCGCGTGCCGAAAAGCAGGATTGGAACCAGCCCGCCGCCAAGCGCAAACGCTAAACCGTTTTCAGGCTGCCTTTTTCAGCAAAAGGCAGCCTGAAAATCCATTTTAAGGAAACGCCATGTACCGCCTCGCACGCATCTACGGCTTTCAGGCTGCCCCGGGCGAAGCCGCCGTCTTTCTCGACCGCCTCTATCCGCGCGGCATCCGCAAAGAAACCATGAACCAATTCGTCTGGCTCAAAGACCTCACGCCCTCGGCCGCGCTGCGCGAGTGGTACCACCAAGACCCCGACAGCCGTTTTGCCGAATTTGCCCGCCGCTACCGCGCCGAACTGGCCGCGCCCGAGCGGCAGGCGGCGCTGGAAGAGCTGCGCCGCATCCATGCCGGACATCCCGCCACTGTGCTGTTAAGTGCCGTCAAAAATCCCGAACACTCCCATCTTTCGGTATTACGCGACTATCTGCTTTCACTCGAAGGCAGCCTGAAAAACGGGAGCGGCGCATGAGCTACTGCCGTTTTGCCAACAGCCTGCCCGCCGGCAGCAGCGACCCCAACAAACACTACCACGACCACGTTTACGGCTTTGCCGTGGCCGACGACAAGGAACTTTTCGAGCGGCTGGTGCTGGAAATCAACCAGGCCGGCCTGAGCTGGACGCTGATTCTGCGCAAGCAGCACGCCTTTCAGGCTGCCTATCGCGGCTTTGACATCGCCGCCGTCGCCGCATTTGACGACCAAGACCGCGAGCGCCTGCTTGCCGATGCCGGCATCGTCCGCAACCGCCTGAAAATCGACGCCGCCATCCACAACGCCCGCCAAGTCCTCGCCATCCAAGCCCAACACGGTTCCTTTAAAAACTGGCTCGACACCCACGCCGCCGCCGCACCCGATTTGGACGGCTGGCTGAAAATCTTTAAAAAAACCTTCAAGTTTGTCGGCCGCGAAATCGTCAACGAATTTCTGATGAGCACCGGCTACCTGCCCGGCGCCCACGATGCCGACTGCCCGGTCGCCGCCCGCTTGGGCAGGCGCTGAAACGGCGGGGCAAAACCAAAGCAGCCTGAAAACCGCAAATACGGTTTTCAGGCCGCCTTACCTTTTTCAGGCTGCCTTTGTGGGTTTCGTTTACGGTTTCTGCCAATGTTGTCCGAACGTACCAATCCGGTTTCTTCAGGCTGCCTTGCGTCCGCCGAACACCTGCACCAGCAGCGCGGCCATCACCACAGCGGCGCCGGCCCAGTGCCAGCCGTTGAGCGGTTCGTGCAAAATCAGCGCGCCCAGCAGCAGGGCGATGACCGGTATCAGCAGCGCCAGCGGGGTGATTTTGCCGGCGGGGTGGCGGGAGAGCAGGTTGCCCCAGCCGGAGTAGCAGCCCAGGCTGGCCAGATAGCTGAGAAAGGCGACGCCGACCCAGCCGCGCCAAGTCATGCCGCCGATTTGCGCGGCGATGCCGTCAAACCCGTACAGCAACCATGCGGTGAGCGCAAAGGCCGGCAGGGTAACGATATTGCCCCACACCACCAGCGACAGCGCCTGCACGCGGCCGATTTTCTTCACCAGCAGATTGCCCGCCGCCCAGGCCAGCGCGGCGGCCAGCGACAGCAGCATGCCGGTCATCGGCAATTCGCCCCGATATTGGCCGACGCCGATCAAGCCCAGCCCCGCCGCCGCCAGCAGCATCGCCGTCCAATGGTTGCCGCGCACCGGCTCGCGCCACAGCATGGCGGCGATGATAACGGTGAAAAACACCTGCGCCTGATGCACCAGCGCCGCCAGCCCGGTGGGCATGCCGACGGCCAGCGCGCCAAACAGCAGGCTGAACTGGCCGAAGCTGATGGCCAGCCCGTAGGCGGCCAGCCAGTACCAGCGCACGGCGGGGCGCGGTATGAAAAACAGCGCGGGAAACAGCATCAGGGCAAAACGCAGCACGCCCAGCACCATCGGGCTGATTTCGGCCAGCGCGAGCTTCATAAAATAAAAGCTGACGCCCCACAGGAAAATCACGGCGGCGGCAATCAGGGCGTCGGTTTTGTTTAAGGGGGTGTGGGCGGACATGAGCTTTCTCGGGCGGGGGGTAGGGGCTGTTTTCAAACCAATCCGGTTCGTGCAATATTTTTCAGGCTGCCTGCTGTGAGCCGCCGATGCTTTCAGGCTGCCTGCCGCAAGCGGCCGCAGGCAGCCTGAAAACCTTTGGGCGCGGCTATTTTAGCACCGGCCAATCGGCTATAATCCGCCGTTTTCAAATTTATCTTTTCTATTTCTTTACCTTCTTAGGCCGTTCACCATGCTCGACAAATACTCCCCCGCCGAAATCGAAACCAAACACTATCAAAACTGGGAAAAACAAGGCTATTTCGCCGCCAATTTCGCCCGCCCCGAAAGTTTCTCCATCCAGCTTCCCCCGCCCAACGTAACCGGCACGCTGCACATGGGGCACGCGTTTAACCAAACGATTATGGACGGCTTAACGCGCTACTACCGCATGAAAGGGTACAACACGGCTTGGATTCCGGGCACCGACCACGCGGGCATTGCCACGCAGATTGTGGTGGAGCGCCAGCTTGCCGCCGAAGGCGTGTCGCGCCACGATTTGGGACGCGAAGCATTCTTGGAAAAAGTGTGGGCGTGGAAAAACCTCTCCGGCGGCACGATTACCCAACAGATGCGCCGCGTCGGCTGCTCCGCCGACTGGTCGCGCGAATATTTCACCATGGACGACACGCGCGCCGAAGCCGTTACCGCCGTGTTTGTGAAGCTCTATCACCAAGGGCTGATTTACCGTGGCAAACGCTTGGTGAACTGGGACCCCGTTTTGGGCACGGCCGTTTCCGATTTGGAAGTGGAAAATATTGAAGAACAAGGATTTATGTATTACGTCCGCTATCCGTTTGTCGCAGGACAGGGGTTGGACGGCCGGTTTATGCTGATTGCAACCACACGCCCCGAAACAATTTTGGCCGACGGCGCATTGGCCGTTGCCCCCAATGACGAGCGTTACGCGCATTTGGTCGGCAAAAAAGTCCATGTTCCCATGACCGACCGCGTCATTCCGATTATTGAAGACGAATATGTGGATAAAGAATTTGGTACAGGCTGCGTCAAAATCACCCCCGCACACGACTTTAACGACTATGCAGTCGGACAACGGCATGAAATGGAAGTGATTAATCTGTTCACGCCGAAAGCAATAATGAACGAAAACGCCCCCGAAAAATATCGCGGGTTAGATCGTTTCGTGGCGCGGGACAAAATCATTGAAGATTTGAAAGAAAGCGGTTTGCTGGAAAAAATTGAGCCGCACAAACTCATGCGCCCGCGAGGCGACCGCACGGGTACGGTTATTGAACCCTATCTGACCAACCAATGGTTTGTCGCCATGTCTGCCACACCAAACGGCGGCGAGCCTGACAGCGAATTCAAAGGCATGAGCCTGGCGCAAAAAGCCAAACACGCCGTGGACAGCGGCGCAGTGCGCTTCATCCCCGAAAACTGGGTCAATACGTATAACCAATGGATGAACAACATCCAAGACTGGTGCATCTCGCGCCAACTGTGGTGGGGCCACCAAATCCCCGCGTGGTATGACGAGCAAGGCAAAATTTACGTTGCCCGCACAGAAAGTGAAGCATATCGTCAATATTTATTTGATAAGAGCCGCCAATGCACTAGCGATAAAGAAATTGAACAAACAGTTGGACCGACTATTGCCGTTCAGTTATTTAAATCCAAAGAAACTGGGGAAATTCAGCAATCAGTTATTGATGAATTAAAGGAAAAAGGATTTTACTTAACCCGCGACAACGACGTGCTAGACACATGGTTCTCCTCCGCCCTCGTCCCCTTCTCCACCCTCGGCTGGAAAGACGGCGAACCCGACACCGAAGCCATGAAAGCGTTTATCCCGTCCAGCGTGCTGGTAACGGGCTACGAAATCATCTTCTTCTGGGTCGCCCGCATGATTATGATGACCACCCACTTCACCGGCAAAGTGCCGTTTAAAGACGTGTACATCCACGGCATCGTGCGCGATCACGAAGGCAAAAAAATGTCCAAGTCCGAAGGCAACGTCATCGACCCCGTGGACTTAATCGACGGCATCGACTTGGAAAACCTGCTTGTCAAACGCACCACCGGCCTGCGCAAGCCCGAAACCGCCCCCGCCGTGAAAAAAACCACCGAAAAACTGTTCCCCGAAGGCATCCCCGCCATGGGGGCAGACGCATTGCGTTTCACCATGGCCAGCTATGCCAGCCTCGGCCGCAGCGTCAACTTCGACTTCAAACGCGCCGAAGGCTACCGCAATTTCTGCAACAAATTATGGAACGCCACCAACTTCGTCTTGATGAACACCGAAAACCAAGACTGCGGCCAAGACGAAATGCAGCCTTTGGCATTTACCTTTGCCGACCAGTGGATTATCGGCAAACTCCAACAAACCGAAGCCGCCGTAGCCGAAGCCTTTGAAACCTACCGCTTCGACCTCGCCGCGCAAACCCTGTACGAATTCGTGTGGAACGAATACTGCGACTGGTACATCGAGCTTGCCAAAGTGCAAATCCAAACCGGCTGCCCCACCACCCAACGCACCACCCGCCGCACCCTCGTGCGCGTACTCGAAGCCATCCTGCGCCTCTTGCACCCCATCATGCCCTTCATCACCGAAGAGCTGTGGCAAACCGTCGCCCCGCTCGCCAACGCCAAACACAGCGACAGCATCATGCTCGCCGCCTACCCCGAAGCCGACCCGGAGAAAATCGTCCCCGCCGCCTTCGACAAAATGGCCAGCCTGAAAGAGCTGGCCGAAGCCGTACGCAAACTGCGCGGCGAAATGGGCATCGCGCCAAACGTCAAAGCCCCGCTGTTTGTCGAAGGCGGCAGCGACTTGGCCGACTGCCTCAAATACCTGCCCGCGCTCACCCGTCTCACCGAAGCCAAGCTGGTGGACAAACTGCCCGAAGCCGAAGACGCCCCCGTCGCCGTGTGCAACGGCGCACGCCTGATGCTCAAAGTGGAAATCGACAAAGCCGCCGAAACCGCGCGCCTGACCAAAGAAGCCGAAAAACTGCAAAAAGCCTTGGACAAACTCAACGCCAAACTCGCCAAACCCGGCTACACCGACAAAGCCCCCGCGCATCTGGTGGAGAAAGACAAAGCCGATCTGGCGGAGTTGCAGGATAAGATGGCGAAAGTAGAGGCGCAGTTGGCGAAGTTGAAAGCGTAGCTGTTTGAAAGAGGCCGTCTGAAAATTAATGTTTCAGGCTGCCTCCTATCGAACCATAGATAAATAGAGGAATTATAAATGTCTAAAACTAAAACTAGTTTCAACGTGGTAGAAGAAAAAACGGTGCGTTTAGCCGTGTTGATTGATGCCGACAATGCTTCTGCTCGCGATATAGCATCTATTTTAGATGAAGTTGTCAAATTCGGAGATGTAACCGTTAAGCGGATTTATGGCAATTTTGTTGGTAACAATGGGCAATGGAAGCAAGTTATCAATGATTACGCCATCAAACCGATGCAGCAATTTGCTTTTACGACAGGGAAAAATGCAACCGATGGTTTTATGATTATTGATGCCATGGATTTATTGTACAGCGACCGATTGGACGGATTTTGTATTGTATCCAGCGACAGCGATTTCACGGCTTTGGCAATCCGTTTGAAAGAACAGGGAATGCCCGTGTACGGCTTTGGTAAAAAGCAAACGCCCAAAGCTTTTATCAATGCCTGTACGCAGTTTATCTATGTGGAAAACCTTATATCAGAAGAAATTAAAAACGATAACAAAAGCAGCGTTTCCGTCCAAACTGATACGGCAATACAAACGGAACAACCAACAGCTAATCATCAAACAGCGGTTTTGCCCATGGATACGATTAGAAAAATCTTTGAACAGTTTGACAGCGAATGGGTTGCCATGACTGCATTTGGTTCAACATGGCGGCGGTTGCAGGCAGATTTTGACCCACGCAATTATGGCTGTGCCAAATTCACAACTTTGGTTAAAAAACACCCCGAGATATTTGAATATGAAATACGAAAAAATATAGAAAGTAACCAAGAACATATGTATGTAAAACTTAAGCAAGCGTAGGTTGGGTCGAGACCCAACAGTTTCTTAAAAGCTGCAAAACCTGTTGGGTTTGCAACCCAACCTACCCAAAGGCCGTCTGAAAACCTGTTTTTCAGACGGCCTTTCTGATTTCAGGCGTGCCTCACGCACAAGGCAGCCTGAAAACCAAGCCCGCCCCGCCAAGATTCTCGCGCAGGCGGGAATCTTGGCGGGGTTTGAGCAACGGTTTGTTTTATCAGAATATTGCCGAACAACAAACAAGATTCCCGCCTGCGCGGGAATGACGGTGTTTTTTGTTTTTCAGACGGCCTCCCTGTTTTCAGGCTGCCTCGCCGCCGGGATACGGCTAAAATACCGCAGGCAAGCCCACAACCCCAAGCAGCCTGAAACCGTCCCGACTTTTCAGGCTGCCGCAAACGGAATCCCTATGGACAATCTCATCATCTACAACACCGACGACGGCCAAAGCCATGTTTCCCTGCTGGTGTCCGACGGCGAAGCTTGGCTCACGCAAAACCAGCTTGCCGAACTTTTTAGCACCTCTGTGCCCAATATCGCTACGCATATTAAAAACATATTGGAAGACAAAGAGTTGAACGAGGTTTCAGTTATTAAGGATTTCTTAATAACTGCCCAAGACGGCAAGCAGTATCAGGTCAAGCATTACGCGCTGGATATGATTCTGGCCGTCGGCTTCCGCGTCCGCAGCCCGCGTGGGGTGCAGTTCCGCCGCTGGGCAAATACGCAGCTTCGCGCTTATTTGGACAAGGGTTTTGTGCTGGACAAAGAGCGGCTGAAAAATCCGCAGGGGCGTTTCGATTATTTTGACGACCTGCTGGCGGAAATCCGCGAAATCCGCGCCAGCGAAGCACGGTTTTATCAGAAAGTGCGCGATTTGTTCGCCCTATCCAGCGACTACGACAAAACCGATAAGGCGGCGCAGATGTTTTTTGCCGAAACGCAAAACAAGCTGATTTTTGCCGTTACCCGCCAAACGGCGGCGGAACTGGTCTGCGCCCGCGCCGATGCCGCGCTGCCGAATATGGGCTTGACCTCATGGAAAGGGAGGATGGTGCGTAAAGGCGATATTGTGGTGGCGAAAAACTATCTGTCTGCCGACGAGTTGGATACGCTCAACCGTTTGGTGATGATTTTCTTGGAAAGCGCGGAGTTGCGCGTAAAAAACCGCCAAGACCTGACGCTGGATTTCTGGCGCGGCAATGTTGACAACCTGATTGATTTCAACGGCTTTCCTGTATTGGAAGACAAAGGCAGTCGCACGCACCGCCAAATGGAGCTGTTCGCCCAAGAACAATACGCGCTGTTTGACCAGGCACGCAAAGCTGCCAAACTGGCCGCCGCCGAAGCGGAAGATTTGCGCGAATTGGAAAACTGGCAGGCGGAATTGGAAAAACGCTAAACAACGGTTGGCAACGGTTGGCGCAAGCCGAGCTCGGTTGTTGGAAAATATTGGTTCTGACAACCCAAGCAGCCTGAAAACAAAAAAAGCCGTCTGAAACCCTTTTCAGACGGCCTTTTAAAATCCCAACCATACTTTCAGGCTGCTTTTAGCCTGAGGCAAAACCTACTGCACCCGTGCCCGATGTTCGCTTTCTTTGTAATCGCGGATAACGTGGTTGGTGTCGGTAATGAAATAGCGGTAGCGGGTGAAATTGGTTACGCCGCGCTCGTAGTAATCGGTGCGATCGCCATTGCTGTGGTAGCCGCTGCCGAGATAATGGGTCGATTCGCTGTTTTGGCTGACATCCGTCCAGGTGTAAATGTAGCCTTCCTGCCCTTTGAGTTTGCCTTCCTGGATAATTCCGTGCTGGATATCGTCGGCCTTGCCGAATTCCGCATACGCCGAAACAATGTGCTTGCCTTTGAAACGCGCGCCGGCCACGCCCCTGCGCGCCGCGTTGATTGCGCCGTACGGCGAGATGTCGGCACTCATAATTTTGTCCACCGTTTCGCAACCGGCAAGCGTCAGCACGGCGGCGGACAACAGCAAAACAGATTTCAAAGCGGATTTTGGTAACAACATCATTCCCCCTTAGCAAAAATAGATAACAATGAACAAACGTGCAGGGCGCGCATTATAAGGCTGCGGCGGCGGAAGCGATATGAATCTTGTATAATCGCGCGCCGCACGGCGATCCCCGTTTTTACCGTTCTATCTGAAAGGAGTTGTATCTTGTTGAATAAAAAACACCTGCTGGCGGCTGGCGCGCTAAGCCTGCTGTTGTCCGGCTGCCAAGGCTCGCTTGCTTACGAACTGATGCAGGCTGCCCGAGGCAGCGGCGGCCCTTCAGCGGAGCAAGTGCAAAATATGATGCCCATTGTGGAAGACATGGAAAAACTGCCTTCCGCCGCCGAATTGTCCAGGCGCAAAATGCGGCCGCGCAAATGGGGCGCATACGCCGCTTCGCCCGAGATAAAAATGATATGGGTAACCGACAAAGCCTATGACACCCCCGAAGCCGCGTCGGCAGATGCAGTAAAAGAATGCCGTCAAAACGGTGGCAAAAACTGCCAAACCTATATTATTTACAGCAACTTGTGTTTTGCCATGTCGCAAGGCTATAAAGGCAAGCCCATGAACGACATGGGCTACGGCCCCACCGGCGAGTTTGCCAAAAAAGTAGCGGTTGCTTCCTGCAAACACCACGGCGGCACAAACTGCATACCCGTTCCAGGTGCGCCCGCTTCGTGCGCCACACCATGCAATCTGATGACCGATCCGACCTGCCGCTACGAAGACCCCGCGTATATCTTCCCCAATAAAAACGGCGGCAGAATGCAGAAAATGCCTTCGTTTATCCGCAAAGGTAATTGAAAGCAAACTGTGTTTTTTTGCCCAGCGCCGGTCGGATCAGAATCCGGCCGGCGCTTGTTTTATCAATCCAGACCCTGCCCTCTCTTAAAACTTCCGAAAAATATTGGATTTCCAACCCAAGCTAGCCCATCAAAAGCAGCCTGAAACGGGTTTTCAAACAATCCTCGTATTTTCAGGCTGCCTCGTTTCCCCAAGCAGCCTGAAAAACGCCATCATCTCTCTGCCGTCCCCCATTCCCGCTTCGCTTAAATATCCTTTAGACTAAGCGTCCTGCAGCCGGCCGGTTTTCAGGCTGCTTTCAGGCAAAGGCAGCCTGAAAACCGGTGCGGCATTTTGCCGCTGTTTGCCACAGGAGAGCCGATATGTCCGAGTATGCCAAACCCGTTAAAACCACCGCCCTGCTCTTTGCCGGCGTGCTGGCGGCGCTGTGTTGGACGATAGGCGATATGCTGCTGGTCGGTTTTGTGCCGCAGCCCGAGCGCCATCCGCAGCTGGCGGTGCTGGCCGGTCGGATGGAAGGCGATGTGCAGATGGCGGCGCTGATGCTTGATGCCGCGCCCGCATGCCTGCTGTGGGGCGTGCTGCCCGCCACTTTCAGCGCGCCGTTTTATCTGGCCGCCGCGTTCGGCGTTTACCGCCTGCTGCGGCCGGGGCGGACGGCTGTTTTGTGCTTCGCGCTGCTGTTTTGTGCTTCGCGCTGCTGTTTTTCAGCTATGCGCTCGCGCCGCTGGCGCACGCCGGTTTCTACTATCTGGGCAGCGCCGCGCAGACACTGCTTGCCGCCCGTACCGAAGATTTAACGCTGGCGCTGGCGCAATACAACGGCCATTACCGGCTGCTTGCCCTGCATTGGGCGGCATCGGTCGGCTCTCTGGCGTTGGGCTGGCTGGTATTTCTGTTGCAGGCTGCCCGCGGCCGCAGCTATCTGCCGCGCTCTTTGTGCTGGCTGACGCCGCTGCCGGTCGGCATTGTTGTTGCCACGGTCTGCAGCGCCTTTCCCCGCTCCGAAGCGGCGGAGCTGCTTGGCGGTGCTACGTTTAATCTGGCGCAACTGGTGTTTTACACCGCAGCGCTGCTGTGGCGGCGGCGGCACAAAGCAGCCTGAAAGCCGAAAATACGGGGGCTGCGCAGCAAAACCGCTTCTGCCGGCGCAACAAGATGCGGTATGATGCGCCGCCGGCTGCACCGTGCGGCCGGCAGATGTTTTTTTAAAATTTGATGCAAAGGACAAACATGAAAAAATCCGGATTACTGCTGGCGCTGCTGCTGGCTGTGGCGCCGATGGCGCAAGCGCTGGATGCCAGCGACCAGGGCGAATACCAAATCGTCCGCGTGGACGGCACGCTGGGCACGATGCAGATGAAACTTTTCCGGCAGGGCAAGCAGTGGATGATGGACGGCCGCCAACTGCCGGAAACACAATGGTCGGAAGTCTGCCGTGCCACCGGCGAATGCAAGCTGGTCGATGCTTCGTCAGCGGATGTGGCCGAGTGGAAAAAAACGCTGCCCGAGGACGATGCCGATTTGCAAAACGCGCGTTTTAACTGCATCAAAAACATTGCCATGGGCTTTTGCCGCATCGAGAGCAAAGCGCAAAAACGGATCTATATCATGTTTGCGCTGGTTCGCGGCACGCCGCAGCCGATTGTGCTGCACCGCCTGAAATAGGCAGCCTGAAAAAACCGTCCGCCCGAACAGCCAAGCCTGCGGACGGTTTTTTCTGCGCGCCGTTTTTTCAGGCTGCCTTTGCGTTTGGGCAAATGGCAGCACGGTGCTTACGCCAAACCGGCAATATTGCGGCAAAAAGCAGCCTGAAAGGGTTTTCAGGCTGCTTTTTTGTCCTGACCAATCTTGCCGCCGTTTTCAGGCTGCCTGTGCCACGGCTTCGCTATCCGATACCGGATGCAGCGCCTGATAGCCCGGGCGCAGCTGGCCGGCGATCATGGTAAGCTGCTGCCACAGCACCTGGCGGGTTTCGCCGGCATCGGCGTCGGGGCGCAGGCTTTCCAGTTGCGACTGCAAATCGCCCAAGGCAGCCTGAAAACGGCTCTCGTCCCATTGCGGCAGGTTTTCGAGAATATCGGCGGCAGCGCTGCCGGCGGCGAGAAATTCGTGGATAAAGCCATCGGCAGCGGCGTTTTCAGGCTGCATTTTGTTGCGGTAGGCGCCGAGCGCGGCGATGTAGCTGATAAGCGAATAGTTTATTTTCAAAAGCAAAAATCCGTCGGCAAGCTTGCTGCCATGTTTGGCCGGCTCGCCGGACATATCGGATAGGGTGCTGGATAAGGCGGCGGCGCGGTCGTGGCTCAGGCGGCGGGCGATGCGGTAGTCCATATCGTCGCGGATGCCGCTTTCCAGTTCGCGCAGCACCGCGCGCAGGTAGGCGGCGTTGCTCTCTACGGCCTGGGCACCGGTTTTGTCGAGCGCCAGATATTTCCAGTCCGGCCACAGGAAATAAACGGCAAGGCCGGCCACCGAAGTGCCGATCAGGGTGTCGAGAAGGCGCGGCAGGAAGAAGGCGCGGGTGTCGGAACCAATAATCGAAAAGCCGACCACCGCCTGAATGGTGATGAAAAAGGTGGAAAAGCTCTGCTTATTGCTGCGGAAATAGAAAAACAGGGTGGTGCTGAGCACGGCGATGCCGAGTTTGTGCGCCAGCGACAGGCTCAAAAAAGGCAGCGCGGCGGCGGCGACAATACCGAAAACGGTGCCGAGAATACGCTGGATCAGGCGTTTTTTGGTGGCGGAGTAGTTGGGCTGGCAGACAAAAACGGCGGTCATCAGAATCCAGTAGCCCAGGCTCAAGTCGTCGCGGTCGAGCGCGGTGGTGTTGATCACTTGGATAATCAGGCAGCAGGCCAGCACGATGGCGGCCATGCGCACGGCGTGGCGGAACACCGGCGAATGCAGCGTGCTTTGCGCTTTCAGGCTGCGCCAGGCGCCTTTGAAGCCGCTGCTTTCGGGGGCGTGCAGGCGGGTTTGGTGGTTGTATTCGAAACTTTCGCTGCGCTCGGGGCTTTTCAGGCTGCCCAGCTGCAGGCTGACGTGCAGGATGTTGTCGAGCAGGCGCTGCACGCGGTAGGGGGCGACGGCGCCGTCGGCAGCGGTGGCGGCATAGTGCTGCAGCGACGCTTCGGCACCGCGGCCGGCGCGTTCGAGCTTGGCCGGCAGCACGAAATCGCTGTCGTCGGCCAGCGTGCGGGCAAACTCGCGGCAGGTCTGCGCCTGCAGCCGGAGCAGGCGGCGGATGCGGTAGATCAAATCGCTGTAGCGCATGGCTTCGGCGAAATCGCGGTAGTGGACGTGGCTGGAGCTGATGCGCTCGTGGATATCCTGCGCGGCGTAGTAACAGCGCAACAGCCGCACGGTGCGCGGATGGCGGTGCTGGCCGCGCATGCGGTAAAACAGGGCGCTGCGGCATTGGTTGAAGGCGGCGGTTACCGCGCTGTTGCTCATCGCCAGCGTGATTTGCTGCTGTTCGAGATGTTCGGCTTCGTCGGGGTCGAAAAAATCGGATTTGGCGGTGAGAAAGTCCGCCAGCGCGCGGTAGGCGGCGGCCATATTGTCCTGCACCGGCCGGTTGGGAAAGATGATGTGGGTCAGCAGCGCGCACAGGCTGTAGAGCAGGGTTCCACACAGAATCAGCAGCGTCGGCTGGTACCACGGCGCGGCGTCATCGTGGGTGAGCGCGGTGTACACCGCTACCGCCAGCGTGCCGAAAGCGATGGTGCGGTAGCGCTGGCCGGCGGCGCCGAGAAAGGTAAAAACAAACGCCTGCACGGTCATCACCGCGGCATAGGCCGCCGGCCGGCTGATCACCGCTTCCACCGCCAGCGACGACACGGCAAAGGCCAGCAGGGTATAGACGATGTTTTTCAGCTTGCCGGTCAGGCCGTTGTCCAAATCCACCAGGCCGCCGGCAATCACGCCCAGCACCAGCGGCGGAAACAGGTGGTTCAGCGGGCGGGCATACACCAGCGCGGCCAGCAGCGAAGTGCTCAGCAGCACCGGCACGGCGCCGATGTATCTGGATGGCAGGGAAAAGAATTTCATAAATCGTTTCGGGCAGCGGGTTTTCAGGCAGCCTGAAAGCCGCCAAACCGCGCGCTCAGGCCAAAAGCGCGCATTTTAAGCCCAATCGCTGCCGCCGTGGCGGCGCAGGCGTTTTCAGGCTGCCCTAAAGCGCCACACGATAGCCAAATCCAAACGCCTGCGATTTGCCACTTATTACCGTTTGAAGCTACAATCTGCCCACTTTCGGCGCCGTTTTCCCGCCCGCGGCCAAACGGCGCCATTTCGAATCGAACTTACAGAAAGGATGCACCATGTCCCAAACCTATAACGATATGAACGACGCTGATCCTATCGAAACCCAAGAATGGCTGGATGCGCTCAGTTCCGTGCTGGAAAACGAAGGCTCGGAGCGGGCGCATTTCTTATTGGAAAACCTGGTCAAATACACCCGCCGCCGCGGCGTGCACCTGCCGTTTGACGCCACCACCGCCTATCTGAACACCATTCCGGTGGGCAAAGAGCAAAAATCCCCCGGCAACCACGAACTCGAGCACCGCATCCGCTCGATCATCCGCTGGAATGCGGCGGCGATGGTGCTGCGCGCCGGTAAGAAAAATCTCGAACTGGGCGGCCACATCGCGTCCTTCCAGTCTTCGGCCACTTTGTACGACGTCGGTTTCAACCACTTTTGGCGTGCCAAAAACGAAGCCGCCGGCGAAGAAGGCGATCTGATCTACATCCAAGGCCACTCCGCCCCGGGATTTTACGCCCGTGCCTATGTCGAAGGCCGTCTGAGCGAAGAGCAGCTCAACAATTTCCGTCAGGAAGTCGGCGGCAACGGCCTGCCGTCCTACCCGCACCCGCACCTTCTGCCCGACTTTTGGCAGTTCCCCACCGTATCCATGGGTCTTGGCCCCCTGATGGCGATTTACCAGGCGCGCTTCCTGAAATACCTTGAATCGCGCGGCTTGGCCAAAACCAAAGGCCGCAAAGTCTGGTGCTTCTGCGGCGACGGCGAAATGGACGAACCCGAAAGCCAGGGCGCCATCGCGCTGGCCGCCCGCGAAGGCTTGGACAACCTGATTTTCGTCATCAACTGCAACCTGCAGCGCTTGGACGGCCCGGTGCGCGGCAACGGCAAAATCATCCAGGAATTGGAAGGCAACTTCCGCGGCGCCGGCTGGAACGTGCTGAAAGTGATTTGGGGCAGCCGCTGGGACGGCCTGCTCGCCCGCGACACCAACAACGTGCTCAAACAGCGCATGGAAGAGTGTCTCGACGGCGACTACCAGACCTACAAATCCAAAGACGGCGCCTATGTGCGCGAGCATTTCTTCAACACGCCCGAACTCAAAGCGATGGTCGCCGATATGTCCGACGACGAAATCTGGGCGCTGAACCGCGGCGGCCACGACCCGCACAAAGTCTATGCCGCCTACCACGAAGCGGTGAACAACGCCGGCGGCCGCCCCACCGTCATCCTGGCCAAAACCATCAAAGGCTACGGCATGGGCGCATCCGGCGAAGGCCAGAACATCGCCCACCAGGCGAAGAAAATGGACGTCAAATCGCTCAAACAGTTCCGCGACCGCTTCGGCATTCCGGTAACCGACGAGCAGATTGACAGCGGCGATCTGCCCTACTTCCGCTTCCCCGAAGACAGCGAAGAAATGAAATACCTGCGTGAGCGCCGCAACGCCCTGGGCGGCTACCTGCCCCAGCGCAACCCCAACAACGAAGCCCTGCCGATGCCCGCCTTGAGCGACTTCGACGCCCAGCTGCAATCGAGCGGCGACCGCGAATTCTCCACCACCATGGCCTTCGTGCGCATTCTCGCCACCCTGCTCAAAGACAAGCAGATCGGCCGGCGCATCGTCCCCATCGTTCCCGACGAAAGCCGCACCTTCGGCATGGAAGGCATGTTCCGCCAATACGGCATCTGGAACCCCAAAGGCCAGCAGTACACCCCGCAGGACAAAGACCAGCTGATGTTCTACAAAGAATCGGTTGACGGCCAAATCCTGCAGGAAGGCATCAACGAACCGGGCGCGATGGCCGACTGGATTGCCGCCGCCAGCAGCTACGCCAACAACCGCTTCGCCATGATTCCCTTCTACATCTATTACTCCATGTTCGGCTTCCAGCGCGTAGGCGATTTGGCCTGGGCGGCGGGCGACATGCACGCGCGCGGCTTCTTGCTCGGCGGCACTGCCGGCCGCACCACGCTCAACGGCGAAGGTTTGCAGCACGAAGACGGTCACAGCCAAATCCAGGCCGACCTGATCCCCAACTGCGTAACCTACGACCCCACCTTCTCCTACGAAGTGGCCGTAATCGTCCACAGCGGTCTGCAGAGAATGTACGTCGATAACGAAGACGTCTTCTTCTACATCACCCTGATGAACGAAAACTACACCCACCCCGCCCTGCCCCAGCGTGAAGGCATCGAAGAGCAGATACTCAAAGGCATGTACCTGCTGCGGGAAGGCGGCAAAGGCGACAAACGCGTACAACTGATGGGCTCCGGCACCATCCTGCAAGAAGTGATTGCCGCCGCCGAGCTGCTGAAAAACGATTTCAACGTCGAAGCAGACATCTGGTCCTGCCCGTCCTTCAACCTGCTGCACCGTGATGCCATCGAAGTCGAACGCCACAACCTGCTGCACCCCATGGGCGAGCAGAAAACTCCCTTCGTAACCGCCCAGCTGCAAGGCCGCGAAGGCCCCGTTGTCGCCGCCACCGACTACGTGCGCAGCTTCGCCGACCGCATCCGCGCCTACATCCCCAACGACTACCACGTCCTGGGCACCGACGGTTTCGGCCGCTCCGACAGCCGCGCCAACCTGCGCTCCTTCTTTGAAGTCGACCGCTACCACGTCGCCATAACCGCGCTCAACGCCCTGGCCGAGCAAGGCAAAATCGGCAAAGAAACCGTGCAGCAGGCCATCGCCAAATACGGCATCCAGACCGACACCGCGCCGAGCTGGAAACGCTAAGGCGGATAAGGCAGCCTGAAAACCGTATCCCAAAGTTTTCAGGCTGCCGCCTTCAAGCTTTTCAAAAAGATTCTCAGACAGCCTTCTGGCAACTATTCAAAGGTCGTCTGAAAAAACCGAAAACCGCCAGATAAGGCAGCCTGAAAAGGCCGTCTGAAAAGAGAAATCTGCTTTCAGGCTGCCTTTAAACACTTCAAGGCAGCCTGAAAGCCCATCTTGGAAACCGCCATGAAACTTTCGTTTACCGGCACTGCCGCAATCCTGCTGCTGGCCGCCTGTTCCAGCCCCGCCCCCGTCGTCCAACAGGGCGGCGGCTACGACAGCGGCACGCAGGCGCGCATCCGCCTGTACGGCCAAAACCAAAAGCCCACCCTGATCACCAGCGGCATCGACTGCGCCGCCGGCGAGCGCGGGCAAAAAAGCAATATCGGCGGCAGCATGGGCGACGCCTTCGGCTCGCTGGTCGGCTCGGTGAAAAGCCACAGCATCGGCATTCCCGCCACCGAAAACAGCAAAGCCCTCGGCAGCAAAAACGGCATTCTTTCGCGCGCCTTCTTCCGCGAAATGGCCGTGCCCGCAGGCAAAGCCGTCAACGTGGAAACCGCCTTTGTCGGCCTGACCAACACGCTTCAAACGCCTGCTTACACCGTCCACACCAACGAAGGCAGCTGCACTTCGCGCGCCGCTTCTTTCGTGCCCGAAGCCGGACACGACTATGAAGTGGTCGGCGTGAGCGGCAAAGCCTGCGGCGTCGCCGTGTACGACATCGCCGCCGACGGCAGCCTGAAAGCCGTGCCGCTGGCAAACGCCGTCAAATGCAGCAGGCGTTAGAAAGCCTGTTTTTCAGACGGCCCCAAGCAGCCTGAAACCCTTTCCCTAAACAAATAACCTAAGGAAAAACATGAGCATCGTAGAAATCAAAGTCCCCGATATCGGCGGACACGAAAACGTCGACATCATCGCCGTCGAAGTCAAAGCCGGCGACACCATCGCCGTGGACGACACCCTGATCACCCTGGAAACCGACAAGGCGACTATGGACGTGCCCGCCACCGATGCCGGCGTGGTCAAAGAAGTCAAAGTCAAAGTCGGCGACAAAATCTCCGAAGGCGGCGTGATTCTGCTGGTGGAAACCGACGGCGCAGGCACAGCCGCCGCTCCGGCTGCCGCGCCCGCACCGGCCGAACAGCCCGCCGCCGCGCCCGTTCAGGCTGCCCCTGCCGCAGGCGGCGCCACCGTACAGGTGGTCGTGCCCGATATCGGCGGCCACAGCGATGTGGACGTGATCGCCGTCGAAATCAAAGTCGGCGACAGCGTGGCCGAAGACCAAACCCTGATTACCTTGGAAACCGACAAAGCCACCATGGACGTGCCCTGCACCGCCGCCGGCACCGTTACCGCCGTGCACGTGAAAGTGGGCGACAAAGTTTCCGAAGGCAGCCTGATTATCGACGTTGCCGCCAGCGGTGCCGCCGCAGCCGCACCCGTTCAGGCTGCTCCTGCCGCACAGGCCGCCGCGCCTGCTCCCGCACCCGTTCAGACGGCCGCTCCCGCACCGGCTGCCGCTCCCGCCGTACCGGTGGCCGCCTTCGGCAGCACCCCTGTCAACGAAGCCGGTTTCGCCAAAGCCCACGCCGGCCCTTCCGCCCGCAAACTGGCGCGCGAACTGGGCGTCGATCTGAGCCTGGTCAAAGGCAGCGGCACCAAAGGCCGCATCACCAAAGACGACATCAAAGCCTTCGTCAAATCCGCCATGCAGGGCGGCGCGGGCAAACCCGCAGCGGCCGGCGCATCGCTCGGCGGCGGTTTGGATCTGCTGCCGTGGCCGAAAGTGGATTTTGCCAAGTTCGGCGAAATCGAAGTCAAAGAACTCTCCCGCATCAAAAAAATCTCCGGCCAAAACCTGTCGCGCAACTGGGTGGTGATTCCGCACGTTACCGTTCACGACGAAGCCGACATGACCGAGCTGGAAGAATTCCGCAAACAGCTCAACAAAGAGTGGGAGCGCGAAGGCGTGAAACTCTCGCCGCTGGCCTTTATCATCAAGGCTTCCGTGGCCGCGCTCAAAGCCTTCCCCGAGTTCAACTCCTCGCTGGATGGCGATAATCTGGTGCTGAAAAAATACTTCCACATCGGCTTTGCCGCCGACACGCCCAACGGCTTGGTTGTACCGGTAATCAAAGACGTGGACAAAAAAGGCCTGAAAGAAATCAGTCAAGAGCTGACCGAGTTGAGCAAAAAAGCCCGTGAAGGCAAGCTCAAACCGCAGGAAATGCAGGGCGCGTGCTTTACCATTTCCAGCCTCGGCGGCATCGGCGGCACCGGCTTCACCCCGATTGTCAACGCCCCCGAAGTCGCCATCTTGGGCGTGTGCAAATCGCAGATGAAACCGGTTTGGAACGGCTCCGCATTCGAGCCGCGCCTGATGTGCCCGCTGTCGCTCTCGTTCGACCACCGCGTCATCGACGGCGCCGCCGGTATGCGCTTCACCGTGTTCCTCGCCAAGCTGTTGCAGGACTTCCGCCGCATTATGCTGTAAAACGCGCGGACAATACAAAGGCAGCCTGAAAAGTTTTCAGGCTGCTTTTTTTGCGCCCTGCTCCGTTTTATCCGTGGTCGGTATTGGGCATACAAACAAACCCCGCTGCTTTTCAGGCTGCCTGAAAACCAGCGGGGTTTGGTGCGATTGTGCGTTTAGTTGGAGATGGCGTCCATGCGGTTGCGGACGCGTTTTTCCAAAGTCAGCAGTTCGCCGATTACGCTTTCCTGATCGGTTTCCTTGCCGGCGGCCGTCCACCATTTGTGGCTGATTTCGCCGCCTTTGGGCGTGAAGGTCTCGGCAAGTTTGGAGCCGTTGCTGCGGTAGGCAACGGTTTTGACACCCTTGCCTGTCTCTTCAATCTCCATCAAGACCTGGCCGTGCTCATCATAAATAATCTGGCTTTCGCGGCTTTTGTCGCGCGGGTCTTTGCGGATTTCCAGCGCCGGCTTGCCGTCAACATAAGAAACCGAGTAAACCAGCTCGCCTTTTTCATGGTCGGCAAAATTGGTCAGCTTGCCTTCGGGCGAATACCAAATGGTGCGCCCTTCGGTACTTTCGGCATCAAAGTCAGTAGGATCGGCGTCTTTGCGCATGGCAACGGGATCGATCTGTTTGGCTTTGCTGTCCTGATAAAAATCCTGAACCACGGCTGCGCCGTCTTTGGTGTGGCCGAGCAGCACGCGGTAATAGCCGCCGGCCTGCGGGCCGTCGGCGCGTTCGCTGTCGGCGCTGTAGTAGGCGATGATTTGGTTGGCGGGCGCCGGTTTGGCAATCTTCGGCGCTTTGTTGTGGCGCACGGCCTGCTCGACCGTCGGAACGGCACGGGAAATGTCTTTGGCGGTAGCCTGCAGCGGCAGCGCGGCAGCGGCGGAAAGTGCCGCCAGCATCAGCAGTTTTTTCATGGGTTTCTCGTTTACGGTGGTTTGGGGAAAACAATCCGGCTTTCAGGCTGCCGGATTCGCAACAGCTACAAATAAGGCTACCTGAAAACTCAGGCAGCCTGAAAACGCAGGTCTTATTTGCGCAGACCCAGACGGGAAATCACGTTGCGGTAAGTTTCCGCATCGGTGCGGCGCAGGTAGGCCAGCAGGCGGCGGCGGGCGCTGACCATTTTCAGCAGGCCGCGGCGGCTGTGTTTGTCTTTGGGGTTTGCTTTGAAGTGGGGCGCCAAGTCGTTGATACGGAAAGTCAGAAGGGCGATTTGCACTTCTGAAGAGCCGGTATCGCCTTCTTTGCGTTGGAAGTCTTTAACGATTTGCGCTTTTTGTTCTACGGACAGAGCCATGATGAATTTCCTAAAATAAAAAAAGCCTTGCGGCGACAAGTTTGGCCAGCTGGCAAAGCAACCTGCTCAAACTCCGAACCCGCCGCGCTCGTGCGCCGACGGGAGCGCGGATTATGCCACAAAACGCGGCGGCGTACAGGGGATTTTCTGCTTTTTTTCAGGCTGCCTTTGTCCTTTGTTGCACGACTCCAGACAAGGCAGCCTGAAAACTATTTTTTGCCGCCCGGCAGCTGGGTTTTGGGCAGGATAAAGTGGATCTTCAGGCCGCTTGGGCTGACGTTTTCGGCCAGGATTTTGCCATCGTGCTGCTCGGCAATGTGCCGCGCCAGCGCCAGCCCCAGGCCGGTGCCGGGTTTGTTGCCGCTGCTGTCGGCGCGGTAAAAGGCGGTGAAGATGTGCGGAATCTGGTCTTCGCGGATGCCCGGGCCGTTGTCGGTGATTTCGATGTGCAGGTGGTGGCGGTCTTCGTGGCAGCTCAAAAGAATGGTGCTGCCGGCGGGGCTGTAGTTCATCGCGTTGCGGATAACGTTATCAAAAGCGCGGTAGAGATAGCCTTCGTTGCCGTTAAAGCGGGCTTCCGGATTGATGCCGCGCACTTCGAGCGATACGGTCTGCTCGTTTTGCTGCGCCACCGGCTGGCTGTCTTCTACCAGCTGCTCTAAAAAGGGCAGCAGGGCGAAGGGTTCTTTTTCCAGCGGGGTGTTGGCGGTTTCCAGCCGCGACAGGGTCAAGAGTTCGCCCACCAAAGCATCCATCCGTGTCAGTTCGCTTTCGAGCTTGCCCAGATACACTTCCTGCTTTTGCGGCTGCATGTGCAACAAGCCAAGCAGCGCCTGTATCCGCGCCAGCGGCGAGCGCATCTCGTGGGAAACGTGGTGCAGCAGGTGGCGCTCTTTTTCCACCAGCTTCTGCAACTGCGCGGCCATGCGGTCAAAATGCACGCCCAGGCTGGCCAGCTCGTCTTTGCGATCGTCCAGCTGCTGCGAGACGCGGGCGTTCAAATCGCCGGATGCCAGCCGGTTCATGCCTTTTTCCAAAATTCGGATCGGGCGGGAAATATTGCTGGCCAGGATATAGGCCAGCAGCAGGCCGACAATCAGGGTAACCGCCAAAATGATGAATTCGTGCCATACCGGCGCCACCGACAGACCGGGAATCAGCAGGCCGGGCATCGGTTTGACGGTGTTTTTGTCGAAATCGCGGATAAAAAACAGATACTCTTCGCCAAAGGGGTCGTAATAGATGGCCGACAGATTGGAATTGGGGTTTTTCAGGGCGAAATCATAGGCGTGCGCCACTTCGTCCGGCTGCACGCTGCGGCCGAGAATGTCCTGTTTGTTGTCGCCGGTGATGATGATGACGTTCTGCGCCGACGGATCGCTGCGCCAGCGCTCGAGCAGGTTGCGCGTGGCGTCTTCGCCCTGCGCCTGAAAGGTGGTGAGCGCGTTGGAGAGCAGGTTGATTTCCATGGTGCGCGTACGCTGGAAATGGTTTTCCACCATGCGGGTCTGCAAGAGCCACACAGAAAAACTCGCCACGAAGATGGCGCAGATGATGACCATACAGAACGTGGCGAAAATTCTTTGAAATAATTTCATGTTGCGCTAAAGCACGGAACGTTTAGTTTTTAACAAACAGATAACCCAAACCGCGCACCGTTTGAATCAGCGACGCGTCGCCCAATTTGTGACGGATGCTGGAAATGTGCACATCGATGCTGCGGTCGAACTTGGCCAGCTTGCGGTCGAGCGCTTCTTCCGAAAGCGTGTCTTTGCTGACCACTTGTCCGGCGTGGCGCATCAGCACTTCCAAAAGGTTGAATTCGGTGCTGGTCAGCTCCAGCGGCTTGTCGCCGACTTCCGCCTGCCGTTTGGCCGGGTAAAGGGTAACGTTGCTGGCGGTAATGCTGCTGGCGTTGCTCGCCGGATTTTCACCGCTCTGCTGGGCGCGGCGCAAAATGGCATTGATGCGCGCCAAAAGTTCGCGCGGCTGGCAGGGTTTGGGAACGTAGTCGTCGGCACCCATTTCCAAGCCGATGATGCGGTCGATGTCGTCGCCTTTGGCGGTGAGCATGATGATGGGGATTTTGCTCTGCGCGCGCACGGTTTTGAGTACGTCCAAACCGTTCATTTTCGGCATCATCGAATCCAATACCACCACATCGTAGGGATTGTTCAGGATTTCCTGCACGCCTTTTTCGCCGTCGGGCGCACGGCTGACTTCCAAACCTTCGGCGCCGAGATATTCGGCCAGAAGTTCGGTCAGGGTATCGTCGTCGTCTACCAATAATACGCGGCTCATGGGGGTTTCCTTTCGTTCAACTGGAAAATCTGCGGTTTCAGGCTGCCTGAAACCTGCTTGCGCTTATCTTAACAGTATTGTCTTTACATTCCTAGCGCGGCTGCTTCGGGCTTTGCGCTTTTTTGCAAAGCGCGGCGGCGCCTTAACAATCATCCAACTCCGAAATATAAGGCAGCCTGAAAGCGTTGGCGGGGCATTTTCGCTTTCAGGCTGCCTGAAAAATCATTGTGCAGAGAGCAGACGGTTTAATACTTCAGCAGCACCGCTCCCCAGGCAAAACCGCCGCCGATGCCTTCGAGCAGCAGATGCTGGCCGCGGACGATTTTGCCGCTGCGGATGCCGTCGTCCAGTGCCAGCGGCACCGATGCGGCGGAAGTGTTGGCGTGCTCGGCCACGGTAAGGATGACTTTTTCCATGCTGATGCCCAAATGTTTGGCGGTGGCTTCGATGATGCGGCGGTTGGCCTGGTGCGGCACGATCCAGTCGAGCTTTTCGGCGGAGAAGCCGGCTTCGGCCAGCACTTCGTCGGCAACGGCGGCCAGCTGCTTGACGGCGAATTTGAACACGCCCTGCCCGTCCATTTTCAAAAAGGGCAGGCCGGTTACGCCGCCGTCGGCGATTTGCGCGGGCACGTTGAGCAGGTCGAGGTAGTTGCCGTCGGCGTGCAGTTTGCTGCGGATCAGGCCGGGTTCGTCGGAGGCGCCGAGCACCACCGCGCCGGCGCCGTCGCCAAAGAGCACGCAGGTGCTGCGGTCGTTCCAGTCGAGGATACGACTGAACACTTCGGCGCCGATAACCAGCGCGCGTTTGGCCATGCCGCTGCGGATGTAGGCGTCGGCGGTGGTGATGGCATAGATGAAGCCGGCACAGACGGCCTGCAAGTCGAATGCGGGGCAGCCTGAAATGCCGAGCTTCTGCTGGACGATGGTGGCGGTGGAGGGAAACTGCATGTCGGGGGTGGCGGTGGCAACGATAATCAAATCGATATCCTGCGGCTGCAGGCCTGCCGCTTCCAAGGCGCGGCGGCCGGCGGCGGCGGCCAGGTCGCTGGTTTTCTCGTCGTCAGCGGCCAGACGGCGGGCTTTGATGCCGGTGCGGCTGCTGATCCATTCGTCGGAGGTATCGACGCGCTGGGCGAGGTCGTCGTTGCTGACGCGGTTGGCGGGCAGGTAACTGCCGGTACCGAGAATTTTGGCATAGGTCATGGCGTGTTCTTCGACAATGGGTAAATGAAATAAAGTCGGCTATTGTACGCGAATAGCGCCCCGCTCCTCAAATAAGCGGCACACGCCGCCCCCCGCCAGCCGGCTTCAGGCAGCCTGAAACGGTTTTTCAGGCTGCCTGAAGCCGCATCGGCTATAATCGGCGACACACACACTTAGCCAAAACCGGAACCGAACAATGGACAAAACGACAATCAACGAATGGCTCTCGGCACATATGGTCAGCCGCGACGAGTTCGCCTTCCAGCTTTTGCAGCGCAGCTTCAGGCAGCCTTCGGGCTGGGTGGAGCTGGCGCTGGCGACGGCCTTGGCCGGCGGCGCCTTCATGCTGTGCCGCTTTATCGAAAAACGCGGCTATCTGGAAAAATTCATCCACTGGCATCCGCTGCGGCATATCGTGGCGCGGATTTTGTGGCCGCTGCTGATGCTGGCCGCTGCCGCAGTGGCGCTGGTTATCTGGCCGCTGGCCGGCTTTCCGGCCGTCTGGCTGCAGTTTCTGGCGCTGGCCGCGTACTGGATGATTATGATCCGGCTGGTGCTGGCGGTTATCAACCAGGCCTTGCCGGAAAACAATTTCTCCAACCGCCTCGAACGCACGGCCTCCACAACGCTGTGGGTGTGCTTCCTGCTGTGGGTGTCGAGCGTGGACGATCTGATTATCCGATGGATGAAATCGCTGAAGTTTTCCGTCGGATCGTCGCACCTGAGCCTCTACACCATCCTGACCGGCCTGCTGTGGGTGGGCATCGTGATGGTGCTGATGATGTGGCTGGCCAAGTGGATCAACACGCAGCTGATGCGCACCACCCGCCTGGACATCAACCTGCGCATCGTGCTGGGCAAAGCGGTGAAAACCCTGCTGATGATCCTTTCGGTGCTGATTGCCCTGCCGCTGGTGGGCATCGACCTGACGGTATTGTCGGTATTCGGCGGCGCGCTCGGCGTCGGCCTCGGCTTCGGCTTGCAGAAAATCGCCAGCAACTACGTTTCCGGCTTCATCATCCTGGCCGACCGTTCCATCCGCCCCAACGACCGGCTCACGGTAAACAACTTCACCGGCTACGTCAGCGAAATCACCGCCCGCTACGTGGTACTCAGAAGCGGCAGCGGGCAGGAAGCGCTGATTCCGAACGAAACCTTCGTTACCTCCACCGTTATCAACGAGTCCTACACCGCCCGCTCACTCAAACACAGCCTGAACATCCAAGTCGGCTACCAGACCGACCTGCCACAGGCGCTCGAAATCCTCAAAGCCGCCGCTGCCGCCGAGCCGCGCGTGCAGGAGAACCCCGACCCCAGCGCCTATCTGGTGGGCTTCGGCGACAACGGCATCGACCTCACCCTCGGTTTTTGGGTCAGCGACCCCGAAAACGGCTTTCTCGACCTCTCCTCGCGCATCCTGCTCACCATCTGGCAGCGCTTCCGAGAAGAAGGCATCGAATTCCCCTACCCGCAGCGCGAAGTCCGCATCCTCAACGACAACCCCGCCCCTGCCGTTACCTTACAGAAAAGCGCAACCGCCGCAGAAAGCCCGTCTGATGCAGCCTGAAACACCCAAGCCGCCCAAACGCCCCGTTTCCGTACTGGTGCTGCTGCACGACGGCCAAGGCAGCGCCCTGCTGCTCGAGCGCGCCGACCGCGCCGGCTACTGGCAGTCGGTAACCGGCAGCCTGGAAGCAGGCGAAACCCCGTTTCAGGCTGCCTTGCGCGAAACTGCCGAAGAAACCGGCCTTATCCTTTCGGCAGATCAGCTGCGCGACTGGCAGCACCACACCGAATACGAAATCTACAGCCACTGGCGCCACCGCTACCCGCCCGGCACCACCCGCAACACCGAGCACTGGTTTTCCGCCCGCGTGGCCGATCCCGCGCAGGTGCGGCTGTCGGCCGAACACACCGCCAGCCGCTGGCTGCCGCTGGCCGAAGCCGCCGCTATCGTGTTCTCGCCCTCCAACCGCGACGCGCTGCTGCGGCTGGCCGCCGAAGAAGTAGCCTGAAAACCGTCCGCCGCCGCTGAACCGTTCCGCTAGCGCCCGCCTTAGCGCCGGCAGTTTCGAGCATTCCCTCGAAAAAAGCAGCCTGAAAAACCGCAAAAAACATGGCAAACCGCCGGCAGGCGCTTTAGAATGGCGGCTTTTTGCTTTCAGGCTGCCTTCTGCCGCCCGAAAACGAAAACCGCCCACACCATTGCAAACACCATGAAAAACCGCGTCAAGAAAATCCACTTCGTCGGCATCGGCGGCTCCGGCATGTGCGGCATCGCCGAAGTGCTGCACAACCTGAACTTCCGCGTTTCCGGCTCCGATCAAAGCCCCAGCGCCGTAACCGAACGCCTGCAGCAGGCCGGCATCCGCATTTTCCACGGCCACCGCGCCGATCAGGTGGAAGACGTGGACGTCGTCGTTACCTCCACCGCCGTTAAAGCCGACAATCCCGAAGTGCAAGCCGCCGTTGCCCAGCACATTCCGGTGATTCCGCGCGCGCTGATGCTGGCCGAACTGATGCGCCTGCGCGAAGGCATTGCCATCGCCGGCACCCACGGCAAAACCACCACCACCAGTCTCACCGCCTCGATACTCAGTGCCGCCGGCCTCGATCCCACTTTTGTTATCGGCGGCAAACTCACCGCCGCCGGCAGCAACGCCAAACTCGGTCAGGGCGACTACATCGTTGCCGAAGCCGACGAAAGCGACGCCTCCTTCCTTTACTTAAGCCCCGTGCTCACTGTGGTTACCAATATCGACGAAGACCACATGGACACCTACGGCCACGACGCCCAGCGCCTGCACCAGGCCTTTATCGACTTCGTCCACCGCATCCCCTTTTACGGCAAAGCCTTTTTGTGCAGCGACAGCGCCAACGTCCGCGCCATCCTGCCGGAAATCCGCCGCCCCTACTCCACCTACGCCATCGACGACGAAAACGCCGACTTGCGCGCCTACGACATCGAAGCCGCCGGCGCACAGATGCGTTTCAAAGTCGCCTACCGCGGCAAAACCGGCAACCTGAATTTCGACGTGCGCCTCAATCTGCCCGGCCGCCACAATATTCTCAACGCGCTGGCCAGCATCGGCATCGCCCTCGAATGCGGCGTGCCGGTAAGCGCCATCCAAGACAGCCTGCGCCACTTCGCCGGCGTCAACCGCCGCTTCCAGCACTACGGCGAAATCCCGCTGCCCAACGGCGGCAGCGCGCTGGTCATCGACGACTACGGCCACCACCCCGCGGAAATGTCCGCCACCCTGGCCGCCGCCCGCGGCGCCTATCCCGACCGCCGTCTGGTGCTCGCTTTCCAGCCGCACCGCTACAGCCGCACCCGCGATTTGTTCGACTCTTTCGTCAGCATTCTCGCCAGCGCCGATGCGCTGGCACTCACCGAAGTCTATGCCGCCGGCGAAGCGCCCATCGAAGGCGCCGATAGCCGCGCTTTGGCGCGCGCGCTGCAGGATAACGGCGCCGGCGAGCCGCTCTACTGCGAAAACATCGCCGCCCTGCCCCACGCCCTGCTGGGCTTTCTGCAGGATGGCGACGTACTCTTGGCAATGGGCGCCGGCAGCATCAGCAAAACCGCGCAGGCGCTGGTCGATCTCACCGCCAAAACTGCCTGATCCTTTCAGGCTGCTTTCCTGCATACGGCAAAAGCAGCCTGAAAAAACGGCCGCGCCCCGTTTTTTCCGTTTTCCACCGTTTTCAGGCAGCCTGAAAGTTTCAGGCTGCCGCACGCACAGAAAGTTCCACCATGCACAGTATCGGTAAAGTAGCCGTACTCGCCGGCGGTTTTTCCGCCGAGCGCGAAGTGTCGCTCAATAGCGGCCGCGCCATTCTCGCCGCCCTGCAAAGCAAGGGCGTCGATGCCCATTTGTTCGACCCTGCCGAACGCGGTTTGTCCGCACTCAAAACCGAAGGTTTTCAGGCTGCCTTCAACATTCTGCACGGCACCTACGGCGAAGACGGCACCGTACAGGGCGCGCTCGAAGCGCTGGGCATCCCCTACACCGGCAGCGGCGTGCTCACCTCGGCGCTGGGCATGGACAAATACCGCAGCAAACTGATCTGGCAGGCGCTCGGCCTGCCGGTGCCGCCCTTTGCCGTGCTGCACGATGACAGCGACTTTGCCGCCGTTGCCGCCGAACTCGGCCTGCCGCTGTTTATCAAACCCGCCGCCGAAGGCAGCAGCGTCGGCGTTTATAAAGTCAAAACCACCGCCGAACTCGAAACCCGCTACCGCGAACTGCGCGGGCAAAACCTGCACGGCGAAATTCTTGCCGAGCGCTTTATGTCCGGCGGCGAATACACCTGCGCCATCGTCGGCGGCCAGGCGCTGCCCACCATCCGCATCATCCCCGCCAACGAGTTTTACGACTACGAAGCCAAATACCTGCTCGACAATACCGTTTACCAATGCCCGTCGGATTTGGACGAAGCGCAAGAAAAAGAAATGCGCTCGCTGGCGCTGCGTGCCTTCGAAGCCCTCGGCGGCCGCGATTCGTGGGCGCGCGTCGATTTTCTGCGCGATGAAAACGGCAAACTCTATCTGCTGGAAATCAACACCGTCCCCGGCATGACCGACCACAGCCTGGTGCCCAAAGCCGCGCTGGAAGCGGGCATCGGCTTTGCCGATTTGTGCCTGATCATCCTGCAAACCGCCCGCGCCTGATTCGGAGAGCCGCCGTGAAGCTGTTTTATTACGCCGCCTGGCTTGCCGTCTTAATCGCCGGTGCGCTGTGGCTGAACAAGCACCCCTATTTCCGCATCGCCAGCATCGACATCGTTCCCACCGAAGGGCAGGCCGCCCTGCAATACGCCAGCAAGGAAAAACTGTTTGAGCGCGTGCGCCCCAGCCTGACCGGCAGCTTTTTCAGCGTCGATGTCGGCCGCGCGCAGAGCATTGTCCAAAGCGACCCGTGGGTGGCCGACGCCAAAGCCGAGCGCGTTCCGCCGCACACCATCAGAATCCGCGTCAGCGAACACAAACCCTTTGCCCGCTGGCTGCGCGACAACGAACACGCCGGACTGGTCGATGATAAAGGCCGCATTTTTCAGGCTGCCTACGATGCCGAACTGCCCGAGTTTGACGGCGAATCGCGCGATATGCCGCTGATGATTGAGAACTACCGCGCCTTCAGCACCAAGCTGCAGCCTTTGCGTTTGAAGATTCTGCGTTTACAATACAGCCCGCGCTCGGCTTGGACGCTGATGCTCGACAACGGTGTCGAAGTGCGTCTGGGTCGGGAAAACATCCACCACCGCATCGGCCGCTTCGCCGAATACTGGTCCGGCCATCTGGCGGCGCACGCCCATGCGCTCGATTATGTCGATATGCGCTATAAAGACGGTTTCGCCGTCGGCTACCGCAGCAAATCCGAGCGCCCCGCCCTACCCAAAGACGACGATGCCGAAGCACCCGATACCGAAGCGGCCGAGAGCGCCGCACCGAAAAACAACAACAAAGCCAAAACCCGCCGCCGCTGAGTTTCAGGCAGCCTGAAAAGCATCCGCGACGGCATTTTTCCGGGAAACCGCCCTATATGGAAAACAAACAATACGTCTGTGCCCTAGACATCGGCACCTCGAAAGTCATCGCCCTGATCGGCGAAATCATCGACGAAGAAATCCACATCGTCGGCTTAGGCCAGGTCGAATCGCGCGGCCTCAAAGCCGGTATGGTCAACAATATCGACGCCACCGCCCAGGCCATCCGCCAGGCGGTCGGCGAAGCCGAACACATGGCCGACTGCAAAATCCGCAGCGTAACCATCGGCATCTCCGGCAACCACATCAGCAGCCGCAATTCGCAAGGCGTGGTCAAAATCAAAGACGGCGAAGTCACCCAGGCCGACATCGAGCGCGCCAAAGAAACCGCCAAAGCCGTCAATATTCCGCCCGACCACCAGGTGCTGCACACCGTGGTGCAGGAATACATCATCGACAACCAGCCCGGCGTGCGCGAACCCATCGGCATGAGCGGCATCCGCCTCGATACCCGCGTCCACATCATCACCGGCGCCGCCACCGCATTGCAAAACCTGCAAAAATGCATCGAGCGCTGCGGCCTGAAAGTGGACGAAGTGGTGCTGCAGCCCTTGGCCAGCGCCGATGCGGTGCTCACCGAAGACGAAAAAGAACTCGGCGTGTGCGTGCTCGACATCGGCGGCGGCACCACCGACATCGCCGTTTACACCAACGGCGCCATCCGCCACACCGCCGTTATCCCGATTGCCGGCGACCTGATTACCCGCGACCTCGCCCAGGCGCTACGCACGCCCTACGGCGCCGCCGAGCGCATCAAAATCTTCCACGGCGTCGCCACCGACCATCCCGATATCGAAGGTTTGGACGAAATGGTCGAAGTCCCCAGCGTTGGCGATCGTCCGCCGCGCCAGATCGCCCGCCGCGTGCTCGCCAGCATCATCGGCCCGCGCGTCGAAGAAATTTTGGAACTGGCACTGAACGAATTGCGCCGCTCCGGCTTCCCCGAAGACGTGCTTACCTCCGGCGTGGTGCTTACCGGCGGCGCTTCGCTGCTCAACGGCTGCACCGATCTGGCCGAAAACGTCTTCAACCTGCCCGCCCGCGTCGGCGTGCCGCAGGAAATCAGCGGCGTTTCCGAACGCATCCGCAACCCGCGCTACGCCACCGTTATCGGCCTGCTGCAAACCGCGCAGGAGCGCGCCCTGCACCACGGCAGCAGCGCCGGCGTTCCCGTGCGCCGCCGCGACAGCGAAGCGCCAGCCGATCATACGCCGGCACCGCAGCGCAGCCATGCCGTCCACGAAGAAGACGACGGCGAAAGCTGGTGGACGCGCACCAAACAGTGGATAAACGAAAAATTCTGATCCGCCCTCCCCTTTCAGGCTGCCCCGGCCGCCGCCCGATTACCATTACCATCACCCGCCCCGAGCGTTAAGGAGCTTGCACTATTATGGAAAACACCGCCAACCCCACCATCGAAACCGTCGTCGGTTCGACTGTCATCAAAGTCATCGGCGTCGGCGGCGGCGGCTGCAACGCCATCAACCACATGATCGAAAATCCGATCCAGGGCGTCGAATACATCAGCGCCAACACCGATGCCCAATCGCTGCAGGGCAATCTGGCGAAAAACAAAATCCAGCTCGGCGTCAACCTGACCCGCGGTTTGGGTGCCGGCGCCAATCCCGAAGTCGGCCGCGATGCCGCGCTGGAAGACCGTGAAGCGATTGCCAAACTGATCAGCGGCGCCGATATGCTGTTCATCACCACCGGTATGGGCGGCGGCACCGGCACCGGCGCCACTCCGGTGATTGCCGAAGTGGCCAAAGAACTCGGCATCCTGACCGTGGCCGTGGTTACCCGCCCCTTCAAACACGAAGGTCGCCGCACCGCCATCGCCCAGGAAGGCATCGACAATCTCAAACGCCACGTCGATTCGCTGATCGTAGTGCCCAACGACAAACTGCTCGCCGCGCTGGGCAAAGGCGTAACCGTACGCGCCGCTTTCCGCGCCGCCAACAACGTGCTGCGCAACGCCGTGGCCGGCATCTCTGAAATCGTTACCTACCGCGGCCTGATCAACGTTGATTTTGCCGACGTCAAAAACATGATGAGCATCACCGGCATGGCGATGATGGGCATCGGCGAAGCCAGCGGCCCCGACCGCGCCCGCATCGCCGTACAGGAAGCTATCTCCAGCCCGCTTCTGGACGATATCAACCTCAACGGCGCCAAAGGCGTGCTGGTCAACATCACCACCGCGCCCGAATGCTTCATTCTCGACGAATACGAAGAAATCATGGCCAAGGTTACCGAATACGCGCTGCCGGATGCCGAACTCAAATTCGGCAACGTCGAAGACGAGAACATGGACGAAGACGCCATCCGCATCACCATCATCGCCACCGGTCTTGAAGACCAAAACCAGCCGCGTCCCGCAGCGCCCGTGCGCAGCACCCCCCGCCACGACGCGCTGGGCGGCGACGGCGCCGGCATGATTATCTCCGGCCGCAAAACCCGCAGCATGAACCTGGTGGCCGCCGACTTCTCCAGTCAGTCGGTACTCGACGATTTTGAAGTTCCCGCCGTCGTCCGCCGCCAAGGCCTCAACAACAATAACGGCGGCAACAACTAAAGCGCCGCACCGCCCGCAGGCAGCCTGAAAACCTTTCAGGCTGCCTGTTTCCCGAAAGCAGCCTGAAAAGGCACCATGCGCTTTTCGCGCAAACCACAACGACAAGGGCGCGAAACGCCGCAATCCCGACGGATTGCCGGCAGCCCCGCCACCACACCACTGCCATGAAATCTTTGAATCCCGAACCCAAGCCGGCAGCCGGCGGCCGGCAGAAAACCGGCGTGCTGCTGATCAATCTCGGCACCCCCGCCGCTCCCACCGCCGCCGCCGTGCGCCCCTATCTGCGCAGCTTTCTTTCCGACCGGCGCATCGTCGAGCTGCCCGCCCTGCTGTGGCAGCCGCTGCTGCGCGGCGTGATTCTGCCGCTGCGCGCCAAAAAAAGCGCCGCCAACTACGCCAAAGTGTGGTTTAAGGAAGGCTCGCCGCTGGAAGTGTTTACCCGCCGCCAGTGCGAAGGGCTGCAAAGCCGGCTGCCTGAAGATGTCGCCGTCGCCTATGCGATGAGCTACAGCGAACCGTCCATCCCCTCGGCCATCGAAGCACTCAAAGCGCAGGGCGTCGGCCGGCTGATTGTGCTGCCGCTGTATCCGCAATACGCCGGCAGCAGCAGCGGCGCCGCGCTTGACCAGGTGCACGATGCCTTGAAGCGCCAGCGCAACCAGATGTCGCTGCGCACCGTCAGCCGCTTTTACGACCATCCCGCCTACATCGGCGCCCAAGCCGCGCAAATCCGCAATTACCGCGCCCAACACGGCAGCGGAGGCAAACTGCTGTTCAGCTTCCACGGCATCCCGCTGCGCCACGAGCGCAACGGCGACCCCTACCAGTCGGAATGCCGCCACAGCGCCCGCCTGATTGCCGCCGAACTCGGTTTGGGCGAACAGGATTACGAAGTCTGCTTCCAAAGCCGCTTCGGCCCCGCCAAATGGCTGGAACCCAACACCCAGCAGCTGATAAAACAGCTGGCGAAAAAAAACGCGGGCGGCCGCATCGACATCGCCTGCCCCGGCTTTGTTGCCGACTGCCTCGAAACCATGGAAGAAATCGCCATCAGCGGCCGCGAGCTTTTCCATGCCGCCGGCGGCAGCGACTACCACTACATCCCCTGCCTCAACGACAACCCCGACTGGCTCGACGCGCTGGCGCAAATCGTGCGCGAAAACGGCGCCGGCTGGCTGTAATCCGTTTTTTAGGCTGCCTGCAAAGCAGCCTGAAACCCGTTTCGGAAGCACCCGCACCATGACCCTGACCCTGATGTTCCGCGAATACTGCGGCCTGTGCCACCAGATGCGCGACGCGCTGCGCCCCCTACAAGAGCGCTGGGGCTTTGAGATTGAAATCGTCGATGTCGATGACGACTCCGCGCTCGAAGAAAAGTACAACGAGCTGGTGCCGGTGCTGCTGCATGGCGCCCACCAAATCTGCCACTGGCATCTCGATGCCGCCGCGCTCGAAGCCTATCTTGCCGCGCAGGCAGCCTGAAAAACGCCCGCCGCGTTTTCAGGCTGCTTTTCCCATTGTTTTCCCGTTTACCGCCATGACCGCCACCGCCCTTATCGCCTTCGGCAGCAATCTCGAAAATCCTGTCGAACAGGTGCGCCGCGCCATTGCCGCCGTTGCCGCCCTGCCCGTTATCCGCAGCCTGCAAGCCTCGTCGCTGTATTTGAGTGCGCCCGTCGGCTATGCCGACCAGCCCGATTTCGTCAATGCCGTCGCTCTCGTTGAAGCCGACTGCGGCGCGCGCAAGCTGCTGCACCTGCTGCAGGACATCGAAACCCGTTTCGGCCGCGTGCGCAGCTTTCGCAACGCCCCGCGCACTCTGGATTTGGACTTAATCGACTTTGCCGGCAGTACATCCGACGACGCCGAACTCACCCTGCCCCACCCGCGCGCCCACCAGCGCAGTTTCGTGATGCTGCCGCTAGCGGAAATTGCTCCCGACTACCCGATCGGCAGCCACGGCCGCGCCCGCGATCTGGTGCAGGCACTCGGCAGCACCGGCATTGAAAAACTTGGCGCCGCCGCCGCAAAAAGCGCTGCCGAAAACCGCTGAAACCTTTATAATCCGCAGCGGCTTTCAGGCTGCCTGAAAGCCGTTTTCCCCCATCCAAACCGACAACAAAGGACTGTTTACATGAAATTCTGGCAAAACCTCGGCAAAAACCTCTCCAAAGCTGCCCTGCTGCTGGGCAGCATTGCTCTGCTCGCCGCCTGCAGCAACCCTGAAGTGGAAGATTTGAAAGCCATCAGCGAAGCGGTGAAAGCAACCGGCTACAGCAAAGAAGCCAACCAAAAATTCCAAGACCGGCTGATGGCCGCCAAGAGCGAAGAAGAACAAAAAGCCATTGTTGAAGAAATGCTGGTCTTCTTCCGCCCGCTGCCGGAAAAATTGAACGCACTGAACCTGCAATCGGAAGAAGGCAAAGCCATCCGCAACAACCTCTCGCAGGGTATGGGCGAAATGGTTGCCGGCATCGAAAAAGGCTTTAAGCTCGATGCAAAAGATCCTAATAATGCCGCCGCGATGATGGAAGCACAAAAGCAAATGATGAGCGGCCAGCAGAAGCTGATGGCCGCCCAAACCCAACTGGCCGCCGCTGCCGCCAAACACAAACTGAAATTTGAAGAGTAAAACCTTTCAGGCTGCCCTGCTTGAAGCAGCCTGAAAACTGATGCGCCGCCCGAGTTATCCCGGGCGGCGTGTTTTATTCGGCTGTTGCCCAAACAATTTTCAGGCTGCCCGCTAAAGGCAGCCTGAAAACAAAAAATCCTTAAGAACCGATGCCGTACTGCACCGCCAGCGCGGTAAACCACAGCCAGCCGATTTTGTTGTTGTCGAGAAAAACGGCAAAACACTCGTCGCGATCCCGCCCCTGAATGCGCAGATAGTGGCGCCATTGCCAGTAAACCGTCAGCACCAGCGCCGCCCAAAACGGCCAGCCGGCACCAACGGCCATGCCCACCTGCATCATCAGCAGATCAAACAGGCCGTGACAGAGCATCGCCATTTCGGCATCGAGCCGGCCGAAAGTGATGGCCGAAGTTTTGATGCCGATTTTCAAATCGTCTTCCTTATCGGCCATCGCGTAGATGGTGTCATACGCCAGCGTCCAGCACAGATTGGCGGCAAACAGCCACCAGGCATAGCCCGGCACGCGCCCCTGCACAGCGGCAAAAGCCATCGGAATACCGAAAGAAAAAGCAATGCCCAGATAAAGCTGCGGCAGCGGGAAAAAGCGCTTGGCAAAAGGATAGCTGAAAGCGACAAACAGCGCCGGCAGGGCAAACAGCCAAACGGTGCGGTTCAGGGGAATCAAACAGCAGGCGGCCAGTAGCACCAGCACCGCCGCCAGCCGCAGCGCTTCTTTTTCCGCCACTTCGCCGCGGGAAAACGGCCGGCCGGCGGTGCGCGCCACGCTGCCGTCGAAATCGCGGTCGGCCCAGTCGTTGATCACGCAGCCGGCGCTGCGCATCAGCAGCGTGCCCAGCGCAAAGCACAGCAGCACGGTATTGTCCGGCCGCCCCTGCGCCGCCAGCCACAGCGCCCACAGCGTCGGCCACAGCAGCAGCAGCGTGCCGATGGGTTTGTCCAAACGCATCAGGCGGGCGTAAACGCCGGCCTTGTGCAGCCATGTGCCGGCTTTCAGGCTGCCGGCAAGCGGTTTGTCGCTCATGTTTTCTCCTTGCTGAAACTGGCGCGGATTATAACGCAGCCGCAGCACGGCGCCCCTGAGATTTTCCGCACAAAGCGGCGCAAACGTGCTTTAATCGCGCTTTGTCCGCAACATCCAAGCCCTTATGCCGATTATCCGCTCCCTGCTCGATACCGACCTTTACAAATTCACCATGCTGCAGGTGGTGCTGCACCAGTTTCCCGAAACCCACAGCGTTTACGAATTCCGCTGCCGCAACAACGACCAGACCGTCTATCCGCTCTCCGAAATCCGCGACGACTTCGAGCGCGAACTCGACGATCTGTGCAACCTGCAGTTTAGCGCCGACGAGCTGGACTACCTGCGCGGCCTGCGCTTTATCAAAAGCGACTTTGTCGATTATCTCGAACTCTTTCAGCTCAAACGCCGCTTCGTGCACGTGCACATCGACGACGAAAACCGTCTCAACATCCGCATCGAAGGGCCGATGATTCAGGCGATGTTCTTTGAAATCTACATTCTGGCCATCGTCAACGAACTCTATTTCCGCCGTCTCGAAACCCCCGCCGTGCTCGCCGAAGGCGAAAAGCGCCTGCGCGACAAAGCCACGCTGCTTACCGCCTATGCCCAGCACCAGCAGCCGGGCGATCCCGAATTTCTGGTGTCCGACTTCGGCACCCGCCGCCGCTACAATCCGGCCTGGCAGGAACATGTGGTGCGCACCCTGCACCAGGCCGCGCCGCAGGTGTTTCGCGGCACCAGCAACGTCTATCTGGCCAAAACCCTCGGCCTTACCCCCATCGGCACCATGGCGCACGAATTTCTGCAGGCCTTCCAGGCGCTCGACGTGCGCCTGCGCGACTTCCAAAAAGCCGCCCTCGATGCCTGGGTGCACGAATACCGCGGCGATTTGGGCATCGCGCTCACCGACGTTGTCGGCATGGACGCCTTTTTGCGCGATTTCGACCTTTACTTCGCCAAACTTTTCGACGGCCTGCGCCACGACAGCGGCGACCCCTATGTTTGGGGCGACAAAGCCTATGCCCACTACCGCAAGCTCAAAATCGACAGCCGCACCAAAATGCTCACCTTCTCCGACGGCCTGACGCTGGAGAAAGCCTGGGATTTGCACCAGTATTTCAAAGACCGCTTCAAAACCAGCTTCGGCATCGGCACCAATCTCACCAATGACATGGGGCACACCCCGCTCAACATCGTGTTGAAACTGGTCGAATGCAACGGCCAGTCGGTGGCCAAACTCTCCGACAGCCCTGGCAAAACCGTTACCGACAACAACACTTTCCTCGCCTATCTGCGCCAAGTATTCGGCATCGGCAGCGAAGCAGCCTGAAAAGTTTTCAGGCAGCCTGAAAAAACGCCACACTCCCGAAAAACCTTTGAAAAATCGACGCAAAGTCTTTATCATGCCGCCCTTTTGCGCTGCAGCTGCAGCAAACACACACGGAAGGAAAAAACATGACCGAAAAACAAATCCGCATTCTCGGCACCATCGGCAGCATCATGGCCGTTGCCATGTATGTGGCCTATGTTCCGCAAATCGCCGCCAATCTCAAAGGCCGCGAAGTAACTTTCTTAGAACTGCTGCAGCCCTTGGTGGCCAGCATCAACTGCACCATCTGGGTGGCCTACGGCCTGTTCAAACAGCCGCGCGACTGGCCGATCGCCGTCGCCAACGCCCCGGGCATCGTGCTGGGTCTGGTCGCTTTTATCACCGGCCTGTAAGCACACGGCAAAATACAGCAAAAAGGCAGCCTGAAAACTTTTCAGGCTGCCTTTTTGCCGTTTATTACGCTTCAGGACTGGTGCCGCGCAGCTCGTGAAAATGCGCCCGCCAGTCGGCGAATTTTCCCTGTTCGATGGCTTCGCGCATTTCTTCCATGATTACCTGATAAAAATGCAGATTGTGGATGGTATTGAGCTGTGCGCCCAGGATTTCGCCGGCGCGGTGCAGGTGGTGCAGATAGGCGCGGCTGAAATTTTGACAGGTATAACAGGTACAGCTTGCGTCCAGCGGCGCGGTGTCGTGTTTGTGCTTGGCGTTTTTGATTTTCACGTCGCCAAAGCGGGTAAACAGCCAGCCGTTGCGGGCGTTGCGCGTGGGCATTACGCAGTCGAACATATCCACGCCGTGTGCCACGCCGTACACCAAATCTTCGGGCGTGCCCACGCCCATCAGATAATGCGGTTTGTGCGCGGGCAGCATCGGGCCGACGGCGCGCAGCATGCGGTACATCTCGGGCTTGGGTTCGCCGACACTCAAACCGCCGATGGCCAGCCCCGGGAAGTCAAATTCTTCCAGCCCGCGCAGCGACTGTTCGCGCAAGTCTTCATACATCGCGCCCTGCACGATGCCGAAGAGCGCGTTGGGGTTTTTTAGGTCTTCAAACGCCTTTTTCGAGCGCTCCGCCCAGCGCAGACTCATTTGCAGCGATGCTTCGGCCTGCGAGCGTGTGGCTTCGCCGGGCGTGCATTCGTCCAGCTGCATGGCGATGTCGGAATTCAACACGGTTTGGATTTTCATCGAGATTTCGGGCGAGAGAAACAATTTGTCGCCGTTAATCGGGCTTTTGAAGGTGCAGCCCTCTTCGGTGAGCTTGCGCATATCGGCGAGCGAAAACACTTGGAAGCCGCCCGAGTCGGTGAGTATCGGCTTGTCCCAGCCGATAAAGCGGTGCAGGCCGCCGAATTGTTCGATGACTTCCAGCCCGGGGCGCAGCCACAAGTGATAAGTGTTGCCGAGAATAATCTGCGCTTTGATGTCGTGCAGATTGGCGGGCGACATGGCTTTGACCGAGCCGTAAGTACCCACCGGCATGAAAACGGGTGTTTCGATGCTGCCGTGGTTGAGTTCGAGCGTGCCGCGGCGGGCGTGACCGTCGGTGTTGTGCAGGGTGAATTTGAGCATGGTGTGCCTGATGGCGGGGAAACAAAGGGGCGGATTATAAACGAATCGGGCTTTCAGGCTGCCGCCAAAGCAGCCTGAAAGCCGTTTTTCTGCCGTTTCGCCGTTTTCAGGCTGCTTTTAACCAAAACCGCCCCTGCGCAATCCGCAGCGCCGTCATCAGCACCAACAGCGCAATCAGCGCATTGGCAAACCAAAACACGCCCGTCCAAAACAGCGGATACGCCGTTTGCGCGCGCATGGACAGCGCCACCGCCGCCATCGACGCCGCGCCGAACGAGAACGACCAATGTCCCACGGCAAAGCCGTATTCCAAAATCCACGGCAGCAGGCGCAGCAGGTAAAACAGCTGCAAAAAGCCGTAGCCGACCAAGATTTTGACCACGTTGTCCACCTGCCCGCCCGTAAGCGCCAGATACGCCGCCGCGCCAACAAAAGCGGGCGCCAGCACGATGCCGATGGCGGGGCGCTGGTCTTTTTCCAAACGGAACAGCCGCATGCGCTGCAACAGCAGCGGTTCAAACATGATCCACGCCAGCGTGCCCGCGCCCCAAAACATCCAGCCGAAATCGTGATGCCCGAGCACCACCATCGCGCCGGTGCTGGTGTAGTTGGCGGCGACCGCGGGCAGGTAAAACGGCGGCTGCACTGATTTTTCGGTAAACACGTCGCCCTGCCACAGCGAACCGATGCGGATGCTGGAATACACCAGCTGGCCGGCAACGCCAGCCCAAATCAGCGCTTCGCCCCAGCCCGTCCAGCGGCGCAGCACTTCGCCGACGATAATCGTGCTGATCGCCACCAGCGCGATATAGGAAAAGCGCACGGGGCAGCGCCATTCGTCCAGCAGCTGCTCGCGGTAGGCAAGCCATTTGTAGGCGAACATCAGCGCAAACAGCGCCCAGCTGCCCACCGACAATACGCCCGCTGCGGTGCCGAACCACGCCGCCAGCTGCGGATAAACGTCCGCCGCGTGCGACCACGCCAGCGATAATGCGCCCAGGCCCAGGGGGATGCCGAAATAGCCCGTCGGCATCGGAAACGGTTTTTTGGCTGATGCCATTGTTTGCTCCTTTGGCAGCCTCCTGCGCTGCCGATTAAAAAGCGGCGATGGTACGGCTTTGCGGCGGGGCAGACTTCGCCCTAAGGCTCAGGATATGGTCTTAAGCACTCATTATGTTTTCAGGCTGCCTTGCAAAGTGCAAGGCAGCCTGAAAATGTGGGGGGCTGTTGAGCGGCGGCGTAGCGGGCAGATTGGCGCTGGTTTGTTTAAGGGCTTCTTGTCATACACACGGGCAGCCAGTTGGGCGTAGGTTTTTACATCGATTGCCATGATTCTCTCCTAAGTTTATGAAATAAAATTACCAGTATTTGGTGTCAAGATTAATATACTTATACCTAGATTGAACATTACTTTTAAACTCTTTAGGGTGTACTCTATTCAATGGTTTGTCATGTAGGAAAATTTCTTTCGGCATTTTTCCTACTTTTAGAGTGTACTCCAAATTGGCATCCCTACCATCCAGCGATTTGTCAAACTCCACCTGCTGCCATTTC
>NZ_JAKOOW010000008.1:0-162 GCF_022288825.1 Kingella pumchi | reverse complement strand
CTCCGACGACCATTTCGGCGGAACGGGCAGACCGGCAGAAGCAATCACTTCCAATTCGCGCTCGTTTACTTCATAAGAATTGGGTCCACCCAACTGGCAGGATGCTTCGCCCTTTACTGTGCGCTTTACCCAAATTTTGGTGCCGCTTGATAACTGCACTTC
>NZ_JAKOOW010000078.1 GCF_022288825.1 Kingella pumchi | reverse complement strand
TTTTTAGTTTACAATGGGTTATCTTCATTTTTGCAGTCTAACATGACTGCTTATCTAGTACAGCCCCATAAAAAAACCTGCCGCCATCAAAAATGGCAGGCAGGTTTTGCTTTGCTTCGGGTTTAGTGCTTTTGGTGCAGGCGGATATAGTCCAGCGTTTTCAGCTCGGCAATTGCGGCGGCCAGTGCTGCTTGGGCTTTGGCCAGCGATTCTTCGTCCTGGGCTTTGGCAACGCCGGCTTCGGCGTTCTTCTTCGCCTCTTCCGCACGCGCCTGGTCCATTTCACTGCTGCGCACCGCTACGTCAGCCAATACCGTTACTTTATGCGGCTGAACTTCCAGCACGCCGCCGGATACCGCTACCAAGACTTCCTGGTTGGAGTCGGGCACGGTCAGCCGCAATGCGCCGGGACGCACCAAGTTCATAATCGGTTCGTGTCGCGGGTAGATACCGAGTTCGCCTTCCAGAGTCGGTACTACCACAAAAGTTGCCTCCCCTGAAAAGATGTTGTTCTCGTTACTTACCACTTCAACTTGCATGACACCCATGCCCGGCTCCTTAGTTCAGGGTTTTGGCTTTCTCAACCGCTTCTTCGATACCGCCGACCATATAGAAGGCCTGTTCGGGTAGGTGGTCGTATTCGCCGCTCAGAATGGCTTTGAAGCCGGCAATGGTATCGCGCAGGGAAACGTATTTGCCGGGAGAGCCGGTAAACACTTCGGCCACATGGAAAGGCTGGGACAGGAAGCGCTGGATTTTGCGGGCACGCATTACGGTCAGTTTGTCTTCGTCAGACAATTCGTCCATACCCAAAATAGCGATGATGTCGCGCAGCTCTTTGTATTTCTGCAGGGTGGACTGCACGCCGCGGGCTACATCGTAGTGCTCCTGACCCAGAACCATCGGGTCGAGCTGGCGGGAAGTGGAATCCAGCGGGTCAACTGCGGGATAAATACCGAGAGAAGCAATGTCGCGGCTCAATACCACGGTCGCATCCAAGTGGGCGAAAGTGGTCGCAGGAGACGGGTCGGTCAAGTCGTCCGCCGGTACGTATACGGCTTGGATGGAAGTAATGGAGCCGGTTTGGGTAGAGGTAATACGCTCTTGCAAACGACCCATTTCTTCAGCCAGCGTCGGTTGGTAACCTACGGCGGAAGGCATACGACCCAACAGGGCGGATACTTCGGTACCGGCCAGGGTGTAGCGATAGATGTTGTCCACAAAGAACAGTACGTCGCGGCCTTTGCCGTTTTCGTCTTTTTCATCACGGAAGTGTTCGGCCATAGACAAACCGGTTAGGGCGACACGCAGACGGTTGCCCGGAGGTTCGTTCATCTGACCGTAAACCATGGCCACTTTATCCAATACGTTGGAGTCTTTCATCTCGTGGTAGAAGTCGTTACCTTCGCGGGTACGCTCACCGACGCCGGCAAATACTGACAGACCGCTGTGCGCTTTGGCGATGTTGTTGATCAACTCCATCATGTTTACGGTTTTACCTACGCCGGCACCACCGAACAGACCCACTTTACCGCCTTTGGCAAACGGACACAGCAGGTCGATCACCTTAATGCCGGTTTCCAGAAGCTCGGTGGCATTGGACAATTCGTCAAATTTGGGAGCAGGCTGGTGGATGGCGCGGGTATGGGCGCCATCGATCGGGCCGGCTTCATCCACCGGATTGCCCAGCACGTCCATAATGCGACCCAAAGTAGCCTGACCCACCGGCACGGTAATCGGAGCACCGGTATTTTTTACGGCCAAACCGCGTTTCAAACCGTCGGAACTACCCATTGCAATGGTACGGACTACGCCGTCGCCAAGCTGCTGCTGGACTTCCAAGGTCAAATCACGATCCACTAATTTCAAAGCATCGTAAACGCGGGGGATAGCATCACGAGGAAATTCCACGTCCACTACTGCGCCGATGATTTGTACGATTTTGCCTTCACTCATTATCGTATCCTATCTGATGGGCCGGCGGCTGCCTTAAACGGCTGCGGCACCTGCCACAATTTCTGACAATTCTGTAGTAATCGCTGCTTGACGCGACTTGTTGTACACCAAGCGCAATTCCTTAATCGCGTTACCAGCGTTATCGGTTGCCGCTTTCATCGCCACCATGCGTGCAGCCTGCTCGGAAGCCATGTTATCGCTGACTGCCTGATATACCACCGATTCAAGGTAGCGTCTGAGCAGATACTCCAACACAACGGTTGGGTTGGGCTCGTAGCGGTAATCCCAGTGGTATTTCTGTCCGTCGTCCGCATCCAGAACACCGGAACCAATCGGCAGCAGTACTTCGGAACGGGGTTCCTGTTTCATCGTATTGACAAAGCAGGAGAAAACCAAATGGATAACATCCAGAGACTGGTCTTCATAGCGGCCAAAGATTTCAGTTAGCGCACCCAGCAAAATTTCCATTTTGGGCGTATCACCCAAATTGCTGACGCTGGCGATAACATTTAAGCCGATGCGCTGGCATGCCGCTAAACCTTTGCTGCCAAAGCACACAACGTCAACCGCAATGCCGCGTTCCTGATAATCCTGAACTTGCGCAAAGAATCTTTTCAATACGTTCGCATTCAGACCGCCGCACAACCCCTTATCTGTGGTAATCAGGATAAAGCCAGCACGTTTGACTTCTTTACGCTCTTCCAACAGCTGGATGCCGTGATATTCGTTAGTTTGGGCAAGATGACCCATTACTTGGCGAACTTTCTCGGCATACGGCCTAGCCAAGCGCATACGCTCTTGAGTCTTACGCATTTTAGAGGTTGACACCATTTGCATTGCTTTGGTGATTTTCTGCGTGTTTTGCACGCTTCGAATCTTGGTGAGAATCTCTTTTCCTACTGCCATTTTCAGACTCCTTCCCTGCTAAGCCTTTCAGGCTGCATAGTTGTAAGAAGCCTTGAACGACTTCATCGCATCAGTAAGCGCTTGTTCGTTTTCATCGGACATCGCGCCAGACGCATTGATTGCTTCCAATACTTGCGGCAGCTGGGTGCGGACATAGCTCAGGAATTCAGCTTCGAATGCAAGCGCTTTGGCAACCGGAACATCAGAATATGAACCATTGTTAATCGCCCACAAGGTCAATGCCATTTCCGCGGTATTCAGAGTGCTGAACTGTTGCTGTTTCATCAGCTCGGTTACCACTTCACCGTGTTGCAGCTGCTTGCGGGTAGCTTCGTCCAAATCGGATGCGAACTGGGAAAACGCCGCCAATTCACGGTATTGGGCCAAAGCCAAACGGATACCGCCACCAAGTTTCTTAATCACTTTGGTTTGGGCAGCACCACCTACACGGGATACCGAAATACCGGCATTAATGGCCGGGCGGATACCGGAGTTGAACAGGTCGGTTTCCAAAAAGATTTGGCCGTCGGTAATTGAAATTACGTTAGTTGGTACAAATGCCGAGACGTCACCCGCTTGGGTTTCGATAATCGGCAGAGCGGTTAGGGAACCGGTTTTGCCAGTTACCTTGCCACCGGTAAGTTTTTCAACTTCATCGGCATTGATGCGGGCGGCACGCTCCAACAGACGGCTGTGCAGATAGAATACATCGCCAGGATAGGCTTCGCGACCGGGCGGGCGGCGCAACAGGAGAGAAATCTGACGATAGGCAACGGCTTGTTTGGACAAGTCGTCATACACAATCAAGGCATCCTGGCCGTTATCACGGAAGTATTCGCCCATAGTGCAGCCTGAATAAGGGGCGATAAACTGCAACGCCGCAGCTTCTGAAGCGGAAGCGGCCACGACAATGGTATGCTCCATCGCTCCGTGTTCTTCCAGCTTGCGCACCACGTTGGCAATCGAAGAAGCCTTTTGGCCAATCGCCACATAGATACATATAACGCCGGTACCTTTTTGGTTGACGATCGCGTCAAGCGCAACGGCAGTTTTACCGGTTTGACGGTCGCCAATGATCAGCTCACGCTGACCACGACCTACAGGAACCATGGAGTCGATCGCTTTCAAGCCGGTTTGCATCGGTTGATCGACGGATTGGCGGGCAATCACACCCGGAGCAATTTTTTCAATCGGTGCGGTAAGAGAGCTGTTGATCGGACCTTTACCGTCGATCGGCTGACCCAGCGCATTGACTACGCGGCCAACCAACTCCGCACCAACCGGAACTTCCAAAATGCGACCGGTACATTTGACTTCGTCACCTTCGGTAATATGCTCGTATTCACCCAAGATTACGGCACCTACAGAGTCGCGCTCCAAGTTCATCGCCAAGCCGAACGTATTGTTCGGAAACTCGAGCATCTCGCCCTGCATCACATCAGAAAGACCGTGCACACGCACAATGCCGTCAGTAACAGAAATAACTGTGCCGCGGGTATGGGCTTCCTGCTTCGTATTTAAATTTTCAATTTTAGCTTTCAGCAAATCGCTGATTTCAGCAGGATTAAGCTGCATGAAAACTCTCCTAATTGGTCATAGTCGCGTACAGTTTTTGCAATTTACCCTGCACCGACAAATCTAACACCTGATCACCAACTACTGCCTTGATGCCGCCGATTAAATCGCGATCAGTTTCGAAAACAGCTTGCAACTTGGTTTGGAAATGCTGCTCCAAATCCTGAATAATCTGCTGTTTTTGATTTTCGTCGGCAATATCATAAGCGGTATAGACAACTGCCTGCCTGATATGCTTACGCGACAGCACCAGTTCCTTGAACTGCTCATAAATTTCAGGCAGTACCGGCAAACGTTTTTCCTGAGCCAGTACATACAGGAAATTTTTGAATTTATAGCTGCCCAAAGCAGGCGAATCACCCAGCAAGTCAATCAGCATATCGGCCTTTTGCTTGGCATCGGTATCGGTTTGAGCGATCAGAACTTCCACTTGGGGCTGCCGGACAAGCCAAGCAGCCTCTTTAAGAGAAGTTTGCCAGTTGTCGGCCTGTTCGCTTTCAGCCAATTCGAAAATGGCCTTCGCATAAGGACGGGCAATGGTTGCAAACTCTATCATTGGCTTACAGCTCCTGTTTCAAAGAAGCCAGCAACTGCGCATGTTGTTTTTCATCGACTTCGCGACGCAAGATGGATTCCGCACCTTTTACTGCCAGTGCCGAAACCTGTTCGCGCAAGGCTTCGCGCGCACGGTTTACCTCTTGCTCAACATCTGCTTTTGCTTGAGCGGAAATACGGGCAGCCTCGTTTGCGGCCTGAGTTTTCGCCTCATCCACAATCTGGGCGGCTCGCTTCTCGGCATTGGTTACCATTTCGGAAACCTGATTCCTGCCTTCAGCCAAGAGTTCTGCAACTTTTTTCTCTGCCTGCTCAAAATCGCTTTTACCGCGCTCGGCCGCAGCCAAACCCTCGGCGATTTTATCAGCGCGCTCGTCCAATGCTTTGGCGATAGGCGGCCATACATAGCGTATGGTAAAGCCAACCAAAATCAAAAAGACGATTAGCTGTGCAATTAAGGTTGCATTTAAGTTCACTTTGATAACCTTCCGTATTGGTTTTCAAATTCAAACGAATCGGAAATATCTATTAACCTTGGAACGGTTTAGCGAAGGCAAACAGCAGGGCAATTGCGGCACCAATCAAGAAAGCCGCGTCGATCAGACCAGCGATCAGGAACAGTTTGGTTTGCAGCGGGCCGATCAATTCAGGCTGGCGTGCAGAAGATTCCAGATATTTGGAACCAACCATTGCGATGCCGATAGAAGCACCCAATGCGCCCAATGCAACGATCAGGCTACAAGCAATAGCGATTAAACCGAGGTAAGTCATAGTAAAAACTCCTTAAACAAGAAAGATAAAGAAAGGGAACTACACAAACTACATCAAAAACTGTTTAGTGGTGGTCATGTGCCTGGCCGATATAAACGAAAGCCAAAGCCATGAAAATAAATGCCTGCAGGGTAATAATCAGAATATGGAAAATCGCCCATGCCGCGCCGGCAATAATATGGAAGAAAAACAATATCGGATCCAAGAAACCAATGCTGCCTGAAGCCGCCCAAGAGCCGCCCAGAAGCGCAATCAGCAGGAATACCAGCTCACCGGCATACATATTACCGAACAACCGCATGCCATGGGAAAAAGTTTTGGAGAGATATTCAAGAATATTCAACAGAAAATTAACCGGACCCAGCATCGGACCGAACGGCGCGGTAAACAACTCATGCACCCAGCCTTTGCCGCCCTTAATCTTAATGCTGTAGAAAATACAGAAAATCAGTACGCCGATAGCCAGCGCAAGGGAAGTATTGATGTCTGCGGTCGGTACCACACGCAGCAAGGCGTGATGGTTGCCGGTCATTCCCTGCCACACGCGCGGCAGCAGATCCACCGGCAGTAAGTCCATCGCATTCATCAGGAAAATCCATGTAAACAGCGCCAAACCCAACGGGGCTACCACTTTGCGCGACTGCTCATTGTGGATGATGCCTTTGCACATATCATCGACAAACTCATACAGAAGTTCGACGGCAGCCTGAAAACGGCCTGGCACACCGGAAGTTGCCTTCCTGGCGGCGCGCCACAACAGGAAAGAACCAACGACGCCGAGCACGATGGCAAAAAAGATTGCATCAAGATTGATAAAAGAGAAGTCGGCGATATTCTGCAAGCCCTGACCTTCGCTGACATCATTCAGACTGGTAAGACTCTGCAGATGGTGCTTGATATAGTCGGCAGCACCAGACGATTCACTTGCCATAACGATAGACCTTCAGAAATAGTAGAAAAACCAGATGACTGACCAACAGCAAACCGGCGATAAAAAACATCTCGCGCAATCCGCCATACAAGTAAAACACAGCCACAGCGGCAAAGCCGGCCAGTATTATTTTTAAAATTTCTGAAGCGAGAAACACCGCCCCGGCGAAAGCAGGGCGCGAGTAGAAAAATTTTAAAAGCAATACCGCAACCAGAGTAGGAACCGTATAAGACAAACCGCCGAGCAAAAGCGACACGCCGGCAGCGCCGTCCCACACTAAATAACAAAACGCCGAAACCAGCAAAGTTACCGCCAACTGCACACCAACTAACGCAAACACAAGAGCCGTCCGAATCTCTACGCCGATTTCAAGCCGGCCGAATATAATCAAAGACACCCACAACAGTCAAGCAAATTCGTTAAGGCTTGTGAAAACACGGCTGGAAGCGTAATTTTTTCAAACCCCAGCGTATCACACCTTAACACAACACCGCCGCGCACACGCAACGGATCCGTCCGTACAAAAACAGAATTATGATAAAATCAGCCGCTTTTGAGCCTGCCAAACAAGGGCAGGCGGCTTTATTACATAAAGGAATATTCATGGCCGGACACAGCAAGTGGGCGAACATCCAGCACAAAAAAGCCCGTGCCGACGCCAAACGCGGCAAAATTTTCACCCGACTGATTAAAGAAATCACCGTTGCCGCCCGCTTGGGCGGCGGCGATCCCGCATCCAACCCCCGCCTGCGGCTGGCAATGGACAAAGCCTGGGACGCCAATATGCCCAAAGACAACGTCCAGCGCGCCATCGACAAAGGCACCGGTAATCTCGAAGGCGTGGACTACATCGAGCTGCGCTACGAAGGCTACGGCATCGGCGGCGCGGCGCTGATGGTCGATTGCATGACCGACAACAAAACCCGCACCGTTGCCGACGTGCGCCACGCCTTTTCCAAAAACGGCGGCAATCTCGGCACCGACGGCTGCGTTGCCTTCAACTTCGTCCACCAAGGCTATCTGGTCTTCACCGATGCCGACGAAGACGCGCTGATGGAAGCCGCGCTCGAAGCCGGCGCCGAAGACGTTATCAGCCATGAAGACGGCGTTATCGAAGTCATCACCGCTCCGGCCGACTGGGCGCAGGTCAAAGCCGCGCTCGAAGCCGCCGGCTTCAGCTCGCAGGATGGCGACGTAACCATGCGCGCGCAGAACGAAACCGAGCTCGCCGGCGACGACGCACTGAAAATGCAAAAACTGATTGACGCGCTCGAAGACTTGGATGACGTGCAAAACGTTTACACCTCCGCCGTTTTGCATTTCGACGAATAAACCGCGCCGCCTTTTCAGGCAGCCTGAAACGGGCGACAGGCATTCAAACTGCCGCCCGCAATCCGAACCACCACAGCAAGGAAATACGATGAAACCTCTGTTTACCGCCACCGCTCTGGCCGCCCTGCTGGCGCTGACCGCCTGCGACCAGGCAAACAACGCCGCCGGCGCAGCATCCGCCGCCGAAACCTCATCCGCCACCCAGGGCGATACCGGCGCCATTCCTGCCGAAACCAGCGTCAAAAGCCGCGACGGCAGCTTCAGCATCGCCCTTAATTCCGGCTATGCCGACAAAAGCCAAGACCCCGCCTACCAGCCTGAAGGCAGCAAGGCCGACAACATCCTGCTGCTGCAGCACAGCGACAGCGAAGGCATCACCGTAACCGCGCTGCGCCTGGGCCAGTCCGGCGACGCCGCGCTGGACGGCATCGAAACCGCGCTCAAAGCACGCGACGATCTGCAGGATCTCTCCAGCAGCAAGCAAAACGGTGTCTTGAGCTACAGCTTCTACAGCGACAGCGACGGCACCACCGTCAACGAAAGCTGCCGCATTCAGGCTGCCGGCAAAGAGCTGGTCAGCATCTGCGCCGTCAGCCCCTACGCCGATGCCACCGAATTGGAAGACTTACTGAAAACCGTCAGCTTCGGCTCCTAAGCCGTTTGCCGATGCCGTTTTTAAGGCATCACAGATTTTTCAGGCTGCCTGAAAGCCATGTGCCGGACACCCGCGCCGCGCAGGAAAAACGGCAATCCAGCTTTGACGACCCTGCCGCAGCTTTCAGGCTGCCGCAGGGTTTTCCCTTGCCGCTAAAAGCAGCCTGAAAGCCCTTTTTATCCCGTTTTCCAGCCTTTCAGGCTGCTATTGCCATGACTGAATTCTCCCCACAAGACACCGCCCATATGCGGCGGGCGCTCGATTTGGCCGAACAGGGCCGCTTTTCCACCTCGCCCAATCCCCGTGTCGGCTGCGTGATTGCCCGCGGCGGGCAGATTGTCGGCCAGGGTTTCCACCTGCAGGCCGGCACGCCGCACGCCGAAGTCCATGCGCTGCGGCAGGCGGGCGAACTGGCGCGCGGCGCCACCGCCTACGTTACCCTCGAACCCTGCGCCCACTACGGCCGCACCCCACCCTGCGCCGAAGCCCTGATTGCCGGCGGCGTCGGCCGCGTGGTGGCCGCCATGCGCGACCCCAATCCGCAGGTGGCGGGCAAGGGTTTCGCCCTGCTTGAAGCCGCCGGCATCGCCACCGCCTGCGGCCTGCTCGCCGACGAAGCACGCGAGCTGAACCGCGGCTTTTTGTCGCGCATCGAGCGCGGCCGCCCCTTTGTGCGCATCAAAACCGCCGCCAGCCTCGACGGCAAAACCGCGCTGGCCGACGGCCGCAGCCAATGGATTACCGGCGCCGCCGCCCGCGCCGACGTCCAGCGCCTGCGCGCCGAAAGCTGCGCCGTGCTCACCGGCATCGGCACCGTGCTGGCCGACGATCCGCAGCTAAATGTGCGCGACTTCCCCACCCTGCGCCAGCCGCTGCGCATCGTGCTTGACAGCCGCCTGCGCCTTAGCCCCGCCCACCGCATCGCCGGCGACGGCGGCGCCACCCTGGTCATCACGCTCGTGCCCGACGACGGCCGTTTCGCCGTCTGCCCCGCCGTGCGCGTGCGCACCCTACCCGACGACGGCAGCGGCCGCATCCATCTTGCCGCGCTGCTGGAACTGCTGGCGGCAGAAGAACAGATAGGCGAGCTGATGGTGGAAGCCGGCGCCACTTTGGCCGGCGAGTTTCTGCGGCAGGATTTGGCCGACGAAATCGTCCACTACCAGGCGCCGAAAATACTCGGCAGCGATGCCCGCAATCTTTTCAGGCTGCCTGAAAACCCCGCCGCGCTCAGCGGCAGCGGTATCTGGCACAGCCGCAGCGTCGAAATGCTCGGCAGCGACATCAAATGGACGCTGCGCCGCGCCTGAGCCGCCGCATTAACCTGCCCTTACACAAAACTGTGCCATAATCCGCTCGCCCCTTCGCGGGGCGTTTGCTTAACAACACATTGAAAGGTCAAAGCCATGAATCTGGACGACGTAAAGAAAAATGTCGAATCTGCCGTTGAAAACGCCAAACACCAAGCTGAAGATTTCGTCCACCGCGCCGAAGACGCCGCCAAAGACGCCGTCGAATCCGCCAAAAAAGCGGTGAACGAAGCCGTCGAATCGGCCAAAGACAAGGCCGAAGAAGCCAAAGCCGGCCTGAGCGGCAAAGTGGAAGAAGCCAAGCACGCCGCCGAAAACGCCCTCGGCTCGCTGGGCGACAAATTCAAATAACCCCCGCCGCATACAAACCCTGCGTTTCAGGCTGCCTGAAACGCAGGGTTTTGCGTGCGCCGCCGTTGCGGCAAACTTTCAGGCTGCCTATCCCCAAGCAGCCTGAAAGGCTTTTTTCAGGCTGCCTGCACGGCGAAAACTGCTAAAATCGCGCCCTTTTCCGTTTTCCGATTTTCAGGCTGCCCTATGTCCGCAAACCTTCCCATCCTTCCCCCCGCCATGCTCGGCATCCTCGGCGGCGGCCAGCTCGGCGCCATGTTCGCCCTCGCCGCCAAAACCATGGGCTACGGCGTAACCGTGCTCGATCCCGACCCCCACGCCCCCGCCGCCCGCTTTGTCGACCGCCACCTGTGCGCCCCCTTCGACGATGCCGCCGCGCTGGCCGAACTCGCCCGATGCGCCGCCGTTACCACCGAATTTGAAAACGTCAGCGCCCAAGCGATGCGCGATCTGGCGCGCCACACCCGCGTTTCCCCCTCGGGCGACTCGGTGGCGGTGGCGCAAAACCGCATGCTGGAAAAAAGCTATATCCGCCGCGCCGGCCTGCCCACCGCGCCCTATGCCGAAATCCGCAGCGCCGCCGACATCACGCCCGACTGCGCAGCGCTGCTGCCGGGTATCGTCAAAACCGCCACCCTGGGCTACGACGGCAAAGGCCAAATCCGCGCAAGCAGCCTGAAAGACGTTCAGGCTGCCTTCGACACGCTCGGCGGCGTGCCCTGCGTGCTGGAAAAAATGCTCGACTTGCGCAGCGAGATTTCGGTGATTGTCTGCCGTCTCGACAGCCGAAACGCCATCTGCTACGACCCCGCCGAAAACCGCCACGAAAACGGCATTCTCGCCTATTCCGCCGTCCCCGCCGCCCTGCCGCAGGACGTTTTGGACCAGGCGCGCGAAATGGCGCTGCGGCTGGCCGACGAGCTGGACTACGTGGGCGTGCTGGCGGTGGAAATGTTCGTCGTCGGCGACACCTGCGAGCTGGTGGTCAACGAAATCGCGCCGCGCCCGCACAACAGCGGCCACCACACCATCGACGCCTGCGCCGCCAGCCAGTTTCAGCAGCAGGTGCGCCTGATGTGCGGCCTGCCCCCCGCCGACACCCGCCTGCTTTCCCCCTGCTGCATGGCCAACCTGCTGGGCGATTTGTGGCGCGGCGGTGCGCACGACATCGAGCCGGACTGGTCGCGCATCCTGCAGCACCCGCGCGCCCACCTGCACCTGTACGGCAAAACCGCCGCCCGCGCCGGCCGCAAAATGGGGCATTTCACCGTACTCGCCGCCGACAGCGACACCGCGCTTCGGGAAGCGCAGGCCATGCACGGCAGCCTGAAAGAAACCGCGCCGTAAAGGCGGCGCGCCAAGCGCCAGCAACAAGGCAGCCTGAAAACCGTTTCGCAAGGTTTTCAGGCTGCCTTTGCGTTTTGTCCGAGCGGTCGGCATTTGAATTTTGAAACACAATAAAGCAGCCTGAAAGCCTTCAGAAAACGCGAAAGCCACACAAGCGGCGTCATTCCCGCGCAGGCGGGAATCTTGTTTCGGATGGCACACCGGATGGTTTCTCAAGCATTATCGAATATCCGCCAAGATTCCCGCCTGCGCGGGAATGACGCCATTGGACGGGGAAAATCTGCTTCCCAAACCGAATATCAATAGTCCCGCAACCGTCGGCATCCGGCTTCGGAAATGCAAAAGGCAGCTCGAAAGCTCCCGAGGAATTTGGTATCCAACGAAAAATTTTGATAAAGTGGTCGCCTACAGGCAGTCTGAAACACTTTTCAGGCTGTCTTCCGGCAAGCCGTACAATTAAAACCAACTTAAACTTAAAGGATAGCAAAATGAAATTATTTCCCGTATTTGCCGTGCTGCTGCTTTTGGCAGCCTGCGGCCAAAGCGATCAGGAAAAAGGCCCGACCAAAGATCTCTACAATACCGATAAAATCAAACCCACATCCGAGCCGGGAGCTTGGTAAGCACACGGTTCGCGCCTTTTAAAAAGCAGCCTGAAAACCTTTTTCAGGCTGCTTTCGCGCTTTCAGGCTGCCTTGACCTTTGCGGCAGCCTGAAAACAGTTTCGCCGCGAAAGCCGTCTGCCGCCGCTGCATTAAATTGTTTCATGCGCCAAGCTCAAATTAAGCGCTTGCGCCGGCGCGGCAAAACCGCGACCATTGCAGGCTACAAAAATTGCCTAGGCCGCATCCGTGCAGCCGCCCTGTTTTCCGGCCGTTTGCGGCCATTTCCATTATCAGGAGAACCGATATGACCACCTTCCATCTTTCCGGCTACCCGCGCATCGGTGCCAAACGCGAGCTGAAATTCGCCGTCGAAGCCTTTTGGAAAGGCGCCAAATCCGAAGCCGAGCTACGCGAAACCGCCGCCGAAATCCGCCGTCTGAACTGGGCGACGCAGAAAGCCGCAGGCGCCGACCTTGTGCCCGTCGGCGATTTTTCCTTCTACGACCACGTGCTCGACACCCTGTGCACCCTGGGCGCGATTCCCAAACGCTTCGGCTTTGACGCCGTCAAACTGAGCCTGCCGGAGTATTTCCAGCTGGCACGCGGCAACGCCACCCAGTTTGCGATGGAAATGACCAAGTGGTTTGACACCAACTACCACTACATCGTTCCCGAATGGCACGCCGACACCGAGTTTTCCGTGAACGCCGCCAACCTGATCGCCCAGATTCAGGAAGCCAAAGCGCAAGGCTACGACATCAAACCGACGCTGGTCGGCCCGCTGACCCTGCTGTGGCTGGGCAAGAAAAAAGAAGAATTCGGCTGCCGCGTCAAAACCCTGCTGCCCAAACTGCTGCCCGCCTACGCGCAACTGTTGCGCGAGCTGGCCGCCGTCGGTGCCGACTGGGTGCAGATTGACGAGCCGATTCTTGCCGCCGACGCGCCGCAGGCCTATCTCGACGCCTTCGCCGGCGTGTATCAGGAGCTGGCCAACACCGGCGTGCGCATCATCATCGGCACTTATTTCGCGTCTGTCGCCGAGCATCTCGAGCTGCTCAAATCCCTGCCGGTTCACGGCGTGCACATCGACTGCGTACGCGCACCCGAGCAGCTGGCCGTGTTCGCCAACGGCTGGCCGGACAACAAAGTGCTGTCCGTCGGCCTGATCGACGGCCGCAACGTTTGGCGCGCCAACCTGAACAAAGTTATCGACACGCTGCAACCCGTTCGCGAAAAATTCGCCAACAACCTGTGGATCGCCCCCAGCTGCTCGCTGCTGCACAGCCCGCAGGATTTGGCGGTTGAAGAAAAACTCGATGCCGAAATCAAATCGTGGATGGCCTTTGCCGCGCAGAAACTGGTCGAGCTGGGCACCGTCAAACGCGCCCTGGAAAACGGCAAAGACAGCGTGAAAGACGCGCTGGCCGCTTCCGATGCCGCCGCCGCCGACCGCGCCACCAACAAAAAAATCCACAACGACGCCGTACAAGCGCGCGTAAGCAGCCTGAAAAAAGGCGAAGACCAGCGCAAATCGCCCTTCCCCGCGCGCATCAAAGCGCAGCAGGAATGGATGAAACTGCCGCTCTTGCCCACCACCACCATCGGTTCGTTCCCGCAAACCGCCGAAATCCGTCAGGCGCGCGCCGCCTTCAAAAAAGGCGAACTCTCCGCCGCCGATTACGACGCCGCGATGAAAAAAGAAATCGCCTACTGCGTCGAAGTGCAGGAAAAACTGGAAATCGACGTACCCGTCCACGGCGAAGCCGAGCGCAACGACATGGTCGAATACTTCGGCGAACAGCTGGCCGGCTACTGCTTCACCCAGTTCGGCTGGGTGCAGAGCTACGGCAGCCGCTGCGTCAAACCGCCCGTCATCTTCGGCGACGTCTCCCGCCCCGCGCCGATGACCGTTTACTGGTCGTCCTACGCGCAAAGCCTGACCAAACGCCCGATGAAAGGCATGCTCACCGGCCCGGTTACCATGTTCAAATGGTCGTTTGTGCGCGACGATATCCCGCTGTCCGTCGTTGCCAAACAAATCGCCCTCGCCCTGAACGACGAAGTTTTGGACTTGGAAAAAGCCGGCATCAAAGTCATCCAGATTGACGAGCCCGCCATCCGCGAAGCCATGCCGCTGAAAAAAGCGCAATGGGACGAATACCTGGCCTGGGCGTGCGAATCCTTCCGCCTGTCGTCCGTCGGCGCCGAAGACAGCACCCAGATCCACACCCATATGTGCTACTCCGAGTTCAACGACATCCTGCCCGCGATCGCTTCGATGGACGCCGACGTCATCACCATCGAAACCTCGCGCTCCGACATGGAGCTGCTGACCGCGTTCGGCGACTTCAAATACCCCAACGACATCGGCCCGGGCGTGTACGACATCCACAGCCCGCGCGTGCCGACCGAAGGCGAAGTCGAACACCTGCTGCGCAAAGCGATGGAAGTCGTGCCCGTCGAGCGCCTGTGGGTCAACCCTGACTGCGGCCTGAAAACCCGCGGCTGGAAAGAAACGCTGGAACAGCTCGAAGTGATGATGGCCGTAACCAAAAAACTGCGTAACGAGTTGGACAACAAACGTTAAGCGGCGTTTGCGCCCAAGCGCGCAGTAAAAAGGCAGCCTGAAAGCCGGTTTTACGGTTTTCAGGCTGCCTTTATGTTGCTTTTCCCGCTTTACCGCAACAATCTTCGAAAAATTCCGCGCCTTGATGTAAATCAATCGCAGCGTTGCTGAAAATCATTTACAATTACCACCGTTTTCTTTACATTTGGCGGTACCCATGATCCAAACCATCAGCTGGCGCAACACCGAAGCCGCGCCCGACGCTTTTCCCGAGCGTCAGGCGCTGATGCCGATTTGGGGCGGGGTGCCGCTGCCCCAGCCGCAATGGCAGCAAATCTGGCAGCAGGATTTGGCGCAGCCGATCAACGAAGACGCGCTGGCCTATCTGCACATCCCCTTTTGCGCCAACCACTGCGTGTTCTGCGGTTTCTACCGCAATGCTTGGAAAGACGGCTACAGCGCGGTTTATGTCGATAAAGTTATCGAAGAGATGGCCTGCGAAGCCGAGCAGCGCAGCATCGGCGGCAAAATCCGCGCGGTGTATTTCGGCGGCGGCACGCCCACCGCGCTGCACAGCGAAGACTTGGCGCGCCTGATCCGCGCCTGCTACCGATATCTGCCGCTGGCCGATGATTGCGAATTTACCGTTGAAGGCCGCATGAGCCATTTCGGCATGGACAAAGCCCAAGCCTGCATCGACGCCGGCGCCACGCGCATTTCCATCGGCGTGCAGACTTTCAATACCGCCATCCGCAAGCGGCTCGGCCGCAAAAACAGCGGCGAAGAAGCGCTGGCCTATCTGGAAAAACTGTGCCGGCTGGATGCGGTGATTGTGGCCGATTTGATGTTCGGCCTGCCCGCCCAAAACGATGATGTCTGGCAGCGCGATTTGGAGCTGGCTCTGTCGCTGCCGCTCTCCGGTCTCGACACCTACGCGTTTAACTGCTATCCCTTTTTGCCCATCAACCGCATGATCGAAAAAGGCGCCTTCCCCGTGCCACCCGGGCTGGACATGCAGTCGCGCCAGTATGCCTACGCCGTCGCCTATCTGCGCGAGCAGGGCTGGCAGCAGGTGAGCAACAACCACTTCGCCTATCCCGGCCGCGGCGAGCGCAACCTTTACAACACCCTGGTCAAATCCAATATGCCCTGCCTGGCTTTCGGCTCCGGCGCCGGCGGCAACACCCGCCGTTTCAGCTATCAGGTGCAGGGCGATTTGAAAAGCTATCTCGACACGCCCAAAGGCAGCAAAAACCTGTCGTTTATGAGCCGCCACGGCGAACACAAAACCCTGCTCGGCCGCGTCCAGCACGATATCGAACTCGGCCGCATCGACACCTCGCTGTTTTCAGGCTGCCCCGAAGCGCAAAAACTCATCGCCCAATGGCAGAAAATCGCGCTGCTCGAAATCGATCAAGACGGCATCGCCCGCCTTAACACCAGCGGCCGCTACTGGTCGCCTACCCTTACCCGCAAGCTGATGCTTGCCCTCCCGCAAACTTCAGGAAAGGAAAATTCCATGTCTTCACCGCTCTCTGCCGAACAGCAAACCGTACTGCGCCAATCGCTGGCCGACAATCCCGGCCAGATTCTCGAAATGCTCGCCGCCAAACACCAGTGCAGTCTCGAAGACGTAATCCGCTGCCTGCCCGACAACATGATCCGCCACACCGAAGGCAGCCGCATCGTCGAATTTCTGCAGGCGGTGGCCGGCTGGAACGAAGCCGTTACCTTTATCGCCCACACCCCCGACGCCATCGTCGAAGTAACCGGCAAACTGCCCAACGGCAAAGTCGGCCACGGCTTTTACAACTTCCAAGAAGCCGAAGCCGGCGGCGTGCACGGCCACATCTATTATGAAAACTGCCAGCGCATCTACCTGATGGAACGCCCCTTTATGGGCAAAGCCACCTGCTCGCTCAACTTTATGAACAAAAACGGCGGCGCCATGTTCAAAATCTTCGTCGGCCGCGACGAAAACGGCGAACTCAAAGCCCACCAGCTCGAAGCCATGCGCAAGCTGTTTGAAGGAGCCTGACCATGATCCTGCTCTTCGGTGCCAACGGCGCCGCCGGCCGCGCCTTTATCGAACAGCACGGCGGCCACAACCTGACCGCCGTGCTGCGCGCTGCCGACGACGGCTTTTTCGCCGCGTGCAACATCCCCGTGATTCACGCCGACGTGCTCGATGAAGCCGCCGTCGATGCCGCCTTCGAGCGCAGCCGTCCCGACATCGTTATCAGCTTTGTCGGCGGCAAAAACGAAGCCGGCATCCGCAGCGACGCCACCGGCAATATCCACATCATCCGCGCCGCCGAACGCCACACCCCCAACGCCCGCTTCATCCTTATCACCAGCATGGGCTGCGGCGAACAATGGGACGGCATGAGCGAGCGCTTCAAACAGGCGCTCGGCGAAGCCGTGCAGGCCAAAACCGAAGCCGAAAACGTACTGCGCCAAAGCAGCCTGAACTGGAGCATCCTGCGCCCCTGCGGCTTGGGCAACGGCGAGAGCAAAGCCTACCGCTTAAGCGGCAGCGACACCTCCGTGCCCGCCGGCTACATGACCCGCAACGGTCTGGCCGCCGCCGTTTTGGCCGTTCTGAACGATGCCGGCAGCAGCAGCCAAGTCTATTCGGTTACCGGCGACCCGGCCGAAGCAGCCTGAAAGCGCCCCGCCGCCTGCCCGATTAACGGCAGGCGTTTTTTTTGGCTTTCAGGCTGCCTGCAGTAAAACACCGATGGCAGCCTGAAAGCGCAGGCACGGCATACGGCGTGTGCCAAATTTTCAGGCTGCCCGTTTTCAGGCTGCCTGAAAACCCCGCCGCCCTACCCCGCCCGATATTTTTTGCCGCGCTAATTTTCCGCAAATTATCGCCGCCTATAATCCGCCCACGTCGAACAAGACGCCCCAAACAACACGAAAGGAATCCAAAATGAAAAAACTGATGCTTGCCGCCCTGATCGCCATCTCCGGCGCCGCCGTGGCCGACGACTACATCGAATACAAAATGCACCAAGACCCCGCCTACGAGCAAAACCGCGCCAAAGCGGTAAAAATGCTCGAAAAGCGCGGCTACCGCGTGTACAAAATCGAAGCCGACGACCACCGCGGCCGCCCCGCATTCGATGTCGATGCCTACAAAGGCAATGTCGAATACGACATCAAACTCTCCTACCCCGACCTGCGGATTCTGAAAGAGAAAATCGACGACTAAATCCCGTACGGCAAAAAGGCAGCCTGAAACATTTTCAGGCTGCCTTTTGCATGGCCGGCACTTGTGCGGATTTCTAAATTTGCTTGGGAGCTTTCAGGCTGCCTTTTGCCATAGAAAGCGCCGGCGCATCCGCATATAATCGGCAGCCTGATTCACCCGTTTGCAAAGGAAAAAATATGAGTTCGAACCACACCATTCTCCAAACTCTCCCCATCGGACAAAAAGTCGGTATCGCCTTTTCCGGCGGGCTGGATACCTCCGCCGCGCTGTTGTGGATGAAACTCAAAGGCGCGCTGCCCTACGCCTACACCGCCAACCTCGGTCAGCCGGACGAAGACGACTATAACGCCATTCCCAAGAAAGCGATGGAATACGGCGCAGAAAACGCCCGCTTAATCGACTGCCGCGCCCAGTTGGCACACGAAGGCATCGCCGCCATCCAATGCGGCGCGTTCCACATTTCCACCGGCGGCGTGCCCTATTTCAACACCACCCCGCTCGGCCGCGCTGTGACCGGCACCATGCTTGTTTCCGCCATGAAAGAAGACGACGTGAACATCTGGGGCGACGGCAGCACCTACAAAGGCAATGACATCGAACGTTTCTACCGCTACGGCCTCTTGACCAATCCCGCGCTGAAAATCTACAAACCCTGGCTCGACCAACAATTTATCGACGAACTCGGCGGCCGCCATGAAATGAGCGAATTTCTGATTGCCAACGGCTTCAATTACAAAATGTCGGTAGAAAAAGCCTATTCCACCGATTCCAATATGCTCGGCGCAACGCACGAAGCCAAAGACTTGGAATTTCTGAACAGCGGCATCAAAATCGTCAAACCCATTATGGGCGTAGCGTTTTGGGATGAAAACGTGGAGGTGAAACCCGAAACCGTGTCCGTGCGCTTTGAAGAAGGCATGCCGGTTGCATTGAACGGCAAAGAATACGCCGACCCCGTCGAACTCTTCCTTGAAGCCAACCGCATCGGCGGCCGCCACGGCTTGGGCATGAGCGACCAAATTGAAAACCGCATCATCGAAGCCAAATCGCGCGGCATCTACGAAGCCCCAGGCATGGCGCTGCTGCACATTGCCTACGAACGTTTGGTCACCGGCATCCACAACGAAGACACCATCGAGCAATACCGCATCAACGGCTTGCGCTTGGGCAGGCTGCTTTACCAAGGCCGCTGGTTCGACAGCCAAGCGCTGATGCTGCGCGAAACGGCGCAACGCTGGGTGGCCAAAGCCATCACCGGCGAAGTCACCCTCGAATTGCGCCGCGGCAACGACTATTCGATTCTGAATACCGAATCGCCCAACCTGACCTACCATCCGGAACGCCTGAGCATGGAAAAAGTGGAAAACGCCGCTTTCACCCCGCTGGATAGAATCGGCCAGCTTACCATGCGCAATCTGGACATTACCGACACCCGCACCAAACTGGGTATTTACGCGCAAACCGGACTGGTGCAGCTGGGCGAAGGCGCGGTGATTCCGAAGTTGGATAGTAAATAAGGCAAATGTTAAAGGCAGTCTGAAACCTGATTCTCGGTTTCAGGCTGCTTTTTCCATATCAATGGCAAGACGGTATTCAGGCAGCTTCGGGCTTTTATAAAACTTTCAGGCAGCCTGAAAGTACCGCCCCGAGTTTGACAAGCCGCCATCTTTTCATCTATCATTCAACACATATATAAAATTACTTATATATGCTTCTCAGGAGATGAACATGAAACGAAATGTCGGCACAATCGACCGGATTATCCGGATTGTTTTGGGTATCGCCCTGATTGCGGGCGCGCTAATGGGCTATATCGGCTGGTGGGGCTGGATCGGCGTAGTGCCGCTGGCTACCGGTTTAATGTCGAGCTGCCTGCTGTACAGCCTGCTCGGCATCAATACTTGTCCGGTTGATAAAAAATGAGCGCGGCGGACACTTTGCCGCGCATCGGAGCGGACGAAATCGGCAAGTTCGGCAAAGAAGTGCTGCTTATCGACATCCGCAGCCCAGCCGAATACCGGCGCGAGCATATTGCCCAAGCGCTGTGCATCGCGCCCGATGAGTTGGCAGAAAAACTGCCATCTGCCGCCGCCAATGCCGATATATTGGTGTTCCATTGCCTGTCGGGCATGCGCACCGCGCAGGCAGCGGCAACGCTGGCGGCAGCGGCAAACGGGCGCACGGCCTATATTTTGGACGGCGGTCTGCAGGCATGGAAAAAAGCCGGCCTGCCCACCGTCACCGACCGCAGCGCGCCGCTGGATATGATGCGGCAGGTGCAGATTGGCGCCGGCTCGCTGGTGTTGCTTAGCGTTATCGGCGGCGCGGTTTTCTCCCCCGTGTTTTACCTGCTCGCTGCTTTGGTGGGCGCGGGACTGCTCACGGCGGGGCTGACCGGATTTTGCGGCATGGCCAAACTGCTGGCGCGGATGCCGTGGAATCAGGCTTGAAGCAAAGCTGGTACAATCCGCCTGCCACAATATTTCAGACGGCCTTTGCAATACCGACAAAGGCCGTCTGAAACATCTTTTAAAACAAAAACACACCGCAAACCCGCCATCATGGACACCGAAAATCCCCCCTATGAAGAAGCCGCCGCCTTTTTGAAGCTGCTGGCCAACCCCAACCGCCTGGCCGTGCTGTGCAACCTGCACGAAGCGCAACGCAACGTTACCGAGCTTTCGCAGCTTACCGGCCTGCCGCAGGCGGCCACTTCTACACAACTGGCCCTGCTGCGCGAAGCGGGGCTGGTGGCCTGCGAAACCAAGCACCGCGAGCGGCTCTACTATCTGGCCGATGCGCGCGTGGGCGAAACCATCAAACTGCTGTATTCGTTTTTCTGCGCCGAAGCCGAAGATAAAACGCCGTAAAAAACAGCCTGAAACCCGGTTTTCGGTTTTCAGGCTGCTTTTTACTTTTCAGACTGCCTATGCCTGGCGCATCGCCTTTTGCACGCCGAAAATCGATGCCAGCGCCAGCGCGAAGCCCAAGAGCGATTTGGCGTCCATGCTCTGCCCCAAAAACAGCCAGCCCAGTACAAAGGCGCACACGGGGCTGAGCAGGGCGAGCGAAGAAACCACGGCGGGCGGCAGCTTGGCGATGCCGCGAAAATACAGCGCGTAGGCAAACAACGCGCCAAACAGGCTCAGATAGAGATAACCGCCGATATTGGCCGCCGTCAGCGTGTCGGGCGGCGTTTCCAGCAGCAGGGCGGCGGGCAGCAGAAACAGTCCGCCAAACAATAACTGCCAGCCGGTAAAGGCCAGCGCGTTCAGCGAAATGCGCCAGTGTTTCGACAGATACACGCCCAGCGCCATGCCCGCCGCGCCGGTGAGCGCCGCCGCCATGCCCCAGCCGTCAAACCGCGCCTGCGGCGACAGCACCATCAGCGCGATGCCCGCCACCCCCGCCGCCGCCCAGCCCCATGCGGCTTTGGGCGGCATGTTTTTACCGATCAGCCAGCCTAATAGCAGAATCATCAGCGTCTGCGTCGAGCTGAGCGTGGCCGCCAGCCCGCCCGGCAGGCGGTAGGCGGAAACAAACAGCATGGCCTGAAACAGGCCGATATTGAGCACACCCAGCAGTACCACCCGCGCCCATTCGCCGCGTGCGGGCGCGCGGCGGGTGTAGGCCAGCAGCAGCAAACCGGCGGGCAGCACGCGGATCAGCGCGGCGGTAAACGGGCGGTTGGGCGGCAGAAATTCGGTGGTAACCAGATAAGTGCTGCCCCAAATCAGCGGGGCAAGGGCAGTAATCAGCAAATCGCGGTTGCGGGCGGCGGACATGGGTTTTCCTTGGCGGATGCGTTCGGGCGGGATCAGGCAGCCTGAAAAGCAGTTTATGGATTTATCTTAATGGCGAGACAAATTAACGCAGCAACTGTCTTGCTGTCAAGATAAAATAGCGCACTGACTGACCAACCGGCACAAAGGAGACGCTATGAACGCCCAGGAGCAAGACGCGGTGGACGCCATCGCCGCCCAATGGCACAAAGAGCTGCCCGCTTTGGCAGCGGAAAACATGATACTGATCGGCCGGCTCAAACGCTGCGCCGCGCAGATCGACCGCGAATTGGAGCGGGTATTTGCCGCGCACGGGCTGGGCGGCGGGCTGTTTGACGTACTCGCCACCCTGCGCCGCAGCGGCGCGCCCTACACGCTGACGCCCACCGAGCTTTACTCGTCGCTGATGGTCAGCTCCGGCACCATCAGCACCCGCCTGAAAAAGCTCGAAGCCGAAGGCTGGATCGAGCGCCTGACCAACCCCGAAGACGCCCGCAGCCTGCTGGTGCGCCTGAGTGCCAGCGGCAAAGAACGGATCGAACAGGCCGTCTTCCCCCACGTGGCCAACGAACAGCGCCTGCTCGACAAGCTCGACCCTGCAACGCGGCAGCGCCTGGAGCAGGATTTGAAAAGCTGGCTGGCCATCTTGGAAAGCGACAATCAGGCAGCCTGAAAGACTGAAATCCGCTTTTCAGGCTGCCTGCCGCCGCGCCTGCCAAGACTGTTCAGGCAGCCTGAAAAAAGATGCCCTTACGCTTTTCAGGCAGCCTGAAAGCCGCAAAAACCCACCGGCGGCAGCAAACCCTGCTACGATAGCCGCCCTTACCCCGTTTCCCGAGTGGCCGCCATGCTCGAACTGAAAAACATCTGCAAACGCTTCCCCGCCAAAACCGTTGCCCGCGACATCAGCCTGACGGTGGAAAACGGCCGCATTCTGGCGGTGCTCGGCGCCAGCGGCAGCGGCAAATCGACGCTGCTCAATATGATCGCCGGCCTGACCGAGCCCGACAGCGGCGACATCCTGCTGGCCGGCCGCCGGCTCAACGGCCTGCCGCCGCAGCGGCGCGGCTGCGCGATGATGTTTCAGGATTTCGCCCTGCTTCCGCACCTGAACGTGTGGCAGAACGCCGCCTTCGGCCTGCGCCTGCGCGGCACGCCCAAAGCCGAAGCCCGCCGCCGCACCGAAGCCGTGCTCGAACAGCTGGGCATGGCCGCGCTTGCCGAGCGCCGCGTTACCGCTCTTTCCGGCGGCGAACAGCAGCGGGTGGCGCTGGCGCGCGCGCTGCTGGCCGAGCCGCAGGTAATGCTGCTGGACGAACCGTTTTCCAGTCTCGATACCGTGCTGCGCAGCCAATTACAGGCGCAGGTGCGCGAACAGGTTGTCCGCTGCGCCGTGCCCGCCGTGCTGCTCAGCCACGACCCCGCCGAAGCCTGCCTGACCGCCGATGCCATCGCCCTGCTGGCCAACGGCCGCATCATCCAGCACGGCACGCCGCAGCAAATACTGGCGCGGCCGGCATCCGCCGCCGCCGCCCGCCTGCTCGGCTGCCTGAATGTCAGCGAAACGCGCTATGTGCCGCCCGACGCCATCCGTCTCGGCGGCGAAGGCGAGAGCTGCCGCATCGCCGGCATCTTCCGCCAGCCCGAACGCTGGCGTGTCGAACTCGATCACCCGCAGCTGGGCCGGCTGACCACCTTTTGCGAGCAGGCCGAGCGGCCGGACTGGGACTGGCATTGCAAGGCCGCCGTCGATTACGCGCGGATAGTCGGTTTTAACGGGCAGGCAGCCTGAAACCGCAGCAAACACGTCTTTTCAAGCCTGCAAAACGGCAAAAAGCAGCCTGAAAGCCAAAATCATGGTTTTCAGGCTGCTTTTTTGTTGGAAAACGAAAAAACACCCGCAGTTGCCTGCGGGCGTTTGGATGAGATGCCGGTTTACACTTTGGCGGCAGCGGCCACTTCGGCTGCGTAATCGACTTCTTTTTTCTCGATGCCGTCGCCCACTTTGTAGCGGACGAAATTCACCACTTCGGCGCCGTTCTCTTTCAGGAACTGGGCAACGGTCTGGTCGGGGTTCATCACGAAAGCCTGGCCGTTGAGGGTCACTTCGGCAAGGAATTTTTTGATGCGGCCTTCAACCATTTTGGCGGCAATGTCGGCGGGTTTGCCGGACTCGATGGCCTGCTGGGTGTAGATGTGGCGCTCTTTTTCCACGGTTTCGGCGTCCACCTGGTCTTCGGATACGCATTGCGGTTTGGCGGCAACGATGTGCATGCCGACTTTGCGGGCAACGTCTTCGGCGCCTTTGTATTCCACCAGCACGCCTTCGTTGGCGGCGGCGCCGTGGATGTAGGCGGTCAGCGAGTTGGCGGTTTCGATCAGCTGGAAGCGGCGCACGCTGATGTTTTCGCCCAGTTTGGCGATCACGGCTTTGCGCTCTTCTTCCACCAGCGCGGCCAAATCTTCAACGGAAGCGGGTTTTTTCGCTACCGCGGTTTTGGCTACAGACTGGGCGAAAGCCAGGAAACCGGCGTCTTTGGCAACGAAGTCGGTTTCGCAGTTGATTTCCACCAGTGCGCCGGCATTGCCTTCGATGGCGTAGGCCAGCACGCCTTCGGCGGCGGTACGGCCGGCCAGTTTGCCGGCTTTGGCGCCGGATTTGATGCGCAGGATTTCTTCGGCTTTGGCCATGTCGCCGTCGGCTTCCACCAGCGCTTTTTTGCATTCCATCATGCCCAGGCCGGTGGCGGCGCGCAGATCGGCAACCATTTTCGCAGTAATATTCGCCATTTTTTCAAACTCCTAAAGTGTTACGGCCGCAGCCGCATTCAAAACGGGGCAGGCTGCCTGAAAAGGGCGGACAGCCTGCCTGAAAGGGAAAAGGGGCGAGCGCCCCTTGTGCGGGAAGCCCCGCTTATTGTGCTTCGGCAGCGGCCTGTGCGGCGGCTACGGTTTCCTGCAGCGACTGGTTTTTGCCTTCCAGTACCGCGTCGGCGATGCCGCGGCAGTACAGGCGGATGGCTTTGGCGGAGTCGTCGTTGCCGGGGATGATGTAGTCCACATTGTCGAAGCTGTTGTTGCTGTCGACAACGGCGATAACCGGAATGCCGAGTTTGGCGGCTTCGACGATGGTGCCGTGCTGGTAGCCGGTGTCAATCACGAAAATGGCGTCGGGCAGGCCTTTCATGTCTTTGATGCCGCCCAAAGAGCGCTGCAGTTTTTCCACTTCGCGGGTCATGTCCAGCAGCTCTTTTTTGTTGTAGCCGCTGGCTTCGCCGTTTTCCAAAATGGCAGCTTTTTCTTCCAGGCGTTTGATCGACTGTTTGACGGTTTTGTAGTTGGTCAGCATGCCGCCCAACCAGCGGTGATCGACATAGGGCATGCCGGCGCGGGTGGCTTCTTCGCGGATGATGTCGCGTGCCTGGCGTTTGGTGCCGACAAACAGTACGGTGCCTTTGTTGGCAACCAGACGGCGGACGGCTTCTTGGGCAGCCTGAAACAGCGGCAGGGTTTTTTCCAGGTTGATGATGTGGATTTTGTTGCGCGCGCCGAAAATGTATTGTTCCATTTTCGGGTTCCAGTAACGGGTTTGGTGGCCGAAGTGTACGCCGGCTTCCATCATCTGGCGCATGGTGATTTGAGACATTGAATTTCCTTACAAAGGGTTAAAGCAGACATTTGCGCAAGAACTTTGCAGACAAAGCACCCTTGTCGCGGCAAATGCGAGCGTTTGGTTGAAAATAAAAAAGGCTTCCAAAACGAAAGCCGGCGGATTATAGAGAGTTTCCCGCCGGCGGACAAGTGCGGCGGGGCGGCAAAGCGCCCTGCGCCGACTTTCAGGCTGCCTGCCGCCGGCCGCCTTTTGGCAGGCAGCCTGAAAACCGCCAAACGGGCGTGGCGGATTTTGGCGGTATAATCGCCCCCTTTTTGATGTTTCCGCCCGCTTTCAGGTAGCCGCTTGCAAACGGCGGACGGGGCAGTCTTTCAGGCAGCCTGAAAAGGAGTTTTGCCGCAATGGTTGTTCGTTTGAACGAAAAAAAACTGGCCGATTTTGTGGCGCTGTGCGCGGCGCGCAACGATGCCTTCGGCCTGCTCAAGGCGCTGACGGTCTGGCTGCGCCGCGGCAAGGCCAAGCGCGCGCCGCAGCGGGTGCAGGCCTTGTTGTCGCTGCTGAAAAAAGACCCGCAGCTGCGCGCGCAGACGGCGTCGATGTTCTGCCGCTGGCTCGGCAGCGTGCGCCTGTACCCGCTGTTTATCAGCGTGGGGATTTTCTCGCGCGAAGGCTTCGGCCGCGAGCTGGCCGACCGCCTGTACGAGCGCATCAATCCTTCTTACAAAGACCCAAAAGACCTGCGCGACGTGTTTGCCATTCTGTTTAGCGACGAGCACGACGGCCGCTGGCTGACGGCGGTGCCGATTCATCTGTGGGCGTCGCTGCTGCGGCTGCTGCGCGCGGCAGCGGGCGAGAGCGAGCGTGAAACCGTGCACCGCTATCTGCGCCAGGAAGGGCTGTATGCGGTGGAAATGCTGTCGATCTGGGTGGCGGCCGAAGAGCTGGAGCCCGACTTAATCCGGCTCGACACCAAACTGCTGGACGCCGATTCGCCCTTTGTCGCCCTGAAGCGCGAAGTGGCGCACTGGGTGGAAGCGCGCAGCAGCAACACGCCTTTTGACGACAGCCATTTGTATGTGATGCTCGACCAGTGCCGCCGCCAGGTCGAACACCTGCGCAAACGCGGCACCGGCGCCGGCGCCGGCTCGTCGCTGGGGGTGGCGCACCTGCTAGAGCGGCTGGAGCAGACCCTCAACCGCATGACGCTCCTGATGGACGTATTCTCGCCCGAGCAGATTCCGCCGCGCTGCCTGCTCGAGCTTACCGGCACGCTGGCCAACGCCGCTGCCGAGCAGCACAGCATTTCCTGGCTGTGGAAGCGCAGCGTGAAAATGCTCTCGCGCAGCATCACCCAAAATACCAGCGACCACGGCGAACACTACATCACCCGCAATAAAAAAGAGTTTCGCGGCCTGTTTTATTCCGCGGCCGGCGGCGGCGTGCTGATTGCGCTGATGTCGCTGTTTAAAATCTATCTGGGCACCAAAATCGACAACCATTTCTGGCGCAGCATCGCCGAAGGTTTGAACTACGGCATCGGCTTTATGCTGATTTTCGTGCTGCACGGCACCGTCGCCACCAAGCAGCCGGCGATGACCGCTTCCACCATCGCCGCCGCCGTCGAGCGCAACGACGGCAAGCGCGCGGTCAACCAAAAGCTGGCGCAGCTTTTGGTGGACGTTTTCCGCTCGCAGGGCGTGGCGGTGTTCGGCAATATGTTTGTCGCGGCCACCCTGGCGCTGCTGATTACCCTGTTTTACGGCCTGTACCACGGCACGCCGCTGCTCAACGACGCGCAAATCCGCTACCAACTCAAAGCCATCGACCCCGCCGGCCCCACCCTGTGGTATGCCGCCATCGCCGGCGTGTGGCTGTTTTGCTCCGGCATCATCTCCGGCTTTTTCGACAACCGCTGCGACTACCTCAACCTGCGGATGCGCCTGCGCCACCATCCCTTGCTCAAACGCCTGCTGCCCCAACGCGCGCGCAACTGGTTTGCCGACTACTGGCACCGCAACTACGGCTCGCTGGTGGGTAATGTCTGCTTCGGCATGCTGCTGGGCATCACCGGCTTTTTCGGCCACGCCACCGGCCTGCCGCTCGACATCCGCCACGTCGCCTTCTCTTCCGCCAACGTCGGCTACACCGTTGCCAGCGGCGGCCTCGGCCTGTGGGTGTTTATCCGCAGCATTGTGTTTGTACTGATGATCGGCGGCGTCAATCTGCTGGTGAGTTTTTCCATCACCCTGTGGGTGGCGCTGCGCTCGCGCGAAACCAAAATCGACAGCTGGTGGGGCGTGTTTGCCGCCTTCTGGCAGATTGTCAAAGAACGGCCGTCGGTGCTGTTTTGGCCGCAGCCTGAAAGCGAAAGCCCCGCCGATGTCAAAGATGGAAAAGACGGCAAAGACGGCGGCAAAAAACCCGACCAAGCGAGCGGCGCCAAAGCCGACGCGCCGCCGGCCAAAGCCGACGGCAAAAGCTAAACCGACCCAGCAGCCTGAAAAAAGCAGCCTGAAAGCCGTTTTCCCCTTTTCAGGCTGCCCCACACCCGCAAGGACAAGCCCATGAACAAACTACTCGCCGCCCTCACCGCCCTGTGCCTGGCCGCCGCCGCGCACGCCTTCGACAGCCGCGAACTCACCGTCCAGCTGCAGGCGCCCAAAACCGTGCAGGGGCGCTTTACCCAACAAAAATACCTGCGCACCCTGACCAAGCCTGTAACCACCAGCGGCCGCTTCGCCCTGCACCCCGGCCACGGCCTGTTCTGGCACCTGCAAAAACCCTTCGAGCTGCGCCTGCGCGTGCGCCGCGACGGCATCAGCCGCCAAGACGCTTCCGGCGCCTGGAAAAGCAACGGCAGCCAGAGCACGCAGGCCGCCCAAGTCAAACTGTTTATGGCGGTACTCGGCGGCGACACCGCCGAGCTGCAGCGCCACTTCACCCTCAAACTCAGCGGCAGCGCCGGCAATTGGCAGCTGCTGCTCTTACCCAAAACCGTGGTGATGAAGCAGGTGTTTGAAAACATCACCATCAGCGGCGATAAGCTGGTGCGCCGCATCGAGCTTAAAGAAAAACAGGGCGACCGCACGGTGATGCAGTTTGAACAGCTGCAAACCGACCAAGCCCTGGATGCCGCCGCCAAACAGGCGCTGGAATAGGCAGCCCGAAACCCAAAGGCAGCCCGAAACGCCCATCAACGCCCACTATGGTGCGCGGTGCGCACCCTACAGCGGGTTGTTCGGGCGTTTCAGGCTGCTTTGTGATGAAAGTGCCGGTAGGGTGCGCACCGCGCACCAAAACGCGCAAACAAACCCAAGCAGCCTGAAAGTCGCCATCCCCATTGCCGAAACAACCTGTCCCGCTCTGTGAGGCAAGTTGAATTTCCCCGCCCAAACTGCTAAACCCCACCCGTTTTTTTACCTTAAAGGCAACCTGAAAGCCGAAGGCAGCCTGAAAGACCCGTCCGCCGTCTTTCAGGCTGCCTTGCCTTTGCCGGCGCGCTATAATGCGCGCCGTTTTCCATCCGCCGCCAAGGCAGCCTGAAAAAAATGTCCGCTACCGCTTCCCCCCTGCTTTCCCTGCTCCACCGCCCCGCCGACGCGCTGCTGGCGGAAAACTGGACGGCCGCGCAGTTTGCCGCCGCCACCGCCGCGCTGGCGGTTCGGCTGCGCGAAAACGACGTGCATACCGTGGCGCTGTGGTTTGACGACGGCGCCCGTTTTGCCTCCGCCCTGCTGTCGGCCTGGCAGGCGGGCGCCGAAGTGTATCTGCCGCCCAATCTGGCCGATGCCAACCGCAGCTGGGCGGATCAGGCCGGCGCGCTGTGGCTGAGCGACGACGAAACGCTTTCAGGCTGCCAATGGCATTACGGCGCCGATGCCGAGCAGGTCGACGCGCCGGCGCAGGCAATGCCGCTGCCGGCCGCCGGTGCCCGCCTGCGGCTGAAAACCTCCGGCTCGTCCGGCGAAGCGAAAGTCATCGAAAAAACCTTTGCCCAAATGCAGGCCGAAGCGGCGGCGCTCTCGCGGCGGCTGCCGGCGGCATGGCGCGGTTTGACGGCGCACGGTAGCGTCAGCCCGCAGCATTTGTACGGCCTGAGTTTCCGCGTCTTTGCCGCGCTTTCCTGCGGCTGGGTGCTCGGCCGGCGCCAATGCGTTTATCCCGAAGACCTGATCGCCGCCAGCCGCGCGCCCTGCATCTGGATTGCCAGCCCGGCGCTGCTGAACCGCCTGGGCGAAGCGCGCGACTGGCCGCGGCTGCGGCAAAACCTGCGCGGCATCGTCAGCGCCGGCGGCATGCTGCCGGAGAGCACCGCCGAAATGCTGCACGGCAAACTCGACTTTTTCCCGCACGATGTGTACGGCAGCACCGAAACCGGCGCGGTGGCGCTGCGCGAAGGCGGCGGCGCGTGGACACTGCTGCCGGCAGTTTCCGCCGATATCAGCGGCGGCGGCACGCTGGCGCTGGAAGCGCCGTGGACGGCAGGCCGCCAGCAGACCGCCGATGCCGCCGAATTGTCCGGCAGCAGCCTGAAACTGCTTGGCCGCCAAGACCGCATCATCAAATTTGAAGACAAGCGCGTGTCGCTCAACCAAATCGAGCACGACCTGCTCGAGCATCCGTGGACGGACGACGCCCATTGCGGCCGCCATCCGCAGCACGGGCGCATCGCCGCCTGGGTGGCGCTCAATGCCGAAGGCATCGCAGCCTGGCGCGAACAGGGGCGGCCTGCGGTTATCGACGCGCTGCGCCGCCATCTGGCGCAAACGCAGGACACCGCCGCGCTGCCGCGCTACTGGCGTTTTGCCGCCGCGCTGCCGCGCAATCCGCAGGCTAAAATCGGCGAGCAGGACTTTCAGGCTGCCTTTACCGTACCGCAAACCGCGCCGCAATGGCGTTTAATCGAACAAGACCAAAATAGCGGCAGCTACCGTTTTTCAGGCTGCGTGCCGCTCGATCTGGCCTGGTTCGGCGGCCATTTCGCCACCTTTCCGCTGGTGCCCGGCGTTATCGAAGTGCAGTGGGCGATGGATCTGGCGGCGTCATTAGGCTGGGCAAACGGCAGCATCAAACAGATTGAAAACCTGAAATACCAGCACTTTGTGCGGCCGAACGACACCGTCGATCTGACGCTGCGCTACGACGAAGCCAAGCGCAAAATCCACTTTTCCATCACGCAGGGCGACACCGCCTGCGCTTCGGGCAGGGTGGCGCTTCATGGCTAAATGGGCGCGGCTGTATGCGCTGCTGCTGGCGGCGGCCGCGGTGCTGCTGGCCATCTGGCTGCCGCAGGGCGGGCGGATTGAGACCGACTTTGCCGCGCTGCTGCCGGCCGATGCCGGCATCGATGAGCTGTGGCGCGCCGCCGATCAAGCCAACGAACGGGCGCTCAACGGCCAGATTCTGCTCTTGGTGGGTGCATCCGATGCCGAGCAAGCCATTGCCGCTGCCGAAAACACCGCGCGGCAATGGCGCCAGAGCGGCCTGTTTGCCGCGGTGGACAGCCGCATCAACCCCGATTTGGACGCGCTGCGCGCGCAAATCCGCGCGCTGGGCGTCAATGCGCTCGATGCGCCCAACCGCCGGTTGCTGGACAGCGATCCGGCGGCCTATTTCCAAAGCCGCGCCGAAGATGCCGCCGACCCGTTCGCGCAAAACCTGCTGCCGCTGGAGCAGGACTGGCCGGGCTTCGGCCGCTTTGTGCAGCAAAAGCAGCCCGCCGGCCGCCTACAATGGCACAGCGGCAGCGGCATGCTGTTTGCCGAGCATGAAAACATTACTTGGGTGCTGCTGCGGGCCAGGCTGCCTGAAACCGGCATCGGCGCTCAGGAAAAACTGCTGCCGCTGCTGGATGCCACCCGCGATACGGCGGCGCGCAAGGGATACCGCGTCCTTGCCGCCGGCGGCGCGCTGTTTGCCGCCGATGCCAAACACAAATCCGAGCGCGAAAGCACGCTGATGTCGGCGCTGGGGCTGGGGCTGACCTTTGCCCTGCTGCTGGCGGTGTTCCGCAGCCTGCGCGTGCTGGCGCTGTTTGTGCCGCTGATTGCCGGCATGCTGCTGGGGCTGGCGGCGGTGATCGGCCTGTTCGGCCACATCCATATTCTGGCGGTGGTGATCGGCACCAGCCTGGTCGGCATGATGGTCGATTTTCCGCTGCACTGGCTGGCGCCTTCGGTATTCGAGCGCGGCTGGCAGGGCGTGCCGGCGATGCGCCGTGTGCTGCCGGCGTTTTGCGCCAGTTTGGCGATTACCGTTACCGGCTATCTGCTGCTGGCGTTCACGCCGCTGCCGGTGCTGCGCCAAACGGCGGTGTTTTCGGTGACCGCGCTCTGCGGCGCTTTTGCAGCAACGGTTTTGCTGCTGCCGCCGCTGTTTAAAGGCTATGCCGCGCGCGAAACCTGGTTTGCCGGCGCGATGCGGCGCGCGGCTGCTTGCAAAGTGCATCTGCTGCTGTGGCCGCTGCTGCTGTTTGCTGCCGCAGGCAGCCTGAAAAGCAACTGGCAGGACGATATCCGCGACTGGGTGGCGCTCGATCCGGCGCTCTTGGCCGACACCAAAGCCGTGGCCGACATCAGCGGCAGCGACAGCAGCGGCCGCTTCGTGCTGGTGGCCGCCGGCAATACCGACGAGCTTCTGCGGCGCAACGCCGAAGTGGAAACCGCCCTAGCGCCGCTGTTGGCGCAAGGCAGCCTGAAAGGCGTGCAGTCGCTCAACCAATGGCTGCTGCCGCAGGACGAACAGCGCCGCCTGCAGCGCCGTTTGCGCGACATCGCCGAGCAGCCTGAAAACTTCGCCGCATTCGAGCAGCTGGGCGTGCCCGCCGCCACCGTTCAGGCTGCCCTGCGCGATGCCGCTAAAGCGCCGCCGGTGTCGCTGGAGCAGGGTTTGCAGCCTGAAATCGCCGAAGCGTGGCGCAGCCTGTATCTGGGCAAAATCGGCGCGCGGCACGCCAATATCGTGCGCATTCAGGGCGCCGCCGGCAGCGGCGATCTTGCCGCCGCGCTGGCAAAACTGCCGTGCAACCGAAACGGCGGCGCCTGCGCCCGCCTGATCGACAAGCGCCAGCACCTGAACGGCCTGTTCCGCCACACCCGCAACCAGGCCGCCTGGCTCAAGCTCGCTTCCTTCGCGCTGGCGTGGCTGGTGCTGTGGCGCGTGTTCGGCGCGCGGCGCGGCAGCCTGATCCTGCTGGTGCCGCTCACCGCCGCCGCCGCCACGGTAGGCATGCTCGGCTGGCTCGGCCTGCCGGTGAGCCTGTTCGCCATGTTCGGCCTGCTGCTGGTGGCCGCCATCGGCGCCGACTACGCCGTCTACGCCCTCACCGCACGCGAACCCCCCGCCGCCAAACTCGGCGGCATCCTCCTCGCCGCCCTTACCACCGCCATCTCCTTCCTGCTGCTTGCCATCAGCACCACCCCCGCCGTTGCCGCCTTCGGCATCACCGTATCGCTCGGCGTGGGGCTGAACGTATTGCTCTCGGCCTGGCTGCTGAAGAAGGAAGGCGCGGGGCGGGAGGCCGTCTGAAAAAGGCTACCTGAAAACGTGAGCTTCAACTAATGAATCGACATCTTGGCAAAGCTAAGGTTGGACTTCTGCAAAACTAAAATATAGCTTCTTAATAAAAAGTGTGCCGCCTATCCTTGATCACAATTGTGAGGTGGCATTCAAAACAATCGTTAAAATTTGAGGATAAGAAAATGCAAGAACAGGAAAATAGTAAAAATCAGGAAGTACAAGACAATCACACAATGACCAAACTGCAAGATGTATTCAACCTTGCACATGACCAAGCTCATCCTGACAAAATCGATGCCGCCATCCGTGCCAATACGCGGGTATCTGGAACTAACATGTGGGTATTGATGTTTGCCATTGCCGTGGCGAGTATCGGTTTGAATGTAAACAGCACGGCGGTAGTGATCGGGGCGATGTTGATTTCTCCGTTGATGGGGCCGATCGTCGGTGTGGGTTACGGTGCCGCGGTAGGCGATACTGCACTGATCCGCCAAGCAGCACGCAATATTATTGTGTTCATCGCCATCAGTTTGGTTACCGCTACACTGTATTTCCTGCTAACCCCGCTGAAAGAGGCGCAAAGCGAGCTTTTGGCGCGTACCCAGCCAACCCTATGGGACGTGTTAATTGCCTTCTTCGGCGGTAGTGCAGGCATTGTGGCATTAACGCGCAAAGAAGGAGGCAATGCCATCCCAGGTGTGGCAATTGCCACTGCACTGATGCCTCCTCTGTGCACGGCGGGCTATGGACTAGCACACGGTAACTGGCACTATTTTTTCGGTGCTTTTTATCTGTTTGCCATCAACTGCGTGTTCATCGCTTTTTCCACCCTACTGTTTTCCAAACTACTTAAGCTGCCGCGCAGGGGGCTGGTAAGTGAGACCAAACGCAGACTGCACCGTATTATTATCACAGCCGTAGTGTTGGCAGTGATGATTCCGAGCGGATATATGGCATCGGGACTAGTGCGTCAGGAGCTGTTTAATACCAAAGCCAACAATGCCATCGCCGCTGCACAACAGCAGGAAGGTTTTTTCGTGCTGCGTAAAATGGTGAACTACAAAGAACGTGCAGTCGGGCTGATTGTCAACGGAACAGGGAATGCCGAGAAAATTACCACTCTGCTGGTCACAAATCTGAAAGCGGCAGGTATAAAAGAACCGCAAGTGAAAGTAGTCTATGCGGGGGGCAGTGACACCAAAATTGAAGAACTGCTGGCAAGCCATAACAACTCGGTGCAGTTACAGAACAAGCTGGAAGAGCAGCAGGCCTACATCGATACCGTGCTGGCGGGCAAAACCACCAGTCCCGAAGACGTAGCAGTACTGAGGGAAATCAAAGCCCAATATCCGGAAGCCGAAAAAATCGTTGTTGGGCGCGGTTTGGTTTGGGAAAAAGCACAAACTGCACCCGCTACGCAGGAGCAGCCTGAGAGAGTTCAAAGCGAAGAAGCGGACGCAAGTAACAATATTGTTGTCTCCCTCGAATTCGACCAACCTCTGCCCGCCAAAGACCGCGAACGGTTACAGGCATGGTTGAACCAGCGTTATGAAGGTACAGCGGTGCGCTTGTTGGTCAATACCAAAGTTTTGGACAAATAGGCCATCCCTCAAATATTTCGCCTGAACCCCGGAGGCTGGCTAGAACTTTTCAGGTAGCCTCCCCTAATGTGAATTATGAATGACGAAACCTGCCCGCCTAATATAAAAAGGCCGTCTGAAACTTAAACCCATACGGTTTTATATATTGATGCCGCGCAAACCTTATCCCTCCATTTTCAGGTAGCCTTCCAGGCCGTCTGAAAGGCTATCTGAAACCCACACCCCCACCCCTAAGGAGACCAAACATGTCCCAATCCTGCGATATCGCCATCATCGGCGCCGGCCCCTCCGGCGCAGTCGCCGCCGCCCTGCTGCTCAAACACGGCTTTTCCGTGTGCGTGCTCGAAAAGCAGCATTTCCCGCGCTTTGTGATCGGCGAGAGCCTGCTGCCGCACTGTATGGAATTTATCGAAGAAGCCGGATTTCTGCCCGCCGTCGAAGCCGAAAAGCGCTTCCAGTTTAAAAACGGCGCCGCCTTTACCTGGGGCAGCCGCTACACCTATTTCGACTTCACCGACAAATTCACCGCCGGCCCCGGCACCACTTTCCAAGTGCGCCGCGAGATTTTCGACAAAATCCTGATCGACGAAGCCGCCAAGCAGGGCGCGGACGTGCGCTTCGGCCACGCCGTTACCGCCTTCGCCGACACCGACAGCGGCGCCCGCCTCACCGTGCAGCCTGAAAACGGTGCCGAATACGTGCTGGAAGCCAAATTCGTGCTCGATGCCAGCGGCTACGGCCGCGTGCTGCCGCGCCTGTTGGACTTGGACACCCCGTCCCATCTGCCCGTGCGCGAAGCCCATTTCACCCATATCGACGACAACATCAGCGACCCCGAGTTCGACCGCAACAAAATCCTGATTTCCACCCACCCCGAACACCGCGACGTGTGGCTGTGGCTGATTCCCTTCGGCGACAACCGCTGCTCCATCGGCGTGGTCGGCCTGCCCGAGCGCTTTGCCGGGCTGGGCGATTCCGAAGCCATCCTGCGCCGCTACGCCGACGAAGTCCCCATGCTCAAACGCGTGCTGGCCAACGCCCAATGGCACAACGACTTCCCTTTCCGCAAAATCAGCGGCTACTCGGCCAACGTCAAAGCGCTCTACGGCAAACACTTCGCGCTGTTGGGCAACGCCGCCGAGTTTCTCGATCCGGTATTCTCATCTGGCGTAACCATCGCCATGCACTCGGCCAAACTCGCCGCCGACCTGCTCGGCCGCCAGCTCAAAGGCGAAACCGTCGATTGGCAAAGCGGCTTTGTCGAACCTTTGATGGTGGGCGTCGATGCCTTCCGCACCTATGTTGAAGGTTGGTACGACGGCAGCTTCCAAGACGCCATCTACGCCCCCGAGCGCAACCCCGAAATCGGCCGCATGATCAGCTCGATCCTTGCCGGCTACGCCTGGGACACCGCCAACCCCTACGTGGAAAAATCGCAGCGCCGCCTTGAAGCGCTCGCCGCCACTGTCGGCCCGCAGGAATGCCGTTAAACCGGCATTAAGTGCTGTTCAGGCTGCCCTGCCGACAGGGCAGCCTGAAAACCCAAGCAGCCTGAAACACTGTTTCAGGCTGCCTTTTCCCGCTCCGCAGCAGCTTGAATTTCCCCACCCAAACTGCCAAACTGCGCCCGTTTTTTTACCTTAAAGGCAGCCTGAAAACATGAATGCCAAACTTTCCGCCCTGATTACCGCCGCCGCGCTGCTTTTAGCCGCCTGCGGCACTTCTTTCAACCCGCAGGCGCGCCCGCAGCTGGATGTGGGCGAGAGCCGCCGTTTCAAAATCGAGCGGCTCGACGGCGCGGGCGGCACCGAACAGGTGTCGCTCCTGGTGGTGCAGGGCGAAGCCGGCGGGCGGACGCGTTGGATTCAAACCGACGCTTTCGGCGCCCCGCTGGCGCGGCTTTCGGCCACCGAGCGCGGCTGGCGGCGCGACGGCTTCGTGCCGCCCAACCACGCGGCGCAGGCGCTGTTTACCGAGATGTTCCCGATGCTCAAAGACTACAGCAGCGACGAGCGGGACATCAATATCAACGCAGGCGGCGTCAAATGGCGGGTTACGCCGCTGCCGCCGGAGAACGGCGATGAATGACGCCGTCTGGCTCGGCCGCCCCGCACTGGTTTCGGCGCTCGGCAGCGGTTTGGACGAACACCTGCGCGGCCTGTTTGCGCCGCCGGCGGCGAGTCCGCTCACTTTCAGCAGCGAATGGGTAATCGGCAAAAACCGTGCTTTCGGCGCGGTAAACCGCGAACTCAGAAGGCTGCCTGAAAACCTCGGCGCCGAGCATATCAGCCGCAACAACCAGCTTTTGTGGGACGCGCTCGAACAAATCGAGCCGCAGATTCAGGCTGCCGTGTCCCGCTACGGCGCCGAACGGGTGGCGGTGGTGATCGGCACTTCGGTGGGCGGCGCCGACGAAAACATTCCGCTGTTCCGCCACGTTGCCAACGGCGGCGCGTGGGACGGCCTGCCCTTCGGCCAGCAGCAGCAGCTGTTGTCCTCGCCCGCCGATTTCGTCGCCGCCGCCTATGGTCTGAGCGGGCTGTGCTACGGCGTTTCCACCGCCTGCACGTCCGGCGCGCGGGCGCTGATCAGCGCGGCGCGGCTGCTGCGCGCGAATCTGTGCGACGCGGTGGTGTGCGGCGGCGTCGATACCCTGTCGCCGCTGACGATTAACGGCTTTGCGGCGCTGGAAGTCTTGTCCGCAGGCATCGCCAATCCGTTTTCCGAGCGCCGCGACGGCATCAATATCGGCGAAGCGGCCGCCGCCTTTGTGATGACGCGCGATAACGACGGCGAGAGCCTGCCGCTCTTGGGCTACGGCGCCAGCAGCGACGCCCACCATATGTCGTCCCCCCGCCCCGACGGACTCGGCGCGGCGCAGGCTTTTCAGGCTGCCTTAAAACACGCCGCCCTTGCGCCCGCACAAATCGGCTGGATCAACCTGCACGGCACCGGCACCAAGCTCAACGACGGCATGGAAAGCCGCGCCGTGGCCGAAGTGTTCGGCTGCGCCACCGCCGCCACGTCCACCAAGCCGCTCACCGGCCACACGCTCGGCGCCGCCGGCGCGCTCGAAGCGGCCTTTGTGTGGGGCGCCGTCAGCCGTGCCGACAACCCCGCCGGCCTGCTGCCGCCGCAGCTGTGGGACGGCGAACGCGATGCCGATCTGCCGCCGATCGCGCTGACCGTTTCAGGCTGCCGCTGGCCCGAAGGCCGCCGCATCGGCGCCAGTTCGTCCTTCGCTTTCGGCGGCAACAACAGCGTGCTTATTATCGGAGAACCCTAAATGCAGCCCTGCCCGATCAAACCCACCGACCACCTGCTGCCGCACAGCGGCCGCATGGTGCTCTTGGACGAAGTGCTGTCCTACGACGACACCAGCCTGCACGCCGTCTGCACCGTCCGCCCCGACTGCATCCTGCTGCCGCCAAACAGCCCCGACGCGCTGCCCGGCTGGCAGGGCATGGAAATCATGGCGCAGGGCGTCGGCGCCTGGGCGGGCGTGCAGGCGCTCGATGCCGGCCGCCCCGTGCAGCTCGGCTTTCTGCTCGGCACCCGCAAGCTCGAATTCGGCGTGCCCGCGATCCCCGTCGGCACCGTGATGGACGTGAAAGCCGTGCTTTCCTGGCTCGACAACGCCAACAATATGGGCGTGTTCGACTGCACGCTTGCCGTGCGCACCCCGCCCGCCGGCCGCGAAGCCGAACTGCCCGCCGGCACCCTGCTGCTCTCCGGCGCGCTCAATGTGTTTATGCCCAAAAGCCAGGAAGCGCTGGCAGCGATACTGGCGGATTAACCCGCCCGAACTTTCAGGCTGCTTTGCCCTGGATAAAAGGCAGCCTGAAAAAACCATGCGGCAGCCGGCCAAACACTCAGGCACCAAACTTTCAGGCTCCTGAAAACCACCCGCACCGCTGCCGCCCTGCGTCCGCCCGGCTAACAGCGCTTTCAGGCTGCCCTTATGTTTTCAGGCAGCCTGAAAGGGCAAAACAGCATCGCCGGGCAGGCAGCCTGAAACCCTTTTCCCGTCCGAATTTGCAAAGGAAACCCCGCACCATGAGCACCCCCACCATTCTGATTACCGGCTCCAACCGCGGCATCGGCAAGGCCGTTGCCCTGGGTCTGGCGGCCGACGGTTTTGACATTGTCGTCCACTGCCGCAGCAGGCGCGACGAAGCCGAAGCGGTTACCGAAGAAATCCGCGCGCTGGGGCGGCAGGCGCGGGTGCTGCAGTTTGACGTATCCGACCGCGCCGGAAGCCGCGCGGCGCTGGAAGCGGATATCGAAGCGCACGGCGCCTACTACGGCGTGGTGCTGAACGCGGGTTTGACGCGCGACAATGCCTTTCCCGCGCTGGAAGACGACGACTGGGATAAGGTGCTGCGCACCAATCTCGACGGTTTTTACAATGTGCTGCACCCGCTGGTGATGCCGATGATCCGCCGCCGCGCGCCCGGGCGCATCGTGTGCATGGCGTCGGTGTCCGGCATCACCGGCAACCGCGGCCAGGTCAATTACAGCGCTTCCAAAGCTGGGCTGATCGGCGCGGCCAAGGCGCTGGCGGTGGAGCTGGCCAAGCGCAAAATCACCGTCAACTGCGTCGCTCCAGGCCTGATCGACACCGAAATCGTCGATGAGCGCGTGCCGGTGGACGAAATCCTGAAGGCCGTTCCCGCCGCGCGCATGGGGCAGCCTGAAGAAGTGGCACACGCGGTGCGTTTTCTGATGGACGAAAAAGCCGGCTACATCACCCGCCAGGTGATTGCGGTAAACGGGGGGCTGTGCTGATGAAAAGCAAACGGGTGGTGATTACCGGCGTCGGCGCGGTGAGCGCTTTCGGCCGCACTTGGGACGACATCCGCGCGCGCTTTGCCGCCGGAGAAAACGCCGTGCGCTACATCGCCGCTTGGGAGAGCTATCCCGAGCTGGAAACCAAACTCGGCGCGCCGATTGCCGATTACGCACCGCCAGCGCATTGGACGCGCAAGCAGCTGCGCAGCATGGGGCCGCTGGCGCAATACTGCACCGACGCCGCCGAACAGGCGCTCGCCCAAGCCGGCCTGCTCGGCGACCCGGCCATCCGCGACGGCCGCATGGGCGTGGCCGCCGGCTCGTCGTCCGGTAGCACCGCCGACGTGCTCGACATCGGCCTGATGCTCGCCCACCAGCCCAACAACTTCAGCGCCAACACCTATGTACGCATGATGCCGCACACCACCGCCGCCAACGTGGCGATTTTCTTCGGCCTGACCGGCCGCCTGATTCCCACTTCCAGCGCCTGCACTTCCGGCAGCCAGGGCATCGGCTATGCCTACGAAGCCATTAAATTCGGCAAAATCCCGATGATGCTCGCCGGCGGCGCCGACCAGCTGTGTCCGTCGGAAGTATTCGTGTTCGACACCCTGTACGCCGCCAGCCGCCGCAACGGCGAAGCAGCGCTCACCCCGCGCCCCTACGATGCCGCGCGCGACGGCCTGGTGCTGGGCGAAGGCGGCTGCATGATGGTGCTCGAAGAGCTGGAACACGCCCGCGCGCGCGGCGCCGAAATCATCGCCGAAATCGTCGGCTACGGCGCCAACTGCGACGGCAGCCACATCACCCGCCCCGAAGAAGCCACCATGCGCCGCTGCATCGAGCTGGCGCTGGAAGATGCCGATCTGCCGCCCGATGCCATCGGCTATGTCAGCGGCCACGGCACGGCCACCGAACAGGGCGACATCGCCGAAACCCGCGCCACCGCCGCCGTTTTCGGCCGCATCCCCATCAGTTCGCAAAAAAGCTATCTCGGCCACACTCTCGGCGCCTGCGGCGCGCTCGAATCGTGGTTCGCAATCGAAATGATGCGCGACGGACAGTTCTTCCCTACCCTCAATCTCGACAATCCCGACCCGCGCTGCGGCGACGCCGACTACATCGCCGGCAGCCCCCGCGCCATCAATACCGAATACGTAATGAACAACAACTTCGCCTTCGGCGGCGTCAATACCTCGCTGATTTTCAAACGCTGGACAGAATAAGCAGCCTGAAACCGCCGCCCGCAACAACAAAGCAGCCTGAAAACGGAATTTCCCGTTTTCAGGCTGCTTTTGGCTCAAAAAAACGGCGCCGGCAACCAGCCCCAGGGGGCGCACCGCGCACCAAAGCACTCAAGCAAACAAGCCGGTACACGGTACGCCTCCTACAAAGCAGTCTGCCCCGCAAAAGCAGCCTGAAAGCCGTTCCAAACGGTTTTCAGGCTGCTTTTTGCAACGAAAAACGAAACACGGGCGCTGCGCCCCTATTCTTCCCCGCCCTCTTCTGCGTCTGCATCGGCCAGCATCCGGCGCAGCAGGGCGGCTTCGCGGCGGCTGACCAAATGACGCATGGCGCCGATGGTCATTTCGCAATACTGGCGCTGCCGTGCCGGATCCAGCTTTGCCGGTTCGGCATTCATGACTTCCTGAGCTTCTTCGCCATATTGCTGCAACAGATAATCGCCTAAGGATTCCCCTGCGGCGGCCACTTCGCTTGCTGTCGGAATGCTGCGCTCGGCACGGTAGCTGCGGATGGCTTGGGCAACGGCGCGATCCACGGCGCCCAAATCCAGCGATTCCGATTTTTTACGGACAATGCTGTAGGGGGTTTCGAGAAGGTCGATGCAGTTGCGGGTGGGCTGGCGGTTGGCCTGATCCAGCAGGTCGGCGGTAGCGGAGAATAAGGACAATATGGCTTCGTCGCTGCCTTTGGCCATATATCTGCCGGCGAAAGTATCGATTTCAGGGCCGATTTCTTGGGCAACGGCCGCTTGGCCGTAGGCATCGGTTGCTCCGCCGGCCTGCAGATGGCGATCGATTGCGGCGTGCAGTTTTTCTTCCAGCCGGCCATAGGCAGCGGGATCGGCGGCCTTGAGGGCCAAACCGGTTTCGCCGCCGATGGTTTTGCTGATCACGCTGTCCCTGAAATCCTGCTTGCGCTGCCGGCGCAGCTGCAGATCAAAGACAAACAGCGACACCAACCCCAGCAGTACCAAACCGATAAGTATGCGTTTTGTTTTATCGGACATTGCCGGTTTTCCTATTCAAACGGTTTTAGCTTCGCAACTCCGCTTTGCTACGCAGGCTGCTTTTTTTTGCGCGGCTCAGGCGATCAGCCGCATCACCACCACCATTACCACCGCCAAAAACAGGCCGAAGGCGGCGGCGATGCCCAGACGGATGAATTTTTGGCGGTAGGGGTCTTCGTCGTCCTGCATCAGCTCGGGCATGTTTTCGGGGAAAACGACGATGTCGTCTTCTTCGCTGGGCACGGCCGGACGGCTGCTGCGCGGCTGCAGGCGGTTGTTGAGCCAGATAGCGATGTCGCTGTATTGCGGTGCGGGCGGGGCGGCGGTGAGCGTGCCTTGCGCCACCAGCTCGGCGATGCGCGCTTCGGCGTGCGGGTGGCCGGCTTGGGCGGCCTGCAGCAGTTTGGCGCGCGCCATCTGTTTGACGGCGGGGTCTTGGACGAGAAACTGGCTGACAGCGGTGGCGATTTTGCGCTCGTCGGGTGCCTTGCCTTGCGGCCATGCCACGGCGGCGGCCTGCTCTTCGGCATCGGCGGACAGCAATTCAGGCGCGGCTTCGGGGGCGGCGAGCACCATTTCGGCGTGCAGGCGCAGGCCGCGCCAGTCGCCGGCGGCAGCGGCGCGGCGCGCCCAGGCGGCGGCTTCGCGCAGGCTCTGCGGCACATACAGCCCTTTGCCGTAGAGATAGGCGAGATAAACGGCGGCGTTGGCCTGGCCGCTGTTGTACAGCCGCAGCAGCGCGGCAACCAGCGCCGGCGTCTGCTGGGCGTTCAGGCGGCCGCTTTGCACCGCCTGATGGATTTTGTCGGGCGTGCGGCTGCCGAGCAGGCGGTTGAGTGCGTCGTCGGCCAGCTCGGCAAAGGCGCCGCCAAAGTCGGCCAGCCGCAGTTTGGCGTAACGCACGGCGCCGTCATTGCCGGCATTCTGGCCGGACACCAGTTTTTTCGCCGCCGCCATTACCGCGTCGTCGCCGGCGCCCTGCTCGCTGCTGCGGCCGTAGCTGCGGCCGGCCTGCCAGCGGCAGTTGCGCACGAATTGTTTGCCGCGGGCGTCGTCAGCAGCCTGAAAGGCGGTGCCGGGCACGCTGCCCAGCGTCGGCAGTTCGGCGGCAGTCGGGCGCACGGCGTCGGCAAAGCCTTTCCAAAAAACCGGTTCCTGCGCCAGCAGTGCGGCAAAAGCGGCGGCGGCATCCAAGCCCTGTCCGGCGGCCACCCACTGCCGGTAGTAGGGCATATGCGCCCAGTAGCGGGCGGGCAGCAGGGTAACGGCGGCCACGCCCTCGGCGGCGAGTACCGGCACGCAGCGGGCGCGCAGCACGCCGTCGGGCAGGTGCGGCCGCCACAGCAGCATCCGCGCCAGCCGTAGTTGCGGCCGGGCGGGCAGCGGGCGGATCAGGCTGCCTGAAAGTGGCTGCGGCGTCTGGCTGCCCAGCACTTCGGCGGCAGCGAGCAAATCCTGCGGCGCGGTGCGGCCGGCGGGGTCGTACACCACATCGACGATTTCGGCGTCTTCGCCCGCTTCAAAGGCGGCGCCGTTGCCGACTACGGCGGCACACACGCTGCGGCCGGCGGTGTAGAGCCTGGCCAGCGCGTCGATTTGCGCGTAAAGCGGACTGGCGAGCAGCTCAAAGGGCGGCAGGATTTGCAGATAGGGCAGATCGTGCTGCGGGGTGTGGGCGACGGCATCGGCGCAAACGGGCAGGGTGGCGGGAAAATCGGCGGCGTTCAGCATGGCGCTCTTTCGTAGGGGGATGGTTTTGGGTTTTCAGGCTGCCTGATTGGGCTGTGCGCTTATCGCCCAAGCAGCCTGAAAAAGGCGGATGGTCGGGAAAACGGTTTTCAGGCTGCTTGGGCGGCGGTGCGCTCCAATTCCAGCGCGGCGGCCAGCAGCGAGAGCCGCGCCATCACGCCGTAAACATACAGGCGGTTGCCGGTGCTGTCGGGGTCTTGCGGATTGGGGCGCGGGATGCCCAGCTCGTCCCATTGGGCGAACACGCGCTTGCAGTCGCCGCTCTCGTCGCCATCCTGTGCTTCGTTCTCGTCGGCACAGCCGGTGGTGGGAATGCTGTGGTTGAGCGGCACGAACACCATGCCGCCGGCGTTCAGGTTTTCGTCGGCGCCGCGCCCTTCGTGGACACGGAAAAAGCCGCCGATAACGAAGCGGTCCATCATATACACCACCGGCTCGCACACCGCGCCGTTCAGGGTTTCGTAGGTGTAGATGCCTTCTTGGACGATGACTTCGCTCACCTCCAGCCCTTCTTTGACTTTGGCCATTTTGTTGCGGTTTTTGCGGTTCAGGCCGCGCACTTCGTCGGCCGATTTCACGCTCATCACGCCCATGCCGTAGGTGCCGGCGTCGGCTTTAACGATCACAAAGGGCTGGTCGGTGATGCCTTTTTCGTCGTATTTCGCCTGGATTTTCACCAGCACGCGCTCCACGGCTGCGGCCAGCGCGTCTTCGCCTTCGCGCTCTTGGAAGTTCAGTCCGCCGATTTTTTCGAAATAGGGATTGATCTGCCACTCATCGATGCCCAGCAGTTCGGCAAACTCGGCGGCGATGCTGTTGTAGGCGGCAAAATGCTCGGTTTTGCGCCGCGTCGTCCAGCCGCCGTGCAGGGGCGGCAGCACGGTTTGGCTGATGTCCTGCAGGATTTCCGGCACCCCGGCGGAAAGATCGTTGTTCAACAATACGAAGCAGGGCGAAAAACCGTCGGCCAGATGCACGCGGCCGCGGGTGCGCAACAGCGGCTCGATGGTCAGCCGGTTACCCAGTGCGGTTTCCAGCTCCACCGCTTCGGTGATTTCGGGATTCAGGCTGCCGATGCGCACTTCAAAGCCGGCATTGCGCAAAATGCCGGCCAGCGCGTAAACGTTTTGCAGATAGAAGGTGTTGCGGGTGTGGTTTTCCGGCACCAGCAGCACCGAACGGGCGTTGTCGCAGGCGCGATCGACGGCATCCTGTGCGGCGATGCTCGCCAGCGGGATAAAGTTGGGATTGAGATTATTAAAGCCGCCGGGAAACAGGTTCATATCGATAGAAGCCATTTTGTAGCCGGCGTTGCGGATGTCCACCGAGCCGTAAAACGGCGGCCGGTGCTGCTTCCATTTCTGGCGGAACCACGCTTCGATGCGCGTTTGGTTTTGCAGCAGGATTTGTTCGAAATCTTTGAGATGGGCGGCATATTCGGGGGCAATCGCAGGCAGTTTCATACGGGTTCCTCTTGCGGCGGAAAAACAATCACAAGCGGCGGCATACAGGCGCCGCAGCGGCGTGCGGCATTATACACGGCACACCGCGCGCCCCAAGCGCCGCCATAGCGGCAGGCAGCCTGAAAAGGGCGGCAATGCGACATTTTATGCTTTCAGGCTGCCTCTTTTTTGCGTATATAATCGGCCGCCTGTGCAATCCAAACAATCAACCGCCATGAAACCCATACTCCGCCCTGCCGTTCCCACCACACTGGCGCTGCTCTTGGCCGCCTGCGGCAGCAGCGAGCAGCCGATCACGTCCACCCCCAATGCCGCCGATACCGACCCGCTGGCGCCTTTGCTGATTCCCAAGGTAAACCTGCCCGCGCCCGATGTGGCGCAAACCGGCTACTCCGCCCATCCTGATGTGCAGGCGTTTGTTGCCGAGCGGCGCAATCAGGGGCGCGGGCTGGACGAAGGCAGCCTGAAAGCCTTTTTCGATACCGCGGGCTACCGCGGCGACATTATCCGGCTGATGGACAAGCCCGGCACTTCGCGGCCGTGGTATGTGTTCCGCAACAATAACGCGCCGGCCGCGCGCATCACCGCCGGCCGCCGCTTCTATCAGGCCAACCGCGCCGCCATCGACCACGCCTCCGCGCAATACGGCGTGCCGGCCGGGCTGATTGTGGCCATTCTCGGCATCGAAACCAATTACGGCAGCAATATGGGCAACATCCGCCTGGCCGATTCGCTGCCCACGCTTGCTTTCGGCTATCCGCGCCGCGCCGCCTATTTCCGCGGCGAGCTGGCGGAATTTCTGCAGCTGGCCGCCGAAGAAGGGCGCGATCCGCAGAGCTTTAGCGGCAGTTTCGCCGGCGCGATGGGCATGCCGCAGTTTATGCCTTCCAGCTACCGCAAATGGGCGGCGGACGGCGACGGCGACGGCCGCCGCGACATCTGGAACAACGTGGCCGACGCCGCGGCATCGGTTGCCAACTATATGAAGCAAAACGGCTGGCAGAGCGGCGGCCGCATGGCGGTGCCGGTTACGCTGACGCCAACGCCCGAACTTTCGGCGCTGATGGAGCGCAAAACCGAGATGGACCACACCGTAGCCGATCTCAAGCGCATGGGCGTGATGCCGCAGGAAACGGTGGCCGACGATGAAAAAGCGGTGCTGTTCCGCCTGGAAACCGCGCCCGGCGAATACCGCTACTTTATCGGTCTCAACAATTTCTACACCGTCTGGCACTACAACAACAGCCGCCTGTATGTGATGGCCGTGCGCGACATCGCGCTGGGCGTCGGCGCCGGTGGCCTGTAGAGCCACCAAGCAGCCTGAAAGGCTTTCAGGCTGCCTCAACCGCATCATCGGAACGAAAGGAAAAACCATGAAACGCCCTGTCTTGTTATGCGCCGCCGTGCTGCTGGTCGCCTGCGCGGTCGAACCGCCGCCGCACGCCCCCCGCCATCACGATCCCGAACCGCAGCACATCCACCGCCACCGGCCGGTTACTGTTGTCCAGCCGGCCAAAGACAACAGCCGCCATGTGCCGGCGCAAAGCGCTTTCGGCCGCGATATGGTCGAGCGCTTCTGCGCCCAAAACGGCGGCCGCATCGAACAACCAGGCGGCCGCAGCACCTGCCGCCTGCCCGACGGCACGGTTGTTGAAGAGTGGGAATACTTCCGCCAGCGCCCGAGCCGCCCCGACTACCGCCGCTAAGGCCCCCGCTTTCCCAACCTGCGGCCGCCGGCCGCACCCACCATCCGAAAGGAAAACGCCATGAGCAAACTGATCCCCCTGTCCGCCGCCCTGCTGCTGGCCGCCTGCGCCGGCAACGGGCAGCCTGAAAAACACCCGGATTCGCCGATGGTCGGCATGTCCAACCCCGCTTCCGAGTTCTGCATCAAACAAGGCGGCAAGCTCGAAACCAAAAAAGACGCCGAAGGCGGCGAATACGCCCTGTGCCACCTGCCCGACGGCACGGTTGTTGAAGAGTGGGAATACTTCCGCCAGCACGCCCCGCGTTAAACCCGCTTTTAGCCAAACGGCCGCCGCAACACTTTTCTGCGGCGGCCGTTTTTTCAGGCAGCCTGAAAGACCGCGCGGTTTTTTCAGGCTGCCTGTCTGTAGCGGACTGGCGTAAGCTAATGGCGTCGTGTGAAAGGGGCAGACTTGGTAAAGGTTTCAGGCTGCTTTTTCCTGCTTTCGGGCGGCTTTTCTGTTTTGACTTCGTTGAAAACTGCGGCTTTCAGGCTGCCTTTGTGTTTGCCTGCCGGATAAAAAAACGCCGCAATCCTGCGCGGATTGCGGCGTTGGTTTTCATAAAACGACTGCTTATTTCTGGTCGTCTTTCACTTCTTCAAAATCGGCATCGACTACGTCGTCGTCTTTCTTGGCGGAAGATTCCGACTGCGCCGCGCCTTCGCCGGCTTGGGCTTCGGCCTGCGCCTGTGCGTACACCATTTCGCCGAGCTTCTGGCTGGCGGCGCCGAGGGCTTCGGCTTTGGCGTCGATGGCGGCTTTGTCGTCGCCTTTCACGGCTTCTTCGGCTTCTTTCAACGCGGCTTCGATTTTTTCTTTCTCGGCAGCGTCGAGTTTGTCGCCGTAGTCGGCCAGCGATTTTTTCACCGAATGGATCAGGGCTTCGGCCTGGTTGCGGCTTTGCACCAGCTCGTGCAGTTTTTTGTCTTCTTCGGCGTTGGCTTCGGCGTCTTTCACCATGCGTTCGATTTCTTCCTCGCTCAAGCCGGAAGAGCCTTGGATGGTGATGTTGGCGGCTTTGCCTGTGCCTTTGTCTTTGGCAGACACGTGCAGGATGCCGTTGGCGTCGATATCGAAGGTTACTTCAATCTGCGGCATACCGCGCGGGGCGGGGGCGATGTCGCCGAGGTTAAACTGACCCAGTGATTTGTTGGCCGAAGCGCGTTCGCGTTCGCCCTGCAATACATGGATGGTTACCGCGCTCTGGTTGTCTTCGGCTGTGGAGAACACCTGCGACGCTTTGGTCGGGATGGTGGTGTTTTTCTGAATCAGCTTGGTCATCACGCCGCCCATGGTTTCGATACCGAGCGACAACGGGGTTACGTCGAGCAGCAGTACGTCGCTGCGGCCACCGCCCAATACTTCGCCCTGAATCGCGGCGCCCACGGCCACGGCTTCGTCGGGGTTGACGTCTTTGCGCGGCTCTTTGCCGAAGAAGTCTTTAACGGCTTCCTGCACTTTGGGCATGCGAGTTTGGCCGCCGACCAAAATCACGTCGTCGATGTCGCTGGCGGACAGGCCGGCATCTTTGAGCGCGGTGCGGCAGGGCTCGATGGAACGTTGGATCAGGTCTTCCACCAGGCTTTCAAATTTGGCGCGGGTGATTTTCATCGCCAAGTGTTTGGGGCCTGCGGCATCCATGGTGATGTAGGGCAGGTTGATTTCGGTCTGCTGGCCGCTGGAAAGCTCGATTTTGGCTTTTTCGGCGGCTTCTTTCAGGCGTTGCAGCGCCATCACGTCGTTTTTCAGATCGATGCCCTGTTCTTTTTTAAACTCGGCGATGATGTGGTCGATCAGGCGTTGGTCGAAGTCTTCGCCGCCCAGAAAGGTGTCACCGTTGGTGGCCAATACTTCAAACTGTTTTTCACCGTCCACATCGGCGATTTCGATAATGGAAATATCGAAAGTACCGCCGCCCAAGTCGTAAACCGCGATTTTGCGGTCGCCTTTGGCGTTTTTGTCCATGCCGAAGGCCAAAGCTGCGGCGGTCGGCTCGTTGATGATGCGTTTGACTTCCAAACCGGCGATGCGGCCGGCGTCTTTGGTGGCCTGGCGCTGGCTGTCGTTGAAGTAGGCCGGAACGGTAATCACCGCTTCGGTAACCGGCTCGCCCAAATAGGCTTCGGCAGCCTGCTTCATTTTACGCAGCACTTCGGCGGAAACCTGCGGCGGGGAAAGTTCTTTGCCTTGCGCCCTTACCCATGCGTCGCCGTTGTTGGCTTTCACGATGTCGAAGGGCATGGTTTCGATGTCGCGCTGCACTTCTTTGTCTTCGAATTTGTGGCCGATTAGGCGTTTGACCGCGTAAATGGTGTTTTTCGCGTTGGTAACGGCCTGGCGTTTGGCAGGTGCGCCCACCAGGATTTCGCCGCCGTCAAGATAGGCGATGATGGAAGGCGTGGTGCGCGCGCCTTCGGCGTTTTCGATTACTTTGGTTTGGCCGTTTTCGGAAATGGCCAGGCAGGAATTGGTGGTACCCAGGTCGATACCGATGACTTTTGCCATGTTTGCGTCTCCTAACAGATGGATAAAATAAATTCAGGCGGATGCGGCTGCATCCCGACGGCAGGCAAAATAGGGGAACTTGGCGGCTTTTCAAGGGGCGGGGCGGGGATTTTTTGCAAGAGACGGCAAGGCTAGGGCGAAAAACGGCATTTTTCGGCGCAAAAAAGTTTTCAGGCTGCCTTTGCAGCATAGCAAAGGCAGCCTGAAAACAAGGGCGCAGCGGTTTGAAACCGCTTTAGGAAAACAGCCGCTTGGCCAGCGCACCGCCGGGGACGATTTCCACCGCCAGCATTTCTTCCTGCCGCGCCTTGATGTAGCGGCGCACGTTTTTCAGCCACTGGCTGGAAATCGGCTGGATTTTTTCGTCCACCAGATCGAGCCGTAATTCTTTGGACACCGCCACCACCAGATTCATAAACTGGTCGAAATTGTCGTCGGATGCCGGCACACGGGTGATGTCGAACAGCAGGCTGAAGCCTTTGTAGGGCTGGCTGGAGAGCAGGCCGTCGGTAAACGGGTTGCCGTCCAGCGTAACCGCGGTGTATTTGGCGCCGCCGGTATCGGCCGCCAGCACAAACGAACCGTCGGGCATCAGCTCGAAGCCGCGGCGGGTAAGCGCGGCGCGCAATTCGTTGCCCGACACGCCGGCCTGGTTTACCAGATGGATGGCGATGGCCTGATCGACGCGGGCGCACAATTCGTCGAGCGGGCCGGCGGTTTCGAGAAAGGCGGTGGCGTTTTCAAACAGCGCGCTGCCGCCGTTTTTTGCCGCAAAGCGCTCGACCTGGCTGCGGAAGTCGTCCAAATCGCGCCGCTCGGCCAAACCGATGCGGCTCACCGCCTGCAGGCCGATAACAAACGCTTGGTAGAGAATGCCGGGAATCGGCTCGGCAGCCTGAAAACGGCCGTCCATGGTGCAGCCGATTACCTGAAAGCGGTGGCGGCCGGACAGACGCGGCACCGAATGCAGCTCTCTGGGCTCGTTCAGCGACACATAGGCCATATAGTCGAAACGTTTGTCGAACCATTTGAGCTTGGCGCGGCGCAAGTCTTCCAAATCCAGCGCCTGATGTTTGGGCGCGGCGCTTTTGGCGGCGCTTTTGCGCTCGACTTTGGCCGGCTTGGGCGGCTGCTCGGGCGACACCAGTTCAAACGGAAATTCGCTTTGCGATCGGGCGGCGGGCGCTTCGGCGGCAGGGGTTTCGGCAGCGGGCGCGGGTTTTTCAGGCTGCTTTTGGGCAGCGGTTTCGGTGCGGTCGCCGTCGGCTTGGGGGGCGGCGGACGGCGCGGGTGATGCGGGAGTTTCAATAGGCTCGTCAGGCTTTTCAGGCTGCTTGGGCGCGGCGGGCGTGCGGTTGAGCGATGCGCCCAAACCGCTGCCGCCGCTTTCGCCGAAAGTCTGGCCGTCGCGCACCGACGTGGTTTGGCTCTGCATCAGCGCGTCGCGGTCGGCATGGCCGAACTGGCTGCGGATTTTTTTGCGGTATTGGTTTTCCTGGTGGATGTTGTAGGCCACCACCGCCACCAAAACGGTCAGCAGCAGCACGATGATGATCAGAAAAGTGGTGTTGTTCATGCGTAAACCTAGGATGTTTGCGTGAATCGGCGCCGCAATTATATAGTAGAACCCGCCCGCAGTCTTTTCAGGCTGCCCGCGCATGGACAAACCCTGCCGGCGCGTGTAGCATTTTGCCGCCGTCCGTGTACCGCGCCGCCTGTTGCGGCGCGTTTTCCCCGCCGCCGCGCCGCCAGAGTGCCGCGCATTTCAGGCAGCCTGAAACGGTTTCAAAGGATTGTTATGCCGCCCGATTTCGATATGGTTTTATTCGGCGCCACCGGCGATTTGTCGATGCGCAAACTGCTGCCCGCACTCTATCAGGCGCACGCCGCGGGCGAGCTGCATCCCGACGGGCGGATTATCGCGCTGGGGCGCAGCGATCTGGATACCGCAGGCTTTGTCGCCAAAACGGACGCCGAAGCCAAAATCCACATCAAAACCGCGTTTGATGAAGCGCAATGGGCGGCATTCACCCGCCGCATCGTCTATCTCAGGCTCGACATCACCCGCCGTGCCGACTTCGACGCGCTGGCGCAAACCGTGCAGCGGCGGCAGGCGGCAAGCGTTGTCGTCTATCTTTCCACCGCGCCCGAATTTTTCGCCGACGCCTGCGCCAATCTGGCCGCGGTCGGACTCAATACGCCACAGGTGCGCATCGTGCTGGAAAAACCGCTGGGCACCGACCTTTCGTCCGCCCGCGCCATCAGCGAAGCCGTCGGCCGCCATTTCGGCGAAAACCAGATTTACCGCATCGACCATTATTTAGGCAAAGAAAGCTTGCAAAACCTGCTGCCGCTGCGTTTTGGCAATACGGTGTTCGAGCCTTTGTGGAACCGCGATTATGTGCGCTCGGTGGAAATCACCGCCGCCGAAACGCTGGGCGTGGAAGAGCGCGGCGGCTTTTATGACGGCGCCGGCGCCCTGCGCGACATGCTGCAAAACCACATCATGCAGATGCTGTGCTACACCGCGATGGAAGCGCCGGCAGCCGCCGATGCCCAAGGCATCCACGCCGCCAAACTCGCCTTGTTGCAGTCGCTCAAACCGATGAGCCGCGACGATGCCGCCGCCGGCAGCGTCCGCGGCCAATACGCCGCGCAAGGCAGCCTGAAAGGCTACCGCCAAGAGTCCAAAGTCCCGCCCGAGAGCCGCACCGAAACCTTTGCCGCGCTGCGGCTGGAAATCGACAACCCGCGCTGGGCGGGCGTGCCGTTTTACCTGCGTACCGGCAAGCGCATGGCCGAGCGCAGCGCCCGCATCGTGCTCAACTTCAAAGCGGCAGCCGGCGCTTTCGGCGGCAGCGCCAACCGCCTGCTGATCAGCCTGCAGCCGCAGGAAACCGTGTCGCTGTCGCTGCAGGTGAAAGCGCCCGGCAGCAGCAAAACCACCGCCGCCGAGATGACGCTCGATCTGGCGCAGGCTGCCGCCGGCCGCCGTGCCGACGCTTACGAGCTGCTGCTGCGCGAAGTGATTGCCGGCCGGCAGGAATTGTTTGTCCGCCGCGACGAAGCCGAAACCGTGTGGGCGTGGCTCGAGCCGCTGCTGCAAAACTGGGCGGCTGACAGCGTGCCGCTTTACGACTATCCCGCCGGCAGCTGGGGGCCGCAGGCCGCCGACGAGCTGCCCGCGCGCGACGGCAACCGCTGGTCGGAAGCAGCCTGAAACGTCTGTTCCAAACGCGCGGCGGCTTTCAGGCTGCCCGCAGCGTTTTCAGGCTGCCTGAAAAACGCCCTGCCCTACAGCCCAAGCACCAAACGCATGGCGCTTGCTTTTACGTTTCAGGCTGCCTGCCGCGGTCATCCGCTCCCCATTCGCGACAGGCAGCCTGAAAGACTGTCTGCCCTGCCGTATCGCTTTTTCAGGCTGCCTGCCGCAGCCTGCCGGAGAAAATCCCATGTTCCGTATCACCGAAACCGCCGACGCCCAAGCAGCGGCGCAAACGCTGGCCGATGCCGTGGCCGCCGATTTGCGCCGCGTGCTGGCGGAATCGCCGCAGGCCGTGCTGGCGGTATCCGGCGGCAAATCGCCAGTGGCGTTTTTTGAAATACTCAGCCGCACCGATCTCGACTGGGCGCGCGTTGCTCTGACGCTGGTGGACGAGCGGCTGGTGCCGACCGATCACACCGACAGCAATACCGCACTGGTGCGCCACCATCTGCGGCAAAACCGCGCCGCCGCCGCGCAATGGCTGCCGCTGGTGGCCGATAATGCCGACGAGGGCAGCCTGAAAAACCACGAGCAGGCGCTGGCTTTCGCGCTGTCGCAGTTCAAACAGCCCGATGTGCTGGTGCTGGGCATGGGCGGCGACGGCCACACCGCCAGCCTGTTTCCGCAGGCGCCGCAGCTGGCGCAAGCGCTGGCCGCCGATAATCCGCAGCCGCTGGCCGTTACCAGCCCTCAAACCGCGCCGCACGAGCGCATCACGCTGACGCTGGCGGCCATCGAGCGCACGCCGCACTGCTATCTGGCGCTGGGCGGCGGCGACAAGCTGCGCGTGCTGCAGCAGGCCGAGCAGGGCGTCGATCCCGAACTGCCGGTCAGCTTCGTCCTTCATTCCGCAAAGGCAGACTGCCATGTCATCACCCACCCCTGACACCTATCCGCGGCTGGTGGCCGATATCGGCGGCACCAACGCCCGCTTCGCGCTGGAAATCGCGCCGCAGCAGTTCAAATTCGTCGAAGTGCTCGCCTGCAACGACTACAACACGCTGGTCGATGCGGTGAAAGAATTTCTGCGCCGCCACGATATTTCCGCCGTGCGCCACGCCGCGGTGGCGATTGCCAACCCAATCGTCGGCGATTGGGTGCAGATGACCAACCACCATTGGGCGTTTTCCATCGAAACCACCCGCCAGGCGCTGCATCTGGAAACCCTGCTGTTTCTCAACGATTTCACCGCGCAGGCGCTGGCCATTACCCGCACACCCAGCGAAGAGTTGCTGCAGGTGGGCGGGCTGGCGCCGGTGGAAGGCGCGCCCAAGGCGGTTATCGGCCCGGGCACCGGCTTGGGCGTGAGCGGGCTGATTCCGTCGCCCGCCGGCTATGTGCCGCTGGCCGGCGAAGGCGGCCACACCAGCTTTCCGCCTTTCGACGATGCGGAAATGGCAGTCTGGCAGTATGCCAAACAGCGCTACGGCCACGTTTCCGCCGAGCGCTTTCTCAGCGGCGCTGGACTGGTGCTGATTTACGAAGCGCTGGCCGAGCGCGAAGGCGCGCGCCGGCAGGATCTGACCGCCGCCGAAATCAGCGAACGCGCCCTAAGCGGCTCGTCGCCGCTGTGCCGGCTGACGCTCGACATTTTCTGCGCCATGCTCGGCACCGTGTCGTCCAATCTGGCGCTCACTTTAGGCGCGCGCGGCGGCGTGTACCTGTGCGGCGGCATCGTTCCGCGCTTTATCGACTACTTCCGCCAGTCGCCCTTTCGCAACCGCTTCGAGAGCAAAGGCCGCTTCGACGCCTATCTGGCGGCGATTCCGGTATATGTGGTGCTGAGCAAACACCCCGGCATCAGCGGCGCGGCGGTGGCGCTGGACAACCATCTGCAGGCAGCCTGAAAACCTTTCAGGCTGCCTGCCATCGAAGAGAGGACATCGTATGGCGGCTTTCGACAGCGAACGCGGCAAACCCGAAATCCTGGCGGTACGCACCGCCGCCCAAACCCGCATTTTCCAAGTGCAGGCGGTTGATCTGCGTTTTGCCAACGGCACCGAGCGCACCTACGAGCGGCTGACCCCCGCGCGCCGGCCGGCGGTGATGGTGCTGGCGCTGCACGAAGGCAGCCTGATGATGATCCGCGAATACGCCGTCGGCACCGAGCGCTACGAGCTGACGCTGCCCAAAGGCCTGATAGACGAGGGCGAAACGCCCGAGCAGGCCGCCAATCGCGAATTGCAGGAAGAAATCGGCATGGCCGCCCGCAGCCTGAAACCGCTGCGCGTGCTGTATTCTTCGCCCAGCCACATGTACAGCCCGATGCACGTTTTCCTGGCCGAAGACCTGTACCCGTCGCAACTGGAAGGCGACGAACCCGAACCGCTAATCCTGCACCCGCTGCCGCTGTCGCGCCTAGACGAAATTCTCGACAACCCCGCCACCGGCGATTCGCGCACGCTGGCCGCGCTGTTTCTGCTGCAACGCCTGCTCGCCAAGCGCTAAATGTTTTCAGGCTGCTTTTTGCAGATTCGGGATAGGGCGAAAGGAATCAGGCAGCGCCGGTTTGCGGTGCACGGGGCGCACCCTACAGCCGAAACACCAAAGCAGCCTGAAAATGCGAAACCCTGCCCGCCGTCCGTTTCGCACCGATGTGCCCGTTTCGCCAAAGCGCCATAGGGTGCGCCCCGCGCACCGAAACACGCGCCGCAATGCGGCATCCGCGTTTTGCCGCACCCGCCGCGCTCCATAGCCCAAAAGCAGCCTGAAAAACCGCGCCGCCCGTTTTTTGCCTTTCAGGCTGCCTGAAAGCCGCCCGCTACCGCCACGATACGGAGTTTCCCATGCTTGCCACCATCAGCCGCCAACTCGACACCCTTTCCAAAGCCGAACGCAAAGTCGGCGAATATGTGCTGGCCGAGCCCAAATGGTTTGTGCAGTCGCCGGTGGCGGAAATCGCCGCCCGCGCCCAAGTGAGCCAGCCCACGGTGATCCGCTTTTGCCGCAGCCTGGGTTACGACGGCCTGCCGCAGTTCAAGCTCGCACTGTCGGCCGCCACCAGCCACAACGGCCTGCCCTATGTGCATGAAGAGCTGAACATCGACGACAACGTTGCCGCCGTGCGCGAAAAAGTGCTGTCCAACACCGCCGCCGCCATGCTCGGCTTGCGCGGCAGCCTGGACGACGCTGAAGTGGAGCGCGCGGTGTCGCTGCTGGCGGCGGCGCGGCGGGTGGAGTTTTACGGCGTCGGCAATTCCGGCATTGTCGCGCAGGATGCGCAGCACAAGTTTTTCCGCTTCGGCATTTCCACCGTCGCCTATGTGGACAGCCATATCCAGCTGATGGCCGCGTCGGTGCTCAGCCCGCAGGACGTGCTGGTGGCGGTGTCCAATTCCGGCCTGTCGCGCGAGGTGCTCGAAGCGGTGGAAATCGCCAAAAACAACGGCTGCGTAATTATCGGCCTGACCCGCCCGGGCAGCCCGCTGGCCGAACAGGCCGACTGCCTGCTGGCGGTGCCTTCGCGCGAAGACGGCCGGCTGTACACGCCGATGGTGTCGCGCCTTTTGCATCTGGCGGTAATCGACATTCTGGTGATTTCGCTGGCGCTGCGGCTGGGCGAGGCCGCCAGCAGCAGCCTGGCCAAAGGCAAGCGCAGCGTGGAGGCGCACCGCGCCGGTGCCGCCGAAGAATGAAAACGGCTTTTCAGGCTGCCTGCCGGCACAGGGCAAAGGCAGCCTGAAAAGCCTTATGCCGTTTTTCCATTGCCCCTAAGGGTAAAACCCGTTTGGAGCCGACTATGTACCCTATCGACCTGCCCGCCTGGCAGCGGCTGCAGCAAGACTTTGAAGCCACCCGCCACCTGCATATGCGCGATTTGTTCCGCCAGGACCCCGGCCGCGCCGAGCGCTACTGGCTGGAAGCCGGCGGCATCCGGCTGGACTACTCGAAAAACCGCATCACCGACCGCGTGATGAACGATTTGGTGGCGCTGGCCGAAGAATGCCGTCTGCCGGAAAAAATCGCCGCGATGTTTGCCGGCGAAAAAATCAACCGCAGCGAACACCGTGCCGCGCTGCACACCGCGCTGCGCAATCTGTCGGACGCGCCGGTGGTGGTGGACGGCGAAGACGTGATGCCCAAAGTGCGCGCAGTGCTTTCGCAGATGGGCGATTTCGCCCGCGCGGTGCGCAGCGGCCAATGGCTGGGCTATACCCGCCAGATGATTACCGACGTGGTCAATATCGGCATCGGCGGCTCGGATTTGGGGCCGCTGATGATGTGTTCGGCGCTCGCGCCCTACGGCTCGCCGCGGCTGAACATGCACTTTGTTTCCACCGTGGACGGCGCCCAGCTGCGCGACGTGCTCGATAAGGTGCGCCCCGAAACCACGCTGTTTGTGATCGCGTCGAAAACCTTTACCACCCAGGAAACCATCACCAACGCCCGCACCGCCCGCGCCTGGTTTCTGCGCGAAGCCGGCGAAGCGGACATCGCCCGCCATTTCGTTGCCGTTTCCACCAACCGTCAGGCGGTGGCGGAATTTGGCATCGATCCGGCGCATATGTTTGAGTTTTGGGACTGGGTAGGCGGCCGCTACAGCCTGTGGTCGGCCATCGGCCTGCCGATCATGCTGTATCTGGGCGAAGAAAACTTTATCGACATGCTCGAAGGCGCCCACCTGATGGACCGCCATTTCGCCACCGCGCCGCTGGCGCAGAATATGCCGGTGGTGCTGGCGCTGCTGGGCATCTGGTATATCGACTTTTACCGCAGCGGCAGCTGCGTGGTCGCCCCTTACGACTACCACCTGCACCTGCTGCCCAAATTCCTACGCCAGCTCGATATGGAATCCAATGGTAAACAGGTGCGGCTCGACGGCGGCCGCGTGCGCGCCGGCACCGGCCCCGTGCTGTGGGGCGAGTCGGGCATCAACGGCCAGCACGCTTTTTTCCAAATGCTGCACCAGGGCACCCAGCTGGTGCCGGTCGATCTGATTGCCAGCTTGGAAAAACGCAGCAACCTGCCCGGCCACCACGAAATCCTGCTCTCCAACGTATTCGCCCAAGCCGAAGCGCTGATGCAGGGCAAAACCGCCGCCCAAGTGCGCGCCGAACTCCAAGCGCAGGGGCAGCCTGAAAACGAAATCGCCGAGCTGCTGCCGCACAAAGTGTTCGACGGCAACCGCCCCAGCAACATCATCCTGACCGACCGCATCGACCCGCGCAATATGGGCAGCCTGATCGCGCTTTACGAACACAAAGTCTTCGTGCAGGGCGTGGTTTGGGGCATCAACAGTTTCGACCAATGGGGGGTGGAACTGGGCAAGCAGCTGGCCAAAACCATACTCGGCGAGCTCACCGGCGCCATCGAGCCGGCCGAACACGACTCGTCCACGACCCGCCTGATCCGCCTTTACCGCCGCACCAACTGCGCCGAAGACGGCACCTGCGCCCTGTTCGAATAGCCGCGCCCGCCCGCCGCCAACTTGAAAGCAGGCAGGTTTTGACGTAGAATGCGCTGCTTTCTGCGGCAGGGAATCCGCCGCGTACAGAAGCACGTCACACAGCCGCTTAGCAGTTGTGCGCGTGCTTTTTTTTGAACAGGTTTCCAGAACACTTCAGGCAGCCTGAAAGCTTTTCAGGCTGCCTTCACAGCGAAACACACACCCATTCTTGCAGGCCGACCGCGCCTTCCGACCCATCACAGGAGCCACCCATGTCCACCCCCGCCATTCTCGTTCTTGCCGACGGCAGCATCTTTCGCGGCATCTCTGTCGGCCATCCGGGTTCGACCTCCGGCGAAGTCGTGTTCAACACCTCGATGACCGGCTATCAGGAAATCCTTACCGACCCATCCTACAGCAGGCAGATCGTTACCCTGACCTACCCGCACATCGGCAACACCGGCGCCAACGGCGAAGACACCGAAGGCCGCGAAGTATATGCCGCCGGCCTGGTTATCCGCGATCTGCCGCTCTTGCACAGCAGCTTCCGCGCCCAAGAGAGCCTGCAGGAATACCTAATCCGCACCCAAACCGTCGCCATCGCCGACATCGACACCCGCCGTCTCACCCGCATCCTGCGCGACAAAGGCGCCCAGGCCGGCGCCATTCTCACCGGCAGCGACGCCACCGAAGACAAAGCCCGCGAACTGATCGCCGCCTTCGGCAGCATGGTCGGCAAAGACCTGGCCAAAGAAGTTACCGTCGGCGCGCCTTACCAATGGACCGAAGGCGTATGGCAGCTCGGTGCCGGTTTCAGGCAGCCTGAAAGCCGCTATCACGTTGTCGTGTACGACTTCGGCATCAAAACCAACATCCTACGCATGCTTGCCGAGCGCGGCTGCCGCCTAACCGTCGTCCCCGCGCAAACCCCCGCCGCCGAAGCCCTTGCCCACAATCCCGACGGCATCTTCTTCTCCAACGGCCCGGGCGACCCCGAACCCTGCGACTACGCCATTACCGCCCTGCGCCAAGTGCTCGACAGCCGAAAACCCTTTTTCGGCATCTGCCTCGGCCACCAGCTTTTGGGACTCGCGCTCGGCAGTAAAACCCGCAAAATGCCCTTCGGCCACCACGGCGCCAACCACCCCGTGCAGGATTTGGATAGCGGCCGCGTGATGATTACCAGCCAAAACCACGGCTTTGAAGTGGACGCCGACACCCTGCCCGCCAACGCCCGCGTTACCCACCGCTCGCTGTTTGACGGCTCCTTGCAAGGCATCGAACTGACCGACCGCCCCGCCTTCACCTTCCAAGGCCACCCCGAAGCCAGCCCCGGCCCGCACGATGTCGGCTATCTCTTCGACAAATTTATCGCCAATATGGCAGCGGCCAAAGCGTAAAACCGCTAAAACAGGCAGCCTGAAAACGTAGAAGACTTTCAGGCTGCCTGAAAAAGTAGTTTGAAATTGGGGAGGCAAGTAGGGTAGGTTGGGTTGTAAACCCAACATCAAACGCACAAACTTACTACCTTGTTAAACCCAAACGAAAACATAAACGGGAGCAGGCCATGCAATACCGCCGCGCATTTACCCCGGGCGGCAGCTATTTTTTCACACTTGCCCTGCAAGACAGAAAACAAGATTTGCTGGTGCGCCATATCGGCATCCTGCGGCAGGCGTTTGCCGAAGTCAGAGCGCGGCATCCGTTTGAAATCACCGCCGTGTGCGTATTGCCTGACCATCTGCACCTACTGGTCAAATTACCCGAACACGACCAAAACTACTCGATGCGCCTGCGCCTGATTAAAGCCAAGTTTTCGCAGGCACTACCGAAAACTGAAACCGTTTCCCCGTCGCGCAGACATAAAAACGAGCGCGGCATTTGGCAGCGGCGTTATTGGGAACACCAAATCCGCAGCCAAGAAGATTTAAACGCCCATATCGACTACATCCATATCAACCCCGTCAAACACGGATACGTTACCTACGTGGCAGATTGGCCGTATTCCTCGTTTCACCGTTATGTGCGGCAGGGCATACTGCCCGCAGATTGGGCGGGCGGCGATATGGAAGACAGCAGTTTTGGCGAACCTTGGTAGCTTGGGTTGTAAACCCAACATGAGATAGATAATTTAACGGTTTCTTGTTGGGTCTCGACCCAACCTACAGTTTCAGACGGCCTCAAGCAACGGCCAAACACCTCGCGGTAGGTTGGGTTGAAAACCCAACACAAAGCAGATGATTTGACCGATTTTTTGTTGGATCGCGACCCAACCTACGCTTGCTCTCTCCCCGTGGGAGAGAGTTAGAGAGAGGGCAACAAGCCGCAAGGCTTGTATTGGGCAGTTAGGGTGGTGGGAAAGATTGCCGCAATTTGGAGAATGCCCTCTCCCCAGCCCTCCCCCACGGGGGAGGGAGCAGGTTGCGGCGAATTTAAGCGTTACAGGTCGTCTGAAAAAGAATGCCCAAAAAATCAACAGTGGAAATTTTTCAGGTAGCCTTTATCGCAAGGCAGATGGAACAAACGCTGCGAGCGTTTTTTCAGACAACCTTTGAACCCATCGGTAGGGTGTGTGCCGCAAGGCACGCACGCGGTGGGTTGGGGTTGCAGGGAAAATGGAGAACGCGTGTGCGCGTACCGCGCACACCCTACATGCGGGCTACGGCTTGCTACGTTTGCTATATAAACTAGGAGATTGTCATGGACAGTAAGAAAATTTCTGTAATCAAATTTTTGAATACGGATAAACGCAATGGATATATTAAAAAACTGGATAACAATGCGGAAAACGATTTTTTCTTTGTAGAGAAAGAATTACTCAATATTACATTTGAACAACTTAAAGAAGGTGTGGAAGTTCAATTTGAACCAAACGGGAATTTTGCAAATAAAATAGAAATTCTTAAACCTGAAAGATCTGTAATTTCTTCTAAAATTAAAAAGTTAGATGCCGAAAAGCGAACTGGGTTTATTTCTAAAATAAATCAAAATGCAAAAAAAGATTTTGTCTTTGCTGAAAAAGAATTGCTCAATATTAAGTTTGAACAATTAAAAGAAGGCATGGACGTTCAATTTGAACCGAACGGAGATTTTGCGAATAAAATAAATGTAATAAATAACAAACCAGCCATGGTAGAAGCCAAACAGGCTGTATCAGATAATTTACAAAGGCAAGTAGTTAATTCTATTTCTGAAGCTATAGAAACTATTATTTCTAGTATAAGAGAAAATGCTAATCTAATTACAGATCCTTATATCTTCGAAGACTATACAAATATAATACTAAAAATGCTTGTTACGGAGATATATCCAATTCCACAACAGAATCAAGCGGGAATGTTTGATGGTTTATTTAAAATAAAGAATCTAGAAGTAATCTATGATTGTACTTTGTCATCAAATTATGAAGACTACAAAAGAGAGCAGATACATAATTATGCTGCAAAATTGGAGCAAACAAGTTTAACTGTAAATGGTAAAGAAATTAGTCTTAGTAAAAATTCTGACAAGCAAATCTGGATTATTACCAAAGGATCAACAAAAAAGATAAAAGAAATAAATGATATAAGAGTAAAAGAAGTTGATATTCATAGCCTAATTAATGAAATTGAGAAAAAATTCATAAATAATTTAAATTATAATGACTATGTTGATAATTTAAAGAATATTTAACTAAGAAAGACCCACCCATGCCCAAACGTACCGACCTAAAATCCATCCTTATCATCGGCGCCGGCCCTATCGTTATCGGTCAGGCCTGCGAATTTGACTATTCGGGCGCACAGGCCTGTAAGGCTTTGCGTGAAGAAGGCTATAAAGTCATTCTGGTGAATTCCAACCCCGCCACCATCATGACCGACCCTGAAATGGCGGATGTTACCTACATCGAGCCGATTATGTGGCAGACGGTGGAGAAGATTATCGCCAAGGAGCGGCCCGATGCGATTCTGCCCACGATGGGCGGCCAGACCGCGCTGAACTGTGCGCTGGATTTGGCGCGCAACGGCGTGCTGGCGAAATATAATGTCGAGCTGATCGGCGCGACGGAAGATGCGATCGACAAGGCGGAAGACCGCGGCCGCTTTAAGGAGGCGATGGAGAAAATCGGCCTCTCCTGCCCGAAATCTTTTGTCTGCCACACGATGAACGAAGCCTTGGCGGCGCAGGAACAGGTCGGCTTTCCGACGCTGATTCGTCCGTCTTTCACGATGGGCGGTTCGGGCGGCGGTATTGCCTACAATAAAGACGAGTTCTTGGCGATTTGCGAACGCGGTTTCGATGCGTCGCCCACGCATGAGCTGCTGATTGAGCAGTCCGTTCTCGGCTGGAAAGAGTACGAGATGGAGGTGGTGCGCGACAAGGCGGACAACTGCATCATCATCTGTTCGATTGAAAACTTCGACCCGATGGGCGTGCATACGGGCGACTCGATTACGGTTGCGCCGGCGCAAACGCTGACGGACAAGGAATACCAAATCATGCGCAACGCTTCGTTGGCGGTATTGCGCGAAATCGGCGTGGACACGGGCGGCTCGAACGTGCAGTTTGCGGTGAACCCTGAAAACGGCGAGATGATTGTGATTGAGATGAACCCACGCGTGAGCCGTTCGTCCGCGCTAGCTTCCAAAGCGACGGGCTTCCCGATTGCGAAGGTGGCGGCGAAGCTGGCGGTCGGCTTTACGCTGGACGAGTTGCGCAACGACATCACCGGCGGCCGCACGCCCGCGTCGTTCGAGCCTTCCATCGACTATGTCGTGACCAAAATCCCGCGTTTTGCGTTTGAAAAATTCCCCGCCGCAGACGACCGCCTGACCACGCAGATGAAATCGGTGGGCGAAGTGATGGCGATGGGCCGCACGATTCAGGAAAGCTTCCAAAAAGCCCTGCGCGGCTTGGAAACAGGCTTGTGCGGCTTCAATCCGCGCAGCGAAGACAAAGCCGAAATCCGCCGCGAACTGGCGAACCCCGGCCCTGAGCGTATGCTCTTTGTGGCAGACGCGTTCCGCGCGGGCTTCACGCTGGAAGAAATCCACGAAATCTGCGCCATCGACCCTTGGTTCTTGGCGCAAATCGAAGACTTGGTGAAAGAAGAGCAGCAGGTAAGTGCAGGCTGCCTGCAAGATTTGGATTTCGCCGCCTTACGTCGTCTGAAACGCAAAGGCTTTTCCGACAAACGCATCGCGCAGCTTTTGGGCGTAAAAGAAAAAGAAGTGCGCGAACACCGCTACGCGCTGAACCTGCATCCCGTCTATAAACGCGTCGATACCTGCGCCGCCGAGTTCGCCACCGAAACCGCCTACCTCTATTCCACTTACGAAGAGGAATGCGAAGCGCGTCCTTCCGACCGTAAAAAAGTGATGATTCTCGGCGGCGGCCCGAACCGCATCGGTCAGGGCATCGAATTTGACTACTGCTGCGTTCACGCCGCGCTCGCCCTGCGCGAATCGGGCTTTGAAACCATCATGGTGAACTGCAACCCCGAAACCGTGTCCACCGACTTCGACACCAGCGACCGCCTGTATTTCGAGCCGCTGACGCTGGAAGACGTATTGGAAATCGTCCGCACCGAAAATCCGTGGGGCGTGATTGTGCATTACGGCGGCCAAACCCCGCTGAAACTTGCCAACGCGCTGGTTGAAAACGGTGTGAACATCATCGGCACGTCCGCCGACAGCATCGACGCCGCCGAAGACCGCGAACGCTTCCAAAAAGTGTTGAACGACTTAGGCCTGCGCCAACCGCCCAACCGCATCGCCCACAACGAAGAAGAAGCGCTCGTCAAAGCCGAAGAAATCGGCTATCCGCTGGTCGTGCGCCCGTCTTACGTCCTCGGCGGCCGCGCCATGCAGGTCGTCCACTCCGCCGAAGAGCTGCAAAAATACATGCGCGAAGCCGTGCAAGTATCCGAAGACAGCCCCGTGTTGCTCGATTTCTTCCTGAACAACGCGATTGAAGTCGATGTAGACTGCGTTTCAGACGGCAAAGACGTCGTTATCGGCGGCATCATGCAGCACGTCGAACAGGCAGGCATCCACTCCGGCGACTCCGGCTGCTCGCTGCCGCCCTACTCGCTCAGCGAAGAAATCCAAGACGAAATCCGCCGCCAAACCAAAGCGATGGCGTATGCGCTGAATGTGGTCGGCCTGATGAACGTACAGTTTGCCGTGCAGGACGGCGTGGTGTTTGTGTTGGAAGTGAACCCGCGCGCTTCGCGTACCGTGCCGTTTGTCTCCAAAGCCACCGGCCAGCCGCTTGCCAAAATCGGCGCGCGCGCGATGGCAGGCATCGCCCTGAAAGAGCAAGGCGTAGAACACGAAATCATCCCCGATTTCTATGCCGTGAAAGAAGCCGTGTTCCCCTTCATCAAATTCCCCGGTGTGGACACCATTCTCGGCCCCGAAATGCGCTCCACCGGCGAAGTGATGGGCGTGGGCGAAACCTTCTCCGAAGCCTATCTCAAAGCCCAGCTCGGCGCAGGCGAACGCATGCCCGCCACCGGCAAAATCTTCCTTTCCGTGCGCGAAGAAGACAAGCCGCTGATTGTTCAGACGGCCAAAAACTTCCAAACCTTAGGCTACGGCGTGTGCGCCACACGCGGCACGGCGGCTTATCTCACCGCGCACGGCGTGGTGGTGCAAACCGTGAACAAAGTCCCCGAAGGCCGCCCGCACATTGTCGATGCGATTAAAAACGGCGAAATTGCCCTAGTGGTGAACACCACCGCCAGCAACCCGCAGGAAATCGCCGACAGCCACAGCATCCGCCGCAGCGCCCTCACCCAGCGCGTGCCGCAATACACCACCGTCGCCGGCGGCGAAGCCATGAGCGAAGGCGCCAAAAGCCTGAACAACATGGGCGTGTACAGCGTGCAGGAACTGCATGGCAGGTTGAAGAAATAAGGCAGCCTGAAAACGCCGTCTGTAAAGCAAAAAGCAGCCTGAAAACGGAAGATTGCGTTTTCAGGCTGCCTTGTTTGCACGGCTTACAGCAGGCGGACGATGTCGGCGGGGTGGCGGACGGTGTAATCGGCCGGCCAGTCTGCTATGCAATCGTCGGCGCCGATATAGCCCCATTCGGCCAGCACCGCCACCATACCGGCGTTTTTGGCGGCCTGCATGTCGCGTTCGGCGTCACCAATATACAGGCAGTGCGCGGCGGGAATGCCAATGGCGGCGCAGGCGTGGTGCAGCGGCTGCGGCGAAGGCTTGGCTTGGGCGCAGGTGTCGCCGCCGACCAGCACCGCAGGTAGCACCGGCAGCGGCAGCGCGTCGGCCAGCTCTCGGGCAAGGGCTTCGGGCTTGTTGGTTACGATGCCCCAAACCAGATTGCGGCCGTCGATCTCTTCCAACAATTCGGGAATGCCGTCAAACAAAACACTCGCTTCGCCGTTGCAGGCTTGGTATTCGTCCAGATAGCGGCGGCGCAGCCCGGGATAGTCGGGATGCTCGGGCGTGATGCCCATGCCGAAAGCGAGCAGCGCGGCGGCACCGTGGCTGGAGTGGGGACGGATGTCGGCCAGCGCTTTTTCAGGCTGCCCCAGCGCGCGCAGCAGGCTGTTGAGCGCCGCACCCAAGTCGGGCGCGGTATCGGCCAGCGTGCCGTCGAGATCGAACAATACGGCGCGGATATTCATGGGCGTCTCCTTGCGAATGGTTTTTCAGGCTGCCTTGCGGGCGGCAGGCAGCCTGAAAATACGGGCGGCGGCGCTATTGCACCAGCTCGTTTTTGATGCCGGCCTGTTTGGACAGCTTCAGCAGTTCGGTGAGCGTTTGCGATATTTCCACCTGGCGTTCGCGTTCGCCGGCAGTTAGTTTGGCAAACTGCTCTTCGCTCAACACGCCACCGCTTTTCTCACGGGCAACGGCCAGCTCGGCCTGATAGGCTTCGCTGCTCTTGCGCCCTTCGAGCACCAGCCGGTCGCGCAGCGACTGCGCGGTGGAATCGACCAGCTTCAAATCCTGCAGCGCGCGCCATTGTTTGTCGTTCAACGCCAGCCTCTCTTCGGCAACCGCTTGGACTTGCGCCGTTGTTTTCGCCGCATCAATGCGGCGCGACCATTCCACTTCCTTGGCCGCCTGCTCGCTAAAACCGGGCTGCAGCACCGACCAAATCTGCTCCAAATCGGTTTTCATCGCCAGCGAAAACGGTGCCGACGCCGAAGCGGCAGATGATGCGGCGGTATCAACGGCGGGAGCGGAAGCGGCGGATGATGCGCTAGGCGCCGCCGAAGCGGCATTTTGCGCAGCCGGTTCGCCGCAGGCTGCCAGCAGCAGCGCGGCGGCAAAGAGAGTGAAGCGTGGTTTGACGGTCATATTCGTTTCTTTCTGTGGTTTTGTGGTTTGGCAGCAGCTTTCAGGCTGCCTGAAAAAGCGCGGATTATACTAAAAGCCGCCGCGCTGCAAAGGCAGCCTGAAAAGAGCCAGGCGGGTTTGCTTTAACCGCAATGTCCTGATTGCTCATTGCGCGCGCCGATGGCGGGTAATAGGCAGGCTGATCAGACTTTCGCGGCTGCCGCAAGCAGCCCGTTCGGCGGCATATATTTTCAGGCTGCCTGCGGGACGTGCGGCAGGCAGCCTGAAAACTTGGCGCGCAAAGGGTAAAACGCCTGTTGCCGGCTTGGGAACTGCGGCAGCGGCAGCGGCATCTGCAAACCGCCCGCCCGATTGCTTCGACACAATACGAAAAAGCCTGCAATCGCTTGCAGGCTTTTTCTCTAAACTGGCACGCCCACGGGGAATCGAACCCCGGTTACCGCCGTGAAAGGGCGATGTCCTAACCGCTAGACGATGGGCGCGGAATGGTTTTTGGCGCACCCGGAGCGATTCGAACGCCCGACCCTCTGGTTCGTAGCCAGATACTCTATCCAACTGAGCTACGGGTGCAGCAAAGATTCGGATTATAGTAACGGCACCGTTTTGCGTCAAGCATTATTGCCGAAAATTTTTAAAAAACTTTATAATCCGCGCCCCATTTCCAGCGGCTTTTCCGGTTTCCCTGTTGAAAACAAGAAAAAATCCCGCCGCACCCCTGCCGAAAAATTTTCCGCCGCCCGCGCGGCACCCATCCCATGCCCTACCGATATTTACAGCCGCTGGCCGAACAGCTCGCCGCCTTCGGACAGCCGGTGGCCATTCTTGATTTGGAAACCACCGGCGGCCATCTCGAGCGCGACCGCATTACCGAAATCGCTTTTTTGCGTTTTGAAAACGGTGCGGTGAGCGCCGTCGAACAACTGGTCAATCCGCAGATTCCCATCAGCCGCTTTGTTGCCGAACTCACCGGCATCAGCGACGACACCGTTGCCGGCGCGCCGACGCTCTCCCAATGCCTGCCGCAGATTCTGCCGCAACTGCGCGGCAGCCTGCTGATCGCGCACAACAGCCGTTTCGACTACACCATGCTGCAGCAGGAATGCCGCCGCCACGGTTTTGCCTTTGGCGCGCCGGCGCTGTGCAGCGTCCAGCTTTCGCGCAAACTCTATCCGCAGCAGCGCAAGCACAGTCTCGACAGCATTATCGAACGACACCAAATCAACGTGCGCGGCCGCCATCGGGCGCTGGCCGATGTGGAAGCGCTGGCGCAGTATCTGCAGGCCGCGCTGGCCGAGCACGGTGCCGAGCGCTGGCAAAACACCGCCGAGAGCCTGCTCAATCCGCAGCGGCTGCCGGCGGGTATTTCCACTGCGCTGCGCGACGATTTGTCCGCGTTTGGCGACGGCTATGGCGTATCGGTTTGGTACGGGCACGACGGTGCCGTTGGCGCCGTGCACAGCCACCGTCAGGCTTTTCGCGAAACCGTGCGGCTGCTGCACCGCCAGCCGGATGCCGTCGCGCGGCTGCAGTTTCTGCCCGCCGCCGGCAGCCTGCACAGCCACGCCCTGCGCATTGCGCTATTGGCCGAACACCGGCTGCCGCCACCCGAAGAAAATACCGGCTGCCACAGCATCGAATGGTTTGCCGGCGCCCCCGCAGGCAGCCTGAAAGCCCGTGTGCGCCCGCTGCTTTCAGGCTGGCGCGAGCATGCGCCGACGGGCGTGTTCAAACATCCGAAAGCCGCTAAACGCAGCCTGCAGCAATGGGCGCAGGACAGCGGTTTGTGCCCGACCCTGCTCGGCATCCTGCCCCACACCCTGCCGGCGGGCGCACCGTGTCCCGCCGCGCTGGCCGGCGGCTGCAGCCCTGCCTGCGCGCGGCAAGACTTTGATTTACACGAGCGCAGCGCGCGCCGGGCGCTGCCCGCCCTGCCGCGCGGCATCTGGCCGGCCGCCGGCCGCTTGCGCATCCGCGAAACTGATCCCGTTTCCGGCCGCAGCGCCGTTATGGTTTGCGACAGCGGCGCCCTGCTCACCGATAACGGCCGCTGGTACACCGACGCCGCGCTGTTGGCGGCTTTTCAGGAAGCCTTCAAACAGCGCGGCCCGCACCTTGAAATCGAGAGCGATAACGATCAGGCAGCCTGAAAGCACTGATTCCGTTTTCAGGCTGCCTGATGGCACGTTTGGAAAAACAAGCAGCAAATGCCGGCGCACGGTTTCGTCTCTCCATCAGCACTAAAACAGGCGGCCTTTTCAGGCTGCCTGTTTGATTCCCACTATTTTCAGGCTGCTTTTGCCAAACACTCAGGCAGCCTGAAAAAAACGCCGCTGAAGTTTTCAGGCTGCCTTTAGCTTTAGTGAAAGCAGCCTGAAAGCGTTTGAACAGGCAGCTTCAGCGGATAATGGCGCTTGCGGTTTTTTGGCTGGTTTGGCGAGCGATGCCGAAACCCAAATCATCAGGCAGCCTGAAAAAGGCTGCCTGTTTGGTTTTTGCCGTTTTCAGGCCGCTTTTGCTATTGGTGTTTGGCAAAGGCAGCCTGAAAACCGGTTGCCGTCGAGTCTAATGATCCGACGCCTCCGCCGCGCCAATGCCCGTCATCGAGCGCACATACTGGGCGTCGAAACCGGCTTTGTCCTGCGCCGCCTGTTCGGACTTGTCGAGCACCGACACTATCCACGCCACAACAAAGGCCAGCGGGATGGTGAACAGCGCGGGGTTGCCGTAGGGGAAGATGGGGCTGTCGTTGTGCAGCACGCTCACCCACACGGTGGGGCCGAGCACGATAAGCACCAGCGCGCCGATCAGTCCCGCGAAGCCGCCGGCAACGGCGCCGCGCGTGGTCAGCCCTTTCCAGAACATGCTCAGCATTAGCACGGGGAAGTTGGCAGACGCGGCAACGGCAAAGGCGAGACCGACCATAAAGGCGACGTTTTGGTTTTCAAAGGCAATGCCGAAGATGATGGCCAACACGCCCAAACCCAAAGTGGCGGCGCGGGAGACGCGCATTTCTTCTTTCGGCAGGGCTTTGCCTTTGCGGATTACCGAAGAGTAAATATCGTGACTCACCGCCGATGCGCCCGACAGGGTCAGTCCGGCCACCACCGCCAAAATGGTGGCGAAGGCTACGGCGGAGATAAAGCCCAACAGCAGGTTGCCGCCGACGGCTGCCGACAGGTGAACCGCCGCCATGTTGGTGCCGCCGATCATTTCGTACACGGTTTTGCCGTCTTTGACTACGGCTTTGAAAAACTCGGGATTATTGGTCAGGAAAATAATCGCGCCAAAACCGATGATAAAGGTGAGCAGGTAGAAATAGCCGATAAAGCCGGTGGCGACGACTACCGATTTGCGCGCTTCGCGGGCGTCGGGCACGGTGAAGAAACGCATCAGGATATGCGGCAGGCCGGCGGTGCCGAACATCAGCGCCAGGCCGAGCGAGAGCGCGTCCACCGGATTTTTCACCAAGCCGCCGGGCGCCAAAATCGCCTCGCCGAGCGTATGGGTATCGACGGCTTTTTGGAACATCGTTTCCATGCTGAAACCGCTGACATACAGCACCATAAACGACATAAACGTTGCGCCGCCCAACAGCAACACGGCTTTAATCATCTGCACCCAAGTCGTCGCCAGCATACCGCCGAACAGCACATAGGCCACCATCAGCGCACCGACAATCAGCACCGCCCAAATATAGTCCATGCCGAACAAAAGCTGGATCAGCTTGCCCGCGCCCACCACCTGCGCGATGAGATACAGCATCACCACCAGCAGCGAACCCGAAGCGGCAAACAGGCGCACCGGCGTCTGTTTCAGGCGGTAGGCCGCCACATCGGCAAAGGTAAACTGCCCCAGATTGCGCAGCCGCTCCGCCACCAGAAACAGCACCAGCGGCCAGCCGACCAGAAAGCCCGTCGAATAAATCAGGCCGTCGTAACCGGTGGTGAACACCATCGCCGAAATGCCGAGAAACGACGCGGCCGACATAAAATCCCCCGCAATCGCCAGCCCGTTTTGAAAGCCGGTGATACCGCCGCCGGCGGTGTAGAAATCCTGGGTGGAACGGTTTTTCTTCGCCGCCCATTTGGTAATCCACAGCGTGGCGCCCACGAAGATGAAGAACATCACCACAGCCGTCCAGTTGGTCGCCTGTTTCTCCACCTCGCCGCTAAACGCATCCGCCCACAGGCAGCCTGAAAAACCCGCCGCCCACGCGGCAAACAGAAACTTATGTTTTCCCATCATTTTTCTCCTTCTTGTGTTTCGCGCACCGCTTTTTGCGTCATCTCCTCAAATTTGCCGTTGGCCAGCCACACATAAACCAGCGTAATCAGGAAAGAAAACACAATCACAAACATCCCGACCCAAATGCCCCAGGTCGTCACCTCCCCCGGATTCACCTTCGCCGCCAGCGTTTGCGGCGACGTGCCGATTACCCAGATATAGGCCACATACACCGCGAACACAATCGCGGAAAAACTCCAGCCCAACCAGGCTTTCTGCCGCGCCATCGAACGGAAAGCCGGATGCGCCAGCACCCTGGCCGCCCGCGCTTTTTCCGCAGCATGGTTTCGAGTTTGCGCTTTACTCATCGGTTTGCTCCTCTTCTCATCGTTTTTCGGATCATTGTCGGCCGGGGAAGCGAAAGAGCTGCAGCCTGAAAACACAGACAGCCTGAAAACCTTTCAGGCTGCCTGCGAACCGTCTGCAACGGCCCGCGCCCCAACCTTGCAGCAATTTATAAACAAGCCCGAGCGCCCCAGGCTAATTTTTTTTTCTGATACCGCATATCCGCGCCGCAAATAACCGCCGCATTCAAATTTGATTTAACAAAGTTTTTTTACAGATAACTACTGCTGCGCCGGTTTTGTTTTTTGTTAAAAAACGCAAAGCAAAACCAACAGCGCAGGCAGCCTGAAACATTTTTCAGGCTGCCTTTGCGTGTTCGCGGCTCTCTGAAAACCTGATTTCGGGTTCAGACGGCTTCTGTTTTTTCAGGCTGCTTTTTGCCGTCCATCCACTCCCAAAAAAGCAGCCTGAAAAACATCTCCGCCCGCCCGCTCAGCCACCGCTTCCCATCCAAAAGCAAACTGCTTTACCCGCCGCCCTGCATTATGTTAAAAAACGAAAAGCAGCCTGAAAGCCGCAAAGGCGTCTGAAAAAACCGTTTCAGACCTCCCCCGCAAAACAAAAGCAGCCTGAAACCCTGCCACCGGTTTTCAGGCTGCCTCAAACTAGGGCGTGTTGACATTCGGCTTGCGAAGCGGTTTTTTGAGTAAAAAATGGCCGAATGCAAGGAAAAA
>NZ_JAKOOW010000077.1 GCF_022288825.1 Kingella pumchi | reverse complement strand
CTCATGAGAAATCCCCTAAATGTCTTGGTGGGAATTTAGGGGATTTTGGGGGGATTTTGCAAAGGTCTCGATGTGTAATTGAACTTACGCCACGAAATCCAAACCTATGTCCAGCGATCGGCTGCTGTGAGTCAGATAGCCGAGGGCGATGCCGTCCACGCCGGTTTGCGCTACGCGCCTCAGGCGGTCGAAGCCGATGCCGCCCGATGCTTCGCAATAGATGGTGTGTGGGTGGGTGGTTTGCGTGTGGCAGCGGTTTGTCGCTTCTTTCAGGGTTTCATCGTCCATGTTGTCCAGCAAAATCCGTTCCGCGCCCGCCGCGATGGCTTCGTCCAGTTGTGCCAACGTGTCCACTTCGATTTCCACGCAAGTCAACGGTCCGACCGCCTGTCTTGCCTGCAGCACGGCTTGGGCGATGCTGCCGCAATAGGCGAGGTGGTTGTCTTTGATGAGTACGGCGTCGTCCAAGCCCATGCGGTGGTTCACGCCGCCGCCCGCCCTGACGGCGTATTTTTGCAGGACGCGCAGCAGGGGGATGGTTTTGCGGCTGCACACGATGTCTGTACCGTATTCGGCGACTTCGGCAACGGCACGCGCGGTGGCGGTGGCGATGCCGCTTAAGTGCGTGAGGTAGTTGAGCGCGGTGCGTTCGGCGGCGAGCAGCGCGCGGGCGTTGCCTTCGATGGCGGCAAGCGTCTGACCTGCGCGGACGGCTTGCCCGTCTTGGATTTCGGCTTGGAAGCGGACGGACGGATCCATCGTCTGAAAGGCGAGGCGCGCCAAGTCCATGCCGGCGATGACGCCGTCTTCGCGGCTGACGAGGGAAAATTTGGCAGTTTTATCGGATGTAATGATGGCATTGGACGTAATATCGCCACGCCTGCCCAAATCTTCGCTCAAGGCTTGTTCGACTATGGGGCGCAGCAGAGTGTCAGGGAGGGGAAAGAGGGTGTTTTCAGACGACATGAGGTTTCCTTTGTTGAAAAAGATTGATGTTGCACCGATGGGGCAAAACTTCATTTTATAGTGGATTAAATTTAAACCAGTACGTTGTTACCTCGCCTTGCCGTACTATCTGTACTGTCTGCGGCTTCGTCGCCTTGTCCTGATTTTTGTTAATCCACTATAGGTCGTCTGAAAACGGGCTAACGGCTGCCCAGCGGCAGTCCGATGTCCGAAATCAGCCTGTCGGGCAGGACGTCGTCGCGGAAGCGGTAAAGCTGCGCGGGACGGCCTTTGCTGCCCGATACGCCGGTATCCGACGGCTCGATGAGGTTTTGCTGCTGAATTTGGCGGCGGAAGTTTTGCTTGTGTAGTAATCTGCCGCTGATGGCTTCGACGCTGTTTTGCAGTTGCAGCAGCGTGAATTCGGGCGGCATCAGTTCGAAAATCACGGGGCGGTATTTGATTTTGGCACGCAGGCGGGACAGGGCGGTTGCTAACACGCGGCGGTGGTCGTGGCGCATGGCCTGCCCCGTGAGCGCGAAGTCGAAGTTTGCCTGCGGCTCGGCGGCTTCCACTATCAGGCCGCTTTCATACAGCATTTCATAGCGTTGCAAAACGTATTCTTCCGACCAGTTTTCCAGTTCGACCCCCCAACACAAATGAATGCGCTTGAGCCGCTTTTGGCGGACTTCCTCCGTGTCCGCCGAGTTTGCCCAAATGCGCAGGCGGCTGACGATGGCGTCTCGCTGCCCGCCGTCGGTGCGCAAGTCTTCCCACGGGAAATAGTCGTAGCAGTCCTGCCATTTCGCGTCGGGATGCAGGATGCTGTCGGCTGCCTCGTGCACCAGCCCCAAGTAGCTGACGTACAAGACGGGCATGCCGTGTTCGTTGCGGCGGTGGGTATCGACAAAGGTGTAAAGCTGTTCCACATAGCCCATAGGCTGCGAAGTCTGCTTGGCGACCCACAGCTTTACGCCTGCCTGCAGGGAATTGCGCAGAGGGGAGAGCGGGCCGTTGGGCAGGAGCGTGCCTTGGGCGACGGTCAATACCCGCAGGCCGCCATCGGTAACGGCAATCAATACAGGAACCAGCTCGACGATGCTTCCCGGCGGGGCTTCGGCTTCGGGGTAGGCGTCCATGCTCGGCTTTCTGCGGGTGGGAAAGGTTTTATTGTAAACCAAAGCGGTTTGTCGGAACGAAGCGGGTCGGTTTTGCGGTATCGCAAACCTGTTTTCAGACGACCTTGCATATTATACTCAAATTGAGCATAATATAAAACAGTTTGAAAAACAGACGGTAAACCTTCATGTCGTCTGAAAACCAGCTACAAGGAAACATCATGCAAACCGCCGCCCGCCGCTCGTTCGACTACGATATGCCCCTCATCCAAACGCCGACTTCCGCCTGCCAAATCCGTCAGGCGTGGGCGAAGGTTGCCGATACGCCCGACCGCGAGACGGCAGGTCGTCTGAAAGACGAAATCAAGGCTTTGCTGAAGGAGAAAAACGCGGTTTTGGTGGCGCATTATTATGTTGATCCGCTGATTCAGGATTTGGCTTTGGAAACGGGCGGATGTGTGGGCGATTCGCTGGAAATGGCGCGCTTCGGTGCGGAACATGAAGCCGGTACATTGGTGGTAGCGGGCGTGCGCTTCATGGGCGAGAGCGCGAAAATCCTCTGCCCTGAAAAAACGGTGCTGATGCCTGATTTGGAAGCGGAATGTTCTTTGGATTTGGGTTGTCCCGAGGAGGCGTTTTCGGCGTTTTGCGACCAACACCCCGACCGTACGGTGGTAGTGTACGCCAACACTTCCGCTGCCGTGAAAGCGCGTGCCGATTGGGTGGTAACGTCTTCGGTGGCGTTGGAAATCGTGTCGTATCTGAAATCGCGCAGTGAGAAGTTGATTTGGGGGCCCGACCGCCACCTCGGCGACTACATCCGCCGCGAAACGGGCGCGGATATGCTGTTGTGGCAGGGTTCGTGCATCGTCCATAACGAATTCAAAGGGCAAGAACTGGCGGCGTTGAAGGTGGAACATCCCGACGCGGTGGTGCTGGTTCATCCCGAATCGCCGCAAAGCGTCATCGAACTGGGCGACGTGGTCGGCTCGACCAGCAAACTGCTGAAAGCCGCCGTATCGCGCCCTGAAAAGAAATTCATCGTGGCAACCGATTTAGGCATCCTGCACGAAATGCAAAAGCAGGCGCCCGACAAAGAATTTATCGCCGCACCGACGGCGGGCAACGGCGGAAGCTGCAAAAGCTGCGCGTTCTGCCCGTGGATGGCGATGAATTCGCTGGGCGGCATCAAATACGCCCTGACAAGCGGACACAACGAAATCCTGTTGGACAGAAAGCTGGGCGAAGCCGCCAAACTGCCTTTGCAGCGTATGCTCGACTTCGCGGCAGGACTCAAACGCGGGGATGTGTTCAACGGTATGGGACCCGCCTGATTTGCCGTCAATATTGCCGTTTCAGACGACCTCACAAACAAGGACAACACCATGCAAACCGATTGCGACGTATTGATTGCCGGAAACGGGCTGGCGGCACTGACGCTCGCCCTGTCGCTGCCTGAATCGTTCCGCATCGTCATTTTGTGCAAGAACCGGCTGGACGACACCGCCAGCCGTCATGCGCAAGGCGGGATTGCGGCGGCATGGTCGGGAGAGGACGACATCGAAAAACACGTTGCCGATACCTTAGAAGCGGGCGCGGGTTTGTGCGACGAAGCCGCCGTCCGCGCCATCCTGTCGCAGGGCAAACCGGCAATCGAATGGCTGCTGGCGCAGGGCGTGGCGTTCGACCGGAATCATAACGACCTGCACCTGACGCGCGAAGGCGGGCATACCTGCCGCCGAATCGCCCACGTCGCCGACTACACGGGCGAAGCCGTCATGCAGAGCCTGATTGCCCAAATACGCCGCCGCCCGAACATCCGCGTTTACGAGCAGCAGATGGCGTTGGATATCCAAACCGAATCAGGCGCGGCGTGCGGACTGACCGTCCTCGACCGCCAAACGCAAGAAACCTACCGCATCCGCGCCCGCCATACCGTACTCGCAGGCGGCGGCCTCGGGCAAATTTACGCCGCCACCACCACGCCGCCCGAATGCACGGGCGACGCCATCGCCATGGCGATACGCGCAGGCTGTGCAGTCGAAAACCTCGAATTTATCCAATTCCACCCCACAGGCTTGGCAAGGCCGTCTGAAAACGGACGTACCTTCCTGATTTCCGAAGCCGTGCGCGGCGAAGGCGGCATTCTGACCAACCAAGCGGGCGAACGGTTTATGCCGCATTACGACCGCCGCGCCGAACTCGCGCCGCGCGACATCGTTGCCCGCGCCATCGCCGCCGAAATCGCCAAACAAACGCAAGATTTCGTCTCGCTCGACATCAGCCGCAAACCCGCAGAGTTCGTCCGTCAGCATTTCCCGTCCATCCATCGGCACTGCCTGTCCCAATGCGGTTTGGACATCACGCGCCAAGCCATCCCCGTCCGCCCCGTGCAACACTACACCTGCGGCGGCATCCAAACCGACCCCTGCGGCAGAACTTCCCTGCCGCAGCTCTACGCCTTAGGTGAAACCGCCTGCACAGGGCTGCACGGAGCCAACCGCCTCGCCAGCAATTCCCTGCTCGAATGCGTCGTTACCGCCAGGCTTGCCGCCCAAACCATCGCAGACGGACAAGCGTTCCAAACCGCACCGCCCCAAAGGTCGTCTGAAAACCCCTCCGCCGAAGCAGGCATCTTTTCAGACGACCTCCAAAACACATTCAGCCGCCCCGTCCTGCAAGCGTTCAACCAACGCCATCTCGGCATCCTCCGCAACGATACCGGCCTGCGCCGCGCCATCGCCCAACTGCGGCTTTGGAAGCAAAACCAAGCCGAGCCGCACACCGTGTCCGAATACGAAAACCGCAACCTGCTCGAATGCAGCCTCGCCGTCGCCCAAGCCGCATACGCAAGGCGGCAAAACATCGGCGCACATTTCAATACCGATTTGGCGGCATGTTTCAACTGGCAGGAGCGGGAAGTAGGCTGAGACCTTTGCAAAATCCCCCCAAATCCCCTAAATCACCACCAAGACATTTAGGGGATTTGGGGGGATTTTGCAAAGGTCTCTGCTTGTTTTTTGCTTTGGCAGGCAGCCTGAAAAGCGCTTGAAACCGGCTTTCAGGCTGCCTGCAGTCGGGTATGGTAAACTTGCCGCCTTTTTTTGCCGCCCGTTTTGCCGCCATGAACCTTCTTGCCGTTTTAGCCCGCTTAAGCAGTATGACGATGTTTTCCCGCGTATTGGGCTTCGTGCGCGATGCGGTGGTGGCGCGGATTTTCGGTGCCGGCGCGGCGATGGACGCTTTTGTGGTGGCTTTCAGGCTGCCCAATCTTTTGCGGCGGATTTTTGCCGAAGGGGCGTTTTCGCAGGCCTTTGTGCCGATACTGGCCGAATACCGCCACAACAAAAGCCCGGAAGCGACGCAGGCTTTTGCCCGCCATGTGGCGGGGATGCTGCTGCTGGCGCTGGTGCTGGTTACCGCTGTCGGCATTCTGGCGGCGCCGGCGGTGATTTGGACGACGGCCGGCGGCTTTGCCCGCGACGGCACGCGCTTTGAGCTGGCGGTGCGGCTTCTGCGGGTGGTGTTTCCGTATATCCTGCTGATTTCGCTGTCGTCTTTTGTCGGCAGCATACTCAACACCTACGGGCGCTTTTCGGTGCCAGCATTTACGCCGGTGCTGCTGAATGTGTCGTTTATCGTGTTTGCGGTATTTTTCGTGCCCTATTTCGACCCGCCGGTGATGGCGCTGGGCTGGGCGGTGTTTGTCGGCGGCATTTTGCAGCTGGTTTTCCAGCTGCCCTGGCTGTTTAAGCTCGGCTTTCTGAAAATCCCCAAAATCGACTGGCACGACGCGGCGGTGCGGCGGGTGGTGAAACAGATGCTGCCTTCGATGTTCGGCTCGTCGGTGGCGCAGGTGTCGCTGGTGATCAATACCGTGTTTGCTTCGTTTCTGGCGGTGGGCAGCGTGTCGTGGATGTATTACGCCGACCGCCTGATGGAGCTGCCTTCGGGCGTGGTCGGCGCGGCGCTCGGCACCATTTTGCTGCCGGGCCTCTCCAAACACGCCGCCAAAGACAATCCGGCGGCCTTCTCGGCGCTTCTGGACTGGGGGCTGCGGCTGTGCATGCTGCTGGTGCTGCCGGCGGCGGCGGGGCTGGCGGTGCTGTCTTTCCCGCTGGTGGCCACGCTGTTTATGTACCGCGAATTCGATTTGCACGCCGCGCAGATGACGCAGTACGCGCTGGTGGCCTATACCGTCGGCCTGCCGGCGATGATACTGGTGCGGGTACTGGCGCCCGGTTTTTACGCCCGCCAAAACGTGCGCACGCCGATGCGAGTGGCGGTGGTGTCGCTAATCGGCACCCAGCTCTTTAACCTGATTCTGGTGTGGCCGCTCAAGCATGCGGGGCTGGCGCTGGCGATTGCGCTGGGCGCCTGCATCAACGCTTCGCTGCTGTTTTTGCTGCTGCGCATCCGCGATCTCTACCGCCCGCAGCCGGGCTGGAAGCCGTTTTTGCTGCGCATCGGCGTGGCGGTGGCGGTGATGACCAGCGGCCTGGCCGCCGCGCAAATCTGGCTGCCGCTGCAATGGACGGGCGTGTCCGGCGCCTACCGCGCGCTGCAGCTGGCCGGCCTGCTGCTGCTGGCGCTGCTGCTTTATTTCGGCACGCTGGCTCTCGGCGGCATGCGGCCACGCCATTTCAAACGCACCGAAGTCGAATAAGGATGCCCGATACAAACAGGCAGCCTGAAAAGCCAAAACGCGGCGGCGGAACGAAGGGTTCCGCCGCCGTTTGGCTTTTCAGGCTGCTTTGGCTCTGAAGCAGCGCGCTACGGGCAACTTATGCCCGCGACGGCAAAAATGGCGGCAGCAAAGGCTTTCAGGCTGCCTTTGCCCGAAAGCAGCCTGAAAACTACCCTAGAGCAACAAACCAAATTGCCGTTGAAAGCGGCCGGCGAGTGTAATACCATAACGCCCGCACGGCCGCCGGCCGGCATTGTTTTCCCACCTTTTATGGAAAGAGACATGAAAAAACTGCTCCCCCTTGCCCTGATTTGCACCGCCGCCTTTGCCCACGCCCACGAAGTTTGGGTGAACGCCCCCGCCGAGCTGCCGGCCAAAAGCAGCCTGAAAGCCGAGCTGGCCTACAGCCACGACTTTCCGCATGCCGAAGCCATCCCCGCCGACCGTCTGCATATTTTCGCGCCGCTGCACATCACTTCGCCCGACGGCAAAACCGCCGCGCTCAAGCAGCAGGGCGAAAACTACCAATACGTTTCCGGTAGCCTGAAAAAAGGCAGCTACATCGTCAGCGCCACCTATAAGCCGACTTTCTGGTCGAAAGATGCCGCCGGCAAATGGGCGCAGAAAAATCTGGCCGAGCGCCCCGAAGCGGTGTTCTGCCAGCAGAGCCAGATGTTCGGCAAAGCGGTAGTGGTGGTGGACGGCGGCGCGGATGAAACCGCCATCAGCCGCCCGGTCGGCCAGACTCTGGAAATCGTGCCGCTGGCCAATCCCAACAGCCTGCAGCCCGGCCAGGCCTTGCCCGTGCAGATTCTCTATCAGGGCGAACCGCTGGCCGGCGCCACCGTTACCGCCACTTCCGACACCTTCGCCGAGCGCGATTCGGCCGCCGCCCACGACCACCGCGAGCCGCAGGCTTTTTCCGGCCAAACCGACAAACAGGGCAAGGTCAATGTGCTGCCGCTGATTGAAGGTTTGTGGAAAGTGAAAGTGGTGCACAAAACGCCGTTTGCCGATGCCAAAGTGTGCCAAGAGTCCGCCGCCTACGCCACGCTGGTAATGCCCATCGGCAAAGAGCGCGCGCAAGGACACGGCCATCATCACCATCATCATCACTAGATTGACCGTGCAAAAAGGCAGCCTGAAAAACCTTTCAGGCTGCCTTTGCTGCGGCGGACGCTTTATTGCGCCTGCCCATTGTCTTCCAGTATTTTTTCCATCATCGCCCCCGCATCAAGATAGCCTTGTCGGTTGCCCTGGCAGAACTCGGTTTTGCCGAAACGCTCAAGCCGCATCTGGCCGTCGGCCACCGCTTCCCGGCTCAGGCGGGTGCTTTCTTCCAGCGTAAAGGCGTTGCATTGCAGCTTGCGCAGCACGCGGTAAACTTTGTCGGAAACGTTTTCATCGAAACCGCAGCTGGTTTCGAGAAAACGGTTGAACGCGGCGCCCTGCAGGGTGTGCTGGCACAGATCGCGGTGGCTGTTGATTTGGCGAACCGGCTCGGCAGCAGCAGCCAGCGGCAGTACAAGCAGCAGGGTGGGTAGAAATCGGCGCATGGTTTTCCTTAAATAAGTGCAGATGGTACACAATTATATCGCCCTCCAACTATCAAATCTAATACTTCAAAAGCTTTCAATCCTACAGGATCACAGGCTAATTTCGTCATTAGAAATACCGATGGAAAAACTTTAACTAACGGACATTTAAATATAAAATGATTAAACTGAATTTAAAAAGTATAGAATTATATGATGTTAATTTTGAAGAATTTTATCCTGAGATACCTGATAACTTTCATCAATGGATAGATATAGAGATTGGGGTTGAAGGTGAGCAAGGGACATCCATTTTTTCCTTTTGCGTTTGCTCACCCAAATGGATTGCACATAATTGCAGCAAAGAAGGTATTTTTTGGTCAAATGCGCTAGTAATGGAACAGTTTAGTCATAAAGATATTATTAATGAAATTAATAAAATATTGACACATTGCTCAAAAGAAACATGGGAGTTGTCATTATCAAATTTATTAAGATTTTTTTCTTGGGAATTTGAGGATTATCATCCCCATCATTCAACATAACGGCGCTTGGAACGGGCGCAATTATCGGGATCCGCGCCGTATCCGGCAAGCAGCCTGAAAACAAAAAACTACTTTCAGGCTGCTTGGGGTGAAACCGAAAAAGCAGCCTGAAAGCTTTGCAAAGCCCAAAACCCTTTAAACAGCGTCATTCCCGCGCAGGCGGGAATCTTATTTCGGCTTAGGCATCGGGTGTTTCTTCAAACATGGTTGAAGGCCAACCAAGATTCCCGCCTGCGCGGGAATGACGTCGGTTGGACAAATCGGGAATGGCGGCAATTGGACAAATTGCGCCTTTGACTCCGCTTAAAGCCTTGCAGCGGTTTTTAACCACCGTTTTGTTACTTATGCCGATTATTCTGAGATTGCCATCTCAATGACTTGTTCAACATAGTTGTTTTCCAAATCAATCACGTCTCCTTTTCCTTGTTTTGATATTTTTAATTCGTCATATGCGTAAAAAATAGCAATTTTTTTCCCTTCACAAAATAAATGTCTGTCGGATTTATTCATCATATACATACTTTCATTCCTTACGATGCCTTCATCATCTATAAAACTAAAACTATTCGGTATATTTCTTCTTTCCATTCCCGCCTCATATATTGACGATATTACTCCGGAAACGCTTCTGGTGATAATCTGTCCGGAATCGATATTAGCCCACCACTCATCCGACGCAAACAATCCTTTGTCTTTTTTGATGCCAAAGATACTTTCGTCATTCAATGATAGTAATCTTGTATCTTCAATATGCTCCTTCTTTTTTTCTATTTTTCATATCTTTTTTAAAATCATAAACCAAATACATATCATCATCCAAACTCAAATAACTCATTTTACGTCTCCAATTTTTCAACATTAATCATCTGCTGCCTAAAAGTTTCTTTACCGACAAATCTCCACCATTCTGTGTTGATTATCCCTGCTTAGTGAAAAAGGCAGCCTGAAAACTTTTCAGGCTGCCTTTGGCGGCAGAGAAAATGGGCTTAACGCTCAATCTGCGATACGTCGCGCACCGCGCCTTTGTCGGCGGAAGTGGCCATGGCGCCGTAGGCGCGCAGGGCGGCGGAGATGTAGCGGTCGCGGTTTTCCGGCTTCCATGCTTGGCTGCCTTTGGCTTCCATTTCGGCGCGGCGTTGGGTGAGTTCTTCGTCGGAGATTTTCAGGTTGATGCTGCGGTTGGGGATGTCGATTTCAATCGTATCGCCTTCGTGCACCAAGCCGATGGCGCCGCCTTCGGCTGCTTCGGGGGAAACGTGGCCGATGCTCAAGCCCGATGTGCCGCCGGAGAAGCGGCCGTCTGTAAGCAAGGCGCATTGGGCGCCGAGGCCTTTGGATTTGAGATAGCTGGTGGGATACAGCATTTCCTGCATGCCGGGGCCGCCTTTGGGGCCTTCGTAGCGGATGATGACGATGTCGCCGGCGACGATTTGGTTGCCCAAAATGCCTTCTACTGCGGCTTCTTGGCTTTCAAACACACGGGCGCGGCCGGTGAATTTGAGGATGCTCTCGTCCACGCCTGCGGTTTTCACCACGCAGCCGCGTTCGGCGATGTTGCCGAACAAGACCGCCAAACCGCCGTCTTGCGAGTAGGCGTGTTCGACGTTGCGGATACAGCCTTTTTCGCGGTCGAGGTCGAGGGTTTTCCACATGCGATTTTGCGAGAATGCTTGGGTGGTGCGCACGCCGCCGGGCGCGGCTTTGAAGCGCTCGATGGCGTGGGTGTTTTCGGGATTGGTTACGTCCCATTTTTCAATCGCGTCTTTGAGCGTGGGCGCGTGGATGGTGTACACGTCGGTGTGCAGTTTGCCCGCTTTGTCCAATTCTTTCAGGATGGCGAAAATGCCGCCGGCGCGGTGCACGTCTTCCATGTAGTAGTCGTGGTTGTTGGGCGCGGTTTTGCAGATGCAGGGCACGACGCGGCTTAAGCGGTCGATGTCTGCCATTTTGAAATCCACGCCTGCTTCGTTGGCGACGGCGAGCAAATGCAAAATGGTGTTGGTGGAGCCGCCCATGGCGATGTCCATGGTCATGGCGTTTTCAAAGGCTTTTTTGGTGGCGATGCTGCGCGGCAGTACGGTTTCGTCGTCTTGCTCGTAATAGCGTTTGGTGATTTCGACAATCATACGGCCGGCTTCGAGGAACAATTCTTTGCGGCCAGCGTGGGTGGCAAGGTAGGAACCGTTGCCGGGCAGGGACAGGCCGAGTGCTTCGGTCAGGCAGTTCATGGAGTTGGCGGTGAACATGCCGGAGCAGGAGCCGCAGGTCGGGCAGGCGTTTTGCTCGATTTCGTCGATGGCGGCATCGGAAACGTTGTCGTCGGCCGCGTCAATCATCGCATCGACCAAGTCCAAACGGCGCTCGGGCTGGATATTGGCCACGCCCAAAACCTTGCCCGCTTCCATCGGCCCGCCGGAAACGAAAATGGTGGGGATGTTCAGGCGCATGGAAGCGATAAGCATGCCGGGGGTGATTTTGTCGCAGTTGGAAATGCACACCAGCGCATCGGCGCAGTGTGCGTTGACCATGTATTCGATGGAGTCGGCGATCAGATCGCGGCTGGGCAGCGAATAGAGCATGCCGCTGTGCCCCATGGCGATGCCGTCGTCCACGGCGATGGTGTTGAATTCTTTGGCCACCGCGCCCGCTTTTTCAATCTCGCGGGCAACGAGCTGGCCCATATTGTGCAGATGCACATGGCCGGGCACGAACTGGGTAAACGAGTTGGCAATGGCGATGATGGGTTTGCCGAAGTCGGTTTCCATCATGCCGGTGGCGCGCCACAGCGCGCGCGCGCCGGCCATATTGCGGCCGTGGGTGGAAGTTTTGGAGCGGTAGTCGGGCATGGTTGTGTGTCCTGTTTTCGCAATTTTGATTAGTTAAGTGTTTGTTGAAACAGCTTTCAGGCTGCCTTTTGCGGTTTCAGGCAGCCTGAAACGGAAAAAGGCGCCCATTTTATACCAAGCGGCAAAAGCAGGCAGCCTGAAAGCGTGTAAACGGCTTTCAGGCTGCCTTGAATAAAAACGTTTATCGCTCGATGTCTTGCCGTCTCAACTCGTCCAACTGCCGCAGCGCTTCCAGTTCCGCGCGTACCTGGCGCACGTTTTCATCGGAAAACAGCCGGCCGATATTGCGCCAGACGCTGTGATAGCCGTAAGGCCCCTGCTGCATCTCGCGCCGCGCTTCCTCCACCGGCCAGCCCTGATAAACAATGCGGTACATGCCGGAAATCAGGCCGGTGCGGTCGGCGCCGTGGTAGCAGTGGATCAGCACCGCGCCTTTTTGCTGCTGTTTTTCAATCAGAAACAGCGTCTCGGCAATCTCTTTGGGCGTAATCTTCCACGCCCGCAGCGGCTTGTTCAACAGCTCGATATCCAAACCCGCCAGCGCGCTGCGGTTGCTGCTGCGGCGGAAATGGCGCAGATTGACCACGCTTTTGACGCCCAAACCGCGCACCGCCGCCGCATCGGCACGGGTCAGCTGCTCGCTGCGGTAGAGCTTGGCGTCGATGCGGTAAAGATTGGCATCTTGTTTAACCGGCACCGCCCACTGATAGGGCGCGGCGGCTTCGGAAGCGGTGCCGACAGCCGCCACAGGGGCGGACAGCAGGACGCAAAGGAGAAGGGTGGGGAAACGCATGGGAGTTCTCTGTATTGGGGTTGTGGCAGCCTGAAAAAAGGATTTCAGGCTGCTTTTTATTGCGGGTAGACTAGGTTGCAAACCCAGTATTTTTAAGCTGATTCAAGTATGCTGTTTGTTGGGCCTAGTAACCCAAATTATGCTTGCTTATCTAAAGGATTTACACTTATCCTAAAAAAATTAGAGTTGGCTCAGTATCGTTAAAATTACTTAGGCATTAGATATAAATACTGACTTGGGATATGCCAACACTTCTCCCCAACCTCACTACCTATTGAAACAGTTACAGGGCAAAAAACTTTAGTTTGTCCAAGATTCCATGCCATATATCCATATAATTGATAAGAAACGTCATCCTTGCCTTTTTCAATAAGATCAATTAATTCATAATTCTTTTTTAAACATATCGGATCAACCGAATAAATCATCTTATTTTTTACAAAAATCTCTTGGTTCCTTCCCCATTGAATGAATCTTTCGTCTAAAGCATACCACCTTGCATCACGTTTATCTTCAATATACCCCATATTTCGCATTGAATTTATTATAAATATAGGGTAACTATCCATAAAAAAAACCGCCATAATAAACAACAAAAAACTAACCAACCACACAGAAACAATTGTCTTTATCAATTCACTTCGACTAATAAAATTAAAAGACGAATGAAATAAAATAGAAAAAATATAAATAACCAAAATTAAAGTTGAGTATATTGCCTGACTTAAATTCCGCATAATTTGATCATAATCCCCACCATTTAAAATAGCATTTGGAGATATTGAAGCAATAAAAAGCAAAAATGGCAAAAATAATATAATGTTAAAACCAAATACCACGCCAGCAAGCAACAGATAGGCACGTATTGTATCATGAAACCGGGCTTTACTCTTGTCTTTATTTAGCACTTCAACATCCCCCAACCTATTAAAATTTAATGAATAAATTGCCCAGTAAATCATGATGGAGATTATTGAAACACAAATAAAAGATATCAAAACATCCTCATGTATATAATTTAATATTATGTTAGATATTAAGCATACACCTACTAGAAATGATGCAAACGTTAAAGGCAATACGATGCGTTCATCTTTAGAACCTAAACAATAAAATATACATAATATAGAAGGAGAAAGTAGCATAATTAAAAAATAATATTTTAACGCCCCATCACCTTTGTAGGTGTAAAAATATCCTACCCATATTAATATTAACGAAAGCATCGGGGGGATTAAAAGAGTGAGAGTAAGCTTTTTTTGTATTTCTTTATTATTCTCTCCTATTTTTAATTTATTTAGAATCCAAACGTACATTGATGGGACAGACAAAGGCATAAACAAACAAAAAAATAATACAAAAATTAATAAGTAAAAAGCTCCAACCCACATCTTAGAAGAAGATAAAACATCTTGTAATAAATAAATAGAATTAATATGATTAAGATAACTCCACGGAATAATTATTAAGCAGACTGAAAATAAGAAAGCAATAAAAATTTTCCAATTTTCATAAATAAATGACTTAATTTTCTTTGAAAAATTTACCTTGCTATTTAGATTAGCAATTTTTTTTAATCGTTTTAATTTTTTGTTTAATTCTATTTCTTGCTTAATCTTCATTAAATAATCCTTATTTAAAATTAGTAGATAATAATTTTCAATGCGCCCCATCCCAATCCATGCCCACTCCCACTTCCGCCAACAGCGGCACGTTCAGACGGCCTTGCGCCACTTCGGCCATCACTTGCGGCAGCATTGCTTTTACGGTTTCGAGTTCCGATTCCACTACTTCCAACACCAATTCGTCATGCACCTGCATAATCAGTTTGCTTTGTAGGCCGTCTGAATGCAGGCGCTCGGATACGGCGATCATGGCGCGTTTGATGAGGTCGGAGGCGGTGCCCTGCATGGGGGCGTTGATGGCGGCACGCTCGGCGCCGGCGCGGGCGTTGGCGTTTTTGGCGCGGATGTCGGGCAGATACAGGCGGCGGCCGAACAGGGTTTCGACGTAGCCTTGGGCGGCGGCTTCTTCTTTGGTGCGCTGCATGTATTCGGCCACGCCCGGGTAGCGGGCGAAATAGCGGTCGATAAAGTTTTTGGCGGACAAATTGTCGATGCCCAGCGATTTGGCCAGGCCGTATTGACCCATGCCGTAAATCAGGCCGAAGTTGATGGTTTTGGCGTAGCGGCGCTGCTCGTGGCTGACGTTTTCGGGCGCGATGCCGAACACTTCGGCGGCGGTGCGGCGGTGTACGTCTTCGCCGTTTTGGAAGGCGGCAATCAGGGTTTTGTCGCCCGACAAATGCGCCATGATGCGCAGCTCGATTTGCGAGTAGTCGGCCGACACGATCAGACGGCCTTCGGGCGCGGTAAAGGCACGGCGCACGCGGCGGCCTTCGGCGGTGCGGATGGGGATGTTTTGCAGGTTGGGATTGCTGCTGGCAAGGCGGCCGGTGATGGCGACGGCTTGGGAATAGGTGGTGTGCACGCGACCGGTGCGCGGGTTGATCATTTCGGGCAGCTTGTCGGTGTAGGTGGATTTGAGTTTGGCCAGGCTGCGGTTTTCCAAGATGATTTTCGGCAGCGGATAATCGGGCGCGAGCTGTTCGAGTACGGCTTCGTTGGTGGAGATGCCGCCGGATGCGGTTTTTTTCAGACCTTTGGTAGGGATGCCCATTTTGTCGAACAGGATTTCTTGAAGCTGCTTGGGCGAATTGAGATTAAACGGCTGTCCGGCCGTCTGAAATGCCTGCTCTTCGAGTTTCAGCAAGGCCGCGCCCAACTCGCTGCTTTGTGCGGCCAGCTCGGCGCGGTCGATGTGCACGCCGTTGCGCTCCATTTCAAACAATACTTGGGCTACGGGCAATTCCATATCGTGGTACATTTCAAGCTGTTTGTCGTCCATCTGCGCGCGCAAATGCGCTTCGAGGCGCAGGGCGAAATCCGCGTCTTGCGCGGCGTATTCGGTGGCTTGCTCAATGGCGACATCGGCAAAAGAAATCTGCTTCGCGCCCTTGCCGCACAAGGATTCGTAAGTAATCGTCGGCAGGCCGAGCCAGCGTTCGGACAATTCGTCCAAACCGTGTCCCAAATGGCTCTCGACAATATACGAAGCCAGCATCGCATCGCCCGCAATACCGCGCAACGCAATGCCGTAGTTGGCAAAAACGTGTTGGTCGTATTTCAGATTCTGGCCGATTTTTTTCAGGCTGCCGTTTTCCAAATAGGGTTTCAGACGGCCTAATGTGTTTTGTAAATCAAGCTGCTGCGGCGCGGCAGTCATGCTGTGGCCGAGCGGGATATACACAGCTTCGCCTGCTTGGAATGCGATGCTGATGCCTACGAGCTGCGCGTTCATCGCATCAAGCGACGTGGTTTCGGTGTCGATGCCGATGCGTTCGGTTTTGGATAATTTGTCCAACAAGGCGGCAAGCTCGGTTTCTGTAGTAACCGCCTGATAATTGAGCTTTTCGGGCGCGGCGGCTTTTTCAGGCTGCTTTTCAGACGGCATCTCTAATGCCAAAGCGGCGATTTCGCCCACATCGGCGCTGCCGAACAAATCGCCGTCGGCCGCTTCGTGCATCCGGTTTTCGGCCTCTTTGAGCCAAGTTTTGAAGCCCCAGCGTTTGAAATCGGCCGCCAGCTGCGCCCATTTGGGCGGCGTACGGCGCAGGCTTTCGAGGCCGTCGACCAGCTCCGCGTGCAAATCCACATCGGTTTTAATCGTAACCAAATCGTAGGACAAGGGCAGTTGCGAGAGCGCGGCTTGCAGGTTTTCGCCCACTTTGCCCTTGATGTCGCCCGCATGTTCCATCACGCCCGCCAAAGTTTCATAGGCTTCGAGCCATTTCACCGCCGTTTTCGGCCCGCATTTTTCCACGCCCGGCACGTTGTCTACTTTGTCGCCCATCAGCGCGAGATAGTCGCGGATTTGGTCGGGGCGCACGCCGAATTTGGCTTTTACGCCGTCAATGTCCAGCGTTTCGCCGCTCATCGTGTTGACCAGCGTAACGCGCTCGTTCACCAGCTGCGCCATGTCTTTGTCGCCGGTGGAAATCACCACGTCCCAGCCCGCCGCGCCGCCCTGCGCCGCCAGCGTGCCGATGACGTCATCCGCTTCCACCTGCGGCACCACCAGCACAGGCCAGCCCATCAGCCGCACCAAATCGGGCAGCGCTTCGGCCTGCGGGCGCAAATCGTCGGGCATCGGCGGGCGCGTGGCTTTGTAGTCGGCAAACATTTCATGGCGGAAATTTTTGCCTTTCGCGTCAAACACCACCGCGCAATAGTCGTGCACATAATCCGCACGCAGCCGCCGCAACATGTTCAACACGCCGTACATCGCCCCTGTGGGCGCGCCGTCGGGCGCGGTAAGCTGCGCCATCGCGTGGTAGGCGCGGTAGAGATAGGAAGAGCCGTCGACGAGCAGGAGGGTGGGGCGGGAAGAAGACATGTTCAGGCTGCCTTTGCGGATGGGTTGGGAAACGGCGGATTATATAGCGAATGCCGCAGACACATGGTTTTCAGGCTGCCTGACCGTCCGAAGGCAGCCTGAAAAATACGGAGCGGCGCTTTCAGGCTGCCTGCTTGCCTGAAAAAGCAGCCTGAAAGATGCGAAACGGGCTTTCAGGCTGCTTTGCCGTTTGGGCAGCCTGAAAAAACCCCGCACATCGAAACGTGCGGGGTGCGGGTGGGTGCGACGGGATTATTTGGCGGCGGGCTTGGCCGGCGCGGCTTTTTCTTTAACGGCTTCTTTGGCTGCGGCGGCTTTGTCGGCTGCTTTACCGGCGGCTTTGCCGGTGGCGGGCTTGGCTGCCGCCGCTTTCGCTGAGCCGGCACCGCCGACTGTCAGCTCGGCGCGGATTTTGTCCAGCCGTTTTTCTTTGATGCCGCTGACTTTGGTCAGATCGTCCACCGATTTAAAGGGGCCGTTGGCTTCGCGGTAGGCAACGATTTTTTCGGCGGTTTTCGCGCCGATGCCTTTAATCGTGGTCAGTTCTTGTGCGGTGGCGGTATTGATATCGACCACGGCGGCGGCAAAGGAAAAGCTCAAAGCGGCAAAAAGGATAAACAACAGTTTTTTCATCATCAGACTCCTGTGACGGTTGTGGAAATTGCGCTCGCCACCGCTTCGGGCGGCAGGCGTGGCGGCAATGTAAACCAGTTTGCCGCATCTTACAAATAAACGGCAGCAATTATTATTAACTGGAAATTTACCGCAGTTTTTTGGCGGCAAAATGCTGCCGGCGCGCTTTTTTCAGGCTGCCTGCGCCGGCTTTTGTCGCACGCGCGCTTGCCGCAGCCGGCCTTTTGTTTTACGATTCAAGCCGCCAATATCGCAAACATTTACATTTAATTACCTGAATCTGCTGCCTTGTGTGCGCTTTTTACACACCGCGGCGCGATATCGGCAAACCATTTTTAGGAGAATCTTTACCGTGTCTGACAACACTACACACACGCCCAATACGCAATCAGGCGAAACTTCTTCCGCATCCGCATGGGAGTCGCCGACAATCGTTACTCCCGACGCGCCGGAGCGTGAAACCTTTTCCAACCGCCGCGCGTTTATGTTTGCCGCCATCGGCTCGGCCGTCGGCTTGGGCAATATCTGGCGCTTTCCTTATGTGGCCTACGAAAACGGCGGCGGGGCGTTTATCCTGCCCTATCTGGTGGCGCTGCTTACCGCCGGCATCCCGCTTTTGTTTCTCGACTACGCCATCGGCCACCGCTACCGCGGCTCGGCGCCGCTGGCATTCCGCCGCATCAGCCGTTACTTTGAAACCTTCGGCTGGTGGCAGGTGCTGATCAACGTCATCATCAGCATTTACTACGCGGTGATTATCGGCTGGGCGGCGAGCTATACCTATTTCTCGCTCGGCGCCGCCTGGGGCGCCGATCCCAGCGCTTTCTTTTTCAGCAATTTTCTGAAAATGGCCGACCATACCGATATCGGGCTGGAATTTGTCGGCAGCGTGGTCGGCCCGCTGATCGGCGTGTGGGTGGCAACCCTGCTGATTCTGGCCTTGGGCGTGCAAAACGGCGTTGCCCGCTCGTCCAGCTTCTTTATGCCGCTGCTGCTGGTAATGTTTGTGGTGCTGGTGGGCGTGTCGCTCACGCTGCCGGGCGCCGCCAAAGGCTTGGACGCGCTGTTCACCCCCGATTGGAGCAAGCTGACCGAGCCCAAAGTATGGGTGGCGGCCTACGGCCAGATTTTCTTCTCGCTTTCCATCTGCTTCGGCATTATGGTTACCTACTCTTCCTATCTGAAGAAAAAATCCGACCTGACCGGCACTGGCATGGTGGTGGGCTTTGCCAACAGCAGCTTTGAACTGCTGGCCGGCCTGGGCGTATTCGCGGCGCTGGGCTTTATGGCTACGGCCGCCGACAAGGAAGTGAGCGAAGTCGCGTCCAACGGCATCGGCCTGGCCTTTATCGCCTTTCCCACCATCATCAGCAAAGCCCCTTTCGGCGCCCTGATCGGCGTACTGTTTTTCGGCTCGCTGGTGTTTGCCGGCCTGACTTCGCTGATTTCGATTCTGGAAGTGGTTATCGCTGCGGTGCAGGACAAAATGGAACTCGGCCGCGTCAGTTCCACCTTTGCCGTCGGCGTGCCGATGGCGGTGGTGTCCACCCTGCTGTTCGGCACCACCACCGGCCTGCCGGTGCTCGACACTTTGGACAAATTCGTCAATACCTACGGCATCGTCGCCGGCGGCGCGCTGTATGTGCTCGCCCTGCTGCTGGCCAAAATGCTGCCGGTGCTGCGCCGGCACATCAACAGCGTGTCTTCGTTCAAAGTCGGCACCCTGTGGATGGTGTGCGTTACCGCCACCGTCGCCGTGCTCGGCTACATGCTGTTCAGCGACACCCGCGAGCTGCTGAAAAACAACTACAGCGGCTATCCCACCGAATTTCTCAACCTGTTCGGCTGGGGCATGGCCGCCGCGCTGCCGCTGCTGGCCATCCTACTGTCGCTGCTGCCCTGGAAGCGCGACACCACCCTGACCGACGACGATAAGGAGAACGGACAATGAGCACCTCCGCCATAATTATGATGGCCGTATCCCTGATAGTAATCTGGGGCGGACTGCTGGTTTCGGTACTGCGCCTGCCCAAAGAATAAACAGGCCGCACCGCTTTTTCAGGCTGCCTAAGCGCACAGCGCTTGGGCAGCCTGAAAAGCGTAAAACCGCCGCTTGACGGGCAAACACCCTTCGCATATAGTCAGTTTCGCTGGGACTAATTCTCAGTTCTTTCGACAACCACACGCCCATACGGAGAGAAAAATGGCAAAGAAAGTCAGCATCCTCGTCGGCAGCCTGCGTAAAGGCTCCTTCGCTCGCAAAGTCGCACAAAACGTCATCCCCATGTTCCCCGCCGGCTACGAAGCCCAAATCGTCGAAATCGGCCACCTGCCGCTGTATAACTTCGATTACGACGACCCCAACGAAACCGATTTCCCCACCCCCGAGAGCTATACCGAATTTCGCGAAACCATCAAAGCATCCGCCGGCGTGCTGTTCGTTACCGCCGAAAACAACCGCACCGTGCCCGCCTGCCTGAAAAACGCGGTGGACATCGGCTCCAAACCGAATGCCGACGTTGCCTGGAAAAAAACGCCCGCCGGCATCATCAGCCACTCGGTAGGCAAAATGGGCGGCTACAGCTCGCAGAAAAACCTGCGCCTGGCGCTTTCCTACTTCGATATGCCGCTTACCGGCCAGCCCGAAGTTTTCCTCGGCAACTCGCCCACCCTGTTTGACGACAACGGCAAACTCATCGAATCCGCCCGCACTTTCGTTCAGGGCTATATCGACCAGCTGGTGGCGCTGATTGAGAAAAACCCCAAATAAACGCGCGCCGAAAAACAAGCGGGCGCCGCAGAAAGTATCTGCGGCGCCCGCTTGTTTTTTCAGGCTGCTTTGGCGTTTTCAGGCAGCCTGAAAACGCCAAAGCAGCCTGAAAGGCCTGGTTAAGGCATTTCGCCCAAAGCGGCGGCAATCTGGCTGGCGGCGGGGGCAATCAGATAATCGCAGCAGCGCATAAAGGCGGTGTCGATCAGGCTGTCGCCCATGCCGATGCTGAGAATGGTGCCGTAGCGGCGGCGGTATTGCTCCTGCAGGCGGCGCACGGCGTGGGCTTTGTCGAGCCAGGGCGGCAGCAGGGCAAGGTTGTTGCCGTTCCAATGCAGCTTTTCGCCGTCGCGCAACTTTCCGCGCAAAACATCAGCGGCGGTTTTCAGGCTGCCCTCGCCGCTTTTAGATTTGACCAGCAGATAACAGGCGATGCCGTAGTCCGCTATCAGGCGGATGTTCCAATCCGCGCTTTCAGGCTGCCTAAACAGCATTTGCTGCAATTCGTCCCAGCGCGGCAGGCAGCCTGAAGCGGCGCGGCGGCTGTTTTCCAACCAGGCTTCATCGGGCGTGCCGTCGGGATGAAGGATAACCGCGCCGTAGTCGATAACCGCATGGCTATCAAAGGGCAGCGCCACGCGGCGGAAACTGTCGTGGTTGCGGGCGGTTACCGGCACCACTAGCGCGTGCTGCCACCAGTGTGCCAGCCATTGCTGCTGCACGGGCGATGCGTAGGAAATCGGGCTGCCGTCGGCCAAAAAGGCGGCGGCTTGGTAGTCGGGAGCGGGCGGCGCTTTGCGCTTGGAAACGAAAAGGGTGTCGTCCAAATCGGTAAACAGGATGGTCTGCATAGCGAAAACGGCTTTCAGGCTGCCTGAAAAAAGTGCGCATTATACGGTGCCGGAGAACAGCGGCAAAAGGATGAAAAACCACCGCTATCCGTTTCATTGCAAACACGGTTTTGCGGCAAATTTAACCAATATTAACCGTTTTGCTTGCCCTTACCCCCCTACTGCACTACAATCCCGCGCTTTTGAAAATCAGCTGGGCGAAAGCCGCTAAACAGCCTGCCGGATTCATATAACCTTCAAAGGTTTAGCAATCATCTGCTGTCCAAAGCAATCTAACAGCCAGTGTTTCCACTCCACACCTGCGGTTCGGCGCATGCCGGCCGCACTTTGTCCTTATGGAGCATTGTCCATGGCTAGCAAACCACCCTATCTGCAAATCAAAGGTCTGGTGAAAAAATTCGGCGACAACACCGCCGTCAACCACATCGACCTGGATATCGAACAACACGAAATCTTCGCCCTGCTCGGCAGCTCGGGCAGCGGCAAATCGACGCTGCTGCGGATGCTCGCCGGCATGGAAACGCCTTCTTCGGGCCACATTATTCTCGACGGCCAGGACATCACCGCCCTGGCGCCCTACGAGCGCCCCATCAATATGATGTTCCAAAGCTACGCGCTGTTTCCGCACATGACGGTGGAGCAGAACATCGCCTACGGCCTGAAGCAGGACAAAATGCCCAAGGACGAAATCGCCGCCCGCGTAGAAGAAATGCTGCGGCTGGTGCAGATGCCGCAGTACGCCAAGCGCAAGCCGCACCAGCTCTCCGGCGGCCAGCAGCAGCGCGTCGCCCTTGCCCGATCGCTGGCCAAGCGGCCGAAGCTCTTGCTGTTGGACGAACCCTTGGGCGCGCTCGACAAAAAACTGCGCCAGCAAACCCAGCTTGAGCTGGTGAACACGCTGGAGAAAGTAGGCGTAACCTGCATTATGGTAACCCACGACCAGGAAGAAGCGATGACCATGGCCACCCGCGTGGCGATTATGTCCGACGGCGAACTCAAACAGGTCGATACCCCCAGCAATATCTACGACTACCCCAACAGCCGCTTCACCGCCGAATTTATCGGCGAAACCAATATCTTTGAAGGCAAAATCGTCCACAAAGACGACGCGCACGCGCTGGTGGACTGCCCCGAGCTGCCGGCCAAAGTCTATACCGACCAGGCCTGCGACGCCGAAGTCGGCCAGAGCATCTGGATTTCCATCCGCCCCGAAGACATCGACCTGCACAAGGAAAAACCCGCCCACCGCGACACCCACAACTGGGCGCACGGCAAAGTGAAAGACATCGCCTATTTGGGCAGCTTCGCCATCTACCACGTGCAGATGCCCAACGGCCGCATCATCAAAAGCCAGGTGCCCGCGCCCTACTGGTACGTGCGCAACCTTACGCCGCCCACCTGGGGCGAAGAAGTCTATCTGGACTGGCCGGAAAACCAGCCCACCCCGCTGACCCGCTGACATAAGGCAGCCTGAAAATGACCCACAACCCGAAAAAACCGCGCGGTGGCCTGAAATTCGGACGCAAAACGCTGATCGGCATCCCCGCGCTGTGGCTGGTGCTGATGTTCCTGCTGCCGTTTCTGACGGTGCTGAAAATCAGCTTTGCCGAGCAGGCCGACACCATTCCGCCCTTCACGCCGCTGTTTATGGCCGACCCCGCAGGCGGTGCCGCCAAGCTGCATCTGGTTAGCCAAAACTACGCCGAAATCTTCAGCGACTTCGGCGCGTCCGTAGCTGCGCTGGCCAACCCGCTGGGCGGCGAAGTACCCAATATCTACGTCCACACCTACTGGCTGTCGATCAAAACCGCGCTCACCACCACTCTGATCTGCCTGCTGCTGGGCTACCCGATGGCCTATGCCATCGCCCGTGTCCGCCCCGAGCGGCGCAACACGCTTTTGATGATGATTATGCTGCCCTTCTGGACTTCGCTGCTACTGCGCGTTTATGCCTGGATGGGGCTGCTCAGCAGCAACGGCATCATCAACAACCTGCTGATCAAGGCCGGCCTGATCAGCGAGCCGCTCAATATGTTTTACAACACCTTTTCGCTGAATCTGGTGATGGTTTACGCCTATCTGCCGTTTATGATCCTGCCGCTCTACAGCCATCTGGTGAAAATGGACCACCGCCTGCTCGAAGCGGCCGCCGATTTAGGCGCCCATCCGGTCAAAGCCTTTTTCAGCATCACCCTGCCGCTCTCCAAAAGCGGCATCATCGCCGGCTCGATGCTGGTATTCATCCCTTCGGTGGGCGAATACGTGATTCCCGACCTGGTGGGCGGCCCCGACAACTCGATGATCGGCAAAACCCTGTGGCAGGTGTTCTCCGGCCTCAACAACTGGCCGCTCGCCTCCGCACTGGCGGTGGTGATGGTGCTGATTCTGGTGGTGCCGATGATGCTGTTCCAGCGCTTTGAAGAGCGCGAACTGGAAAAAGGAGCGGAATGATGAGCCGGCAAAAACAAAAATCCTCGCTGTTTCTGAAAACCATGCTGCTGCTGGGAATGGCCTTTCTCTACATGCCGCTGGGACTGCTGATTTTCTATTCGTTCAACAAATCCAAGCTGGTAACCGTGTGGGGCGGCTTCTCCACCCGCTGGTATCTCAAGCTGATGAAAAACAGCGAAATCTGGAACGCCGCCCTGTTGTCGCTGAAAATCGCCGTCGTCTCCTCGCTGGCCGCCGTCGTGCTCGGCGTACTCGCCGGCTACGCGCTGGCGCGCTTCAAACGCTTCCGCGGCCGCACCGTTTTCGCCGGCATGGTTTCCGCGCCGATGGTGATGCCCGACATCATCACCGGCATCTCCATGCTGCTCCTGATTACCCAGGTGCAGAGCATGCTGCAGGGCGTTTACAGCGGCGCCGGCGAATGGCAGCGCGGCTTTTTCACCATTTTCCTCGGCCACGCCACCCTGTGCATGGCCTACGTTACCGTCGTCATCCGCTCGCGGCTGATGGAGCTTGACCAGTCGCTCGAAGAAGCGGCGATGGACTTGGGCGCGCGGCCGCTGAAAATCTTTTTCACCATCACCCTGCCGTTGATTGCCCCCGCCATCGCCTCCGGCTTTTTGCTCGGCATCACCCTGTCGCTCGACGACTACGTCATCGCCTCCTTCCTGTCCGGCCCCGGCTCGATGACCCTGCCGCAGGTGATTTTCGGCAAAATCAAACTCGGCCTCGACCCGCAGATGAACGCGCTGGCAACGATTATGATCGGCATCGTCGGCACGCTGGTGATGCTGATCAACTACCTCACCATGCGCCACACCGTGCGCCGCGAACGCGAAATGGCCAAACTGCACGCCATGGCGCTCGCCCGCGACTCGCAGTAAACCGGCAGCAGGCAGCCTGAAAACCCGTTTCAGGCTGTTTTAAACCTTTTCAGGCTGCCTCAAAAGGCAGCCTGAAAAATAAAAAATACGTTTTCTCAAATATTTGCACACAAACCACCCAACGGCGGCGGTAGGCAGCCTGAATTTGACCACCCATGATTTTAAAAATAAAATGCCGCGCCTGCCCGCCACCGAACCGAAAACACACATGCCCGCCCCGCCTTTCCGGATTTTACTGGTTTCCTATTCGCAAACCGGCCAGCTTTCACGCCTGGCCGGCCATTTCATTGCCCCTTGCGAAGGCGCGGACAACATCGAAATCGAACAGCTTGCGCTCAAACCGCGGCAGCCCTTTCCCTTTCCCTGGCGTTTCGGCCGTTTTTTCGACACCTTCCCCGAAACCGTGCGCCTGCAGCCGCAACCCATTGAAACGCCCGAGTTCCGGCACGAGCGCTACAATTTGGTGGTGCTGGCCTACACTGTATGGTTTTTGTCGCCCTCGCAGCCGGTCTGCGCCTTTTTGCAGCACCCCGCGGCGCAGCGCATTCTGGCCGGCACGCCGGTTATCACGCTAATCGGCTGCCGCAATATGTGGCTGATGGCGCAGGAAGAAGTGAAAAAACTGCTCTCACAGGCCGGCGCGAAGCTGGTGGGCAATATCGTCAAAACCGACCAGAGCGATGCCTGGTCGAGTTTCGCCACCACCCCGCTGTGGATGATGACCGGCAACAAACACCCCTACCGCTGGCTGCCCAGCGCCGGCATCGCCGAACGTGAAATTCTCGATATGGCGCGCTTCGGCGGCAGGCTCAAGCAGGTGCTGGATGCCGGCGGCACGCCCGACGAAACCCTGTTCCGCGGCATGGGCGCGGTGAAAATCGACGAAAAACTGATGATGAGCGAAGCCGTCGGCCGCCGCAGCTTCCGCCTGTGGGGCGCGCTGCTGATCGGCTGCGGCCGCATCTCGCCGCTGCTGCGCCGCGCGGTGCTTTATATATATGTCGTGTTTCTGCTGCTGATGATTGTAACCGTCGTCCCGCTGAGCGCGCTGCTCAGAATCCTGCTCAAACCGCTGACCCAACAAAAATTATCCAGGCTGCGCCGCTATTACGCGCAGCCTTCGGGAGAATAATGCAAACCATGCAGCCTGAAGTCTATATCCGCAAACTGTCGGCCGTGCTGCCCAACGCGCCGGTCGGCAACGACCAGATGGAAGCGGTGCTGGGCATGGTCGGCGGCCTGCCTTCGCGCGTGCGCAGAACCATTCTGCGCTCCAACGCCATCACCAGCCGCCATTACGCCGTCGATCCGCAAACCGGCCGCGCCACCCACACCAATACCGAGCTGGCCGCCGCCGCAGTGTCGGCGCTGTTTGACGAGAGCTTTGCCGCCGCCGACATGCAGTGCCTAAGCTGCGGCACGTCCTATCCCGACCAAATCCTGCCCGGCCACGGCGTGATGGTGCACGGCCTGGTGGCAAACGCCCCGCCCTGTGAAGTCGCCAGCCTTTCCGGCGTGTGCGTGGCGGGCATGGCGGCGATGAAATATGCCTACCAGAGCATCCGCAGCGGCGAGCACCGCCATGCGGTTGCCGTCGCATCCGAATGCGCCTCGGCGGTGATGCGCGGCGACAACTTCCGCGCCGAAATCGAAAGCCGCGATTGGGAAAACGCCCGCCCCGAAATCGCTTTTGAAAAAGACTTCCTGCGCTGGATGCTCTCCGACGGTGCCGGCGCCGCCCATCTTTGCGACAGTCCCAACCCGCGCGGCATCAGCCTGAAAATCCGCTGGATCGAGCTGGTGTCCTACGCCAACGAAATGCCGGTGTGCATGTATGCCGGCGGCGAAGTGCGCAACGGCCGCTTTGTCGGCTGGAAAGAAGTCGATGCCCAAGAACGCGAGCGCTGCAGCATGATGGCGGTCAAGCAGGATGTGAAACTGCTGAACGAAAACATCGTTGCCTACACCGTAGAAAAAGCACTGGCGCGCGCACTGGCCAAACACGGCCTTCAGGCTGCCGAAGTCGATTACTTCCTGCCGCACTACTCTTCCGGCTTTTTCCGCGACAAACTCGCCGCCGGACTGGCAAACGCCGGCTTCGCCATTCCGCAGGAAAAATGGTTTACCAATCTCGCCGAAAAAGGCAACACCGGCTCGGCTTCCATCTACATCATTCTCGAAGAATTCATGCGCCGCTTCCCGCTGCGCCACGGCCAGAACATCCTGTGCTACATCCCCGAGAGCGGGCGTTTTTCTTCCTGCTTTATGCTGCTGGAGGCGGTTGATGCGGGTTGAAGACATTCCACAGGACGACAGCAAAACCTACAACGGCCAGCGCAAAGTCATCTACGGCACGCGCAACGGCCGCTACGAAGCCGCCACCAGCACCGGCTGGCAGGACGAAGCCTACGCCACCGAGCAAGCGGTGGCCGAGTTGGACGGCCTGATCGAACACGCCCGCAGCGAAGTGGCCGCCGGCCGCCGCTCGCCGCTGTATTTTTATATGTATTTCTTTCGCCACGACGAGCGCTCGCTCGCGCAGGCCGCCGGCGTGTGGCGCTGGCAGCTGCGCCGCCATTTCCGCCCCGAAGTCTTCGCGCGCCTGAACGCCAAAACGCTGGCGCGCTACGCCGAAGCCTTCCAAATCCCCGCCGAACAACTTTTCAGGCTGCCTGAAACCCCTTTATTTTCCGCCGAACCATGAGTGCATTCGTCCACCAGCATACCGCCCACTGCGAAAGCGGGGTGATGAGCACCCTGCTCAAATCGCAGGGCACCGACCTGAACGAAGCGATGGTTTTCGGTCTGGCCGGCGCCCTGACTTTCGTTTATCTGCCGGTGGTCAAAATCAACGGCCTGCCGCTGGTTTCCTACCGCATGCCGCCGCGCGGCATCATCAAAAACGTCTGCCGCTCGCTCGGCATCCGCCTGAAGGTACGCAAATTCCGTTCGCCCGCCGCCGGCATGCGCGCGCTGGACGAAGCGCTGGCCGCAGGCCAGCTGGTCGGCCTGCAGACTTCGGTGTTCTGGCTGCCCTACTTCCCCAAAGAGATGCGCTTTCATTTCAACGCCCACAACCTGCTGGTGTACGGCAAGGACGGCGGCGACTACCTGATCAGCGATCCGGTATTCGAAACCGTGCAGCGCTGCGCCGCCGCCGATTTGCAGCGCGCCCGTTTCGCCAAAGGCGCGCTGGCGGCCAAAGGGCTGATGTTCACGATCGAAAAGCAGCCTGAAAACGCCGAAACCCTGGCTTTCAGGCTGCCCCAACTCTTACGCCGCGCCATCCGCAAAAACGCCAAACATATGCTGGCGCCGGTATTTTTCGTCGGCGTGCGCGGCATCCGCACCGTTGCCAAACGCATCGCCGCGCTCGGCGGCTGCTCCGAACACGACGCCAAACTCTATCTCGGCCACTTGGTGCGCATGCAGGAAGAAATCGGCACCGGCGGCGCGGGCTTTCGCTATCTCTACGCCTATTTTCTCGAACAGGCCGCGCAGGTATGCGCCGATTCCGCCTTTCAGGCTGCCTCCGAGCGCATGACCGCCATCGGCGACCAATGGCGCGCTTTTGCCGCCCGCTGCGTCAAACAGTGCCGCAAACCCGACCCGCAAGGCTACGCCAAACTGGCCGCCGAGCTGCGCGCCATCGCCGACGCTGAAGAAGCGCTGTGGCGCGAGCTGGCAAAGGCGGCGGCATGATACGGGTGCGCGCGCTCAGCCATCGCTATCCGCAGGCCGACGGCTACGCCCTGCGCGATATCTCGCTAGACATCGCCGAAGGCGCGGCGCTCGGCCTGCTCGGCCCCAACGGCGCCGGCAAAACCACGCTGATGTCGCTGCTCACCGGCCTGCAGGAATGCCGGCAGGGCGAAATCACTTTCGACGGCACCCCCTTTTCCCGTCTCAGCCGCAAAGCGCGCCACCAAATCTCGCTGGTGCCGCAAGACTTTGCCTTCTATCCGCTACTGAGCGTGCGCGACAACCTGTCTTTTTTCGCCTCGCTTTACGGCCGCAAAGACCGCGCCTATCTCAACAGCCTGATCGAACGCTGCGGGCTGTCCCCGCACGCCGCCAAGCAGGCGCGCCACCTTTCCGGCGGGCTGAAGCGGCGGCTCAATTTCGCCATCGGGCTGGTCAACCGGCCGCGGGTGGTGTTTCTCGACGAAATCACCGTCGGCATCGACCCGCAGTCGCGCCGCTTTATTCTTGAGAGCGTGGCCGAACTCAACCGCAGCGGCGTTACCATCGTCTATACCTCGCACTATCTGCAGGAAATCGAGCTGCTGTGCCGCGATCTGGTGCTGCTGGATAACAGCCGCTGCGTCTATCAGGGCGCGCTCGCCGACATCCTGCGCCGGCACGGCGGCCGCCTGCTGCTGCACACCGAACCGCCGCTGTCGCCGGCAGACGCCGCAGCCTTTGCCGCAACCCCCGCAGCCGGCGGCGGCGTCGCTATCGACAGCAGGCAGCCTGAAAACGTTTTGGCGGCGCTGGCGGCGAAAAACTACCGCATCAGCGCCTGCCGTTTCGGCTTCAGCTCGCTGGAAGATTTTTATCTCGACTTTCTCGACGGCAAAACCGGTAGCACGAACACTACGGAAGGGGAAGGCTGATGCTGTTTTCGTCCGTAATCAAAGAATTCAAGCTGCTGCTGCGCGATTTGCACGGGCTGGCGGTGCTGTTTGTGATGCCGATTCTGTTTGTGCTGATTATGTCGGCCGCGCTCAGCGACAGCCAAGAAAACCCGCTGCGCGACGCCAAAATCGTGCTGGCGGGCAGCGCCGACAGCCGGCTTGATGAAAACCTGTTCGCCGCGCTCGAAGGCGAAGGGCTGAACGTGCGTTTTGTCGAAACCCACCGCCTTGCCGCTTTTCAGGCTGCCTTGCAGCGGGGCGAAACCGACCTGCTGCTGTTTAACCCGAACAGCGAAGAAACGCCACTGGACAAAGAGAAGCCGCTGCGCCTGTGGCTGAGCCCCGACACCGACCGCGCCCGCCTGCTCGCCATCAAGGGCATGGTGGAAAAACACTACACCGCCGAGCGGCTGAACCTGTATCTGGACGGCAGCGAAGTGAAGCTCAAAGGCAAATCGCCGCTGGTGCGCGAAGTGGAAAAAGAAGCCAACCACCAGCTCGACGACAAATTCGCCGGCATCAACGCCTATCTCGAGCGCGAAGCGTGGCAGGAAACCTATCTCAACCACGGCGGCAAGGAAGTGGTGCGCCCCAATTCGGTGCAGCACAGCGTGCCGGCCTGGCTGATTTTCGGCATGTTTTTCATCATGATTCCGCTCTCCAACGTAATGGCGATGGAACGCCAGACCAATACCATCACCCGCCTGCGCATGGCGCGAGTGCCGGCGGGCAAACTGATTGCCGCCAAGCTGATTCCGTATTTCCTGATTAACCAGCTGCAGTTTGCCGGCATGCTCGCGCTCGGCCGCTGGGTGCTGCCCAAGCTCGGCATGCCCGCCCTGCAGCTTTCAGGCTGCCTTGGCGTGTATGCGATGCTCGCCGCCGCCGTCAGCCTCGCCGCGCTGGGCTACGGCCTGCTGGTCAGCGTGGTGGCGCGCAGCACCGAACACGCGGTGGTGCTCGGCGGCGGCGGCATCATCATCATGGCGGCGCTCGGCGGCATTATGGTGCCGACTTATGTGATGCCGGACATCATGCAGACCGTCGCCCAATTTTCGCCGATGGGCTGGGCGCTCTCCGGCTTCCAAACCCTGCTGCTGCGGCAGGCCGGGCTGGAGCAGATTCTGCCGGTGCTCGGCCGGCTCGCCGCCTTCGGCCTGCTGACGCTTACCGCCGCCGCCGCTGTTTACCGCGGGCAACTGAAAAAACAAGTGAGATTCTGATGGCCTACCGATTCACGCTCGAACATCCGGCGCTGGAGTACGAGCTGAAAAAACTGATTATCCGCGAAGCCGAACGCGACGACTGGACGCCCGAAGATTTGTCCGACACCGAAGCGCTGTTCGGCGAACACAGTCGCATCGCCCTCGATTCGCTCGATGCGCTGCAAATCTGCGTGGCGCTGCAACGCCACTTCGGCGTGCGCCTCAACGGCGACCGCATGGTGCGCCGCCACATGACCGACGTTGCCGCGCTGGCCGCCTTCGTGCGCGCCGAACGGCAGGGCGCATGAGCGTTACCGTCCGCGCCGCACGGATCGGCGGCGGCGCTTCGCGCAGGGTGATGCTGGACGCTTCGCCGTGGTCGGGACTCGGCGCCGATGCCGTCCTGCCCTATTTCCAAAAGTTCCCGCAAAAGCGGCTGACGCTGCCTGAAACCGCCCGACTGGTACACACGCTACTGGCCGACACCGCCGCCGCGGCCGGCTGGGATCAGGCTGCTTTGGCCGACACGCCGCTGATGCTCGGCTCCACCAGCTATGCCCTGCCCGACTGCGAAGCCGAAATCGCCGAGCACGGCGCACTCTCCTATTCCGACTACACGCTTACCGGCATGGCCGACCTGCTGCGCGCTGCCACCGGCAACCGCCAGATTTACACGTTTGCCACGTCCTGCACTTCCTCGGCGCAAGCGCTGGTGCACGCGGTGCGAATGCTGGAAAACGGCTGGATCAAACGCGCGCTGGTGGTCGGCTTTGAAAGTTTCAACCGCTACACTTTCGACCATTTCGCCACTATGAACCTGCTGGCCGCCGACGACTACCTGCCGTTTTCAGGCTGCCCCGGCATGGTGCTGGGCGAAGGACTGGCCTGTTTGGCGCTGGAGCGCAGCAGTCCAAACGAAAAAGGCTGCCGCATCATCGCCACCGCCACCGCCGCCGACAGCCGCGATCTGACCAATACCGATCCCGCCGTTTTGTCCGAGCTGATTGACCGCTGCCTGCAGCAGGCCGGCGTCGCGGCCGACAGCATCCGCGCCGTTAAAGTCCATGCTGTCGGCGGTGCCGGCGACAACGGCGAGCAGGCAGTGTTACGCGAAAAGCTGCCTGAAAGCCGCTGGATACTGGCCAAACCCTATTTCGGCCACACGCTGGGCGCCAGCGGCGCCATGGAAAGCGCCTGGCTGTGGCAGCAGCTGCAGCAGGGCATCCTGCCCGAAATCCCCCACCCGCCAGCCTACCGCAGCCTGCCGCTGGCGCACGGCGCACCGCTGGCCGACGGGCTGTATCTCAACTATTTTCTCGGCTTCGGCGGCAGCGCCGCCGCTTGGCTGATGCGCTGGAGCCGACCGTGAACCCCGACCATCCCCCGCTGTATCTCCAAGCCTGCCATCACCGCAATTTTTCAGGCTGCGACGACAAAGCCCTGCGCGGCAGCCTGAAAGATTACGGCATCGACGGCAAGCGCCTCAGCCGTTTCAGCCTGATGTCGCTGCTGGCCGCCATGCCGCTGGCCGGACAAATCGGCGCCGACTGCAGCATCATCCTGACCGCCCCGTTTTCCTCGCCCCGCCGCTTTTTGCCGACTTTTCTCCAGCACGCCCAAGACGGCACCCCCAGCCCGCTCGGGTTTGCCGCCAGTCTCCACAACGCTCCGGCCTTCCAATTGGCACAAGCCCTGGGCAGCCGCGTCGGCATGATTTTTCTCGCTACCGACGAACACAATTTCTGGCAGCCGCTGTGGCTCGGCATCAACGACCTGCTGGCCGGCAGCGCCAAACAATGCTGCATCAGCTGGCTGTACGAAACCCCAAACCCGGCCGCCAATGAAGCAGAACACGCCGTCAGCCTGCTATTATCCGCCACAGCACCCGATACGCCCTCTGCCGCCACCATACGCATCGCCACCGATGCCGCCCCCTGCACGCCCGATTTGTCTGCCACCGCAAACGCAACCTATCCCGCCCTGCTGTCACGCTGGGCCGCCGCTTTATCCGCCGATGAAACTCTGATACTCAGCGACCGCGGCCTGCCGCCCAAGCTGCGGATTATGCTGCGCTGAAACTTTTTACCGGCAGCCTGAAAACGGCAGCCGGATATTCCAAAAGGCAGCCTGAAAAGTTTTCAGGCTGCCTTCTGCAAAAACTAACAGTGTTTTACACAACAGCTTAAGAAAAATAAGCCGGCAATATCTCAACCGCCGCATCCCTTTCAGGCTGCCATAAGGCTTCACAGTATTGTTCTTGAAAATCTTCAGCTGCTGCAAACAGCACCAGACGTCCATGGATAAAAGTTAAGAAATTGACATTTTATCAATGATTTTGTAAAATTTAGTGAATTTATTTTCAAGTAGAAAATATACTTGGTTTAAGATCATGTCCGCCATACACACCCATCTGAGTTTAGCTGTTTTGGCAGCCTTTTCTTTTCAGGCTGCACTTGCCGATACCATTGAAGAAAGCGAATCCAGACGTCAGGAAATGCGACGCCGGCAGCAGGAGCAGCAGCTGCAGCGCGAAGTCGATGTGCGTTTGGACGATACGCGGCAAAGCACGCTTACTCCGTCTGCGGCCGAATCGGCCGAATCCCCCTGTTTCCCCATTCATACCGTTACCCTGACCGGCGATGCTGCCGGCCGTTTTCAGTTTGCACTTAAAAAAGCCTTGAAAGAAACCGGCTTCCAATCGGGGCAATGTTTGGGTGCGCAAGGTATCAACCGCATGATGGTTGCGGCACAAAACGCCGTTATCGGCCACGGCTATACCACTACCCGTATTTTGGCTGCACCGCAGGATTTAAACAGCGGAACTTTGGAATTAACCGTTTTGCCCGGCAAAGTGCGCTCGGTTCGCACTGATACTTCGCACAACGACCAAACCCGTGCCGCGCGCATTGCCGCCTTTCAAAACGAAATTCCGTTGAAAGGCGGCGATATTCTGAATCTGCGCCGTATCGAGCAAGGGCTGGAAAATCTCAAACGCGTACCCACCGCGGAAGCCGATATTCAAATCGTTCCCGCCGATGCGCCTGATGAAAGCGACATCGTTGTTGCCTGGCGGCAGCGGCTGCTGCCCTACCGCCTGTCGCTCGGTGTGGACGACTCCGGCAGCAAAACCACCGGCAAATACCAAGGCAGCCTGACTTTCTCTGCCGACAACCCTTTCGGCTTGAGCGATCTGTTTTATCTGTCCTACGGCCGCCATCTCGGCCATACCGACGCCCATACCGACTCCGAGGGCAAAAAAACCGCCGGCGGCACCCAAAGCTACGCCTTTCACTATTCCGTTCCCGCGGGCAACTGGCTGTGGAGCTGGAACCACAACTACTACCGCTACCACCAGGCTGTAGCGGGTATCAATGAAGTATATGACTACAACGGCAAAAGCCGCGGCAGCGACATCGGATTTACCCGCCTGCTGTACCGTGATGCGCGGCGCAAGAGCCATATCGGCTTCAAACTGTGGCAGAAAGAAAACCAAAGTTTTATCGATGATGCCGAAGTCGAAGTACAGCGCCGTAAAACCGCCGGTTGGCAGTTGAGCCTGAAACACAAGGAATACATCGGCCGCAGCACTTTGGATATTGGTCTTGCCTACAAGCGCGGCACCGGTATGGCCGATGCCATTGCCGCCCCTGAAGAGGTGTTTGATGAAGGCACTTCGAGAATGAAGGTAATCACTGCCGACATCAGCTATAACCACCCCTTCCAAATCGGCCGGCAGCACTTCGTATACGACACCGCCCTGCACGCCCAATGGAATAAAACCCCGCTGACGCCTTTGGACAAAATCGCCATCGGCGGCCGCTACACCGTTCGCGGCTTCGACGGCGAAAGCTCGCTGTCGGCCGAGCGCGGCTGGTACTGGCGCAACGAAGTCGCCTGGTCTTTCAAACCCGCCCACCAGTTTTATCTGGCACTAGACGGCGGCCACGTATCCGGCGACTCGGCGCAATACCTGCTGGGGCAAACCCTGATTGGCGCCGCCGCCGGTCTGCGCGGCCAGTTCCAAGCAGGCGGCAGCCTGAATTACGACCTGTTTGCCGGCAAACCGATTAAAAAACCGCAAGGCTTTAGCAAACGTACCGCCGTTTTCGGCTTCAACCTAAACTATTCGTTTTAACCGGAGAAAACGCGGGCACCGCCTGCATTTAGGCTGCCTGTTTTCCATTTCCATACGGACGTAAGAACATGAACAAACACCGCCATAAAATCGTTTTCAACCGTCGCCGCGGCATTCTGATGGCCGTAGCCGAGACCGCAGTCGGGCAGGGCAAAAGTCCCGGCGAGCGCTCAGGCGGAGAAACCGGTGGCGGTAACGGCAGTCTAAAAACCCATTCAGGCTGTCGT
>NZ_JAKOOW010000076.1 GCF_022288825.1 Kingella pumchi | reverse complement strand
GTCGGATGCGGGCGGCGGCGGGCGGTTTGTTGCTATGATACGGGTGTTCCGATATACAAGGTCGGATACCCGTATCCGACATTTTTCCTGCGCAGGCCGGCCGTCGGATTCAAGAATCCGACCTACAGCAATTTACGGTTGCCGGCGGCGGCAGGGTACGCACCGCCATCAGTGTTTCAGGCTGCCTTTTACCCTTACCCTGGCCCGCTTTAAATCACATAAAAATAAACTGAGAAAAACTGCGCCAAGCTGCCGCCGAGCACAAACAGATGCCAGATGCCGTGGCCGTGGCGGATTTTTTCGTCGTTAACAAACCAATAAATGCCGACGCTGTAGAGCAGTCCGCCCGCCACCAGCCATGCCAGCCCGCCGGCGGGCAGCGCGCGCACCAGCGGATAGACGGCCACCAGTATCAGCCAGCCCATCACCACATACAGCAGCAGCGACAGCTTGCGGGTGCGCCGCCCCAGCGTCAGCTCCTGCACGATGCCGAACAGGCACAGCCCCCACACCGTGCCGAACAGCGACCAGCCCCACACGCCTTTGAGCGTTACCAGCGTAAAGGGGGTGTAGCTGCCGGCAATCAGCAGGTAGATGGCGCAGTGGTCGAACTTCTGCAGCATTGCTTTGGCGCGGGGAAAGGGCACGCTGTGGTACACGGTCGAACCCAGATACAGCAGCACCAGGCAGCTGCCGTACACGGCGGCGCTGGTGATTTTGTAGCCGTCGCCGCCGGGCACGGCCTGCACCAGCAGCAGCACCAAGCCCAAAACCGCCAGCGTGGTGCCGGCCAGGTGGCTGTATGCGTTGAATCGTTCGCCGATATACATGGCTTGTCCTTTATGCGGGTGGAAAATCTTTATTGTTTTCATTGTACGCCTGCAGGCAGCCTGAAAGCGGGGTTACGGCGCAAAAACAGGTAAAAGCGGGCTTTGGCGTGCCATTCAAACCATCAATGCAGCCTGAAAAACCGCACTGCAAAAAACTTTCAGGCTGCCTGCAGCAGATGGCAGGCAGCCTGAAAAGCTGTTGTTTGAATATTGGGGCAGAGGTTTATTCGCCTTCACCGCCTTCTTCGCTGTGGGTGCTGCGGATCACCAGCAACGGCAGATGGCTTTGGCGCATCAGCGTTTCGGCGAAGCTGCCCATCAGCAGGTGCATCAGCCCCGAGCGGCCGTGGGTGCCCAGCACCAGCAGGTCGGCTTTTTTCGAATCGGCGTAATCGACCAGCTCCTGCGCCATTTCCTTGGCGCCTTTGGATGTTACCAGCAGATGCGCCTGCACATCGGCCACGCCGGCCGCTTTGGCCGCTTCGCTCGCTTCGGCCAGCACTTCGTTGCCGCCGGCAATCGCCGCCGCTTCGTAGCTTTCGTGCTGGAGGAACTCGGGCGCCAGCGACATATATTCGCCGGGATTGGCCACGGTAACCAGCGTCAGGCGGGCTTTAACCGCTTTGGCCAGCTCGGCGGCGTGTTGCAGGGCATTGAGGGAAGTTTTGCTGCCGTCCACAGCAACGACTAAATGTTGGTACATGATTTTCTCCTGTTGTTGTTGGCGTGAAAAAGCCGGCAGGCATTTGCGGCAGATTGCCAGCACACACGAAAAACCCGCGCAGCTTTCAAGACGGTGACAGCAGGCGCTGCCGCATTCAGTATAATGCAAAAACGCCGGCGGCGGCCGCTTCGGCGGCAATTTTCCGCATCGCGCCGCCACCCCTGTTTTTCCCGCCAACATTTACATTTTAGGAACACACGCCATGTCTGAACCCGCAAACCAGTATTCGCGCCGCTTCGGCGGCATCGCCCGCCTGTACGGCGAGGCCGGCCTGGAGGCGCTGCGCCGCGCCCGCGTGTGCGTGGTCGGCGTCGGCGGCGTCGGCTCGTGGGCGGTGGAAGCGCTGGCACGCTCGGGCGTGGGCGCGCTGACGCTGGTGGACTTGGACAACGTCGCCCCGTCCAACACCAACCGCCAGCTGCACGCCTTAAGCGCGGATTTCGGCAAGCCCAAAGTCCGCGCTCTCTCCGAGCGGATTGCCGGCATCAATCCCGAATGCGCGGTAAGCGAAATCGAAGATTTTGTCAGCGAGGACAATCTGGATGAAATTTTCAGGCTGCCTTTTGATTTTGTGATCGACGCCATCGACCAGGTGCGGGTTAAAGCGGCGATGGCCGCGCGTTTTGTTGCCCTTGGCCAGCCCTTTGTGGTCAGCGGCGGCGCCGGCGGCCAGCGCAATCCGGTGCTTATCGGCCGCGCCGATCTGGCGGCGGTTACCCACGACGCGCTGCTGTCGAATATGCGCTACACCCTGCGCCGCCGCTACGGCTTCAGCCGCGACCCCAAACGCAAGCTCGGCGTGCCCTGCGTCTATTCCACCGAACAGCCGCTCATGCCCGAAACCGCCGCCTGCGACGCCGCACCGCAGGGGCTATCCTGCGCGGGCTACGGCGCCAGCATGCTGGTTACCGCCCCTTTCGGCCTGTTTTGCGCACAGGCGGCGGTAGAACACATCGTCCGCAGCGGCACAAAAGCAGCCTGAAAACTTTAGTAAGTCGGATTCTTGAATCCAACAAACCAAAGGCAGCCTGAAAATTTATAAATTGGATTCCCGAGTCCGACAAACCAGAGCAGCCTGAAAGCGCCCGCCGCGTTTTCAGGCTGCCTGTGGTTTGCGCCGCCGCGCCCACTCTATATAATGGCGTTTTTTCCGCACTCGCGCCGCTGCCGCCATGATCAAAAGCCAATTTCGCAATATCGGTATCCTGACCAGGCCGAACACGCCGGACATCGGCCAGACCCTGCACGAAATGATCGAATTTCTGTGCGCCAACGGCCTGAACGTCTTTCTCGACGAAGCCTGCATGGCCGAAGGCTGGGCCGGCATCCACGATTTGGAGCGCTGCCAGATCGGCACCGGCGATTTGGGGCGTTTGTGCGACCTGATTTTGGTGCTCGGCGGCGACGGCACTTTCCTTTCCGCCGCCCGCGCCGCCGCGCCCTACCGCGTGCCGCTGATCGGTATCAACCAGGGGCATCTGGGCTTTCTCACCCAAGTCGCCCGCGAAAACATGCTTGAAGAGCTCGCCGGCATGCTCACCGGCAAATATCTGGTCGGCGAATGCCTGCTGCTGGAAACGTCCATCGCGCGGCAGGGGCAGGAAATCTATCACGGGTTGGCGCTCAACGATGTGGTGCTCTCGCGCGGCGGTACCGGCCAGATGATCGAGTTTGAAGTGTTTATCAACGGCGAATTCGTCTTCACCCAGCGCTCCGACGGCCTGATCGTTTCCACCCCCACCGGCTCCACCGCCTATTCGCTGGCCGCCGGCGGGCCGATTCTGCAAAACTCACTGCGCGCGGTTACGCTGGTGCCGGTGTGCCCGCAGTCGATGACCAACCGCCCGATCGTGATTTCCGATACCTGCGAAATCAAAATCCTGATCACCAAATCCGGCGACGCGCGCGTGCATTACGACGGCCAGTCCTTCGTCGATATCCAAAGCATGGACATGATCACCATCCACCGCTACCGCCACAACCTGCGTGTGCTCCAGCCCACCGGCTACCAGTATTACAAAACCCTGCGCCAGAAACTGCACTGGGGCGAACAGCTGGTTTGATGCCGGCGCCGTTTCCCTTTTCAGGCTGCCTGCCCGTAATGATACGCCGCAGGCTGCCTGAAAAACCGCAAAACAGCCTGAAAACCCATGCGCGCCGTCGCCACAGCGCGCTGTTTTTGTTACAATCCGCGCCTTTATTTTTCAGGCTGCCTTGCAAATTCACGGGCAGCCACTATATTGCCCGCTCACAGCCAAGCAGCCTGAAAGCCCGATGCGGCTATCGCAGGCCATCTATCCGACCGCTGCCCCTTACGCTGCCGCCCATGCAGAATGTTGATCAAACGCAACCGCGTCGGAGCAACCGCCCCACTCGAAGAGTTTTCACTATGTCTCAGACAGAAGCCGAAATCCAAAACGGCGAAACCGCCGAAAACGAAGAACTCCAAACCACCGACAACCGTCCGCTCACACTGGAAGAGCAGCGCGTCCGCCTGCGCCAACTGGTGATTCAGGGCAAAGACCGCGGCTACATCACCTACGCCGAAATCAACGACGCCCTGCCCGACGATATGTCGGATGCCGAACAGATCGACAACATCGTCAATATGATTCAGGGTCTGGGCATCCAGGTTACCGAAGAAGCGCCCGACGCCGAAACCCTGCTGATGAGCGACAACAGCGCCGGCATGACCGACGAAGACGCGGTTGCCGAAGCCGAAGCCGCGCTCTCGCAGGCTGATTCCGAGTTCGGCCGCACCACCGACCCCGTGCGCATGTATATGCGCGAAATGGGCCAGGTCGATCTGCTGACCCGCGAAGACGAAATCGTTATCGCCAAAGAAATCGAACACGCGCTGAAAAACATGATTCAGGCAATTTCCGCCTGCCCCGGCTCGGTAGCCGAAATTCTGGCGCTGATCGACCAGATTAAAAAAGACGAAATCCGTGTGGACGAAGTGGTCGAAGCCATCATCGATCCCAACGAAGTGCTGCTCAACGAACTGGGCTTGAGCCATCTGGAAAGCCCGCCGGTGCCCGCCGCGCAAAAACCAAGCCAAAGCGACGACGATGCCGATGCCGACGCCGATTCGGAAGACGAAGAAGACGGCGAAGATACCGGCAGCATCGAAAGCGCCAATCTGGAAGAGCTTAAAGCGCAGGTAATCGAGCACTTCAAGCAGATTGAAAAAAGCTATACCAAAATGAACACCGCGCTCAACCGCTACGGCAGCAGCAACGCCAAATACATCGAGCACCGCAACGCCATCGCTTCCAAACTGCTGGAAGTGCGCTTCTCCACCCGCCAGATCGAAAGCCTGAGCCAGAGCATGCGCAACCGCGTCGACCAAATCCGCAAGCTCGAGCGCGAAATCCGCGACATCTGTCTCGACCGCGTGCGCATGGACCGCGACTACTTCCTGCAAAACTTCCTGCCCAATATGACCAATCTCGAATGGCTGGAAGACGAAATCGGCAAAAACCGCGTGTGGGGCGACGCGCTCGACCGCTTCCGCCACGCCATTTTGGAAAAGCAGACCGTGATGTCCGAACTCGAACAGCACGCCCGCATTTCCATTGCCGAACTGAAAGAAATCAGCAAAAACATGGTCGCCAGCGAGAAAGAAACCGCGGCCGCCAAGCAGAAAATGATTCAGGCCAACCTGCGTCTGGTGATTTCCATCGCCAAGAAATACACCAATCGCGGCCTGCAGTTCCTTGATCTGATTCAGGAAGGCAATATCGGCCTGATGAAGGCGGTGGACAAATTCGAATACCGCCGCGGCTACAAATTCTCCACCTATGCCACCTGGTGGATCCGCCAGGCCATCACCCGCTCGATTGCCGACCAGGCACGCACCATCCGCATTCCGGTGCACATGATCGAAACCATCAACAAAATGAACCGCATCTCGCGCCAACACCTGCAGGAAACCGGCGAAGAGCCGGATCCGGCCAAACTCGCCGAGCTGATGGAAATGCCGGAAGACAAAATCCGCAAAATCATGAAAATCGCCAAAGAGCCGATTTCCATGGAAACCCCCATCGGCGACGACGACGACAGCCACTTGGGCGACTTTATCGAAGACGCGAACAACATCGCGCCGGCCGATGCCGCCATGTATTCCAGCCTGCGCGAAGTCACCGCCGACGTGCTCGAGAGCCTGACCCCGCGCGAAGCCAAAGTGCTGCGCATGCGTTTTGGCATCGACATGAACACCGACCACACGCTGGAAGAAGTCGGCAAGCAGTTCGACGTAACCCGCGAGCGCATCCGCCAAATCGAAGCCAAAGCCCTGCGCAAGCTGCGCCACCCCACCCGCAGCGACAAGCTCAAAAGCTTCTTGGACAGCGAAGACGCGAAATAAGCCCGTCAGGCAGCCTGAAAACCCGTTTCAGGCTGCCTTTTTTTGTTTCAGGCTGCCTGAACCGGACGCACCGGCGCCTGCAAAAGCGCGTAAAGCAAACACCGCGCCGCCGATTACAAGCCGCGTAGGGTTGCGCACCGCGCACCGCGCACCGCGCACCAACCGCCAACCGACTCCCACCGGATACTAACCGCAGCCCAAGCAGCCAAACCAAGCCCGCCCGACCTTTCAGGCAGCCTGAAACCCTGTTCCCCTTTTCCCATTCCAAGCCCAAACCGCCATGAATCCCTTTACCCCGCCGCCAGTATCCGGCCTGCTGCCCGAGCGCTGGCAAAACTACGCCAGCTGGCTGGATGCGCAGGAAAACCCGCCGCCCTTCCCTGACGGCCACCCGCTGCAGGGCACCGCGCAGCAGGCGGCGCTGGCTGCCGATTTTGCCCGCTGCACCGGCACCAGTATTGCCGACTATGTGCGGCTCAAACGGCTGTCCCACCTGCTGCGGCACCCGCCCGCCGGCGGCAGCGGCAAACTGCTGTGGACGGCGGCCGACAGCCCGCTCGGCTCCATGCTGGCGGTGTTTTCCGAACGCGGCCTGTGCCTGCTCGAATTTCCCGAAAGCGCCGGCACCGAGCGCGAACTGCTGGCGGTGCTGGCCGCGCGGCCGGGGCGTCTGCAGGCCGGCGACAGCCCGCTGGTGCGCGACACCCTGCAGCAGCTTGCAGCCTATTTTTCAGGCAGCCTGAAAGACTTTTCGCTGCCGCTCGATCCCGTCGGCACCCCGTTCCAGCAGCAGGTGTGGGTGGCGCTGCAGCGCATTCCCTACGGCGAAACCCACAGCTACCTGCAGCAGGCCGAATCACTGGGGAACGCCAAAGCCGTGCGTGCCGTGGCCGCGGCCAACGGCCAGAACAAAATCTCCGTCATCATTCCCTGCCACCGCGTCATCGGCAGCAGCGGCACCCTGACCGGCTACGCCGGCGGGCTGGAGCGCAAAGCCTGGCTGCTGGCGCACGAGCGCCGCCACACCGCACCCACCGGAGACCTGTTCGCATGAACTGGCTGCTGGTGTTTCTCGGCGGCGGGCTGGGCAGCGTGTGCCGCTACGCCTTAAGCCGGATGCTGCCGCAAGTGCAGCCGGGCTTTCCGTGGGCTACCCTGTTCGCCAATCTCGCCGGCTGCCTGCTGATCGGCCTGCTTGCCCACAGCCTTGCCCACGACAGCGCCTGGCGCTGGCTGCTGATTGCCGGCTTCTGCGGCGGCTTCACCACCTTTTCCACCCTGTCACTCGAATGCGTGCAGCTGTGGCAGGCGCAGCAGTTTGCCACGCTGGCGCTCTACTTGGCCGCCAGCCTGATACTCGGCCTGACCGCCGTCGCCGCCGGCCTGATGCTGGGCAGGCCGTAAACCGCTGCCGGCATCTTGCAGGCAGCCTGAAAGCACAAAAAAAGCAGCCTGAAAACCGGTTATCCGGTTTTCAGGCTGCTTTTTGCCGTATCGCCGTGGCGCCCTATTCTTTGGGCAGACTGTCTTTCACCGCGCGCATAATCGACGCCATATTGTGCGACAGCACTTCTTCCACCAGCTGCGGGGTTTCGGCGTTGAGCACCATCTGCAGATCGTAGGCCAGGGTGGCGAGTTTTTTCTGCAGCACATGGCGCACCATGCCGGCGACGGCGTTGCTCAGATGCACTTTCAGCCGCTCTTCCAGCGACGCAACCAATTCCTGCTCGGACAGCACGCGGATGCGGCGGGTGGACGGCAGCTCCGGCAGGGCGTAAACATAAACCGCAGCAGCGGGCAGCGCTTCGCCGCTGCGGGCGGGAACAAAGCGGTTGGGCAGATTGTCGGCATCGGCTTCGGGCAGGGCGTCGTTTTCGCGGCCGACATAATCGGGATTGAGCACCAGCGTTTGGATATGTTCCTGATGGCGGCGGTTGTATTCGCTCTGCAGCGCGCTTTGGGCGTTGAGCCAGTCTTCCTGAATCAGGATGCCGACGTCTTCTTCGGCGCCCTGCTGCTCTACCCGCGCATTGTGCTCGGCTTCGTTCTGGCGCAGAAATTCGCGGTAGGCGCTTTCCAGTTCGGCATCGCCGAAAAGCTTCACTTCGTCGCGCTGCAGCTCTTCGGCGGTGCGCGCCACCGGACGGGTCAGCGCGGAATCGGCGCCGGCATCGCTGCCGCGGATGTGGCGCAGCTGGTCGAGCGAGTGTTCCCAATCGCTGTAATGCTCGGCGCTGCCGCTGCTCTGGCCGTCTTCCAGAGTGAAAATCATATTGTCCTTGTTGTCGTTGGTGGGCATGGTCATAAATCGGATTCCGTTTGATGGTTCGGCTGGGCGGTTTTACAATGCGCGCTTTTTTGGAAAGGCGATACCGTGGAACAGTTGGAACAGCGTTTGGGCTATCTCGAGCAGTCGATCGATGAGCTGAATATGCAAAACCGCGTGCTGGCGGCGGCATTCAAAGGGCTGCTGCGGGTGCTGCCGCCCGAAACCGCGCAGGATGCGGCCGAGTCGATTCAGGCTGCTTTTGAAGACGAAGTGGCCGAGCTTTCCTACGGCAACAGCCTGCACGCCGAACTGTTCCAAGATGCGGCCTACGCTTTTTTCCGCGAGAAGGGATAAAACGGGCGGCAGTTTACCCGAATTTGCCGTTTTTTAACATCTGCCCGCAGCGTTTTCAGGCTGCCTGAAACGCCTGCTGCGGCAACAGCACAACGAAAGGCCGGCCATGTCCGCACCCAGCGTTTACCTTTACACCGACGGCGCCTGCAAAGGCAATCCCGGCCCCGGCGGCTGGGGGGTGCTGATGCGCTACGGCCGCCACGAAAAAGAACTGTTCGGCGGCGAAGCGCAAACCACCAACAACCGCATGGAACTCTCGGCGGTAATCGAAGGGCTGGTCGCGCTCACGCGCCCCTGCCGCGTCGTAATCTGCACCGACTCGCAATATGTGAAAAACGGCATGGAAAAATGGATACACGGCTGGAAGCGCAACGGCTGGAAAACCGCCGCCAAACAGCCGGTGAAAAACGCCGAGCTGTGGCAGCGGCTCGACAGCCTGGCCGCGCAACACCAAATCGAATGGCAGTGGGTGCGCGGCCATACCGGCCACCCCGAGAACGAGCGCGCCGACGAACTGGCCAACCGCGGCGCGGCGCAGGCGGCGGCAGCCTGAACCCGCCGCCCGCCGCAGCAAAAGGCAGCCTGAAAAGCAGATTGGTGCTTTTCAGGCTGCCTTTTGCTTGGTTTGTTATCCATTCGCAGGCGGTTTTTTTCAGGCTGCCCTTAGCTCGCCGCTTGCCGCAATGCCCAACCGCAGCCGTTTGTATCTTCCGGCTTGCCGCCCGCCACGCTGAGCGATTAAGGCAGCCTGAAAAACCGGCTCCGCTTTTCAGGCTGCCTTTGGCGGCGCCGATAACGGCAAAGCAGCCTGAAAGGCGTTTTTTTGCTTTCAGGCTGCTTTGGACGGTAAAAAAAGGCTTTCAGACTGCTTTGCTTTTGTTCTAAGCAAAGCAGCCTGAAAGTTTGGGCGCCGGCAGACTACTCGGACAGCGCGGAAACGGCGGCGGCGGAAGCAGCGGACGCTTCGTCGTCCAGCAATGCCATATCGGCATTCAGGCTGACTGCCGGCCCCTTCTTGGGCAGCCATTTGTTTTCCACCCGCCATTGGCCGGCGCCATCTTCGATGCGCACATACCAGTGCACGGCAGAGGGCAGCGGCGCTTTGAACACGGCGCTGTATTCGGTCATGCCGTCTTGGCCGGCATCGGGCTTGATTTTAAGCTCGATGCTTTGGTCGTCTGCTTTGCGTGCAGGATGCAGCAGCAGCAGCTTGAGCGGGACTTTGCGGTCGAAGCGGCCGCCGATAAACACTTTGGCGCCGCTGCCTTCGCTGTTGAACAGCACATGGGCGCTGATGCCGCGGCGGGCGGCTTCGCGGTCGCGGTCAAGCTGCAGATTGATGTGTTTGCCGTCTTTGTAGTAGTCGTCGGTAACAACGTCGCTGTTGTTGTTCAGGGCGATTTTCAGGGTGATGAAACTGGCGGCCACCACAATCAGCGGGCCGGCAAACAGCAGCCACGGGATGGGATGGCGATACCACGGTTTTTTGTCCGGCTGCGGCGCTGGCATGCTTATTCTCCGATAAAGCTGGCGTTTTCAACGATGTTGCGCGCCTGGTCGGCGGGGGCTTTTTCGTTGCGGTAGCGGAAGGTGAACTGGATGGGGTGGCTGCCTTTGTCGGCGTATTCGGGCTGGGTGGATACGCGGATCGGCACCGACAGGGTGTCGCCGCCTTTCACGGCAACGCCTTTTTCCGGCAGGCCGGTCAGGTAGATTTCGGGGAAACCGCTGACGCTGGCGGTAACGATTTGGGTTTCTTCGCTGGCGTTGGTGATTTTCAGGCTGTAGGTGTTTTCCAGCAGCCCCTGTTTGTTTTCGCGCACCATCACGCCGCGGTCTTTGACGATATCGACATTGAGCGTCTGGCGGGTGGCAACGCCGATAACCAGACCGATGGCGGCGGCCAGCAGGATGCTGCCGTAGCCGACGACTTTCGGCCGCAGCAGGCGTTTTTTGATGTCTTTGTCGGTGTAGTCGTGGTTGAGGACGGCTTCAGTGGTGTAGCGGATCAGGCCGCGCTCGTAGCCCATTTTGTCCATGATGTCGTCGCAGGCGTCGATGCAGGCAGCGCAGCCGATGCATTCGTACTGCAGGCCGTCGCGGATGTCGATGCCCACCGGACACACCTGCACGCACATGGTGCAGTTGATGCAGTCGCCCAGGCTGGTTTCTTCTTTGGCGGCGGTTTTCTTGCGTGCGCCGCGCGGTTCGCCGCGTTCGGTGTCGTAGGAAATCACCAGTGTGTCGTGGTCAAACATCGCGCTTTGGAAGCGGGCGTAGGGGCACATGTGCTGGCAGACTTTTTCCCGCATCACATGGCCGAACAGCCAGGTCATAAAGCCGTAGAAAACCGCCGCGCCCACTGCCGCGCCGCCGGCGGTGCCGTTAAAGATGGCGGGCACGAATTGGCGGATGGGGACAAACCAGCCTGAAAAGGAAATGCCCGTCCAGGCGGCAACGAAAAATATCAGCAGGTATTTGAGCGCTTTGATGCGGATTTTGCGGAAGTTCCACGGCTCTTTGTCGAGCTTGAGCCGCTTGTTGCGGTCGCCTTCGACAAAATGGTCGATCCACAGCATGATTTCGGTATAGACGGTTTGCGGGCAGGCATAGCCGCACCACAGGCGGCCGGCGATGGTCGTCCACCAAAACAGGCCGAATGCCGACACCATCAGCAAACCGGTGAGATACAGCAAATCGGTCGGCACCAGCACGGCGCCAAAAATGTAGAAATGGCGGCTGGGAATATCAAACAGCACCGCCTGCCGGCCGCTCCACATCAGCCACGGAATGCCGTAGAACACCAGCTGGGTGAGCACGATCATCACGATACGCAGGTTGGCAAAGCGCCCTTTGGCCAGCTTGGGGTGGATCCGTTTGGCGCCCTGGTGCACCTGGATCACCTGCTCTTTCATTTTCGGCTTAGGTTTTGGGGCGGCTTTTTTGGCGGCAGGGGCGGCAGCTTCGGTACCGGTGTTTTTTTCGGCGGCGGGAGCAGCCTGAAGCGCAGTTTCGGCGGCTTCGGCCGTTGGCGCCGGTGCAGATGCCGCTTCGGGCGCGGCGGCGCTTTCTGCGGCGGCAGGAGCGGCTTTTGCCGCAGGGATTTCTTGGTTTTCCTGAGGTGTATGCTGTGTTTCTGACATGGTTGTTTCCTGAAATGCCGCTCTTTGTAAAGAGCTGTTATCTGTCGGTATGAAACCGGGCGGAATTATACGCTTTTCACCTGCCGCAGCCATGAATTTATTTAATCGCCAAAACGGCTTGGGCAGCCTGAAAAAACCTGTCCGCCGGCTTTTTTTCAGGCTGCCTGCGCGCCAAAGCAGCCTGAAAACGCAAAAAAATGCTTTCAGGCTGCCTGCATGTTGCGAAAACTTTTGTTAAGAATGGCAGTATTTGTGTTGGATTTTCGTAAATCTTAAGCAGCCTGAAAACGGCGTCCGGCAAAAAGAAGCGCAATATCAACACGGTTTTTCAGGCTGCGCCTGCCTGCAGGCAGCCTGAAAAAGCATCGGCAGCGCTTCGGGCATCATCTTGAGTATTTTAAAAAATACGCTACAATCCGCGTCCCCTTATTTTGCGAATCCTTTTTATTCATTATGAAATTGAAAACACCCACACTCGCCGTGATGATGGCGCTGGGCATGGTGCCCGCCGCCTTTGCCGACGATGCCGCACCAACCGGCGACGGCCAAGAGCTGCAAACGGTCAAAATCAAAGCCGATCCCAAGCGCGTGCGCGCCGCCAAGTCTTACTCCATCGCCAGCGACGGCGACTTGCGCGACCGCGTGAATTTGGGTCTGCTCGGTCGTGCTAATGCCTTTACCGCGCCGATTACCGTGGTGAACTACGATGAAAAAGTATTGGAAAACAATGCGTCGCGTACACTAGTGGATACGATTGCCAAAACTGATGCGTCAGTTATGCAGTTTGGCGGTGAAAGCAATACCTTGCAGGGGCTGTATGTGCGCGGTCTGCAATTGGACGCCAAGCAGTTCAGTATCAACGGTCTGCCCGGTCTGTATTCCTACTGGCATACGCCTACCGCCAACGTGGCTTCCGCACAGCTGATTAAAGGCGCATCCAGTTCGACCACCGGCATGGATCCCGAAGGAGCAACCGGTTCTTCCGTCAATATCGAAACCAAAAAAGCGTCCGACGAAGGCAACCGCAAAATCGGCTTGGGTTGGTTCGGCAAAAGCCGTCCGCAGGCTTCGTTTGATTTCGGGCAGCGTTTCGGCGCGAACAAAGAATGGGGTGTGCGTGCAACCGGCAAATACCGCCACGGCAACACACCGCGCCACGGCTATAAGGAAGACAACCAGGAATTCGGCCTGAACGCCGACTATCGCGGCGAAAAACTGCGCGTGTCGTACGACTTCATGTACAACCACCGCAACACCGAAGGCAGCCGCGCCCGTTTCCAAGACATGCAAAACTACGCCTTCGCCTTCCCCAAAGCACCCGACGGCAAAATCAATCTGGTGCCGAGCTGGCAGGAGCAGACCACCCGCACCGTTACCAACATGGCCACGTTTGAATACGACACCGACTGGAACATGCAGCTCTCCGGCGGTATCGGCTATATGGAATCGAAATATGCGGGTGGCTTTACCCAGTTGCGTATGATTAACCCGACTACAGGGCAATATGCGGCTGCCGCGGCATCACCTTGGGATATCCGCTCCCGCACCACCAGCGGTACTTTAAAAGCGCGCGGCGAGTTTGAAACCGGCCCGGTTGTGCATAACTGGGCAGCCTCGTTCGACTATGTTTCCCGTTCGCGCGACCACAAAAGCGGCCCGCTCAACTACGGCGACCCATTGCGCGGCCATACAATTTACGCGCCCGATTTCTCCGGCCTCACCCCGCGCATCTCATCCGCCACCCGCCAAACCGTTGACATGAAACAGACCACCCCGAGCATCGCCGTATCCGACACTTTGGGTTTCAACAACAACACCATCCGTCTGACTTTGGGCGGACGCTACCAGTGGGTGAAACAGGACGACTACCGCACAGGCGACAAAAACAGCAAAAAACGCTTCGGCCCGATGCTGGCCGCCTCGTGGGTGCCCTCGCCGGATTTCGTGGTTTACGGCAACTACATGGAAGACCTTGAACCTGGCGAAGTGGACGAAGACGGCAATGCTTCCAAACCCCGCGTCAGCAAACAAATCGAACTGGGCGTGCGCAAAAACTGGGGCGACATCGTCACCTCCGCCAACATTTACCAAATCACCCGCCCGGGCTACTGGCGTGGCAACACGAGAAACGGCACGGATTACGCCCGCCTAAACGCAGCAGGCTTGGCCAAAGCCGGCGAAGAACACGGCAAAGAGCGTTACCGCGGCCTGGAACTCAACGCTTACGCCAATCTGCTAGGTAAAACCCTGCGTCCCAGCGTCGGCATGAGTTTCATCCGCTCCGACCTGATTAACTTCCCAAAATGGGACGACAACATCGTCCGCAAAGGCCATCAGGTCACCAGCCCGAAATTCATCGCCAAAGTCGGCGTGGAATGGGACACTCCGTTTGCCAAAGGTCTGACGCTCAACGCCAACGTGCAGCACTACGGCAAGTCCTATCAGGACGCCGAACAGAAATACAAACTGCCATCCTACACATTAGTTGATATTGGCGCACGCTACAAAACCACACTGGGTGGCAATACTCTTACTATCGGCACTGCAGTAGAAAATCTGTTCAACAAACACTACTGGCAAATTCAGCGTGGTCGCTTTGACCGCAGCTTCGCCGTAGTCGGTATGCCGCGCACCTTCTGGCTGAAAGCCGAATACGCGTTTTAAAGCGTCGGCAGGCCGCAGCCGTCCACTGCCGCCTGCCGCTTTCCCTTTTCAGGCTGCCTATCCGCCATAGGCAGCCTGAAAACCGTTTTTCCCCTTTTTATACTGGTTTTCTCCATGCAGAAATGGCAAATCGAACTGAATTCCAGCCCGATGTGGCTGCTGCAAAGCCTGCTCGGCGTGGTTGTTGCGCTGGCGGTGGTTGTCCTGCTGGTGTCGCGTACCCGCTTCGGCCGCGAATTCTGGCAGATCACCCGCCCCTGCCTTAACCGCAGCGGCAGCCTGAAAATCGCGCTGTTTATGCTGTTTATCCTGGTGCTGCTGCTGACCGAAATCCGCCTGAACGTGCTCAACACGTTTTTCTACAACGGCCTTTACAGCGCTTTGCAGGACGCCAAAGCGCAGGCTTTTTGGTTTTTCGCCCTGATTAACGCCGCGGTGGTAACCCTGCGCACGCTCAACGGCATCATCAACGATTTTCTCGATCAGGCGCTGGCAATCAAATGGTCGCAGCGGCTCAACCAAGTGCTGGTTTCGCGCTGGATGGCCGATAAAAACTACTACCGCCTGCATATGCGCCGCGCCGCGCCCGACAATATCGACCAGCGTATCCAGCAGGATGCGCAGGACTTTATCGCTTCGTCCATCGAATTTGTGCGCGGCATGATCGAATCGGTGGTAACCGCCATCGAATTTACCATCGTGCTGTGGGGGCTTTCCGGCATTCTCAGCATCTTGGGCTACGAAATTCCGCGCGGCATCGTCTTTTTCGTCTTTATCTTCGCCCTGCTTTCCACCGTTGGCGCGATGTGGGTCGGCCGGCCGCTGATCCGCCACAATTTTGAAAACGAAAAACTCAACGGCGATTACCGTTACGCCCTCATCCGCGTGCGCGACCATGCCGAAAGCATCGCGTTTTACCACGGCGAAGCCGGCGAAGAAGCCAAACTCAGCGACAGCTTCCGTGCCGTAATCCGTAACCGCTGGCGTATCGCCCGCCAAAGCGTGGCGCTGGGCGGCTACAACACCATGCTTACCCAGGGCGTGCAGCTGCTGCCTCTGATGCTGCAGGCGCCGCGTTTTTTCGCTGGCCAAATCAAAATCGGCGATATGCACCAAACCGTGCAGGCCTTTACCCGCCTGCAGCGCAGCCTGTCTTTCTTTCGCAATTTCTACGGCAAATTCACCGCCTACCGCGCCCGCTTGGAGCGCTTGAGCGGCTTTTTCGACAGCATGCAGCCTGAAAGCAGCCCGGCTGAAGTCCGCCGGCAGGTAAGCGAAGGCAGCCTGAAAGTCGATAAACTCTCTCTGTACCGCAGCAATGGCGATGCCCTAATCGAAAACATCAACCTACAAGCCGCCCCCGGCGACAGCCTGCTGATACAAGGCGCTTCAGGCTGCGGCAAAACTTCCCTGCTGCGCGCCCTAGCCGGTTTGTGGCCATTCGGCGTCAGCGGCGAAATCAGCGCCCCGCCGCAAGAAGACATTATGTTTGTCCCGCAGCGGCCCTATGTTCCGCAAGGCAGCCTGCGCGAAGCGGTGTGCTATCCCGATATTGATCCGCAACACCCTGATTTGGAAAATGCCATGCGGGACTGCTGCATGGAAAAATGGCTGCCGTATTTGGATATTACCGACGACTGGCAGCACCGTCTTTCCCCGGGCGAACTGCAGCGCATCGCCTTTATCCGCATCCTGCTCGCCCGCCCCCGCCTGGTTTTGCTGGATGAATCCACCGCCGCCCTCGATGAGCCGACCGAAGAAACGCTCTACCAGCTGTTACTCAAGCGCCTGCCCGACAGCACCTTAGTCAGCATCGGCCACCGCTGCACACTCGCTGCCTATCATAAACGCAGCATCCTCATCGCTTGAAGATAAAACAAACTCGGGCTTCCGTCACCGAACGAAATCCCGAGTAAATTTTTGCGGTAAAGATATAGGAACCGGCTGCGATTGCGATTCTTGGCGTCTTTCAGGTTTCAGGCTGCTTTGCTGTTGCTCCTCCTATACAAAGCAGGCTACCGGCAAACCGGGTATCCATTTGGTAGCCCATACTATTGATGAACCGCTGCGAATCACGCCTACAAGGCCGTGAACTGGTGGCACTTCGGAACGACACCTAAAAAAGCAGCCTGAAAGCCGGTTTCAGCCTACCTTTACAGCGGGGCGGTTGTTGGATTTCCAAGCTGCCTTTCC
>NZ_JAKOOW010000075.1 GCF_022288825.1 Kingella pumchi | reverse complement strand
GAAGAAGGTGCTCATGAGAAATCCCCTAAATGTCTTGGTGGGAATTTAGGGGATTTTGGGGGGATTTTGGGGGGATTTTGGGGGGATTTTGGGGGGATTTTGGGGGATTTTGCAAAGGTCTCGTATTGACTGTTTTTTACTAATTAAAAAAACTACTTATTATTCTTTCTACTTCTGATTGATATTGAAATATTTCATCTTGAGTGTTTAATCTCTTATCTCTCATTGAGGGGTAATAAGAAATACCAAGGCCATTAAAACAGAACCCCACAATATAATTATAGATCCCATTATCCTCATGAACTTGATTAATAATCACTGGATTATCTCCAAATTTTAAGTAATCAATTTGATGAACTCTAGGAATTTCAGGATTTCTTCTTTCCCATGCTTCATATTCAATATTACTAGAGTAAATTTTTTTATATCCAAATGAATTCAAATTATTTTTATAATTTTCAATATTAATTTTGCATTTATCTTGGATTAGAATTACATTGCTCATCAAACCGGCAGGCCAAGACTTTTGAAAATGTTTTTTAGTTTTTTGATTATAGGGCAGTAAATGTATATTTCCCGTACTCCAGTCTGCATATACATTTATTTCCATTGAATCACCTTGATAAACCTTGTGCTCATTAGAAGGCCATAATGTACCATTTTTCATGCTAAGATTAGATAAATATCCATATGGAATATTTAATTGTTTTTTATTAATTTCAAACTTAATTACTCTTTCAAATCCTGTAATGGGTTCCTTATCATCATAATCTGACGCATTGAGCTCCTTTTCGCTATTAAAACTTTTTTGTTGTAGAAAAAGTAAAAAAATAAATGCCGTAATTGCGAGCAATACATTTTTCATTAATTTTCTCTTAAACTTTTATTTGGAATTTGGTAAATGTTACCAGCTAGTTATTTCTGCTTTTATTGGGAAACATCACCATTATTCTATTTGAATCTAAATTTGGGTAATTCTATTTCCACCAAACCAACACGTCAACGCAAACGAATCTTAATCCAACCATCTAGAATATTTACACAACAGCAGCCTGAAAACCGGTTTTTCAGGCTGCCTTTGCCGTTCTCCTAACCGTTCTGCAAGCGGTAGAGATAGCGGTAATAGCCGTCTTCCCGCGCCAGCAGTTCTTCATGCGTACCCGCTTCTACGATCTGTCCTTTGTCCATGGCGATAATGCGGTGCGCCATGCGTACGGTGGACAGGCGGTGGGCGATGATGAGCACGGTGCGGTTGCGGCAGATGGCCTGCATGTTTTGCATAATGGCGCGTTCGGATTCGTAGTCGAGCGCGCTGGTGGCTTCGTCGAAAATCAGGATGCGCGGGTCGCTGATCAGGGCGCGGGCGATGGCGATGCGCTGGCGTTGGCCGCCGGACAGGCCGGCGCCCTGTTCGCCGACTTCGGTGTCGTAGCCTTCGGCAAGTTCCATAATAAAGTCGTGGGCGCCGGCGAGCTTGGCAGCCCCCGTGGGTCGGATTCTTGAATCCGACTGCCGGCCGCAGGGGCGGCATGCGGGTGGGTAGCAGCAATGTCGGATACAAGTATCCGACCTGCAGCAAGGCGCTGAACCGCACACTAAAAGCAGCCTGAAAACCGATTTTTGGCTTTCAGGCTGCTTTTTTTGCCCTTGTCCGCTTTTCAGGCTGCTTTGCCGGCCAGCTCGTGGGCGAGGCGCACGGCTTCGAGCAGGCTGCCGCTGCGGGCGCGGCCGCTGCCGGCCAGATCGAGGGCGGTGCCGTGATCGACGGAGGTGCGGACAAAGGGCAGGCCGAGGGTGATGTTGACGCCTTCGCCGAAGGAGGCGTATTTCAATACCGGCAGCCCCTGGTCGTGGTAGGCGGCGAGCACGGCGTCGGCGCCTTCGAGCATAAAGGGCTGGAACAGGGTGTCGGCGGGGTAGGGGCCGCGGATGTCGATGCCTTCGCTTTGCAGTTGGTGCAGCGCTGGGATCATCACGTCGATTTCTTCGCGGCCGAGGTGGCCGCCTTCGCCGGCGTGGGGGTTCAGCCCGGCCAGCAGGATGCGCGGCTGGGCGATGGCGAATTTGTGCCGCAGATCGTGGTGCAGGATGCGGGTGGTTTCGAGTACGGTGTCGCCGGTGATGGCGGCGGGTACGTCTTTAAGCGGCAGGTGGGTGGTGAGCAGCGCCACGCGCAGGCCGCCGCCGGCGAGCATCATCACCACGCGGCTGACGCCGGCTTTGGCGGCCAGATATTCGGTGTGGCCTTGAAACAGGCAGCCTGAAAGGCGGGCGTCGTTAATCACGCCTTTGTGCAGCGGCGCGGTAACCATGGCGGCAAAGCGGCCGGCGGCGATGCCGGCGTGGGCGGTGTCGAGCAATTCGAGCACATAGGAGGCGTTGGCGGGGTCGGCTTCTCCGGCGCGGCAGGGCGCGCGCAGCGGAATGTGCAGCACTTCGAGCGTGCCGCTTTCGGGCGGGTGTTCGGGGTGGTAGTCGGCGATGGCGACGTTTTTGCCGAGCTGCTCGGCGCGTTGGCGCAGCAGGCCGATATCGCCGAGCACCACGGTGCGGCGGGGTAGGGCGGCGGCGGGCAGATCGAGGCAGATGTCGGGGCCGATGCCGGCGGGTTCGCCGCTGGTAACGGCAAGCGGTAGGGGGTTCATGGCGGGGCGGGAAACACAAAAAAAGGGTGGCGATGATACTGGCGCGGCGCGGCGGCGGGCAAGGGCTTTGCCGGCAGCGGCGGCACAGGCAGCCTGAAACGGTTTGGCGGCGGCAAAAAAGCCGTTTGGGCGAAATCCGTTATAATTGCCGCCGGATGCTGCCGTTTTTGCCGCTTTCAGGCTGTCTGAAAGCGCGTAAGGCAGCCTGAAAAAACCAAACCGAAAGGGAGTCCGTTATGAACCGTACCCGCCGCCGTCTGCTGCTGTCGGCCGTATCTGCCGCCGCCGTTTTGTCTTTGAGCGCCTGCCCGAGCACTTCGGCGCCGCCGCAAACTTCAAAAAACACGCCGCCTTCGCCGAAAGCCAAGCCCAAGGCGGTTATCGGGCTGGCGTTGGGCGGCGGCGCGTCTAAAGGTTTTGCCCATATCGGCGTGATCAAAGTGCTGAGAGCAAACGGCATTCCGGTGCAGGTGGTAACCGGCACCAGCGCCGGTTCGATAGTCGGCAGCATGTACGCCAGCGGCATGTCGCCCGACCGAATGGAATTGGAAGCGGAGATTCTCGGCAAAACCGAGCTGGTGGATCTCACCCTTTCCACCAGCGGCTTTATCAAGGGCGAAAAACTGCAAAACTGGATCAACCGCAAGGTAAACAACCGCCCAATCCAGCAGTTCCCGCTGAAATTCGCCGCGGTGGCCACCGATTTTTCCACCGGCAAGGCGGTAGCCTTCAACCACGGCAATGCCGGCCAGGCGGTGCGCGCTTCGGCGGCGATTCCCAATGTGTTCCAGCCGGTGCTGATCGGCGGGCGCAAATATGTTGACGGCGGTCTGGCGCAGCCGGTGCCGGTGAGCGCCGCCCGCAGCCAGGGGGCGAATTTCGTGATTGCCGTCGATATTTCCGCCAAGCCCACCCAGGCGGTGAGCAAGGACTTTCTGTCTTATCTCGATCAGACGCTCAATATTATGAGCATCTCCGCGCTCAATAACGAGCTCTCTAAAGCCGACGTGGTGATCAAACCGCAGGTGCAGGATATGGGCTCGGTGGGCGGTTTCGACCGCAAGGCCGAAGCCATCCGCCAGGGCGAAGCCGCCGCCCGCGCCGCGCTGCCGAAAATCAAAGCCGCCTTGGCGCGCTACCAGTATTAAACCGCACGGCGGCGGCTTTCAGGCAGCCTGAAAGCCGCCGCAGGAAAACCCCATGAGCCATACCGTCCACCTGTCTTTTGAAGACATCGACAACACCGTTTTGCAGCGCCTGTGCGGCGCGTTTGACGGCAACCTTGCCGCGCTGGCCAAAGCGCTGGAGATCGACATCAGCCGCCGCTTCGCCGACTTCACTTTCACCGGCGGCAACGCCCACGCCGGCCGCCGCGCCCTGCTCGCGCTGGCCGAAGCCGCCGAACACGGCGATTTGGACGACGGCACCATCAGCCTGGCCGCCGTCGAAGCCAAAACCGCCGATGCCGCCTTCGAGCCGCAAAACGACGGCGGCCACCAGTATTTCTTCCGCATCCGCCGCGGCAAACTCGGCGGCCGCACCCCGCGCCAAAACGGCTATATCCGCGCGCTGCTTAACCACGACGTCGTCTTCGGTCTCGGCCCCGCCGGCACCGGCAAAACCTATCTTGCCGTCGCCGCCGCCGTCGATGCCATGGAAAAACACCAGATCGAGCGCATCGTGCTGGTGCGCCCCGCCGTCGAAGCCGGCGAAAAACTCGGCTTTCTGCCCGGCGATCTGGCGCAGAAAGTCGATCCCTATCTGCGCCCGCTCTACGACGCGCTTTACGATCTGATGGGTTTTGACCGCGTAAGCAAACTCTTGGAAAAACAGCTGATTGAAATCGCCCCGCTCGCCTATATGCGCGGCCGCACGCTCAACGGCGCCTATGTGATACTCGACGAAGCGCAAAACACCACGCCCGAGCAGATGAAGATGTTTCTGACCCGCATCGGCTTTGGCGCCAAAGCCGTGATTACCGGCGATCTGAGCCAGGTCGATCTGCCGCGCAACATCAAATCCGGCCTGCGCGACGCCAAAGAAAAACTCGCCGGCATCGAAGGCATCTACTTTCATACCTTTACCAGCGAAGACGTCGTCCGCCATCCGCTGGTGCAGAAAATCGTCGATGCCTACGATGCGGCGGAAGAAGCCGCAGACGGCAAAAACGGCTGAATCCGCCTTTCAGGCTGCCTTGATCGTTCAGGCAGCCTGAAACTTTTGTCCGTGCCGGATAGCAGGGCGATCGGCAAAACAAATATTTTTGCTGAAAGTTTTTGGCGCAGGTCAAACAGCGGCCACGGCCGGTTTGGGCTTTCAGGCTGCATCGGTTACAATCGGCAACGATTTTTTCCACTCTTAAAGCAAGGCAGGAATTATGGACAGCGACATCATCATCGTTGGCGGCGGCCCCGCCGGTTTGGCATTCGCCCGCCAGTTTAAAGACAGCGGCCTGCGCATCACCGTGATCGAAAAGGCGCCCGAAGAGAGCCTGCAGAATCCCGCTTACGACGGCCGCGAAATCGCGCTCACCCACCGTTCGCGCGAAATCATGCAGCGGCTCGGCATGTGGCAGCGCATCCCCGAAAACGAAATCTACCGCCTGCGCGATGCCAAAGTGTTCAACGGCAAGTCCGACTACACCCTGCATTTTGCCGAGCCAAAACACGCCCGCGGCGGCCCCACCGACCGCCTGGGCAATCTGATTTCCAACCACAACATCCGCCGCGCCGCCTACGAAGAAGCGGTGTCACTGCCCAACGTTAGCCTGCGCTGCGGCGTCGGCGTCAAAAGCGTGCGCACCGACCGCGAAGCCGCCACGGTGGAACTAGAAAACGGCGAAACCCTGCACGCGCGCCTGCTGGTTGCCGCCGACAGCCGCCTGTCGCAAACCCGCCGCCAGCTCGGTATTTCCGCCGATATGCACGATTTTGGCCGCACCGTAATCGTGTTCCGCACCAAACACACCGTTTCCAACGAACACACCGCCTGCGAATGCTTCTTCTACGGCCGCACGCTGGCGCTGCTGCCCTTGGAAGAGCACATGACCAACTGCGTGATAACCATCCAAAACACCCGCGCGTCCGAACTTTTGGATCTGACGCCCGAAGAGCTGGCCAAAGAAGCGCAGAAAATGCTCGGCGGCCGCCTGGGCGACATGGAGCCGGCCGGCACCGTCCACAGCTATCCGCTGATGGGCGTGCACGCCAGCAAGTTTTACGCCACCCGCGCCGCGCTGATCGGCGATGCCGCCGTCGGCATGCATCCGGTTACCGCCCACGGCTACAATCTCGGCCTGGAAAGCACCGACATTCTCGCCAAGCTGATTCTGAAAGCCGAGAAAAAAGGCCGCGACATCGGCTCGCACAAGTTGCTGGAAAAATACAATATCGAACACCAGCTCCACACCCGCCCGCTGTATCACGGCACCAATGCGATGGTGAACTTCTTTACCACCGAAACCCGTCCGGTCAAAGCCCTGCGCGGCGCCGTACTGCGCATCAGCAACAATCTGCCGCCGCTGAAAAAACTGATCAGCCGCCAGCTTACCGGTTGATTTTGTTCTATCGGCAAAAAAGCAGCCTGAAAACCAAACATGGTTTTCAGGCTGCTTTTTTGGTTTGAAGACCGGTTTTCCCGCAACAGGCAGCCTGAAAAGCAGCGTTGGGCAAAGATTTTTTCTGTTTTCAGGCTGCCTGCCGCAGGGGGCGTAGCGTGTACCGTTTGCCGCGTTCCGTTGTCCAACCAAGCAGCCTGAAAACGGCAAATCCCACTTTCAGGCTGCCTTTTTCCCCGCATCCGCTTACAATCGCCATTCCATCATTTGCCGCAAGGAGTGCCGTTATGAACCCCCATCCCGCCCTGTTCAAAACCCAAGCCTATATCGGCGGCCGCTGGCTGGATGCCGGCAATGGCGCCGTGCTGGCGGTGGACAATCCCGCCACCGGCGAAACCGTCGGCAGCGTGCCGGATATGGGCGCGGCGGAGGCCGAGCGCGCCGTTCAGGCTGCCTATGCCGCGCTGCCAAACTGGCGCGCCAAAAGCGCCGGCGAGCGTGCCGCGCTGCTGCGCCGCTGGTTTGAGCTGATGCTGGTAAACAAACGCGCGCTGGCCGAAATCCTGACTTTGGAGCAGGGCAAGCCGCTGGCCGAGGCCGAGGGCGAGATTGCCTACGGCGCGTCGTATGTCGAGTGGTATGCCGAAGAGGCCAAGCGGGTGTACGGCGACACCATCCCCGCGCCCGCGGCCGACCGCCGCGTGCTGGTGCTCAAACAGCCCGTCGGCGTGTGCGCCGCCATCACGCCGTGGAATTTTCCCAATGCGATGATCGCCCGCAAAGCCGCGCCCGCGCTGGCCGCCGGCTGCACCTTTGTCGTGCGCCCCGCATCGCAAACGCCGTTTTCCGCGCTGGCGCTGGCGGTGCTGGCCGAACAGGCGGGCATTCCGGCGGGCGTGTTCAATGTGATTACCGGCGCCGCCCGCCCCATCGGCAAAGTGCTGACCGAACACCCGCTGGTGCGCAAATTCAGCTTCACCGGCTCCACCGAAACCGGTCGCGAGCTGATGCGCCAATGCGCCGGCAGCATCAAAAAAGTGTCGCTCGAACTCGGCGGCAACGCGCCCTTTATCGTGTTTGACGACGCCGATGTGGATGCCGCCGTTGCCGGCGCGGTTGCCGCCAAATTCCGCAACGCCGGCCAAACCTGCGTCTGCGCCAACCGCATCTATGTGCAGCGCGGCGTGTACGACGCCTTTGCCGCCAAGTTCGCCGCCACCGCAGGCAGCCTGAAAACCGGCAGCGGCTTCGATGCCGCCAGCGATTTGGGCCCCTTAATCGACGACAAAGCCGCCGCCCACACCCGCGAGCTGCTGGCCGACGCGCTGGAAAACGGCGGCCGCGTGCTGTGCGGCGGCAGCGGGGCAGGGCGCTTTTTCGACGCCACCGTTATCGGCGGCGCCAACGGAACAATGCGCGTGGCCCGCGAAGAAATCTTCGCCCCGCTCGCCCCGCTGTTCGTTTTCGACAGCGAAGAAGAAGCCGTCGCCCTGGCCAACGACACCGAATATGGTCTCGCCGCCTATTTCTACAGCCAAAACCTTGCCCGCTGCGTGCGCGTGGCCGAAGCGCTGGAATACGGCATGGTGGGCGTGAACACCGGCATCATCTCCAACGCCGCCGCCCCCTTCGGCGGGGTCAAACAGTCCGGATTGGGGCGCGAAGGCTCGAAATACGGGCTGGGCGAGTATTTGGAAACCAAATATGTGGCGCTGGGTGGGATTTGATTGAAGAAAAAGGCAGCCTGAAACAAGCAGATCGGTTTTTAGGCTGCCTGAAATGTAGAAAATTTCGGCGTTATTTACCGTGTTGGTTTATATGTGGAATGCAGCCTGCAATCTGCAGATTGTTTTTTCAGACTACCTTTGCAAAGGATTTCGCCATGCCGCATCGCATCAATCGTACCATCCGACAAACATCTTCTTCCGACAAAAAAGACTCCCTGCGGTACTTGTGCTATATGCTTTCGCCGCTGTGGATCGGCCTTGCCTTTATCGGCGTTGCCTCTATCGGTGATGCAACACACCTGCCAAAATTCCTGATGCGGGTGGCAGACACAGCCATGATCCTGCTCTTATTTGTGATGACCGGGTACGCCGTGCGCGAAGTATTTGCCAATGGTATGCCGTTTGACCAAATTGCCACTTTGCTGTCTGCTATCGCGCTTTTTACCCTTTGGGTTGTTATCGTTTACGAGTCAAAATATATAGCCATCAGCCTGTTTTTGTTGGCATCGTCCGGGGTCATACACAAAGCCTTTGCCGATGGCGCCCGCCCAAACCGAATTGCCATTTCGGTGATTTTTTTCTCTTCTTTCATCTTCTTAAACTATATGATTCCTGATGTGGAAGGTTTGAAGGAGTTGGTTTTTATAACGGCACTGTTGTCGTTTGCCACCTCTATTTTGCTGTATGTTATCGGACTGCTCTGCCTGATACGTTCCGTGTTTTGGCCGGTCAAACTAATAGCCCTTTTCTCTGGTGCTTTCATGTTGATGCTGCCGTTTTTGGCTGTCGGTTGGATAGCAATCGTTTCATTGGAACTTGTATTTCTCGGCCGGCACGGGTTTCATTAAGCCTTTCAAAGCAGCCTGAGAACTGCCGGCATAATGGTTTTATCCCTAATGCTGTGAGCCAAAAACGGAAAAAAGCAGCCTGAAAGATTTTCAGGCTGCTTTTGGCCGGTATTAAACCGTATGCGGTTTAGAAGGTGTATTGGACACCGGCACCAACGTAGTGGTTGCCTTTCCAAGTGAACTTCTCACCGTTTTCTTCACGCTCTTTTTTGCGGAAGTAGTAGTCGTAGTCGGCACGCAGACCGAGGTTTTCGGTGAATTTGTACAGGCCGCCGATACCCAAAGTCGGACGGGCTTTGGTTTTGAAGCTGTAAGAGTCGCCGTCGGTATCTTTGAGCTTGTGTTTGACACCGGCCACACCGGCTTTACCGAACAGGCGGAATTTTTCACCGATATCGCCACCAACGGTTACACGGCCGCCGTAAGTGTGGTTTTGCATTTTGTTTTTGCCGCCGTTACCGTCGTCAAAACGGTGCTTGTCGCCGCCTTGGTAGTAAAGCTCGGCGCCCAGCAGGTTGTTGAACTGGACACCGGCACCGATCTGGCCGGCCGCGCGGGTGTTGCTTTCGCTTTCGGTGTAACCCGGCTCTTCGTATTTGTAGCCGTCCTGCAGCGCGCCCAGAGTGCCGAACACATAGGGACGGATGCCGCTGGAAGCCTTAGGCTCGGGAGCGGGTTCGGGTGCCGGTGCCGGCTCGACTACCGGCTGCGGCTCGGGCGCCACTACCGGTTCGGGCTGGCGTTCCATCGGGGCGACGGGGCGCGGGGTGTTGTCGGAGAAACGGTTGTCGCATTGCTGCATGCTCACGCGAACGGCACGGCCGCTGGCGTCGGAATAGACGTTTACCGGCATATCGGGGCTGTAGGGTACGTATTTACCTTGCAGCGCGCGGGCTACGCCGTCGCGGCCGAATTTATGGCCTACACCCATATCGCAGGCGCCCAGCGCGTATTGCGGGCCGAGGTCGCGGATGGTGGCGACGGCTACTTTGCGTTCGCCTTTGCGCAACAGCGGTTTTTTATGGGTGGCAGACTGGTAAAAGCGGGCGGTGCCGTTGTGGACGGCGGCGTCGCATTCCTCAGCGGTGTCGTAACCCACGTTGCCGTGTGCATCGGAAACCATGCCGGCTTGGGCGCCCGCAGCCATCAGGGCCAGGGCGGAAGCGGTGATTGCAGGTAAGAATTTCAAACGTTTCATAATCGTTTTCCTATAAAAATGGGAAGCTCCTCAACACAAATCCCGAGGCGGACAAATGCTTCGGGCGTATCGGGATAAAGTGATTCTACTATGCGCCGGCCTTTTCCGTATAGGAAATTTCAATATTTTCCGATAAATTCGGCGACAAAGCGGCAATTTTATGGCAAGTTCCGGCTTTCAGGCTGCTTTGCCGTTTCATTGTTTTGCCGGCAGTCTGAAAATATCTGTCTCTTTTATCCAGCAGCACCGGCGGGTTTTCAGGCTGCCTGAAAGCGAAAGCCGGCGCCGTTTTGCCAACTGTTTGCGATTATGTCTTATACCATTGAAGCTGTTGCCACCATCCGTTCCCCCTATACCCAGAAATTCGGCATCCCGCGCCAGCCGCATCTGGTGCCTGCCGCGCGCTGCCGCATCGAATTTGCGCCGCAGTTTGGCGCCGACAGTGTGCGCGGGCTGGAAGGCTTCGGCTATATCTGGGTGCAGTTTGTCTTTCACGACGCGCTGGCCGAAGGCTGGGCGCAGATGGTGCGGCCGCCGCGTTTGGGCGGCCGCAAAAAAGTGGGCGTATTCGCCAGCCGCAGCCCGCACCGGCCGAACCATCTCGGTTTGTCGCTGCTCAAACTCGAAGCGGTGGGGCAGGAAAACGGGCGCGTGTTTCTCGAATGCAGCGGCGCCGATTTGCTCGACGGCACGCCAGTGGTCGATGTCAAACCCTATATTCCTTTTGTTGAAGCCCGCCCCGATGCCGCCGCCGGCTTTGCTGCCGAAGCCCCGCCGCAGCTGCGGGTAAAATGGCAGCCTGAAAGCGGCGCCGACAGGCTGGACGAAGCTTTCAGGCTGCTTATCGAGCAAAGCATCGCCCAAGACCCGCGCCCGGCCTACCAAGACATCCCCGGGCGCGAATATGCGATGGCCGTTGGCGGGGCGGACGTGCGTTTTCTGATTGAAGAAGGCTGTGCGCGGATTATTGCCGTTTCAGGCAGCCTGAAAGATGCGAACGGCAGCAAGTGAAAACGTTTCTGATTGGCTTTAAACATACGCTTGATTTCACAAATAGAACTTGTTGCGAAACGGAAACAGAGCGTAAACGGCGTATGCAAAAAAAAGTAAAAAATTCATGCGCCGCGGCAGCAGAGGGGCATAAAATCCTTGCCTGCCGCCACCGCCCTCTATACAATCCGCCGCTTATCGCTTGGAGAGGTGGATGAGTGGTTGAAGTCGCACGCCTGGAAAGCGTGTATACGTGAATAGCGTATCGAGGGTTCGAATCCCTTCCTCTCCGCCAAGATGTAAAGAAATCCCGTATCAATCAGGGTGGTTTTGATTGCTGCGGGATTTTTTGTGTGTAACGGCTGTCGGGAAAACGGCAGCCTGAAAAAACGGTGTGTTTTGTGCCTTTATGCTTAATTTTGCCGTTTCGGATCAAATTTGAAAGCAAAATCGGGCTAAATCCGGCTAGGGTGCAATCTCATGCCATTTACAATGGTTTACAAAAAAATCTGTCTCTTTTTAAGACGGTTTAATTAAGGGCGGCATTTTGTTAAATTGACCGCTATTTGTTTTACATCAAAGCGGCGAAACGGTTTTCAGGCTGCCTGAAAACCGTTTCGCTAGGTTTAAATTTTGTTGTACCCCTTTGTTTTTTACACTTTTAGGAAGAAAGCTATGAATAAGGTTTATAAAGTTGTTTGGAGCGATGCCGCCAATGCATGGGTGGCCGTATCCGAAATCAGTACCGCCCATGGTAAATCCAAATCAAGCAAAACCATTGCTGTAGCGGTGGCTGCTGTGGGTATGATGCTCTCGTCTGCTGCTGTGCAGGCCGCCGGATTAACGTGGGGGACTGGTGCTGTCGCAGCAGATGATGAGGCAATTGCCATGGGTAATAACAGTGATGCAAAGACTAATTACACAATAGTTTTGGGTAGTGGTGCCAAAAACAAATCAAATGGCGAGTCTGCTGTTGTTATTGGGCATGGTGCTGAAGCTACTAGCGATGCTAATCCAAATACAGCGAAAAACACAATGGGGCAGCAGGTGGTAGTCGGTGAGGCTAGTGTGGCAAACAGCCAGTCTGTTGCGCTTGGTGCACAAGTATATGCGACAGGTCAGTCGTCTATTGCAATTGGTGGTGATGATCTAGGTAATAATGACAGTAAAACGTCTGCCGGGAAATATAGTGGTGCCCAAGATTGGCGCAATTATGCCGGCCAGCCGATTACTGTAGAAGGTGTTTCAACTAAAGATGCTTCGAATCCGGCCATCGGCTTTACCAGCACAACGGCCAGTGGTCGTGGCTCTGTTGCCATTGGACATATGAGCCAATCAACAGGTAAAGCATCTTTGGCATTTGGCGCAGATTCTCATGCAGAGGCAGACGGTGCGATTGCTGCTGGCATGGCGTCGCAAGCGAAGGGTTCTGCTGCGGTTGCCATCGGGGTAGGCGCAGAGGCTCCAGAAGCTCATGCAACCGCAATCGGCTTAAAAGCTAAAGCTAATGGCGGCAACGCTTTTGCCGCAGGCAGTAATGCTAAGGCCGATGGAGAGAACTCAATTGCGTTGGGGTACGGCGCATCCACGGAAACCAACTCGGCAACTTATCCTCGGATAGCATCTCAGCCTGATAAAACGATGAATAACATCGCGATTGGTAAGACAGCAAGATCAGGTGGTTTGCAGACAATTGCGTTTGGTGCTGAGTCTGTAGCCTCCAAAACACAGTCCATTGCTTTTGGTTTTGATGCCCAGGCAACAGGCGATCAGTCTGTGGCACTGGGTGCGAATACCCGTTCAACTGGAGATTCTTCGGTTGCAATTGGTGGCGATGATTTGGATTCGGTAGCATCCACAGTGTATCGAGTGACTTCTCCAGCTGCGGATAATGATGCGTATAACGATACGGCACTGGCAAAAAAATATCGGGAGTTAACGGGTCAGAACTTAGTTAATTTCACGCCTAATAATCGCTATATTGGCACATCTACTGGCCAGGCTGGGGTTGCTGTGGGCGTCTCTGCCAAGGCGGCAGATTTGGCAACGGCAGTAGGTACGAAATCCCATGCCACGGGTGATTATTCGGCTGCATTCGGTGTAGGGGCAAATGCTACATTGGCCAATGCTGTTGCCTTAGGTGCAGGTAGTACAACTGCAACAAACGCTACTGATGTGCCGTCTGCCACAATTGGTGCAATCACCTACGGTGGAGGGACTAGCCCGTTTGCTGGTAGCGGCAAGGTGGTTCCTGGTGACCAAGTTTCTATTGGTGCAGCAGGTTTTGAACGCCAAATCAAACATGTTGCGCCAGGCGCAATTACTGCGGCTAGCACTGATGCCATTAACGGTAGCCAGTTGTTCTATGTGGCTAAAGGTTTACAAGAACAAATTACAGCTGCCGGTGGTAATGGTATTCACTTCTACCATGTAAACGGCGCAAATACTGACAATAACTATAATAATGACGGTGCAACTGGCAGCAAAGCCTTGGCAGCAGGGATTAACGCTAAAGCGGCTGGCGCTAGCTCTGTTGCGGTTGGTAGCGCTGAAGTTGCGGAAAAATCTGTTGTTGGTCAGTCGAATTCCGAGGGTGCAGTTGCAATTGGTGATTCCGCTTATGCAGCGGGTCGTCAGGCAGTTACTCTTGGTGCTAGTCGTGCAGAAGAGGAGCAGGCGGTAGCCATCGGTTCTAATGCACGTTCTAGTGGTAAAGCCTCTATGGCTATTGGTGCTGCTGCAGTGGCTTCTCAAGAAAATAATATCTCTATTGGTTCCAGTGCCAATACTGCAGGTAATAATAGTGTAGCCATTGGTGCAAATAGTTCTACCGTTGTAGCAGCAGCAGGTTCAGTAGCATTAGGTCATGCTTCTCAGGCTACTCGTGCTGCTATCGATGCGACTAAAGTTCAGGCTAATGCAGCACCTACCGTGGCTAACAATCAGGTTTATGCACTTGCGTCAGCTTCCAATGTTGACCAAAACAATATTACGGCAACAGTAAAAGGTGAGTTGGGTGCAGTATCAGTAGGTACGCAGAATGCTACTCGTCAAATCATTAATGTGGCTGCTGGTACGGAAGATTCTGACGCGGTGAACGTTGCTCAATTGAAAGCTGTAGCGAATCAGATTACTACTCAAGCCGTAGCGACCACTCCGTTGACCGTAGCCAACGACGGCAAAGTTACTCCACCGGCTGCTGCCGACGCAGGCAAACTGGCCACAGCGGGTGATATTGCCAATGCCATCAACAGCAGCGGCTTTAAAGCTACTGCGGGTGGTAACACCACAGGCGCAGCA
>NZ_JAKOOW010000074.1 GCF_022288825.1 Kingella pumchi | reverse complement strand
TTGTTTTGAAGTCAAGTACTTGGCATGCTGATTTGTATGGGTTATTTATTCCGGACAGTAGTGCGCCTGTGCGGGAATGACGGAATAAAAAAGCAGCCTGAAACCGTGTAATGCGGTTTCAGGCTGCCTTTTCAGACGGCATCAGGGCAGCCTGAAACGCCGTGTAGGGTGAGCATTCATGCCCGACGTTTTTTGCTGTGTTTCCTATTTCTGTCGGGCATAAATGCACCGACCTACGGCGGTTGTTTTTAAAGGCAGCCTGAAAAACGGCAGACGGGTTTGGACTTCGCAACAGCCGCAAACCTGTTTTCAGGCTGCCCAAATCCGCACAATATTTGCACGTTTCGGCATCATGCGGCGTGCGGCTCATCCCTATAATCTGCGTTTTCAACCCCATCAAAATAAGGAAAACATTATGAAAACATGGCTCTATGCCGCTGCGCTGACGGGTTTTACCGCGCTTTCTGCTACAGCTGGGGCAGAAGGGAAATTTACCGTGCAAGTGGGCGGTTTGCAAAACGGACACTTCGCCGAACGCCATTTGTTAAGTGAATCCTACGGCTTCGGCTGCACAGGCGGCAACATCGCGCCGACGGTTTCATGGAAAAACGCCCCCAAAGGCACGAAAAGTTTTGTGCTGACGATGTACGATAAAGACGCGCCTACCGGCTTGGGCTGGATGCATTGGGTGGTTGCCAATATTCCCGCCAACGTGTCGGCGCTGCCTGAAAACCAGGCCTTGCCGCCGGGCGCGCTGCAAACGCGCACCGATGGTGGCACAGCGGGTTTTATGGGCGCGTGTCCGCCCAAGGGGCAAAACCACCGCTATGAAATCACCGTTACCGCCGTGGATGTGGCCACGCTGCCCAATATCACCGCCGAAGCCACGCCCGCGCTGGTTGGTTTTTTCACCAATGCCCACGCGCTGGGCAGGGCAAAAGTTACCGTGCGCCAAGCGCGATAAGGGATGAAACGAAAAAAGGGACGCCATGTAGTGCGTCCTTTTTTGCTGCGTTGGGGGTTTTCAGGCTGCCGATACGCGGATTAACGCGCCCTGCGTACATCGCTCGGGGTACAACCAAAATGCGCCCGAAATTTCGCCGCAAACCGCGCAGGGCTCTCATAGCCCACCGCATACGCCACCTGCGCCACGCCCAACGGCGACGTTTGCAGCAGGGTCAGCGCCCGCATCATCTTCACACTGCCCGACAGTTCGCGAAAAGACGTGCCTTCGTTCGCCAGCCGCCGCCGCAGCGTTGCCTCGCTCATGCCCAGCCGCTGCGCCACATCCCTTATCCGCCAGTTGATTGTGGTATCTCGCGCAATCAGTTGGCGTATCTGCTTGCTTACAGGCTGCGCCGAATGCGGATTGAACACCGCCCCGGCTTGCGCCAGCCAAGCCAGCAGTTCCATTGTCCGCGCTGCCAACACCGTTTCAGGCAGCCGCGCCTGCACGCCGTGTATCACGCGAGAAAGCGATTCGTTCCAAGCCGCATCAGGGCGCAACACACGCGCCAAATCCAGCGTTTCGCGCGAAGGGTGTTGCGCGAAAAACTGCGCCACCCATTCATCGCCCAACATCAGCCATTCCGAGCGATAACCCTGCGCCCCATCAGGCTCATTCAGTACATCAAACGACTGCCCGCCCGCAATCAGCAGCCATTGTCCCGTCGTTGCAGTCAATTCGCCGCCCGCGTAGCGCAACGTTTTACGCCCGTGCACCACGCGCACAACCATCGGCTGTGCAAACTGCGATTGCGCGAATGAAAGTTTTTTGTGCTGCAACACGCAGCCCGTTTCCACATGCTGGGGACAGGCAAAATGGTTAATCGTCGGCATGGCAAAATCAGTTGAATCAAAACAAGAGATGATAAGGGGGAAGGCGTTTTCAGGCTGCCTTTTCAGACGGCATTAAGGCAGCCTGAAAGTGGAGATTGGTTTTCAGGCTGCCTTTGCTGCCGTCTAAAACTCTGCTTCCAGTTCTTTAATCTGGCGCAGCAGCCCGCGGCGTTCGCTTTCGTTCAGCCCTTGGATATTGCGCAAATCGGCATCGATGGGAACGGGCGCGCCGCCGTTGCGCGGGGCGAAGGCGAGATATTGTCCGTGGCGGCGCACGGGTTGGAAGTTGTGGTCGCTAAATGTGATTTCGCGGATTTTGCCGTTGATGGGCGCGGGGTAGAAATAATACGTCCGCCTGAGTTTGCGATTGGTGCCGGCGATGTAAATCGGGATGGCGACGAGTTTCCACGGCTGCGCTTCGGGGCGGTTGATGGCGGCAAGCACGGCGCGACGGCGGCGGTAGCGGGACAGCTGCCACCCACACGCGGCGGCGGTGATGACGGCAAAGGGCAGCAGCGGCAGAAATCCGCGGATGTCAGCAGGATCGGCGGCGTTGCGCACGATTACGGCGGCAAAAACAAGGCTGCCGATAAGCATCAGGGCACACAAAATGTTTGCCAGCGGATAGCCGCCGCCAATGCTGCGGATGCTGACTTGGGCGGGCAGGCAGACGGGGAACTCGCGCGGTTCGGGTGGCGCGACGGGGCGCGAACCAAGGGCTTTGGGGAAAAAGGTTTGGCAAAAACCGTCGAGCACGGCTTGGCGGCGGCTTTTGTCGGACTCGGCCGCTAGCGTGCGGATTAAATCGGGCAGGTGTTTGCCGTGCAGCAGGTACATCACGGGCAGGGTGATGGAGAAGTCGCGCTGGCGGGTCATGCTTTCCGACAGGCGCAGATATTTGGCGACGCGCGCTTCCATTTGCTCGAGCGTGGCGTTATCGGGCAGCGGCTGCTCGGCTTCCAGTTCTTCCAGTTCGGCTTTGAATTTGCGTGCAGGCTCGCTGTTCAGGTACAGTGTGGCGGGAAACGGATACACGAAAACCACGCTGTTAACCAGTTCCCACGGATAAAAAACGTTTTCGCGCTTGGTTTTGCTGCCGCTTTTCGCGCCAACCCCGTCGAGTTCTTTTTCGGCAAATGCTTGGACGATGCGGATACCGTCGGCGTTTAACACCAGTTTAGTGCGGCTGTCAGCGGCGCGGTAGAGCAACAGGGCGGCAAACACCAAGCAGAACAAAACAATAAAAGCTCCGCTTAGGACAGATTTTAGGCTGCCAACAAACAGCAGCGGCGATGCGGCAGCGGCGATGGCGAGCAGAACGAGCGACATCACAAACATTTTCAGGCGGGAATAGGTGATACGGATTTCGGCGGGCATGGGGGGCTTTCTGATGTGGGTTTGGGGGTGTGGTTCGGATGGGTTGGGTTTTTCAGACGGCATGATGATAGGCATAGGCAGCCTGAAAGCAAGCGCAGCCGTAGGTCGGGGCATTTATGCCCGACGTTTTAAAATTTATCTGTGTTTGTCGGGCATAAATACACCGACCTACAAACTCCGTACGAAGCCTGCAAACGGGTTTTCAGACAGCATTCAAGGCAGCCTGAAAACGGTTGCCGTCGTAGTTCAGCGCTCTTTCAGCACGGCATTTTATTCTGCTGCTTGTTGCGCCAACCGTAAGTACTCCGCCAAATGCTTATTTTCCACATCTTCAAGCGTATGTAATTTCAAATGGCGACGGCCTTTGCCTTTGCCTTCCAATAAACCGTGCGGGTCTGCCATCTCGGCACCGTGAGCAAATTCCACAGTTACATGCTGCTTGTAAACAAAAATGCCGCAAAATGGTTTGGGGGCAGCAAACAAAATGCCGCCATATTTCACTTCTTCGCCTACCGTATCTGCCAGTTGCCCTATTTTCGTGCGCACGCTATCGGCGATTTCATACAAGGCAGGATTACTGGTTTGCCAATCGTCCAGCAGATTTTTCACTTTTTGATCCATGGGATTCTCCTAATTTGAGCTTGTGGCTTGGACATTGGTGTCCGACAAAGCATTCTAAACCGTTATCTACGGCGCGGGCGGGTTTCAGGCAGCCTGAAAACCGTATGGGCAGCAAGGCCGTATTTTATACAAACGGCGAAACGGTTTTTGCGATTTGCCGTGTCGTGTAGTTTTTCAGGCTGCCTTTTTAGGCTTTCAGACGGTCTGAAAAGTGTCGGATACGAGTATCCGACCTACGGCACTGCATGACGCGGCGGAAAAGGAAGAGTTTGCCGCCGATATTTATCTGGTGATGCACGAAGACCTGCGCCGCTCGGCAAAAATCCGCGCGGTGGCGGATTTTTTGGGCGAGGTGTTGGCGGAACGGGCGGGGTAGGGCGGTTTTCGGGTTTATGCCAAATACTTGCCCGCATTATCCAAACAAAATTCGACAAATACCCGCACCACGCTCGACGGGTGGCGGTGCTTGACGTAGAGCAGGTGCAGCGGCAGCTGCGGGAAGGGGAAATCGGGCAGCACTTCGACCAATGCGCCTTCGGCAAGCAGCGGGCGGGCGAAGAAATCGGGCAGGTCGGTGATGCCGCGCCCCAGCAGGGCGAGCTGGCGCAGTTGGCGGTAGTCGTTGCAGCAGAAGGCGGCGGGCGGGATGATGCTTTGTCCGCCGAGCGACCAGCGCACGGGATGTTCGGGCAGGGGCGACCAGCCGATGCAGGGCTTTTGCGCCAACTCATCGGGGCGGTGCGGCGTGCCGCAGCGGGCGAGCAGGTCGGGGCTGGCGACCAGTTGCAGGCGCATGTCGCCGAATTTGCGGGCGACGAGGCTGTCGGTTGCCAAACCGCCGCTGCGCAGGGCGACATCGATGCCTTCGGCCAACAAATCCAGTTTGCGCTCGGTGGCGAGGACGAAGACCTCAATCCGCGGATAGGCAGCCTGAAAATCGCCCAGCAGCAGCCAGCCCGGCTCAAACGTCAACGGTAGCGACAGGCGCAAGCGCCCGGCACATTGCGCCTGCTCGCCGATGACTTGCTGCGCGATGTTGTCCAGCGTTTCCACGCTCAAATGCGCCTGCTCGTACACCTGCTGACCGATAAGCGTCGGCTGCACGCCGCGCCCCGTACGTTCCAAAAGCTGCACGTTGAGGCCGTTTTCCAGCTCTTTGATTTTGCGGCTGACGGTGGCAACGGGCATCTGCAAGCGCGCTGCCCCCGCCGACAAACTGCCCGCCTGCACCACGGCGGTAAACACTTTTATCGCGTTGAAATCCATCTTTGCTTTCCATATCTGAAAATTTCGTTTTCATTTTAGCGACTACTCTTGCGGATTTGGAAGGGCGATAATCCCGCCATCCCAACAAGCACAGGAGCAACAACATGAGCAACATCGCTATTATCGGAAGCGGCAATATGGCCGCAGGGCTGGCTGCCGCACTGACCGCTGCCGGCAAAAATGTATTTATCGGCGCACGCGACGCTGCCAAAGCGCAGGCGCTGGCGCAGAAAACCGGCGCACAGGCGCAGGGCGGCACGCTTGCACAGGCCGTTGCTGCGGCGCAGACCGTGTTTCTCGCCCTGCCTTATGCCGCTGCGGCGGAAGTGTTGCAGCAGCTCGATGTTTCGGGCAAGACGCTGATTGACATCAGCAATCCCGTTACGGCGGATTTCCAAAACTTGTCGCTGGGCTTTACGACGTCCGCTGCCGAGGAAATCGCCAAAGCCGCACCGCAGGCGGCCGTGGTCAAAGGATTCAACACCGTTTTCGCCCAATTGCTCGACCCGGCCGCACGCAGTGGGCAGACGGTTCAGGTATTTCTCGCCGCCGATGATGAAGAGGCGAAAAAACGGGCGGCAGCGCTGACCGCGGACATGGGCTTCAAGGCGGTGGATGCAGGCGGCTTACGCAACAGCCGTTTCCTCGAACCGCTGGGCGAAATGAACATCCTGTTCGGCTTCTTCCTCGGCAAAGGTACGGGCATCGCCCCGATGTGGTCGGGCTTGTAAAACCGCTTCGGCATGAGCCGCGCCGATTTCGCCCACATCCAAACGCCGACGCTGCTGCTGGCGGGCGAAAAAGACCAAAACGCCCCGCTCGATACCGTACTTGCCGCCTACCGCGCCATGCCCAAGGCGCAACTCGCCATCGTTGCCAACGCCTCGCACGGCGTGCTGCAAAGCGACTTTTCCGCTGCCTGGGTGATGATTGACAAGTTTCTGCGGGATTGAGGGTTAGAAAACAAAACGCCGTCTGAACGAATTCAGGCGGCCTTTTGTTTTCAGGCTGCCTTGCCGCGTTCCTTGTGTCCGTCGCCCCACGCCTTCAAGGCGAGCAGCACCGGCGCAAGCGTTTGCCCGTAGGCGCTCAAGCGGTATTCGACGCGCGGCGGCACTTCGGGATAAACAGTGCGTTCGATGATGCCGTCGGCTTCCAGCGCGCGCAGTTGCGCGGTCAGCGTGCGCTGCGATACGGCGGGCAGGATGCGGCGGATTTCGTTGAAGCGCAGCACGCCGTCGCTATGCAGGCGGTAGAGAATCGTGCCTTTCCACTTGCCACCGATAACGGCGAGCGCGGCTTCCACCGAGCAGCCTTCGGCGCAGTCAAATGCGCGGTGTGCGGTTTTGCCCATGAGTGTTCCTTGTTTGATGGTTGAAGGTCGTCTGAAACGGCTTTCAGGCTGCCTTTGGCAGTTTGTAGGTCGGGCATTGATGCCCGACGTTTTTATCTGCTTTCAGACGGCCTTTGCCAGTATCTAATAAGTAACCTACTGAAAAATAAGTGCGTTCTTAACAAACGCGCGCCCGTATCTTATGATGCCCGCTCCTTTTACACAACCGGAGACGCATCAAATGAAAGCCATTGGATTCAACCGCCCGCTGCCTGCCAACGACGAAAACTGCCTGCTCGACATTGAGCTGCCCACGCCGGAACTGCGCGAACGTGATTTACTGGTCGAAGTGCGTGCCGTGTCGGTCAATCCCGCCGACGTCAAAGTCCGCGCCGCGCATACGCCTGCCGCAGGGCAGTACCGCATTTTGGGCTGGGATGCGGCAGGCGTGGTCAAAGCCGTCGGCAGCGGCGTGCAGCATTTTCAGGTCGGCGACGAAGTCTATTACGCGGGCGTGATTAACCGCCCCGGCTCTTATGCAGAGTTGCAGGCGGTGGACGAGCGCATCGTCGCCCGCAAACCGCGCACGCTCGATTTTGCCGAAGCAGTCGCATTGCCGCTGACCGCGCTCACCGCGTGGGAAACGCTGTTTGACCGTCTCGACGTGAACAAACCCGTCGCCGGTGGCAGTCGCGCCCTGCTGCTGGTGGGCGGTGCGGGCGGCGTCGGCTCGATTACCGTGCAGTTGTTGAAAACGCTCACCGACATCCAAACCATCGCCACCGCCTCGCGTCCAGAAAGCGAAGCATGGCTGCGCCGCCTCGGCGCGGATTACATCATCAACCACCGCCACAGCCTGCCCGAACAAGTGGCCGCGCTCGGCATCGGTGCGCCGTCGTGGGCGTTTTCCACCAACCACAGCGCACACTACCTGCCGCAACTGGCGGAACTGCTCGCACCGCAAGGCCGCATCGCGCTGATTGACGACCCTGACGTACTCGACGCCAACCCGTTGAAAGGCAAAAGCCTCTCGCTGCATTGGGAATTCATGTTCACCCGCCCGCTGCGCGAGACCGCCGACATCGCACGCCAGGGTGAAATCCTTGCCAAAGTCGCGCAACTGGTGGACGAAGGCCGTCTGAAAACCACCGCCACGCGTATCATCAACGGCATCAACGCCGCCAACCTGCGCCGCGCGCATCAGCTGGTAGAGCGCGGCGACATGATTGGCAAGGTGGTGCTGGCGGGGTGGTGAGCTGGCTTGAGAGATGGATAAAGGCAGCTTGAAACCCAACCCCGATTCATCGCAAAAAGGCAGCCTGAAAGCCTATTTCAGCTTTCAGGCTGCCTTTATCGTGTGCGGATGGTTTTGGTTTTGCAGTAGGTCGGGCATTGATGCCCGACGTTTTGCTTTGTTTCCTCTTTCCATCGGGCATGAATGCCCGACCTACGCACCGCATGGCAGCAGTTGTAGGTCGAATTCTCGAATCCGATAGCCGTTGGTATGCTTGGAACTTTGCTTGCGGAAATGCCGGATACAAGTATCCGACCTTGTATATCGGAACACCCGTATCATAGCAACAAACCGCCCGCCGCCGCCCGCATCCGAC
>NZ_JAKOOW010000073.1 GCF_022288825.1 Kingella pumchi | reverse complement strand
GGTATGATTGCGGTCTTTCGCTGCTTCTGTGGCGACGTTCTTTAACAGACAGATTACCGATAAGTGTGAGTGCCTTTGGTCTCACACTGCGACGGATAAGACAAGATATGTAGATTTTAGGATTTGCATTTATCTGTCTTTTTCTTTGAAGCAGACCAGAAGATGTATTAAGTTAGAGATTGAACATAAGAGTTTGATCCTGGCTCAGATTGAACGCTGGCGGCATGCTTTACACATGCAAGTCGGACGGCAGCGGGGAGTGCTTGCACTCTGCCGGCGAGTGGCGAACGGGTGAGTAATGCATCGGAACGTACCGAGTAATGGGGGATAACTGTCCGAAAGGACAGCTAATACCGCATACGCCCTGAGGGGGAAAGCGGGGGATCTTAGGACCTCGCGTTATTCGAGCGGCCGATGTCTGATTAGCTAGTTGGTGGGGTAAAGGCCTACCAAGGCGACGATCAGTAGCGGGTCTGAGAGGACGATCCGCCACACTGGGACTGAGACACGGCCCAGACTCCTACGGGAGGCAGCAGTGGGGAATTTTGGACAATGGGCGCAAGCCTGATCCAGCCATGCCGCGTGTCTGAAGAAGGCCTTCGGGTTGTAAAGGACTTTTGTCAGGGAAGAAAAGGAGTTGGTTAATACCCGACTCTGATGACGGTACCTGAAGAATAAGCACCGGCTAACTACGTGCCAGCAGCCGCGGTAATACGTAGGGTGCGAGCGTTAATCGGAATTACTGGGCGTAAAGCGAGCGCAGACGGTTTGTTAAGCAGGATGTGAAATCCCCGGGCTCAACCTGGGAACTGCGTTCTGAACTGGCAGGCTAGAGTGTGTCAGAGGGGGGTAGAATTCCACGTGTAGCAGTGAAATGCGTAGAGATGTGGAGGAATACCGATGGCGAAGGCAGCCCCCTGGGATAACACTGACGTTCATGCTCGAAAGCGTGGGTAGCAAACAGGATTAGATACCCTGGTAGTCCACGCCCTAAACGATGTCAATTAGCTGTTGGGCAACTTGATTGCTTAGTAGCGTAGCTAACGCGTGAAATTGACCGCCTGGGGAGTACGGTCGCAAGATTAAAACTCAAAGGAATTGACGGGGACCCGCACAAGCGGTGGATGATGTGGATTAATTCGATGCAACGCGAAGAACCTTACCTGGTCTTGACATGTACGGAATCTTCCAGAGACGGGAGAGTGCCTTCGGGAACCGTAACACAGGTGCTGCATGGCTGTCGTCAGCTCGTGTCGTGAGATGTTGGGTTAAGTCCCGCAACGAGCGCAACCCTTGTCATTAGTTGCCATCATTCAGTTGGGCACTCTAATGAGACTGCCGGTGACAAACCGGAGGAAGGTGGGGATGACGTCAAGTCCTCATGGCCCTTATGACCAGGGCTTCACACGTCATACAATGGTCGGTACAGAGGGTAGCCAAGCCGCGAGGTGGAGCCAATCCCAGAAAACCGATCGTAGTCCGGATTGCACTCTGCAACTCGAGTGCATGAAGTCGGAATCGCTAGTAATCGCAGGTCAGCATACTGCGGTGAATACGTTCCCGGGTCTTGTACACACCGCCCGTCACACCATGGAAGTGGGGGATACCAGAAGTAGGTAGGCTAACCGCAAGGAGGCCGCTTACCACGGTATGCTTCATGACTGGGGTGAAGTCGTAACAAGGTAGCCGTAGGGGAACCTGCGGCTGGATCACCTCCTTTCTAGAGAGAAGGCCAAAGGTACTCACACTTATCGGTAATCGTCGGTTTAGAGATGCGAAGAGACCTGGGTTTGTAGCTCAGCTGGTTAGAGCACACGCTTGATAAGCGTGGGGTCGGAGGTTCAAGTCCTCCCAGACCCACCAGTAACCAAAGCCGGCAGGCCGGTTCAAGGTAAAGGGGGCATAGCTCAGTTGGTAGAGCACCTGCTTTGCAAGCAGGGGGTCATCGGTTCGATCCCGTTTGCCTCCACCAAGATTTCCCAAATTAAAGCAGTTTGCAGAATCAGACTGCTTTAATTTGCGAAAACCACGCATCGATCTTTAACAAATTGGATAGCCGAAATCAACAAACAAAGACAATGAGGTTTTATTGCAGCTGCCCAGGCAGCCTGAAATAAAGCCCAGTAATTTGGGTGATGATTGTATCGACTTAACCCTGAAACACAAAAGGCAGGGTTAAGACACAACAAGCAGTAAGCTTTATCAAAGTAAAGGCCTTAAGGAGCATAGCTAGTCAACGGTAAAACTCCGAAGTCAAAAAGGTACTTCAAATGATAGAGTCAAGTGAATAAGTGCATCAGGTGGATGCCTTGGCGATGATAGGCGACGAAGGACGTGTAAGCCTGCGAAAAGCATCGGGGAGCTGGCAATAAAGCTTTGATCCGGTGATGTCCGAATGGGGAAACCCACCGCACTCAGTGCGGTATCCTTATCTGAATACATAGGATAAGCGAAGCGAACCCGGAGAACTGAACCATCTAAGTACCCGGAGGAAAAGAAATCAACCGAGATTCCGCAAGTAGTGGCGAGCGAACGCGGAGGAGCCTGTATACGATAGCCGTCGGGATAGAAGAAAGAATTGGAAACTTCTGCCATAGTGGGTGATAGCCCCGTATTCGAAATTCCGGCGGTGGTACTAGGTATACGACAAGTAGGGCGGGACACGAGAAATCCTGTCTGAAGATGGGGGGACCATCCTCCAAGGCTAAATACTCATCATCGACCGATAGTGAACCAGTACCGTGAGGGAAAGGCGAAAAGAACCCCGGGAGGGGAGTGAAATAGAACCTGAAACCTGATGCATACAAACAGTGGGAGCGGATTTATTCCGTGACTGCGTACCTTTTGTATAATGGGTCAACGACTTACATTCAGTAGCGAGCTTAACCGGATAGGGGAGGCGCAGGGAAACCGAGTCTTAATAGGGCGATATAGTTGCTGGGTGTAGACCCGAAACCGAGTGATCTATCCATGGCCAGGTTGAAGGTGCCGTAACAGGTACTGGAGGACCGAACCCACGCATGTTGCAAAATGCGGGGATGAGCTGTGGATAGGGGTGAAAGGCTAAACAAACTCGGAGATAGCTGGTTCTCCCCGAAAACTATTTAGGTAGTGCCTCGAGCTAGACACTGATGGGGGTAAAGCACTGTTATGGCTAGGGGGTCATTGCGACTTACCAACCCATGGCAAACTAAGAATACCATCAAGTGGTTCCTCGGGAGACAGACAGCGGGTGCTAACGTCCGTTGTCAAGAGGGAAACAACCCAGACCGCCAGCTAAGGTCCCAAATGACAGATTAAGTGGTAAACGAAGTGGGAAGGCACAGACAGCCAGGATGTTGGCTTAGAAGCAGCCATCATTTAAAGAAAGCGTAATAGCTCACTGGTCGAGTCTTCCTGCGCGGAAGATGTAACGGGGCTCAAATCTGTAACCGAAGCTGCGGATGTACTTTTAGTGCATGGTAGGGGAGCGTTCTGTAGGCCTGCGAAGGTGTCTCGTAAGGGATGCTGGAGGTATCAGAAGTGCGAATGTTGACATGAGTAGCGATAAAGCGGGTGAAAAGCCCGCTCGCCGAAAGCCCAAGGTTTCCTACGCAACGTTCATCGGCGTAGGGTGAGTCGGCCCCTAAGGCGAGGCAGAGATGCGTAGTCGATGGGAAACGGGTTAATATTCCCGTACTTTGATTCAATGCGATGTGGGGACGGAGAAGGTTAGGTTAGCAAACTGTTGGAATAGTTTGTTTAAGCCGGTAGGTGGAAGACTTAGGCAAATCCGGGTCTTCATAACACCGAGAAGTGACGACGAGTGTCTACGGACACGAAGTAACCGATACCACGCTTCCAGGAAAAGCCACTAAGCTTCAGTTGAATCAGAACCGTACCGCAAACCGACACAGGTGGGCAGGATGAGAATTCTAAGGCGCTTGAGAGAACTCGGGAGAAGGAACTCGGCAAATTGATACCGTAACTTCGGGAGAAGGTATGCCCTCTAATGTTAAGGACTTGCTCCGTAAGCATAGGAGGGTCGCAGAGAATCGGTGGCTGCGACTGTTTATTAAAAACACAGCACTCTGCAAACACGAAAGTGGACGTATAGGGTGTGACGCCTGCCCGGTGCTGGAAGGTTAATTGAAGATGTGAGAGCATCGGATCGAAGCCCCAGTAAACGGCGGCCGTAACTATAACGGTCCTAAGGTAGCGAAATTCCTTGTCGGGTAAGTTCCGACCCGCACGAATGGCGTAACGATGGCCACACTGTCTCCTCCCGAGACTCAGCGAAGTTGAAGTGGTTGTGAAGATGCAATCTACCCGCTGCTAGACGGAAAGACCCCGTGAACCTTTACTGTAGCTTTGCATTGGACTTTGAAGTCACTTGTGTAGGATAGGTGGGAGGCTTAGAAGCAGAGACGCCAGTTTCTGTGGAGCCGTCCTTGAAATACCACCCTGGTGGCTTTGAGGTTCTAACCCAGACCCGTAATCCGGGTCGGGGACCGTGCATGGTAGGCAGTTTGACTGGGGCGGTCTCCTCCCAAAGAGTAACGGAGGAGTTCGAAGGTTACCTAGGTCCGGTCGGAAATCGGACTGATAGTGCAATGGCAAAAGGTAGCTTAACTGCGAGACCGACAAGTCGAGCAGGTGCGAAAGCAGGACATAGTGATCCGGTGGTTCTGAATGGAAGGGCCATCGCTCAACGGATAAAAGGTACTCCGGGGATAACAGGCTGATTCCGCCCAAGAGTCCATATCGACGGCGGAGTTTGGCACCTCGATGTCGGCTCATCACATCCTGGGGCTGTAGTCGGTCCCAAGGGTATGGCTGTTCGCCATTTAAAGTGGTACGTGAGCTGGGTTTAAAACGTCGTGAGACAGTTTGGTCCCTATCTGCAGTGGGCGTTGGAAGTTTGACGGGGGCTGCTCCTAGTACGAGAGGACCGGAGTGGACGAACCTCTGGTGTACCGGTTGTGACGCCAGTCGCATCGCCGGGTAGCTAAGTTCGGAAGAGATAAGCGCTGAAAGCATCTAAGCGCGAAACTCGCCTGAAGATGAGACTTCCCTTGCGGTTTAACCGCACTAAAGAGTCGTTCGAGACCAGGACGTTGATAGGTGGGGTGTGGAAGCGCGGTAACGCGTGCAGCTAACCCATACTAATTGCTCGTGAGGCTTGACTCTATCATTTGAAGTACTTTGCAGCATAAACGCTGTGATACGACAAACAGAAAGCTTACTGAAATAATGATACTAAAATCATCGTTCGAATTACTGATTACCCATCATCGGTAACTTCTTTGTGATTGTTAGTGCCCAAAGCACAGGCTATCCGATTTGCCCTCTTTGTTTGGCGGCCATAGCGGTTTGGTCCCACTCCTTCCCATCCCGAACAGGACAGTGAAACGAACCAGCGCCGATGATAGTACGGTCTCCCGTGTGAAAGTAGGTCACCGCCAAACCCTTATTCATACCCCCTGCCTAATAAATCATAGGCAGGGGGTTTC
>NZ_JAKOOW010000072.1 GCF_022288825.1 Kingella pumchi | reverse complement strand
CCGCCGCCGCCGGCCAGTCAGACGATTTCGGGCAGTCCCAACGGCTTCCCGTTGACGCAGACGGTTAATGGGCCACATGGGCGCGTTACGGTGGAAATACCGCGCGGCGCAATGGACAACCGCTTTAGCAGCATTGGGCGGACGGATGCAAACCTTAACGGCTTTCGCAATATGCCCAGCCAGTTTACCGACGGTTACGGCAATGTAGCCCGCGGCAATGTCCGAAGCGTTACCCAGCTTCCGCCCCCCGGCAAGATTGCCCGCCTGGGCGGGCCATTAATCGTAACGCAGATTGCTACCAGCCACTTGGCACGTCTTCAGCAAGAAGGCGTAAGCGATATGTACAGCCGCGGTTTTGAAGAGGGCAACTGGGGGCAAGTGGCAAATGCCACTGCCAAGCTGTTTGACTGGACAGGCGTAGGCAGCACCGTCAATGGCATGCTTAACAGCGGCGAGCAGCAGGCCTTGGGCGATGTAGCCAATATCCTGCAGCAGCAGGCTATGGAGCAAGCCCGCCAGCAGTTTGAGCGGCACAGGCCCGTGCCGACGGACAACCCATACGCCTACACCATCATAACCATCAACCAAGACCATCCCAGTAATGCGCACCGCACTAACGAGACTTTTGTTGTCCCGTTTATCGGCATTCCAAACGGATTTGACGGCTATTTCCACATCAATCATAAGGGGCAGTCTTTTACCGAAAAGCTGGGTAATTACAGCTTTAACTACAGTTTCCCAGCGGGAAACATCTTCGTCTCTTTTGCTTATAAAACACCAACAAAACAGGAGCTTGTTGAGTACAACAGCAAAGCTGCCCCGCAGCTGTCAGAAATAAACCCGTCTGAAGCCGCCATCATCTCCGCGCTCGAGCAGCTGTTGAATAACCAGCAGCGCAACAATACCGACTTGATCAACGCTCTGCAGAAGCTCGGCGCCTTTCCGCCGGGTAGCGGCAAAACAACGGTAACCGGCACAGCTGCGGACAACACCTTTCTGACTGCTCCCTATACCCCATTGGGCAGCAGCACCGCCCAGCAGACGCAATTTACCGTCAATCCCGATGGCAGCGTAACCGTCTCAACCGTGCAGCGAGCCGATTTGGCCGCCAACACGTCCCAAGCGCCGACCCGCCAGCAGGTCGGGCAGACGGCCGGAACGCACGGTCAGGCGGACACGCAGCCGGCCAAAGAAGGCAGCACGGCAGCGAAACCGGACGTTTGCGCCCAGAACCCGGGCAGCCTGATGTGCGCCGATATGGGCAGCGGCGATTACACCGATCCTGTGCTGCCTACACAAACGCGCGGGCTGGACTTCAACCCGTCGAGCATTTTCGGCGACAGCGGGGTATGCCCCGCGCCGAAAGTGGTCACGGTTTTGAAAACGCAGGTGGCCTTGAGCTATGAGCCGACCTGCGATATCGCGTCCAAACTGCGGCCGATTGTCGTGCTGCTGGGCATGGCGGCCGCCATGTGGATGGTATGGGGGACGGTAAATGAGTAAGTTGTCCATCGGCACTATGCTGACGTCCGTGCTGATGACGGTGGCCGGAAAGCTGATTGCCGCCTTGGGCATCGGCGCGATTACCTATACCGGCTTGGATATCATCCAGCGCAAATTCATTCGGCAAGCCTTGGCAGGCTGGAACGCCCTGCCGTCCGATGCTTTGCAAATACTGCTCATCGGCGGCGTTGGCACGGCGCTGAATTGGGTATTTGGGGCGGTTGCCTTTGTGGTGACCTACCGCTCAGTGTCCAAGCTGGGCACAATAATGAAAGGGAAGTGAAATGATTAGCCTGATCACCGGCGTGCCGGGCAGTGGTAAAACTGCCTGGCTGGTTTATCAGTTGATGACCCGTGCCGATTTGAAAGACCGGCCGTTGTACGTTTTCAACATCCCAGATTTGAAAGTACCGCACGAGAAAATTACGGAAGAACAGGCCAGAACCTGGCCTGAGTGGGCGCCCACCGGTGCGCTGTTCGTAATGGACGAGTGCCAAAAGGTTTTCCGGCCGCGCCGCAGCGGCAGCGACGTGCCGGCATACGTCTCCGAATTCGAAACCCACCGCCACCGCGGCTTGGACTTCTTCCTGTTGACGCAGAACCCGCGCCTGATTGACGCCAATGTGCGCGACTTGGTCGGGGAGCACCGGCATATCGGCAAGACGCTTATCGGCCTGCGGCGGATGCTCTATTGGAATAGCGGCGGCGCCAAAAACCCGGCCGCCCGCCGGGACATAGCAGAGGCGTCAACGAGCGTGTTTTTTCTGCCGAAAAAAGCCTTCGGAATGTACAAAAGCGCCGAAGAGCATACGGTGGTTTCGGGTAAGTTGGCGAAAGGCGTGTACGTCCTACCTATAGCGCTTGCCGCCACGGCGTATGGCGTGTACGTGCTAAAAGGCCGTTACGACGCGCACACCGCCCCAAACGTGCAGGCCGCGCAGGCGGCCAAGCCGCAGGCATCAGGGGAGCGTGCAGCGCTAGCGATAAGCGAGCCGGATGCCGGCGGCTACTACCCGTCCGCATCAGCGCCTGCCCCCGCGGTTGAGCGTCCCGTCATAACGGCCGAGATGTACACGCCGGCCATCCCCGGCAAGCCTTGGACGGCACCCGTCTATTCGCCCCACAACACCCAAATCACCACGATGCCTTACCCGGTCGCTTGCGTGCAGTCCGACACAGGCTGTACTTGCTACACCGATCAGGCGACGCCGATACGCGACATGGACGACGGAATATGCCGGGATTTTGTCGCCAACGGTATTTACAATCCGTACCTGCAGGACGAAAACCCTGCGCCTGCCGCTCCCGCCGCCGCCCCGCCCGGGTAGCGCCCGACAATCCGGCAGCGGTTCCCCCCGTATCAGGACGGAGGAGCAGCAGCGAGGGGCATATCGAAGTAAGGGGCTCAACGCCCCTTGCTTCGATTTAACGGTTAGTGTGCGCCAATGGTGGCCTTGTGGTATCTGTATCAGTCCGGTATCGCATTGCTTCGGGGCGTAGGTGAAGAAGCAGAACGGACGGACGGCGTAAAGGGGGGAAGCTTTGTAAAGACCCCGTCTTTATGAATACCCCCCTTTACGCCGTCCGTCCGTTCTGCTTCAATCCGGAGCCATACCCGAAGCAATGCGATACCGGACTAATACAGATACCCCCCAGCCGCAACACGGGTCTTCCCGCAAGTGTCTGATGATTTTACATATTCCGGTTCAATTAT
>NZ_JAKOOW010000071.1 GCF_022288825.1 Kingella pumchi | reverse complement strand
CGGCGGCGGCGGGGGCGGCGGCACGTCGGCCGCTGCCGGCCGCGTCAGTGCCAAAGCAGATAGACAAAGGGCAAGCCCAACAGCAAACCGCTTAAAAATTCCTGCGTCATGTTTATTCCCCATCTTGATAATCTCCTGCCGCGCCTTGCTTAAGCATGCCGATAGCGACGCGGAACACAAAGGCGACGAACATCATGCCCACCACGTAGGCGGCCACGGTCAAGCCGTCATCGAAGTCTTCCATCGGGTCGCACTCCGGAAAGGTCAAAACTACCGGCTGCCCGCCATACTGCCAAACGGCACCATGTTTCACAGGGTGAGACATGGTGCCGTCTGAACGGATGGCCGGCACCACCTGGCTAAGCACGAAGTCTTGCGCGTCCGCCTTATCGGCGAAGCAGCGCGCGCCCACGCGGTAACCGGTGCCGGACACGATTAGCCGCCCTTGCGGAACAGCTTCAAGCCTGCGCCGAAGACGACGCCGACCACCACGAAGCCGACGACTACGCCGCCGATGGTGTACAGGTCGGCAGTGCCGTCGGTCACAGCCTGGTTGCCGCTGATAGCTTCAGCGATTTTGCCGGCGGACGCGGTAGCGGCCATCATGGCGGTAGTGGCCGCAAAGGCCAGCTTCTGTTTCAAGTTTTTCATGATTTCAACTCCGGAGCAGTTTGTTTCACGGATTCTGGGCACCGCTCCTGTAAATACCCAAGAATGCTATTTAAATCGCGGATTGTGTCTTCCAAAAGCGACTTCCAGTGATGGCCATTGCGAGCAAGCCCCCTGACAATGAAAGGGTCATGGTAAAAAGGGTAAATAGTTGCCAAATATTCATAAAACCGATCAACCTTGCACATCATGTCTTCAATCGAACTCGCTACGCGCAGTTCTACTTCTTCATCAACTGGAAACAGCTTATCGTTCATCGGAAAAATAGACGACATCTTTATACCCCCGCAAAAAAACTTGAATGGTTACCACCTGATCGCGCTTGAGATGCGCGTACTTCTCAGGCTGCTTCGTGCGCACTTCGCACAATTCCGTGCCGCTGTCGCTACGGATTAAGAAGCCGAGGTAATGAACTTTGCGATAGCTGCCGTCGTCGTTCTTACGCTCTTTGACGAATTCCCGGTCGAACATACCGGTTAGAAAAAAGCCTTGCTTTGCTGCGTCTGACATATCAGTCTCCAATTAACACGCGAGTATCGTTTCCCGGTTGAGAAACGCCCATTTACTCCCGAGCAACTCGCGCAAAATCTCGGGGTAATTCGATTCGCACAGCGGCACATGCTGCCTGCAGGCCTGCGCGTAGCTGTATTGCCGCTTGGCCAAGCGGTACTGCTCGAACCACCGCACCCAGTTACGCAGCTTCTGCCGCCACAGGGCGGACGCGGCGCTGACAAACTGGAAATTACTGGTCGCCGCTTTCCACGGCAGCGCCTTGTCGTTCGACGTCTGGCATAAGCGGACGCCTTTGTCCGCTTCTTTGCGGCAGCCGATATGCTTGCCTATGTACTTGGCGACGTAGGCGGCCAAGCCCTTTGAGTTTGTCTTCACCGGCAGCAGTTCGGGACGTCCGAAGCCGTATCGCGGCATCGCTTCGCGCAGCCGCTTCCAGTGGGCGCGGATGGCAGCATTGGCGCTGCGGTAGTCCTTGGCGGCAACAGCGCGGAAATTCAGGCCGCGGCGGATATCCTCGCGCGTAGCCACTATCAGGTGATAGTGGATGCGGCCGGCCTTGGTGCGCTCGATGACGCGGATATAGTGCGGGTAATGGTTTCGCAGGAAGTTCGTGCGCAGGCTGTTGAAGCGCCGCTGCGCTTCCTTCGGGCATTGCACGTCATCGGCAAAAGTCAGTGTAAGGAATCCAACATGATGAAGGCCAAAACGGTCAATGAAAGCCCGAACATTAAGCTCCAAAGCGTAAGCGGATTTGCGATATGAAGTAGAAAAGTCATTCAAACCACCTTTGGGCGCTTGCGGCTTTGCCGCTTTAAAGCCCGTTTCTACGGGCTTTTCGCCCTTCTCAATTGAGTTGTTACTATTTAGACAAGGAAGGCGACCAGCGCCGTACACCTTGGCAACGTAGTGCAGTTTCGACCGCTGTAAGTCTGTGGCTTCCTTGATTCGCATTTCTCATTTTCTTAGAAAATAGATTTGCCGCGAATCATAGATACGCAGAATCTATATTGTCAAGAAAATATTTACCAAGCTTCTAAGAAAATGCATTATTAGAGACACCCAACCACAGGAAGCAGCACATGCCAAGCAAACACATCCAAGACCAAACATGGGAGCGCGTGAAAGAGCAGTACGTCCGCGCCGTCGTAACCACAAAGGCGGGATTCAAAGAAACGGAAATACTTAACCTACTGATTCTCAAGGGAATAGACAACATCACGGACGAAGACTACATCCGCGCAGCGTCAAAAAAAGTCTAGGCATCGAACCTAGACAATCTTTCATGCAGCCTGAAAGGCCGCCAAACGTGCGCCTGTAGCCGCAGGCCGTTCGGCCGGCCAGATCAAGTGGCCACTTGAACCCGCAGCCGGCCGCAGGCGGCAGAGCCGGCAGGCAGCGGCCGAAGCACCCATGCCGTGCGGCCTTGGTGCGGCCGAAGACGGGCAGGGCGCCGACCCTAGCGAGCGCCTGCTCACTAGCGAGCGGACGCACGCCAGGCGATAATAAACGGGCGTCCCCTTTATAACTCTAACGAATATAAAGGGGACACCCGTTTATCATCAAAGGCTTGCCTATGCTTACCGCCGCCCAGTGGCTCAACTGGTACAAACGCGAACGAAACTGCTACTCGGACTATCAGCTTGCCCGCCGCTGGCAGGTGGACACATCCGTAATCAGCCAATACCGGCGCGGCCGTCTGCGCCTGCCGCTGGCCGTCATTCTGGAGATTGCCGAAGCAACCGGCGCGGAACCGTTGGAAATCATCACTTCGCTTGAATTCCCGCGCGCGCCGCAGGCACACCGGGAACGCATCCGCCGCGCCTATTTTGACAGCCTGCTCAAGACGGCAGGCGACCGGATGGCGCGGCAGGCATGTGTTGCGGACTACCGCTGGCCGTAGGCCTGCGCCTGTTCGCATAATT
>NZ_JAKOOW010000070.1 GCF_022288825.1 Kingella pumchi | reverse complement strand
GGTTTTCTCATCATTCTGATAAAGACTTTTACGCCGATAATCAAAACGACAATGCCCAAAATAATGGCGCCGACGGCTATCAAATCTGTTTTCATTTCACCGGATTCGGCTTTAAATTGGCTGCCGTATTGGGTACTGGTGCCGGATCCGCCGCCACCGCCGATTAAATCCATATCGCCTTTTGGCTTGCTTGTGTCATACGCCATTTTTCTGCCTGCTACTCTTTTTCCAAATAACGGAACATTCTTAAAAAAACTTTTGTCATGTAAACCAAGACGAACATACCGAGTATCAAACTGCCTACCTGCATGCCTTCTTTTAACGGCTCCATCTGATCGCACTGGGGAAAGCTCAATTTGACTTCCTGGCTGCCGTAGTACCATTTGCCGTTTTGATAAACGGCAGTCTTTAAACTGCCGTCTGCGGTAATGGTGGGGACAACCATGGACATCTGATAATCGGACGCTTTCTCCGAAGTGGCAAAGCATTGACCTCCTACTCGATAGCCCATGATTGCCCCTTACCGTTACGCTTTTCTCATCAAGCGGATCATCAGACCGACACCGACCGCAATCAGTGCCACGCCGATAACCATGCCGCTGCCGGAATTCAGATCGGCTTTAACCGGATCCATTTCGGCTTTTGCCGCTTCCAAAAGGGGGCCTGCATTGGCGGCGGTAGTGGCCAATAAGGCCGGGGCGGCAACGAGTGCGCCCGCTACTTTTTGTTTTAGGTTTTTCATTTTGAAATTCCTTACACCGACGGTTAAAAATGCCTTGCGTGTCTGTCGGCGGGACACGTTCGGCGGGGAACTAAATCAGGAACAGGACGATATAGGCGATCATCTTTTTTTCCTTTCCCTTGTATCTGTGGGGGTCTTCTAAGGGGTTTTGCTGCCGCCGACCCCCGAAACGGCAAACTCTGCTACTCGGTAAGCCAGAACGAGAAAACTGCAAAGCGTTCGCACATGTCTTCACCGGCTTCAACGGCTGATTCGAATTCTTCAAAATGGCCGGCTTGGTTTAAAAAGGGCGTAAAACCGACCACTTCTTCAGGATGGGGACAAAGGAATTCGAAGTTTTCCAAATCCTGAACGATGTACTTTCTGATCATGGCTTACGCCTTTCTCATGCTTTTGCTTTTAAAGGCCGCATGTCTTTCAGGGTTTCTTTACTGCGGCCGGATGCGTTTGTGGTTTGGACAAAGGCGCATTCCATTTCGCAAGGGAAGTTGAGATTGCGGAACGGCTCGTAGTTTTCGCTTTTGCCGTAAGAAACTTTGGAAACGCCAAAACCTTTGGCGTTGCCGGTAGTCTCATCGAGCGGGGCGGCAATCAGGACGGAGCAGGAGTCGATCTCGCTGCCGTCAATGGTGCCTTTGAATTTGGTAATGCCCATCACAATGCGGGTTTCGTAATTGAGTTTTTCGCGCTGTTGATCAAAGTTCAACATGGTTATTTCCTTGTCTTTGGTTGATAAATTGGTTGCCGTAGCGGATCCACATGTAATCGATATATTCGTCGATCCGTTTTTGCTCTTTTGCTGCGTTTTTGGCTTGGATCATTTCCATTAGCTCTTGCAGATTTTTAGTAAAACTGATGCTGTCTTGCTGTTGCTGCTCGGTAGGATTTTTAAGGCTTTCTAAGAAAATCCGATGATGTTTGTCCAATTCACACAACTGGTGCATTTGGATGTTTTGCAAATCCTGATCATGGTCGCCTGTGGAAACGAAGCCCGGATAGGGCTGTTCGCTGCCTTGCTCAGGTACGAGATAGGGATAGCCCTGCGGGCATTGATATTCGTCGGGAGCCAGCCCGCGCGGATATAGCTCTGCTTCGGCCTTGAGTTCGCGGACTATGCGCTCATCATCCCAACCGGCAATATCGCGCATGAAATTGACGATGCGGCCGACTTGTTTTTTTGCATGGGCGAGCTTGTTTTCAAAGCCGTGCTGCAGCTTCTTTGCGGCGTAATCAATGCGGCGGGCGGGCGTCTCGAAAAGGTTTTCGCATACGGGATATGCGCCGGTGAGAAATTCACCGGGTGCAAGCAGCACTTCCAGCGGGATCACGCTGTCATTCTTGCGGAACTCGACTTCAAAGCGCACCCAGGGGCTTTCGGGGCAGCCTAACTGCCGGCCTTTTTCATAGACGCGGCATAGGCGGCTGGAATAGCGGGTACCAACGTAAAAGGTGCGGCCGGTGTAGTCTTCTTCTCGCCATGCGGTGCCGCGGCATTCGCTTTTGGGGCGGGCGTTATGGCGGGTAAAAAGGCCGTTTGTATGGTCTTCCGCTGCCTGCTGCGGGGTGTATTCGCCGTTGAAAAAGTCATGGGCACAGTCAACGCGGGTAATGTGGGCACGGCTCAGGGGCTTTAGAAAGTCGTAAAGCCGCTGCTCCCAGCCTTCTAGTGCCGCTTGGCAGCCGGTACCGGTAAGCTCAACTAGGACGGTATCCCGCTGGCCGCCGATGTGTACTGTGCCGTATTGGGCTTCTTCGGTGCCAAGCGTGTAATAGCTCTGATAAAAGTAGCGGCCTTTACCGGGGCGTTTTTGGTAAACGCCGAAACCTAAAACGTCGATTAGGAGCCGGCTGTAGTTTTCGATGTATTGGGCGTCGTCGGTGCAAAAGGTCTTGCACAGGTGTTCAATGTCTTTTTTGTTGATGGTGAAGGTTAT
>NZ_JAKOOW010000007.1:17629-25517 GCF_022288825.1 Kingella pumchi | reverse complement strand
TTTTCAGGCTGCCCTTTTCAGGCTGCCCTTTTCAGGCTGCCCTTTTCAGGCTGCCCTTTTCAGGCTGCCTGCCGGATGCCAACACATCGCCCCAATAAAAACGCCTGCCGGCAAATGCAGCAGGCGTTTGTGATGTGCGCGGGCTTAGACTTCGGCCATCGCCATCAGGCTGGCGTTGCCGCCGGCGGCGGTGGTGTTGACGCTGCAGCTGATTTCTTCAAACAGTTGCAGGACATCAACGCCGTTTTGCGCATCGACGATGCGAACCAGCGGGCCGCTGCGTTTGGCCAGCGCGGTTTTGGTGTCGGCGCTGGGGGCGTCAAGGGCAACCAGATGGCTGATGCCGGCGGCGGTTTCAGGGGCGTCCTGCACCAGCAGCAAGCCGTCGAGCTGGCTTTGCAGCTGTGCCAGCGGGTGGCTGCTGCTGACGATGGTTTGGATGCCGGCAGCGGCGATGCGGATCAGGCCGGCGAAGGCGCGTTCGAAATCGCCGCCGTCGAGCCATACCTGCTTGGGCGCGCGCCAAGTCAGGGTGTTGTCTTCGCCGGTGGGGCCGGTAAGCTCGGCGCGGGCTTGGCGTAGGGTGAAGATGCGGGCTTCGCCCATCACGCCGGCAAGGCGCAGCTTGGCTTCCTGGTCGAAATCCAAACCGTGCAGCACGCTTTCGAGCTTGGCCAGCGCGGCATTGTCGGCGCTGCCCGGGGTGGTGAGTTTGGGCAGCTGCCATGCGGCGCCGCGGCTCAAACGCTGCAGGTAGAAGGGACCGCCGGCTTTGGGGCCGGTGCCGGACAGGCCGTGGCCGCCGAAGGGCTGCACGCCGACGACGGCACCGACGATATTGCGGTTGACATAGATATTGCCGGCTTCGATGTTGTCTTGGATAAACTCGACGGTGCGATCGATGCGGCTGTGGATACCGTTGGTAAGCGCATAGCCTTTGCTGTTGATCTGCTGAATCAGATCGTTCAGGCCGTCGGCGGGATAGCGGATCACGTGCAGCACGGGGCCGAATACTTCGCGCTGGAGTTGGTCGAGATTGTCCAGTTCAAACAAAGTCGGGGCGACATAGGTAGCGTTGTCGGCATTGGCCGGCAGCTTAATCTGGTGGCTGACTTTGGCAACACCTTTCATTTTGTCGATGTGCTTGAGCAGGTTGCCCTGGGCTTCGGCGTCGATAACCGGGCCGATGTCGGTGTTGATCAAGGTGGGATTGCCGACGGTCAGCTCGTTCATCGCGCCTTTGATCATGGCGAGCATGTGGTCGGCCACGTCTTCCTGCAGGCAGAGAATGCGCAGGGCGGAGCAACGCTGGCCGGCGCTGTCGAAGGCGGAGTTGAGCACGTCCACGCATACCTGCTCGGACAGGGCTGTGGAATCGACGATCATGGCGTTCTGGCCGCCGGTTTCGGCAATCAGCACCGGCAGGTCATCGCGTTTGCTCAGGGCTTCGTTAATCAGTTTGGCCACTTCGGTGGAGCCGGTGAAGATCACGCCGTTGATGCGCTCGTCGCGGGTCAGCGCGGCGCCGACGTCGCCGGCACCGAGTACCAACTGGACGGCGTCGGCCGGCGCGCCGGCTTCATGCAGCAACTGAACGGCGCGGTAGGCGATCAGGCTGGTCTGCTCGGCAGGCTTGGCCAATACGGTGTTGCCGGTAACCAGCGCGGCCACCACTTCGCCGACGAAAATCGCCAGCGGGAAGTTCCACGGGCTGATGGCAACAATGGTGCCGACCGGTTTGCGCTCGCCGCAGGTGTGCTCGGCTTCGTCGGCATAGTAGCGGCAGAAATCGACGGCTTCGCGCACTTCGGCGATGGCGTTGTTCAGGGTTTTGCCGGCTTCGCGCACCGCCAGCATCATCAGTTCGGCGGTGTGCTCTTCCATCAGGTCGGCGAAACGGCGCAGTACGGCGGCGCGTTCGGCGGCGGGTGTGGCGCCCCAAGTGCTTTCGGCGGCTTTGGCGGCGGTGATGATTTCGGGCACGGCTTCGGCTTCGACAAAGGCGGCGGTGCCTACCACGTCATTGTGGTCGGCAGGGTTGCGCACTTCGTGGGCAGCCTGAACGGCGGCTTTCTTAACGGCCAGCAGGGGTTTGGCTTCCCAAGTTTTGCCGGCGGCAGCGTTCATCTGCGCCTGCAGGCTTTCGAGCACGTCTTCATTACTGAAGTCCAGACCGCTGGAGTTGAGACGGTCTTTGCCGTAGAGATTGCGCGGCAGCGGCAGCGCGGCGTGCATGGTGCCCTGGGTTTGCGGGGCTTCATCCAGCGGAGATTTCACCAGGCTGTCGATGCTGATGCTTTCGTCAACGATTTGGTTGACGAAAGAAGAGTTGGCGCCGTTTTCCAGTAGGCGGCGCACCAGATAGGCCAGCAGGGTTTCGTGGGTGCCGACCGGTGCGTAAATGCGCACGCGGCGGCCGAGATTTTGCGGGCCGACCACTTGGTCGTACAGGGTTTCGCCCATGCCGTGCAGGCATTGGTGTTCAAATTCCTTGCCTTCGCCCATCTGGTAGATGGCGCCCAGGGTGTAGGCGTTGTGGGTGGCAAACTGCGGGAAGATGGCGTCTTGCGCGGACAGGAGTTTGCGTGCACAGGCCAAGTAAGAGACGTCGGTGTGGACTTTGCGGGTGTAAACCGGATAACCGTTCAGGCCGTCCACCTGCGCCCATTTGATTTCGCTGTCCCAATACGCGCCTTTTACCAGGCGGATCATCAGTTTTTGCTTGTTGCGGCGGGCAAGGTCGATCAGGTAGTCGATAACGAAGGGGCAGCGTTTTTGGTAAGCCTGAACCACGAAACCGATGCCGTTGAAACCGGCCAGATCGGGATCGGAAACCAGCGCTTCCATCAAGTCTAAAGAAAGTTCGAGACGGTTGGCTTCTTCGGCGTCGATGTTCAGGCCGATGTTGTACTGTTTGGCCAGGATAAAGAGCTGTTTCAGCTTCGGCAGCAGCTCGGTCATCACACGTTCGTGCTGGGCGCGGGAATAGCGCGGATGGATGGCGGAAAGTTTTACCGAAATGCCGTTGCCGTCGTACACGCCGGCGCTGCCGGCATCTTTGCCGATGGCGTGGATGGCGTTGACGTAGTCTTGGTAATAGCGTTCGGCGTCGGCCTGGGTCATTGCCGCTTCGCCGAGCATATCGAAGGAATAGCGGTAGCCGAGTTTTTCGCGCTCTTTACCGTTTTTCAGTGCTTCTTCGATGGTTTGGCCGGTAACGAACTGTTTGCCGAGCATGCGCATGGCGTAGTTGACGCCCTGGCGGATCAGCGGCGCGCCGCCTTTGCCCAGCAGGCGGGTCAACGAAGCGCCCATGCTTTCGCTGTCGGTCGGTTCTTTGGTCAGTTTGCCGGTAATCAGCAGACCCCAAGCCGCGGCATTAACGAACAGCGACGGGCTATTGCCCAGATGGCTTTTCCAGTTGCCGTCGGAGAGTTTGTCCTGAATCAGCTTGTTGCGGGTTTCCGCGTCGGGAATGCGCAGCAGGGCTTCGGCCAGACACATCAGCGCCACGCCTTCCTGGCTCGACAGGCTGAATTCGTGCATCAGGGCATCGACGCCGCTGGCTTTGGTGCGGTCGCTGCGCACCTGGGTTACCAGGCGGCGGGCCAGCGCTTCGGCGGCGGTTTTTTCCGCATCGCTCATCTGCGCCTGCGCGAGCATATCGGCAACGGCTTCGGCTTCGTCGCGGCGGTAGGCTTTGGTAATGGCTTGGCGCAGGGGATTGGTCTGGGTTTGTGCAAAATCAAACATCGTATTTTCCTAAGTTTGAGGTCGGATGATTGTGTAAAAAGCGGTAAAAATAACCTATATATGTTAATGGAAAACGGCCTAAAAGGCGAACGAATTTTACAGATTGTTTGCTGCCGTACGGCCGCAGGCGTTTTTCAGGCTGCCTGCCCGCGTGCAAGGCAGCCTGAAAACTCAGCGCGGCTCTGTGGTGCAGGCGCTGGCAGCACCCTGCCGGCTCAAACCGAACGCCGCTTCAGGCAGCAGGACATTTTGCGGCGAGCGCTCGGGCAGTATCGGGGCGGCCACCCGCTTCGACAACACCAACGCATACACCGCCGCCGCATGCGGCCACCAGCGGTCGCCCGCCGCTTCCATAAAACGCCAAAACCGCAGGGCGCGTTCGGAGCGCAGCGACGGCAGATAATTGAGAAAACGGCCGCTCTCGATATGCCAGCCGGTTTCAGCAAGACGGGATTTCAATACCGGCAGCGGCAGGCAGCCTGAAACATCCGGCACGCGCTTGCGGCACCTATCCAGCCGCCACAGCGAATACGGGTTGAAGCCGGTCAGCAGCAAGCAGCCCTGCGGGCGGATAATGCGGTGCATTTCGGCTAGGAAAACGGCAGCCTGATCCGCCTCCCAAGACGGATGGGCGGCCAGCACGCAGTCGAAAAAAACATCCGGCCACGGCGTTTTCAGGCTGCCTGCCAGCACATCCGCCGGCGGCTGCGCATCCTGATGCACGGTAAGGCCGGAGAGCGGCGGCAGGGCAAACAGCCGGCCGAGAGAACCGAGCAGCAGCAGGTTTTCAGGCTGCCTGTCGGTTAAGGCAGCCTGAAAAAAGAGGTTTTCCTGCGCGCGCAGATAACGCCCTAAAGAGTTTTGCGCAAGCCACGCGGGCAAAATCCGGGGGTCCGCCATCGGCTTTCCTAGGTGTCTGTAAATTTTGGCATTTGATTTGCTTGCAGATTGACAGCATTGGGGCGCTGCCCTTACGATATACTCTGAAAATACGGCTTTTAACGGAAGCATTTTAAAGTTATGAAATCCATCAAGTCCATCACTTTGGCCGTCAGCGGTCTTTTTCTTTTGCCGGCGCTGGCCTGTGCCGACAACGGCACCACCGATAAAACCGCATCGGCGCTGATGCAGCTGAACACTTCCGTTTTCACGCTGGCCGATCTGCCCAAACACGGCGGCGATCTGTGGGCGGTGCTGCGGCAGGACTTCCGCATGAACGAAGTCAACCAGTCGCTGGTGCGCAGCCACGAGAGCAAATTCTCTTCGGGAAAAGCCTATTTCAACCGTACCATCCAGCGCAGCAAGCCGTATATGTACCACATCGCCACCGAGGTGAAAAAACGCGGCATGCCGGCCGAAATTGCCCTGCTGCCGTTTATCGAAAGTGCCTATGTAACCAAGGCCAAATCGCATGTCGGTGCTTCCGGTTTGTGGCAGTTTATGCCCGCCACCGGCCGCCATTTCGGCTTGGAACAGACCCCGCTGTACGACGGCCGCCACGACGTTTACGCCGCCACCGATGCCGCGCTCAACTATCTGCAGTATCTGCACGGCCTGTTCGGCGACTGGTCTTTGGCGCTGGCCGCCTACAACTGGGGCGAGGGCAATATGAGCCGCGCCATCCGCCGCGCCCAAGCCGCCGGCCTGCCGCCGACCTACGAAAACCTGAAAATGCCCAACGAAACGCGCAACTACGTGCCCAAACTGCTGGCCGTGCGCAATCTGGTCAACAACCCGCAGGCATTCGGCCTGACCCTGCCCGAAATGAAGCACGAGCCTTATTTCCGCACGGTAACCGTCAACGGCCCGCTCGACATTATGGCCGCCGCCCATCTGGCCAATATTTCCGAAAACGAATTTCTGGCACTCAATCCGGCTTTCAAAACCCCGGTCTTCATTCCCAAAGGCAACCGCAAAATGCTGCTGCCGGTAGCCGCCGCACAAACCTTTGAGCGCAACTACCGCGAATCCGACAGCAAAAACCTGCTGTCGTGGGACATCTACACCGCACAAAGCTCAACCGCGCTGGCCGATCTGGCGAATATGACCGGCATGTCGGTCAGCGAACTCAAACGCCTAAACGGCATCAGCGGTACCCATATCGCCGCCGGCCGCAGCCTGCTGGTCAGCAAAAACAGCACGAAAAACGGGCTCAACAGCTTTGCCAAAGCCGATTTTGATCCCGTACCCGACAAATACAACGAGCAGGCACCGGTGCTGACCGCACAGCAAACCGTGCGCACCCCGCCGCCCGCACCGGTATCCGTCGGCACGCCTTTCTTGGCCGACGCTGCCAAAGCCCAAGACAAACCGCACGTAGCACTTGCGCCACCTGCAAACGTAATAGCCGCCGCGGTCCTGGCCAAGCAGCCTGAAAAAACTGCGCCGCCCGTTACCACCCTTGCTGCCGCCCAAACCGACAAAACCGCCAGTCCGGCAGCTGTAACCGCTTTCAGGCAGCCTGAAAAACCGGCGGTAAACGCTAACGCGGTTGCAGCGCTTGCCGACAAACAACCTGCCGCGCTGACGCAGAGTTTTGCTACTGCAGCATCCGCCGTCAAACAGCCAAGCGAACCGGCTGGCGTCCAAACCGCGCAAACCCGTCCGCAAGCTGCTGCAGAGCAGCCTGAAAAAACTGCTGCGACCGCCAGAGAAACACCTGCCGATACCGTTTCCGGCAGGCAGCCTGAAACCGCCCACACCGCCGCGAATCAGAGCAACACTTTTGCCGCCGAAGATCCGACCGACGAGCTGATGGCGCTGGCGCTGGCATCGCAAGAGCGTCTGCGCCGCCAGCAAGAGCAGGCCGCGCAGGCGGTTCAGCAAACCGCTGCTGCCGCCGAAGCCAAAGAGCAGAAAGAACAAAGCGAACGGCGCATTGCCGAAGCCAAACAGCGCCAGCAGCAACAGCAGTTGGCCAAAGCCAAAGCGGCGCAGGAGGCGGAAAAAGCCAAAGCAGCCGAAACCAGCCGCTCTCTGGCGGCGAATACCGGCACGCATAAGGTCGGCAGCGGCGAAACCCTGTACAGCATCGCCAAACGCTACAACATGAGCGTGGCCGATTTGGCTGCCGCCAACCACATCAAAGGCGAGCACATCCAAGCCGGTCAAACCCTGAAAGTATCGTTGGCTGCCGCCAAAAACGCCGCACCTGCCGCCCAAGCCGTCAAAACCGTTGCCAAAGGCGGAAAAGCCGCCGAAGCCAAACCTTCCGTGCCGGCATCCTATACCGTGCGCAAAGGCGATACTCTGCATGCCATTGCGGCACGCTATAATCTGAAATTAAGCGAAATTAAAAAGCTCAACCACGGCAACGACAACATCAAAGCCGGCCAGACCATCCGTCTGACAGCGAGCTGAGCGCCAAACCGATGCCGACGCCAAGTTTCCCCCGAAGCTTGGCGGTTTGGCTTTTTAGCGGCAATCCATTTGAACAAAAACCGTTTTCAGGCAGCCTGAAAACCATACCGACACCATAATAATCGAGAATGCGGACACGCTTATGCGATGGAACATACCCATATTGCTGACTTGGCTGAGAATCCTGCTGATTCCGGTGTTTACAGCGCTGTTTTACCTGCCGCAAGGCTGGCTCGATGCGCAAACGGTCAATTATCTGGCCGCCCTGATTTTCGCCGCCGCCGGCATCACCGACTGGCTGGACGGCTTTCTCGCCCGCCATTGGCATCAAACTTCCGATTTCGGTGCCTTTCTCGATCCGGTTGCCGACAAACTAATGGTGGCGGTGGCCTTGATACTGCTGGTCAAACTCGACCGCACCGCCGCCGTTTACGCGATGGTCATTATCGGCCGCGAAATCACCATTTCCGCCCTGCGCGAATGGATGGCGCAACTGGGACGGCGCAGCAGCGTCGCCGTTGCCCATATCGGCAAATTCAAAACCGCCGCGCAAATGGCCGCGATTTTCGCCCTGCTGATTTACCAAAACGACTTTCTCGGCCTGAATCTGCCGCAAATCGGTAACATACTGATGTTTATCGCATCGGTGCTGACCATCTGGTCGATGTTCTATTATCTGAAAATGGCGTGGCAGGAATTTAAGTAGTCCGCACACAAAAAGTGCTTGCAATTTTCGCGGCCAGTCTGCATAATCCGCGACTTCGTTAGCACGACA
>NZ_JAKOOW010000007.1:17446-17535 GCF_022288825.1 Kingella pumchi | reverse complement strand
AGCTCAGTTGGTAGAGCGCAACCTTGCCAAGGTTGAGGTCGCGAGTTCGAGACTCGTTTCCCGCTCCATTTTATTGTTGTCGGAATCCC
>NZ_JAKOOW010000007.1:17254-17351 GCF_022288825.1 Kingella pumchi | reverse complement strand
TAGCTCAGTTGGTAGAGCGCAACCTTGCCAAGGTTGAGGTCGCGAGTTCGAGACTCGTTTCCCGCTCCACTCGGATTTTCCGGCAATGCCCAGATAC
>NZ_JAKOOW010000007.1:0-17162 GCF_022288825.1 Kingella pumchi | reverse complement strand
AGCTCAGTTGGTAGAGCGCAACCTTGCCAAGGTTGAGGTCGCGAGTTCGAGACTCGTTTCCCGCTCCATAATTTTTCGCTTTCGCAGCGGATAATTTTTGGCGGAATGGCAGAGTGGTTATGCAGCGGCCTGCAAAGCCGTGTACGCCGGTTCGATTCCGACTTCCGCCTCCAAATCTTCTACGGCGGGGTGGCAGAGTGTTTATGCTGCGGGAGGTGAACTTCCGTATACGCCGGTTTGATTCCGTGCCCCCGCCTCCAAATCTTAGATTCGACTAATCGGCCCGAGTGGTGGAATTGGTAGACACAACGGACTTAAAATCCGTCGCCTCTAATACGGGCGTACCGGTTCGATTCCGGTCTCGGGCACCAGAATTCAAAAATGACCGCTTCGGCGGTCATTTCTCTTTTTTGTTCCTTTTGTCAAAATTATCAGCACAATGCGGCAAGCAGCCTGAAAACAAAGGGCCGCTTTTCCTGCCAAGAAAAAGGACTTTCCGTTTAAATTTCGGAAAGTCCTTTTTTTGAAAACTGGCACGCCCACGGGGATTCGAACCCCGGTTGCCGCCGTGAAAGGGCAGTGTCCTAGGCCTCTAGACGATGGGCGCGTGAAAGGGCGCGGATTATAGTGTTTTTCGGCGCCCTGTCAATACTGCTTTAGGGAAACTTGCTGCCGTGCGGTATGCCGCAGCAAGCGGCCGGCGGCCGGTTTGAATCCGCGCCCGGCTTTTCAGGCTGCCTCGTCGATCCAAGCCTGCTGGATGGCTTCGAGGATTTTTTCGCCGCAGCGTGCCGGATCGTCGTCAAAGTCGGGCAGCGCCAGCACCAGGTCGCGCAGCTGGGTGAAGCGCAGGGTGTGGGGGTCGATGCTTTCACCGTGGGTGTCGAACAGTTCTTCGGCGATGCGGTGGGTGTCGGTCCATTTCATGGTCGGTATCCTTTTCGGGTGTTCGGGCTGCGGATTATAGCGGATGACAGCTGCGGCGGAATATCGGTTCGGCCGGCATTCGGGCATTGAAAGGCAGCCTGAAAAGGCGCAGAATGCCGTTTTTTCAGGCTGCCTGCGCGTTTTTCCGTAATCAGCGCCGGCAGCGCGACCGACACAATACAAAGGAAGGCCTTATGGCACAAAGAAAACTGCATCCGCAAACCCTGGCGATCCGCGGCGGCAAAGAGCAAACCGGATACAAAGAACACCACCAGGCGCTGTTTCTGACCAGCAGCTTTATGTACGACAGCGCCGCCGAAAGCGCGGCGGTATTTGCCAAGCAGCAGCCGGGCTATACCTACAGCCGCACCAACAATCCCACCGTCAGCGCCTATCAGACGCGGATTGCCAATCTGGAAGGCGCCGAAGCCGGCATCGCCACCGCCACCGGCATGGCGGCGATTCAGGCTGCCCTGCTCACGTTTTTAAACGCGGGCGACCATCTGGTGAGCAGCCGCAGCCTGTTCGGCACCACCGCCGGTTTTATCAGCGGCCACGTTACCCGTTTCGGCATCGACGTGAGCTTCGTGCCGCAAACCGATTTGGACGCCTGGCGCGCGGCGATACGGCCGAACACCAAAATGCTGTTTTTGGAAACGCCGTCCAACCCGCTGGGCGAAGTGGCGGACTTGGAAGCGCTGGCGGCGCTGGCCCACGAGCACGGCGCCCTGCTGGTAGTGGACAACTGCTTTTGTTCGCCGGTGGTGCAGCAGCCTTTGCGCTTCGGCGCCGATTTGTCGGTGCAGTCCGCCACCAAAGCCATCGACGGCCACGGCCGCACACTGGGCGGCATCGTCTGCGGGCGTGCCGAACTGATTAACCAGATTGCGCTGTACGTCAATTCCGCCGGCCTGAGCATCTCGCCGTTTAACGCCTGGATGCAGCTGGGCGGCGCGGAAACCCTGTTTCTGCGCACGGCGCAGCAGGGGCAAAACGCTTTGAAAATCGCCAACTGGCTGCGCGCACAACCGAAAATCGGCAAAGTGTTCTACACCGGCCTAAGCGACCATCCGCAGGCAAAACTGGTTGCCAAGCAGCAAAGCGGCGGCGGTCAGGTCTTGGCCTTTGAAGTGGTCGGCGGCACCGAAGCGGCGTGGAAAGTAATCGACGCCGTCGAGATTTTCTCGAAAACCGCCAACTTCGGCGACGTGCGCTCCACCATCACCCACCCGTGGACCACCACCCACGGCCGCATGAGCGCGGAAGACAAAACTGCCGCCGGCATCAGCGAAGGGCTGATCCGCATTTCCGTGGGCCTGGAGTACGTTGATGATTTGATTGCCGACTTGGAACAGGCGCTGGCGCAGCTGTAAGCACAAAAACCATCCGCCAAAGCAGCCTGAAAGCCTACCGCTGCGGTTTTCAGGCTGCCTTTACGGACAACAAACACTTCACACACATCGAAAGGAAAGCCGTATGAGCGAAGCCGAATTCTCCGCGCTGGCGCTGAAAATCTGCGTCGGCGGGCTGGTGATTTTTTTGGGGTTCATTATCTGGAATCTCGGCAAAGAGTCCAAAGTGGGCAAGCTGGGAATGTTTATCCTGTTTCTCGTGCTGGGTTTGGGCATTGCCGGATTCCTGTTTAAAAACCTGCTGGTCGAACTGATGATGTAGCCGGCCGCCGGCGAAAGCTGCACGAAGCGGGCAAAGGCTGTATGATGCGCCCTTTTGCCCTTGCCGACACCTGCCCATGAAAGCACTCAGCGACCTTATCGCCGTCATTTTGTTCTTTGCGATTTACCTGTTCAGCAAAAACATGGTGGCTGCCACCGCCGTGGCCGTCGCCGTAGGCGTGCTTCAGGCTGCCTATACGCTGTACAAACACCGCCGCATGAGCGTGATGCAGTGGATCGGGCTGATTACCATCGTGGTATTCGGCGGCGCGACCATCCTGCTGAACGACCGCATGTTCTTTATGCTCAAAACCACCATACTCACCTGGCTTTCCGCGCTGGTGATGCTGGCCAGCCAGCTGATGGGCAAAAACGGCCTGAAGCTGATGCTCGGCCAGGAATTGCAGCTGCCCGAAACGGTATGGAACCGGCTGGGCTGGGCGTGGGTGGTGTTTTTTATCGTGCTGGGCGCCGTCAATCTGGCAGTGGCCTACCCTTTCAGCGCCGAACGCGAAGCACTGTGGGTCAATTTCAAAGTGTACGGCTACCTGCCGCTGACCATTGCTTTTGCCATCGGCCAAGGCATCTATCTTTCCCGCCATCTGCCCAAAGAGGAATCCTAACCATGCTGTATATGCTGCTGGCCACCGACGCCGAAGACGTACAAGAAGCCCGCGCCCAAGCCCGCCCCGCCCATCTGGTGCGCCTGCAGAAGCTGGCCGACGAAGGCCGCCTGCTGGTGTCCGGCCCTACCCCGCTGCCCGATGATCCCGAGCGCGTTTCAGGCAGCCTGATTATTGCCGAGTTCGACAGTTTGGACGCCGCCGAAGAATGGGCGGGCGCCGACCCCTACGTCGATGCTGGCGTGTATGCCGAACTGCTGATCCGCCCGTTCAACAAGGTGCTGCCGCAATGAGCCTGATGCGCGAGCGCATGGCGCGGCTGCTCGATCCGATCGCGCCCGAGGTTTTCGATTTTGAAGACCAAAGCCACCTGCACGCCGGCCATGCCGGCAACCGCGGCGGCGGCCATTTCGCCGTATTGGTGGTCAGCCCGCATTTCGAAGGCATGAGCCGCATCGCCCGCCAGCGCAAAGTGCAGGAGCTGTTTGCCGAACTGTTTGCCGAAAAGGCCATCCACGCGCTGAGCATTATTGCCAAAACCCCGGCCGAATATTTCCATTAACCCGTCTTCCGAAAGGACAAGCCCATGAAAACCACCCGCATCGCCGCCGCACTTTCCCTGCTGGCCGTATCCGGCAGCCTGCTGGCGCAAACCATCGTTACCGTAAACGGCAGCAAAATCGACAGCAGCGACTTAGAGCGCCAAGTACAGACCATCGTTGCCGAAAGCCAGGGCCAGGTTCAGGACAGCCCCCAGCTGCGCCAGAGCATTCTCAACGACATGGTGGTGGAAACCGTTATCGTGCAGGAAGCCCGCCGCCTGAAAATCGACAAAAGCAAAGAAGTGCAAACCGCCGAAGCCGAAGCGCTCAAAGAAGCCAAAAAACAAGGCGCCGACAAAAAAGCCGGTTTCAAACAGCAATGGGCCGATTACCAGTCGCGCATCATCGCTCTCGTTTACATGAACGATCTGGCGAAAAAACAGCAGGTGTCCGAAGCCGACATCAAAAAACGCTACGACGAAGTCAATGCCCGCTACAAAGGCGGCAGCGAAGTGCAGATCGGCCTGATCGTTACCGAAAAAGCCGAACAGGCGCAGGCAGCGATTAAAGAGCTGGCGGCGAAAAAATCCTTTACCGACGTCGCCAAAAAATACAGCGTCGATCCCAACGCCCAAACCACCGGCGGCCTGTCCAACGGCTACATCCCGCTGCTCGATCTGCAAAACAACAGCCCCGAAATCTACCAGGCCGTTTCCGGCCTGAGCAAAGGCGGCTACAGCAAAACCCCGATCAGCGGCGACAAAATCAACGTCGTCGTCTATCTGCACGACAAACGCCCGGTAACCATCCCCGCCTTTGCCGAGCAGAAAGACAACATCGGCAAAATCCTGCTCAACGAACGCATCGACAGCCACATCGACGGCCTGCTGAAAAAAGCCACCATCGTTCCGGCGAAATAAACGCCCGACGGCAGTTGAAAAAAGGCAGCCTGAAAAGCAGCCTGAAACCGCAAAAGCAGCCTGAAAACCAGATTATCGGTTTTCAGGCTGCTCTTTTAGGCTGCTGCCGCCCGCTTATTCCAGCATCCCGTGCGTTTGCAGGTATTCCCGCGCAACGCTTTCGGCGCTCTCGCCTTGGGCTTTGACGCGATAGTTCATGTCCTGCATTTCTTCGGCGCTGATTTTGCCGGCGAGGCGGTTGAGGGCGGCGGCAAGCTCGGGGTATTGCTCCAGCGTTTCCTGCCGCATCAGCGGGGCGCCCTGGTAGGGTGGAAACAGGCGGCGGTTGTCTTCGAGTACGGTCAAGCCGTATTGGCGCAGCTCGCTGTCGGTGGAGTAGGCGTCGGTGATTTGGATGCTGTTTTCGCGGATGGCCTGATAGCGCAGGGCGGGCTCGAGGGTTTTGACTTTGAGGCGCAGGCCGTAGCGTTGCTGCAGGCCGAGGTTGCCGTCTTCTCGGTCGTTGAATTCAAGGGTAAAGCCTGCGGTGGCGCCGTGCTGGATTTTTTGCAAGTCGCCGATGGTGCGCAGGCCGTTTTTCTCGGCGAAACTGCGTGTGACGGCAACAGCGTAGGTGTTTTGATAGGCCATCGGCGGCAGCAGGGCGAGGCGGTCTTGCGCGAGGATGCCGTCGCGGGCGGCGCGGTACACGGTGTCGGGGTTGGTGGAAGCGGGCGGCGGGTTGTTGAGCAGGCTGGCGGTAATCGTGCCGGTGAACTCGGGATAAATGTCGATTTTGCCTGCTTTGAGGGCTTCGTAGAGAAAACCGGTTTTGCCGAAATTGGGCTTGGTTTCTACGGCCAGGTCGGTGTGCGTTTCAATCAGGATTTTGTACATCTGGATCAGGATTTCAGGCTCGGAACCGAGTTTTCCCGCCACAATCAGGGTGGCTTTGGGGCTTTCAGGCTGCCTTTGCGGCGCAAACGAGGCGGCAAGGGCGGCAATCAGCGCGGCCAGCACCCACACGCTGTGGCGCAGGCGGATGGTTTCGAGCTTTTTGAGCAGATAGTTGAACGCGAGGGCAAGGGCGGCGGAAGAAACGGCGCCGATGAGAATCAGGCTGCTGTCGTTGCGGTCGATGCCCAGCAGGATAAAGCTGCCGAGCCCGCCCGCGCCGATCAGGGCGGCCAGCGTGGCCGTGCCGATAATCATCACGGCGGCGGTGCGGATGCCCGACATAATCACAGGCAGCGCCAGCGCCAGCTCGAATTTTTTCAGCCGCTCCCAGCGCGTCATGCCGAATGCGGCGGCGGCTTCGCGCAGATTGGGGTCGATTTGGTTTAAGCCCGTCACCGTGTTTTGCAAAATCGGAAACAGCGCGTACACCACCAGCGCCGCCACGGCAGGCGGCGTGCCGATGCCCATCAGCGGAATCAGCAGCCCCAATACCGCCAGCGAGGGCAGGGTTTGGAACACGCCTGCCGCCTGCAAGACCCATTCGGCCGCCCGTTTGTGCCGCTGCACGGCCACTGCCAGCGGCAGCGCAATAGCCATCGCCGCCAGCAGCGCCGAGAGTGAAAGCTGCAAATGCTGCCACAGCGCGGTGTACCAGTCGCCGCTGCGGGCAAGCCAGGTGTGCCAGATATCAGCCATGAGCGCCCTCCCCCGCAAACAAATCCGCTACCAGCGCGTTTTCAGGCTGGTGCATAATCCCCTCGGGCGTGTCGGTGCGCACTACTTTGCCCTGGTTCAAAATACAAATCCGGTCGGCCAGATGCAGCGCTTCTTTCATGTCGTGGGTAACAAATACCACCGTCAGCGCCAGCTTTTGGTGCAGCTCTTTAATCAAATCCTGAAGCTGCCGCCGCGAAATCGGGTCGAGCGCGGAAAAAGGCTCGTCCATCAGCAACACCTGCGGCTCGGCGGCAATGGCGCGCAAAATCCCCACACGCTGCTGCTCGCCGCCCGACAGTTCGCGCGGATAGCGGCACAGGTATTTTTCAGACGGCAAGCCCACCTGTTCGAGCAATTCCCGCGCACGCTGCCGCCGCGCCTCTTTGCCCCAGCCCTTCATCTCGGGAATCAGGCCGATGTTTTCCTCTACCGTCATGTTGGGAAACAGCGCAATCTGCTGCAACACATAGCCCGTAGAAAGCCGCAGCGTGCGCAAATCCTGCGCCGCAATGTCCCCGCCGCGCAGCAAAATCCGCCCGCAGTCGGGCTCAATCAGGCGGTTGAGCATTTTCAACAGCGTGCTTTTGCCGCTGCCGCTGGGGCCGACCAGCACAAAAAATTCGCCGCAGCCGATGGAAAGCGACACATTGTCCAATACGCGGTTGGCGCCGTATTGTTTGCCGATGTTTTGCAGATCAATCATCGGTTTTCCTATTTATCACCCAGTTAGCATTGCGGCCATTATAAATGGATTCGCCGCACGGCTGGGCAAACGTGCCGTTTGAAAAAGACAATCTGCCGGCAGCAGGGCAAAAAGGCAGCCTGAAAAGCATATTTCGGCTTTCAGGCTGCTTTTTTGTGCTTATGACTAGTGGACTCAAGCCGCCGACAACACAAACAGCGTCGGCCGTTTTTTCAGATCGGGCAGTGCTTTCATGGCGCGCCAGCGAGCGATGTTTTGGCTGATAACGGTTTGCGTGGGCAGGGTCAGGTCGCAGGCGGCGCACAAGCGGGTGTCGGGAGAGAGCGTAGCCAGCGCGTCGGCGAGCAAGGCGTTGTTACGGTAGGGTGTTTCGATAAACAGCTGGGTTTCGTTTTCCTGCCGCGAGCGCGCTTCCAGCTTTTTCAGGCTGCTTTTGCGGCCTTCGGCATCGGCGGGCAGATAGCCTTTGAAGGCGAAACTCTGGCCGTTGGCGCCGGATGCCATCAGCGCCAGCAGGATGCTGGACGGGCCGATGAGCGGGCGCACTTCAAAGCCTTCGCGGTGCGCCAGCGCCACCAGCGTCGCGCCGGGATCGGCCACCGCCGGGCAGCCAGCTTCGCTGAGCAGCCCCATGCTGCGGCCTTCGCGCAGCGGGCGCAGCAGCTCGGGCAGCTCGGCATCGGCGGTGTGTTCGTTGATTTCGCGCAGGTTCAAATCGCGTATCGGCGTACTCACGCCCAGATGTTTGAGATGGGCGCGCGCGGTTTTGGCGGCTTCAACGGCAAAATCGGTCAGGCCGGTAATCTGCGTCTGCTCGTGCGGCAGCAGGCAGGGGGTGTCGGCGGCGCCCAGCGGCGTGGGAATCAGGTAGAGAACGGGTCGGGTCATGGCAATATCCGCGGCGGGGAAACGCGGCTTTCAGGCTGCCTGAAAGGCGGTTGGCAAAAACGGAAAAGGTAAAAAACTACAGCAGCGGCACGCCTTCGGCCAGCAGAAAATCGGCCAGCCGGAATATCGGCAGGCCGATCAGGGCGTTGGGATCGCTGCTGTCGATGCGTTCGATCAGCAGGGCGCCCAAACCTTCGCTTTTGGCGGCACCGGCGCAGTAAAGCGCGTCGGGTTCACGCTCGAGATAGCGCTCGATTTGCGCGGCAGTCAGACTGCGCATCTGCACCATGGTGGTATCGACGTGGCGGTGCAGGCAGCCTGAAACGGTGTTGAGCAGGCACAGGGCGCTGAAAAACTCGATGCGCCGGCCGGAGAGTTCGGCCAACATGGTGCGGGCGCGCTCAATCGTGAGCGGTTTGCCGAGCTGGCGGCCGTTGCAAAAAGCCACTTGGTCGGCGCCGATAATCAGATGGGCGGGATAGGCGGCAGAAAGCGAGCGGGCTTTGCCTTCGGCCAGCCGCAGCGCGGTTTGGGCGGCGCTTTCGCCGGCAGCGGGCGTTTCGTCGCAATCGGGCGCGGCGGCGCTAAAGGGCAGGCCGAGCGTTTCGAGCTGGGCGCGGCGAAAAGGCGAAGTCGAAGCCAGCACCAAAGGCGGAAAAGGGGTGTCCATACAGTAAAAATATTGACTTGGAAGCGGCGAAATTATATCATGCTCCGTTTTTATGTCAGACCGTATTTCGATTGATGCCGAAGCGTTTGCCGCCTCAGGGCAAACGCTGCAAGGCAAGGTTTCCCTGCAGGATTTGGACGCGCGATCGCACTCGCCGGACATTGCAGATTTGGCCGCCGAAGTTTCTTACTCGCTGGCCGCCGGCAGGGACGATTGGGACAGAATCCGCCTGCGCCTGCACCTTGCGGGCAGCCTGAAACTCTGTTGCCAGCGCTGCCTGCAGCCCTTTGATTTCGAGCTGGACGAAACCGCGCAGGTGGTTTTGTTTGCCGACGAAGAAGCGCTGGATCAGGCCGTGCAGGACGACGATACGCTGGAAGGCATGGTTTGCGGCAGGGAGTTGGACGTTTACTCCCTGCTGGAAGACCAGATTCTGATGGCGCTGCCGTTTTCGCCCAAACACGAAAACTGCGGCAGCGGCGAAACCTCAGTGCAGTCGGACAAACCCAATCCGTTTGCCGCGCTGGCGGGTCTGAAAAAACCGGATTAACTTTATTTCTTTGTCAGGAGTTCAAACATGGCCGTTCAACAAAACAAAAAATCCCCTTCCCGCCGCGGTATGCACCGCTCGCACGACGCGCTGAGCGCGCCGGCTCTGTCTGTTGACAGCGCCACCGGCGAAGTGCACCGCCCGCACCACATTTCCCCCAACGGCATGTACCGCGGCCGCAAAGTCGTAAAAGACAAGCTGTAAGCATTACCCGTATGACTGCGAAAGCCGGTTACTGTGCGCCCTGCGCTCGGCCGGCTTTTTGCCGTATCTGCCGCACTTTCGCCTTTCAGGCTGCCTGAAAGCGGCAAGCGCCACGCCAAGGCAGCCTGAAAACCGAAAACCGCGGCTTTGCAAGGCACGATCATGACAAAAAAAGTTTGGTACACCTACGACGACATCCATAAAACCGTCAAACAAATCGCCACCCGCATCCAAGAAGCCGGCGAGCGCTACGATGCGATGATCGCCATCGGCGGCGGCGGCTTTATTCCCGCGCGCATGCTGCGCTGCTTTCTCGACATCCCGATTTACGCCGTTACCACCGCCTATTATCTGAGCGAAAGCAGCGGCGAAACCGCCGAAACGGTACGCAAAATCCAATGGCTCGACCCGTTGCCCGAACCCTTGCGCGGCAAAAACGTGCTGGTGGTGGACGAAGTGGACGACAGCCGCACCACCCTGGCTTTCTGCCTGCGCGAGCTGCAAAGCGAAGACTTGGGCCATATCGGCGTGGCGGTACTGCACAACAAACTCAAGCCCAAATGCGACACCCTGCCGGCGGGCATCAGCTATTACAGCGGCATCGAAGTGGAAGACTGGTGGATCAACTACCCGTGGGACGCCAACGATATCGACGCCCACAACCGCAAAGCCGAAACCGCCCGCGAAGAGCAGGCGCAGCAGTAGCGGCAGACGTTTTCAGGCAGCCTGAAAGCAGGTGTTGCGCCGTGAATCCCCACCGGTTTGCCAATGCCCCGCATTTGGTGCAAAACCTTTGCCAAGCAGCCTGAAAACCGCCGCCCTGCCCTTTTCAGGCTGCCTGCGCCGTCTGTTTTACCAGGCATTCAGGCAGCTCAAACTGCCTACTTTCGATGCTCAGGCAGCCTGAAAGCAGGCGCCGAAAACCAAACATCAAAAGGAAGACACACCCTATGATTACCCTGTCCGTCGATGCGATGGGCGGCGACGTCGGCCTTGACGTTACCGTGCCTGCGGCGGTGCGCTTTCTGGCGCGCCGCCCCGAAGCCCGCCTGATTATGGTCGGCGACGAGAGCCGTCTGCATGCGGCGCTGGCCGCGGCACAGGCGCCGCTGGACAAAATCACCGTCCGCCACGCCACGCAGGTGGTGGAAATGGACGAAGCGCCGCAGTCGGCGCTGAAAAACAAAAAAGACTCGTCGATGCGCGTTGCCATCGAGCAGGTGAAAGCCGGCGAAGCGCAGGCCGCGGTATCCGCCGGCAACACCGGCGCGCTGATGGCCACCGCCCGTTTCGTGCTCAAAACCCTGCCCGGTATCGAGCGCCCCGCCATCGCCAAATTCCTGCCCGGCGAAAACGGCCACCTTACGCTGGCGCTGGATTTGGGCGCCAATATCGACTGCAGCGCCGCGCAAATCGTCCAATTCGCGGCGATGGGCAGCGAGCTGGTCAAAGCACTCGGCCTGAATGCCAACCCGCGCGTCGGCCTGCTCAATATCGGTACCGAAGAAATCAAGGGCACAGAAGTGGTCAAACAAACCTTCGCCCTGCTGCGCCAAAGCAGCCTGAATTTCGTCGGCAACGTTGAAGCCGACAGCCTGTTCAGCGGCGCGGCCGACGTGATTGCCGCCGACGGTTTTGTCGGCAACATCGTGCTCAAAACCATCGAAAGCTCGGTCAAATTTATGGGCGCTTCCATCCGCGAAGAGTTCAACCGCAGCCTGTTCAACAAACTCGGCGGCCTGGCGGCCAAACCCGCGCTCAACGGCGTGCGCGATCGCTTCGACCCCCGCCGCTACAACGGCGCGATTTTTCTCGGCCTGCGCGGCGTGGTGATCAAAAGCCACGGCGGCACCGACGCCACCGGCTTCGCTTTCGCGCTGGAAGAAGCCTATCACGAAGCCGAAGCGGCCAGCATCGAGAAAATCAGCCAAGGCGTGGCTGACAGCCTGGCCGCGCTGGCGGCGGTGCAGGCCGAGCAGGCGGCGGGCGAAGTCTGATTTGCCGCTTTCAGGCAGCCTGAAAGCGAAAACGCGATGAAATACACCGTTCTGATTCCCGCCGCCGGCAACGGCAGCCGCTTCGGCGGCGAGCGCCCCAAGCAGTATGCGCTGCTGGCCGGCAAGCCGGTGCTGCAGCATACGCTGGATGCCCTGGCCGCCAATGCCCGCATCGGCCGCATCGCCGTGGTGCTGTCGCCGCAGGATCGGGATTTCGACGCCCTGATCCGGCCGGGCGCGCAGACCGTGGCGTACCGCGTTGGCGGTGCCAGCCGCGCCGAAACGGTGGCCAACGGCCTGAACGCCCTGCTGGCAGACGGTTTGGACGAAAACGAAGTGCTGCTGGTGCACGATGCCGCCCGCTGCTGTCTGCCGCAAAGCGCGCTCAACCGCCTGCTCGATGCCGCCGGCCATCCCGACGGCGCGATTTTGGCGGTGCCGGTGGCCGATACGCTCAAACGCGCCGACAATGGCGGCGCAGTTGCCGCCACCGTCTGCCGCGACGGATTGTGGCAGGCGCAGACGCCGCAGCTTTTTCAGGCTGCCCTGCTGCGGCGGGCGCTGGCCGCGGCCGATTTGTCGCAAGTAACCGACGAAGCCTCGGCCGTCGAAATGCTCGGCCGGCGCCCGCTGCTGGTCGAAGGTGACAGCCGCAACCTGAAGTTGACCCGCCCCGCCGATGCCGCGCTGGCCGCCTGGCTGCTGGCGCAAAACGGATAAAGCAGGCAGCCTGAAACGTTCACCCAAAGGAAAACCATGATTCTTTACCATAACCCCCGCTGCAGCAAATCCCGCGCCGCCCTCGAATGGCTGCAAGGGCGCGACGGCCTCGAAGTGCGCGACTACCAAAACCAACCCTTGGACGAAGCCGGCCTGCGCGCGCTGGCCGCCAAGCTCGGTCTGTCTTCGCCGCGCGGCATGATGCGGGTGAACGACGAATTGTTCGGCGAGCTCAAACTCGACACCGTCAACGACGACCAGTTGTATGCCGCACTGGCCGCCCATCCCAAGCTGCTGGAGCGGCCGATACTCGAGTTGGCCGACCGCGCCGCCATCGGCCGTCCGCTGGAAAACATCCAGGCGCTGCTCGGGAGCTGAAACATGAAGACCGCCGCCCCACGCTCCGGACTGCGCCGCTACCTGCGGCGCGGCTTCTGGCTGAGCGTGGTGCTGGTGCTGGCGATGCAGGGCTGGTGCTGCTGGCAGGTCTATCATTACGCGCAAACGCCGCAAACCACGCCCGAACACGCCGATGCCGCCATCGTGCTCGGTGCCGCCGCCTGGGGCGAAAAACCCTCGCCGGTGTTCCGCGAGCGCATCAACCACGCGCTCACCCTGTACCAAAACGAACGCGTGGAAAAACTGATTTTCACCGGCGGCACGCCCAAAAGCGGCTACAGCACCGAAGGCGCCGTCGCCCGCCGTTTCGCCCTGCGCCAAGGCGTGCCGCCACAGGACATTCTGTTTGAAACCACCTCCAAAGACACCTATCAAAACCTGGCCAACGCCCGCTGGCTGATGCGCAAAAACGGTCTGAAAACCGTAATTATCGTCAGCGACCCCTACCACATGGCGCGCGCGATGGCGATGGCCGAAGACCTCGGCATCCGCGCCTACCCCTCGCCCACGCCCACCAGCCGCTACAAGGACAGCGACAGCCGCACCCAATGGAAATTCTTCGCCGAAGAAAGCGCCCACCTGATGGCCTACCGCCTGCTCTATATCGGCCGCCGCATCGGCAAACTGTTCGGCAGTTGGACAGGCGCCTAAATCAAGGGTACCGCAGCCCAAGCAGCCTGAAAACACAAAAAAGCAGCCTGAAAACCGCAAATCCGGTTTTCAGGCTGCTTTGGCTTTTGCTTTGGCTTGGCGTTGTGGCGGCAGTCATTTTCAGACTGCCTTTACCGTTCACTCGTAACACGACACATAGCCCGTTTTGTCCACCAATTCCTGCCCCTGCGGCGTATCTGCCCCTGCGGCGTATGTCCATGCCCACAGGATACGCCACGCTAATCAGCAAGCCTGACAGCAGCAGCAGAAAACCTGCCGATACCCACAGCGGCACGCCAAGCAGGGACAGCACGATAAAGCCGATAAAACTGCCGGCCGGCACACTGCCAGCCCGCGGGTAAAGAAAACGTGAAACCATGCGCTGCGCTTCATAACGGTTCCTTGTTTGGCATTGTGATGGGAATGGGGATGATATAGAAGCAGCCTGAAAGCAAAACCCAAAGGCAGCCTGAAAATACGTTTACGGCTTGGATTGATCAGGCGCGCGCTGTCCGCGATAGCTTTGGGCTTCACGCAGGATTTCGGGTTTGATAATCCCGCGCAGTTCGGCAAGCCCGATGCGGACGAAGGGTTTGCCGGTATCGTAGCCGCCCAGTTGGTAGGCTTGGAATTGGAAGATTAGGCTGTCGCGGTTGAAATGCCAGTTGTTGCTGGGGCGGAACGGGCTGTAATGCAGGTGTTCGCGGATTTGTTCGTCTGTCATCGGGTAGCCGTCGTAGCTGCCGGTTTTCATGGTGCGTATCCACGCTTGTTTTTGCAGACGGTACAGCCGCGCCAACCGCCCTTTGATAACAATATCGCGCAGCCAAAGCGGTTTGCCTGTGCTGCGGTGGATCACGTGGTAATCCAGCCGCCCGTAGTCGTGCATGGTGTTGCAGGTAAAGTAGCTGCTGGCATGGCGAATAACGGCGTAGTGCGTGGTTTCGCCATACAGCGTGGTGCTGCCGTTGAGATATTGCACGCATTCGGGGTCGTCTTTATCGGCGTTTTTGCGTAGCCATGCACGGAGACTGCGGCAGTCCAGCGCGGGGATTTCCCAAACGTTTTTCAGGAAATTGTCTGCCCAGCGGTTGAGCTTGGGGTTGTTGGTATTCAGGCGTTCCAGCTCTATTTCTTGGCACGTATCTTGATTGAAGCAGCGTGATACTTTGGTGGTGTAAGACTGGGGGCGCGGGGCGGCAAGGGCTGTGGGGAGAAGCAGGCTGGCGGCGAGCAGGAGGCTGAGGCGGCTGGGTAACATGGCTGGGCTTTCTGTTGCGGGTGGACTGGGCAGCCTGAAAACCGAATTATTGGTTTCAGGCTGCCTTGTGTTGTTTGAACACATGGCGGACGCTGCGGCATGCGGTAGCTTGCCCCGCCTGTGGCAGGCGGCAAAACGCCTGCGCGGGTAAAAGATTGGCGACAGGCAGCCTGAAAACGGGATTATTGGTTTTCAGGCTGCCTTCACCACAAGTTCCAAGCCCGACTCAAATCTGCCGTGCTGCGGAATTCCCGCCCTGCCCGCTCTGATAAAGCAGCTCCGGCGGCACATCATACAGATTGCGCTGCAACTCGTTTACCGCATTTTGATACTGCCCCATGCCGCCAAAAAGCCGGATGATTTTTTTCGGTGTGCCGATGTCGCTGAAGGGGGCGATGTTGAGCACCGATGTTTCTTCCAGCGAAATGCCTTCGTTCATGTATTTGTCGAGCAGCGCGCTGAGCACTTGGCGGCACTCTGCGCTGTATGCCTGCAAAAAGCCGTCTTTTTGCAAACGGCGGGCGCGTTCGCTACGGGTCATGGCGGGGCGGTTGTAGGCAAGGTGCAAAATCAGGTCGAACGGGTCCAAATCGGCGGCGTTGCCGTGGGCTTCCTGCAGCACTTCCAGCGGCAGGCCCTGTTCTTCCAGCGCGTCGAGCACCGCCTGTTTTTTGTCGGCGCCGTTCCACGCCTGCAAAAAGGTATCGAGCGTGGCGTATTGGTTCAGGATATTGCGCTTGCTGTAATCGGTCAGGCTTTCGGTAATCAAATCGCCGTTTTCGTCCAAGATTTGCACCTGTTCGCTTAACACGCGGATTTCTACGCCGCGCACGCGGATTTTTTTCTTCACTTTGCCGTCAACGGGCGGGACAAAGCCGCCGCCGTTTTCAGGCAGCCCGCTGCCGTCTGAATTATCCGTATCAGACGGCGTATCGGGGTTTTCAGGCTGCCCTTCGCCGTTGTCCGTTCCGTTGTCGTCGATGATGGACACGGGTTCGCCGTCAAAATCGGGGTCGGCAAACAGGTTGGTTACATTGCGAAAATCCATAATGGTGAAAAACTGCTTGCCGTAAGCGTCGTTGATGCGTGTGCCGCGGCCGATGATTTGCTTGAACTCGGTCATCGATTTGATTTCGTTATCGAGCACAATCAGCTTGCAGGTTTTGCAGTCCACGCCCGTGGTCATCAGCTTGGATGTGGTAACGATGGCGGGGTATTTTTCGTTGGGGTCGATAAAATTATCCAGCTGGGCTTTGCCTTCGGCGTTGTCGCCCGTAATACGCATAATGTATCTGTGGTTTGCTGCCACCCGTTCGCTGTTTTCCTTGATTAGGGCTTGGCGCATGCGCTCGGCGTGGTCGATGTCCACGCAAAAGACGATGGTTTTGGCAAAGGGGTCGTTGTCGTTCAGCCATTGGGTTACGCGGCGGGCGACGGCTGTCGTGCGCTCGTCGATAATCAGATGTTTTTCAAACTCCTCGCGTGCAAAAACCTTGTCTTCAATCAAATCGCCGTCGGTATCGGTTTTGCCCTTGGGCGGCCGCCAGCCGAGCAAGTCCTTGTCCAGCCCCACGCGGATAACCTTATACGGCGCAAGAAAACCGTCTTCGATGCCCTGTTTTAAAGAATAGGTGTACACCGGCTCGCCGAAATAGCCGATATTGCTCACTTCCGTGCTTTCTTTGGGCGTAGCGGTCAAGCCCAAATGGGTGGCAGAGCTGAAATAATCCAACACCCGCCGCCACAGCGATTCTTCGCGCGCGCTGCCGCGATGGCATTCGTCCACCACAATCAAATCAAAAAACTCGGGTTTAAACTGGCGAAACGGCTCGCATCCTTCTTCGCCCGCCAGCTGCTGATACAGGCTCATATAGATTTCATACGAGCTGTCGAGCGTTTTGTTTTCCACTTTGGTGATGACTTTTTCAAAGGGGCGAAAATCGTTTTGAATGGTTTGATCGATCAAAATATTGCGGTCGGCGAGATACAGCACGCGTTTTTTCAGCCCGCTTTTCATCAGCCGCCAGATGATTTGAAACGCCGTGTAAGTCTTGCCCGTGCCCGTTGCCATCACCAAAAGCACGCGGTTTTGCCCGCCGCTTATCGCTTTTATTGTGCGGTCGATGGCGATGCGCTGGTAATAGCGCGGGGCAATGGGCTTGTTGCCGTCAAAATGGTAGTCGGACAACAGCGCGGCCTGCTGGCCGTCTGAAAGAGCGTTTGTGCCCGAAAACCTTGCCCACAGCTCGTCATAGCGCGGAAATTCGTTTAAAGCCAGCTCGCGGATTTTGCCCGTCAGGCGGTCGTGTTCCAAAAAGCCCCTGCCGTTGGACGTATAGACAAAGGGAATGTCCAAAATTTCGGCGTATTCCAAAGCCTGCTCCATGCCGTCGCCCAAGAGTTTGTCGCCGCGTTTGGCTTCCACAATCGCCAGCGGCGTGCGGCCGTTGGGGGCGGTGAGGATATAGTCCGCCTTTTTCTGCCTGCCGCGACGGGCGGTTTTGCCGTGCACCGACACTTTGCCGGCGGTGAACAGATATTCCATAAAAATCTGATGTTTCGCCCAGCCCGCCGCTTCAATCGCGGGGGTGATGCGGCGCAGTTTGACATCTTCTTCGGTGGGCTGCGGGGATTGGCTCATGGGCTTCTCCTGTTTTGGGGCGTTGGGTTTAGGCGTTTTCCAGCGCGTCGATTTCGGCGAGCAGGCGGTTTAGTTTTTCCACAATGGCTTGTTGTTCGGATAGGGGGGGAAGGGGGATAGGTAAATCTTTAATAAATTGA
>NZ_JAKOOW010000069.1 GCF_022288825.1 Kingella pumchi | reverse complement strand
CTCCGTCCGCACCAAACAATTTATATTTATCAAATATTTAGATAACGCTTGGTGCAACTGTGGTGCAAATCACATCATCGGGCGTTTTTCTTTTTGGCGGTTTAGCCACATTATCACTTCCTCTCTCTTCCACCAAAAACGCTTCTTGGATACGGCAATTCTGGCGGGGAAATCGGGGCGTGGGGCGTAGCGTTCTAAAAACGTCCGCTTTTTCACGGCGAGCATATCCGCGCATTGTTGCGGGTCTAAATACTCCGTATTCATTTCAATCTCCTAAATCTATTGTTTGCCGCTTTGCGGATTAGGTTATTCCGGATTCCGTCTGTCGCCCTGTAGCTCAAGGCGAGCAGGCGGAGGGCTTCTGGTATCATTCCACATCTCCACGGCAGATTGCATTCAACGCGTCGGCATGGGCTTGGGCGGCGTCGTAGGACAAATGGCATAAATTACCAGCCAATCTATCGTTATCATCCCTACTGTTACACCATGTATCGGAGAAAGGTGTAAATTCTGCCGTTTCCATACTAAAGGTTACATAATAATACGCGTCTACGTATCCTAACGGCTGTTCAACCGGCTTCGGAAACTCATGCCGTCCGACACGGATTATTTGTTGCTTGCGGCGGTACTTCATATTAACTTCCCAGACGGGGGGATTCGAACACGGATACCACGACTTATCATCAAACCACTCCCACCGCTCCCACGGTCTATCCGTCTCCATTGCATCTTTCGCGTATTGCAGCATCAGGGCTGCGTGTTTGTGTGCTGTCATTTCTGTTTCCTTTATGGATTGGTTGAATCGGTTATTTCGTGCTGGATTCTCTTGCCGATAAATCTCATCACGGGGACGGCCATACTGTTCCCAATGGCTTTGTAACGCAGGCTGTCCGGACAGTCGGCGGCAGGTTTGCCGCGCCACGGGATTAGCGTGTGGTTGTCGGGGAAGCCTTGCAGGCGTTCGCATTCGAGCGGGGTCAGCCGGCGGGCGGTCAGGTCGTGCTGTACGGCGTGGCGGTCGGATGCGGTCAGAGTGTAGGCGGTTGGCGATACGCCTAGGCCGTTGCCGCCGTTTTCAGGCTGCCGTTCGATGGTGTTGCCGGCGATGCAGTGGGCGACAATCAGGGTTTCGCTGCCGCCACCTATGCCGCCACCGGAGGCTTTGACTGTTCCGGCGGCGTTTCGTTCGGCGAATGTTCCAAAGCTGCTTTCAACGTAGGCGGCAGGGTTTTGCCCCGCATCTGCGCCCGCCGCAGGATGCCCTGCTTTGCCCTGCCGCTCAAAAAGTATTGCGGCGGGGTCGACGTTTCCAGCACCTGCGACAAGGAAGACGCGGCGGCGGCGTTGGGGCACTCCGAAATGTTGTGCGTCAAGGATGCGCCAGGCGATGCGGCGCGTGGGTCCAAACACACAACCAGCGTTCGTCCATTTTTTCCCTGCCGGTTCGAGTGCCGTGTCTTCGCCGGCCAGTCCGCCCAAAAGGCAACCGAAGGCGTTGTCTCGGGTGTTGAGTACGCCGGGGACGTTTTCCCACACAAGGATGCAGGGCGGCTTTCCGGCGCGGGCGCGAATAAAGTCAATTGCATCGAGTATCCTAATCATCACAAGGGTCAGGTTGCCGCGTTCGTCTTTCAGGCTGCCGCGCAGTCCGGCGACGCTGAAGGCTTGGCACGGGGTGCCGCCAACCAGAATATCGGGGGCTTCGATTTCGCCGGTGAGAATGCGACCGACGAGCTTTGTCATGTCGCCGTGGTTGGGGACGTGCGACCAGCGGTGTGCCAGCACGGCGCATGGAAATGGCTCGATTTCGGCGAACCATGCGGGTGTCCATCCGAGCGGCTCCCAGGCGAGCGATGCGGCTTCGATACCGCTGCACAGGCTGCCGTAGCGCATTTCAGGCATCCTTTTCCTGTGTCCCGGTGTTTTCTTTATCCAACTGCATGGCTGCATCAATTGCATCACGCAGGCTGTCCAAATGCTGCTCTACGCACTCGGTAGGTAATAAAACGTTGCTGATTTCGTTTGCGGGGTCTGCCAGCCAGTCCAGCCGCACGGTGTCGGGATGGGGGATGAGCGTAACGTGCTTTTCCGAGCATCTGTAAAGGCTGCCGTCTTCTGTGGCTAGGGTACAGGAGGACAAATACCCACGAAGATAAA
>NZ_JAKOOW010000068.1 GCF_022288825.1 Kingella pumchi | reverse complement strand
GGAAAGGCAGCTTGGAAATCCAACAACCGCCCCGCTGTAAAGGTAGGCTGAAACCGGCTTTCAGGCTGCCTCTGCTATAATCCCGCCCCTTGTTTTTACTCAAATTTTCACACGTCAAACTATGTCCCAGCCCGATTTAGACCAAACCCTTTGCAAAGACCGCCATTTTCTCAAACGCGCATTCAGGCAGCCTGAAAAATTCGGCGGCTTGGCGGCGGTACAACAAAAATATCAAAAATCCCACGATATTTTCTTAAAACGCCAAGCCGCGCTGCCCAAGCCCGAGTTTGATAACACCTTGCCCGTGCATGAGCGTTTGGACGACATCAAAACCGCGATTCAAAACCATCAAGTAACCATCATCTGCGGCGAAACGGGTTCGGGCAAAACCACTCAGTTGCCCAAAATCTGCCTAGAACTCGGGCGCGGCGCGGCGGGCTTAATCGGGCACACCCAGCCGCGCCGCCTTGCCGCGCGTTCCGTTGCCGAGCGCATTGCCGAAGAGCTCGGGCAGCCGATTGGGCAGGCGGTGGGCTACAAAGTACGGTTTAACGACAACACCTCGCGCGATGCCAACATCAAGCTGATGACCGACGGCATCCTGCTCGCCGAAACCCAAACCGACCGCTATCTCACTACCTACGACACCCTGATTATCGACGAAGCGCACGAACGCAGCCTGAACATCGATTTCCTGCTGGGCTATTTGAAGCAGCTTTTGCCGCGCCGCCCCGATTTAAAGGTCATCATCACCTCCGCCACCATTGACGCCGAGCGGTTTTCCAAACATTTCAACAACGCGCCCGTGCTGGAAGTGAGCGGGCGCACCTATCCCGTGGAAATCCGCTACCGCCCGATTAACGAGCGCGACGAAGACGAAGCGGAAATGGATATTCCCGAAGCCATCACAGACGCGGCGGACGAACTCGCGCGGCTGGGCGAAGGCGACATTCTCGTCTTTCTGCCCGGCGAGCGCGAAATCCGCGAAGCCGCCGAAGCCCTACGCAAATCGCCACTGCGCCGCCACGACGAAATCCTGCCGCTGTTCGCCCGCCTTTCCGCGCAAGAGCAGCACAAAATCTTCCATCCCAGCGGCAGCAAACGCCGCATCGTATTGGCGACCAACGTCGCCGAAACCTCGCTCACCGTGCCGCGTATCAAATATGTAATCGATACGGGTTTGGCGCGCGTCAAACGCTATTCCGCCCGCGCCAAAGTGGAGCAGCTGCATGTGGAAAAAATCTCCCAAGCCGCCGCGCAGCAACGCTCGGGGCGTTGCGGGCGCGTGTCGGCAGGCGTGTGCATCCGCCTGTACGCCGAAGACGATTTCAAGCAGCGCAACCCGTTCACCGACCCCGAAATCATCCGCAGCAACCTCGCCGCCGTCATCCTGCGCATGGCCGCCCTGAACCTGGGCGACGTGGCGGCATTTCCGTTTTTAGAAGCGCCCGACCAGCGGTATATCAATGACGGGTTTCAGGTCTTGTTGGAATTGGGGGCGGTGGAGGAGGCTGTCTGAAAGGGTAGGCCGGGCATTGATGCCCGACAAGCTAGGATAAATTTAAAAGGGGCTGTACTAGATAAGCCCTAAATTCCACACCACCGGCGCAGCACTTTAAGCTGCTCGGAAGGTGCG
>NZ_JAKOOW010000067.1 GCF_022288825.1 Kingella pumchi | reverse complement strand
ACGGCTTACCCTTGGACAGCAGGCGCTGATAGAAATCCCGAATAAGCGGTTCAAAACGTGTCGCTACCATGGTAGCCATATACAGCGCCTTACGCACCGCAGACCTTCCGCCGAAGCAGCGGCTTTTGAATTTGGTTTCCCCGCTCTCCCTCGGGTGTGGGGCAATACCGACCAAACTCGCTATCCGTTTGTGCGACAGCCGTCCCAATTCGGGCAACATCGCCATCAGCGTAGCCGTCGTTATCGAACCGATGCCTTTGATTTGTTCCGCCACTTTGGTTTTGCCGTCAAAATGCGTGTGGGTGTGGTCGTCGATTTGTTTGTCCAATTCGTCAATCAGCCGGTCAAAATGGGCAATCAGTTGTTTGACGCTTTCGACTTGCGTTTCGTGAACCTGATGCAGACGGTTTTTCTCGGCAGTCCGCATATCCACCAGTTGGTTGCGGCGGTTAACCAATGCTTCCAACACTTCTTCCGCTTCGGTGGGCGGCTGGTAGAGCATGGTTTGCCAACCTTCTTTCTGTGCCGTCATCTGTGCGAAGAAGGCGAGCATTTTGGCATCTTTGGCATCGGTTTTGGTCAGCGACTGTGATTGGGCAAACTGATGCGTCTGACGAGGGTTGGCGATAATCACAGCTATGCCTGCACGGTGGATGGCTTTGGCGGCGGGGACTTCGAGACCGCCGGTGCTTTCCATGACGACGAGGGCGACCTTGTGTTTTTTAAGGTATTCGACGGTATGGGCGATCCCTTTGGGGTTCTTGGTTTCGGTTTTGGTTTTAGACAAAGACGAAACGGCAATAACGAAGTTTCGTTTGGCGATGTCGATGCCTGCGTAATTGTGTTGGGTACTCATCATAAACCTGCCTTGCATTCGGTTGTGTTGTCTGGCAACTGTCCGGTTGTGTCGATGGGTTGCCCGACCGCTCCCTGAGCTACGCAACGGTTGTTTGCCTTGGTCGGATGCGGGCGGCGGCGGGCGGTTTGTTGCTATGATACGGGTGTTCCGATATACAAGGTCGGAT
>NZ_JAKOOW010000066.1 GCF_022288825.1 Kingella pumchi | reverse complement strand
CAGGCGCACTACTGTCCGGAATAAATAACCCATACAAATCAGCATGCCAAGTACTTGACTTCAAAACAACACCCCCTGCATCCGCGCCGGTTCAAGCCTTTCCCGCCTTCGGCGCGCGTAGTGGGCATACGGCGTTTGCGGCCGCTCAAACAGGCTGCCCGCAATCCGTGCGCACAGCAGGTGCAGGCTCTCGCCCATCCGGCCGCTTTGCCGGTACAGCTTCAGCAGCAGATACGCAATCATCGCGCACAGGATTTGCAGTTTCACCGCGTTGGCGCTGCGGCCTAAAAAGCGTTGGATGGTTTCAACGGCGGCATTGGTTTTGAGCCGGGTGACGAAATAGGCGCCCGCTTCATCCAGTTTGGCCCACCAGTTGTAGTCGCAATAGCCTTTGTCAAAAACATAGGTGGCGCCTTTTTCAGGCTGCATGATGTGGCGCTCGTCCACATCGTTAACCCGGGCGTCGGTGATGCTGTGGGCAACGGGACATTGGTCGGCATGGTTCATTAGGATATGGAGTTTTAAACCGGTGATGCGGCCGTTGTGGGTTGTCCATTGGTCAAAGCCGCGTCCTTTGAGCACAATCGGGGTGGAGTCGAGCAGGTAGAGTAAATCGCCAGCCTGTTTGCGCAGGGTTCTGCCGCATAGGGCACTCAGTTCAATAAGCATGTCGGCAAACGGGCGGGGGTCGCGTTTGGCCGGCGCTTCTGACAATGTGGAGCGGCGGATGCTGCGCATATTCAGGTGGTAATGGTGGCTGCTGTGGGCGTTAAAGGATTGCCCGGGTGTACGCAGGCTGGCGCAGCGGCCAAGCCGGGCGTAAAGCATGCAAACCAACAGGTTTTGGCAGCCGAAGCCT
>NZ_JAKOOW010000065.1 GCF_022288825.1 Kingella pumchi | reverse complement strand
TTGGGCGTCGTCGGTGCAAAAGGTCTTGCACAGGTGTTCAATGTCTTTTTTGTTGATGGTGAAGGTTATGCCGTCTATGAATGCGGCGTCTTTTTCGCCTTTGCGCAGCGGTATTTCAATCAGCTTGCCGCGAACAGTTAGGGCATGGCTGAACCGCTTGTATTTTTGAAAATCGACGTTATTCATAGTTTTAGTTAAATCGGATTTGGTTTTGATTGCTTAATTTACTGCTCCGCCGCTTGGGCTTTTCTTGCCTCGCCTAGCTCTGATTCGCCCATGAGTTCGCGAATAATGCGCTTGTCATCCCAGCCGCATACGTCTCGCATGAAATTGACGAGACAATGACTAAACAGCCAGTATTTTTTAAAATCCACATTCATAGATGTTTTAAATCTTGATTAAAAAGTCATTCGGATAAACCTAAACTGCTCCCCCGTTTTGGTACTTAGGGGCTTTTTTTCTTGCTCCCCCCCTATTAGCCTAGGGGGGGGCTGCATCCGCCGCCTGCCGGCCGCCGCTTGCGCGGCTGTCCGCCTGTCGGCGGATGCTTTTAAACAAAACACATCCATCTTCCAGACTCTCTCAAATAAACCATCAATAAAGTTCCATCCAACCTAATAATCAAAAACAGATCCCTATCCAAAACTTCCCTATCTAATACGTCTTGAACATCTT
>NZ_JAKOOW010000064.1 GCF_022288825.1 Kingella pumchi | reverse complement strand
GATATTGCCAATGCCATCAACAGCAGCGGCTTTAAAGCTACTGCGGGTGGTAACACCACAGGCGCAGCACCAACGCAAGAGCTGATTAAAGCAGGCGACACCCTGACCCTGAAAGCAGGCGATGGTTTGACCGTAGAGCAAAGCGGCAGCACGTTTACTTACGCTTTGAATGCACAGCAAATTACCCAAAACGCGCAAACCCCAGTGGTGTACACCAAAGCCGATGGCAGCAAAGTGTATAAACATACAGATGGCAACTTCTACGACCAACCTAATGGTGCGGGCACACAAGTAGCTGCGGGTGATGTCATCGCTTCTATGAACGCAGGCGACAACACCACCTCAACCCCAACCACCTTGGCAAACGTGAAAGGCAATTTGGCTGATGCTGCAACTGCAACAGCTAACCCAGCCAATAACAGCCGTAGCGATTTCGCAGGCAAAGGCAATAATGCCGCTACTGTAAACGATGTGCTGAACGCAGGCTTTAACGTACAAGGCAATGGCGTAGCCAAAGACTTTGTTACTCACGGCGACACCATCAACTTTGTTAATGGACAAGGTACAGTAGCCAATGTAACCAGCACCAATGGCGTAACCGAAGTGAAATTTGACACTCCATTGAGCTATGCTGATGCCACAGGCAACAACACC
>NZ_JAKOOW010000063.1 GCF_022288825.1 Kingella pumchi | reverse complement strand
AGCGCCGTTTTCACCAACGACGCCGACGGCATCCAATCCCTGAAACAATGGCTGGCCGAATTTGGACAAAGCGAACTGCACATCTGCATGGAAGCCACCGGCAACTATTACGAAGCCGCCGCAGATGCCTTAAGCACCGACTACGCCGTTTACGTCGTCAATCCGCTTAAAATCAAAAGCTACGCCAAAAAGCGCTTCAGCCGCACCAAAACAGACAAACAGGACGCAAAAATCATTGCCGAATACTGCTTCACCGCCCTAGATTCCGAGCTAGAGCAACGGCACACACCCAGCGCAGACCAATACCGCCTAAAGCGTCTCATGGCACTGCACGGCCAACTCAAACAGCAGATGACAGCCCAGCAAAACCGCCTAAAGGCCGCCAAAGACAAATTTGTCCAAAGCATCCATAAAGAGCAGATTGCCCAGCTTCAACGGCATATCGACGCAGTAGAGCAGGAAATAAACGACGCCGCCGGCGGCGACAGCGGCACCAAAGCCACTACTGAAAAACTGCAAAGCATCCCCGGCATCGGCGGCATCACATCCGCCAAACTCGCCTACTACCTAACCGCCCTAAAATTTAAAGGCGCAAAGCAGTTTGCCGCCTTTGCCGGACTAGTGCCGCAAAAGAAAGAATCCGGCACAAGCG
>NZ_JAKOOW010000062.1 GCF_022288825.1 Kingella pumchi | reverse complement strand
TGGGGCTGTACTAGATAAGCAGTCATGTTAGACTGCAAAAATGAAGATAACCCATTGTAAACTAAAAAAGAGTATTCAAAAGAAACTGCTTCAGTTTTTTGTACTCGAAGTTACCGCCCGTTCAGCCGCCGATTTATTGGGCATCCACCCCAATTCGGCAGTGCTGTTTTACCGCAAGATTCGCGAAGTCATCAGCCATCATCTTTCACTGGAAGTCGATACGGTTTTTGACGGCTCAGTTGAGTTGGACGAGAGCTATTTTGGCGGACACCGCTAAGGCAAACGCGGGCGCGGTGCGGCGGGAAAGGTGGCAGTCTTTGGCATTCTCAAACGCGGCGGCAAGGTTTATACCGTGGTAGTTGAGAATGCTAAAAGAGAGACGTTATTTCCTGTTATCACAAAGAAAATTATGCCAGACAGCATTGTCTATACGGATTGTTTGAGCAGCTATGATGTGTTGGATGTAAGCGGATTTACCCACCACCGCATTAATCACAGCAAGCTGTTTGCCGACAGACAAAACCATATCAACGGCATTGAAAACTTTTGGAATCAGGCAAAACGCGTACTGCGCAAATACAATGGAATCGACCGT
>NZ_JAKOOW010000061.1 GCF_022288825.1 Kingella pumchi | reverse complement strand
CCTTCGCGGATGGCGAAACGCAGACCTTCTTCCATGGCAATCGGGGCGATCAGTTCTACGGTAATGGTTACGTTTTCACCGGGCATTACCATTTCCACGCCTTCTTCCAAAGTAACGGCACCGGTTACGTCGGTGGTACGGAAGTAGAACTGGGGACGGTAGTTGGCGAAGAACGGGGTATGGCGACCGCCTTCTTCTTTGCTCAGTACGTATACTTCGGCTTTGAATTTGGTGTGGGGGGTGATGCTGCCGGGTTTGGCCAATACTTGACCGCGCTCGACTTCTTCGCGTTTGGTACCGCGCAGCAGTACGCCGACGTTGTCGCCTGCCTGGCCTTCGTCCAGCAGTTTGCGGAACATTTCAACACCGGTACAGGTGGTTTTTTGGGTTTCTTTCAAACCGACGATTTCGATTTCATCGCCAACGTGGATGATACCGCGCTCTACGCGGCCGGTTACTACGGTACCGCGGCCGGAGATGGAGAATACGTCTTCGATCGGCAGCAGGAAGGGTTTGTCTACGGC
>NZ_JAKOOW010000060.1 GCF_022288825.1 Kingella pumchi | reverse complement strand
GGTAACGGCAGGCTCCCCGGTTAACTGGGTCAGCGATTTGAAATACGCCCAATTCAAAGCAATCGACGGAAGATGGCAGCAGGTGGAGTTTGATAAATCGCTGGATGGTAGGGAAGCAAATCTAGAGTACATTCTTAAAGTTGGGAAAATGCCAAAAGAGATTTTCCTATATGACAAACCATTAGACGAAAAACATCCTAAAGAGTTTAACGCTAATGTTCCGGAACGATATAGAGCGATTAATTTAGACGCAAAGTATTGGTAATTTTGTTTATAACTTAGGAGAGAATCATGGCAATCGATGTAAAAACCTACGCCCAACTGGCCGCCCGTGTGTATGACAAAAAAAGGCTAGTCAACAAAATGACCCTGCCGGCCGGCTTTGAAGAAGTGCATTGGCGCGATGACGATGCTTTGGGGTTTTCTGCCGGAGTGTACCGTTCGGCAGACGGCAAGCAGGTGGTGGTTTCGTTTACCGGCACCAATGCCCGCACCGTTTCA
>NZ_JAKOOW010000006.1:811-176422 GCF_022288825.1 Kingella pumchi | reverse complement strand
AGGCTTCGGCTGCCAAAACCTGTTGGTTTGCATGCTTTACGCCCGGCTTGGCCGCTGCGCCAGCCTGCGCACACTCGAGCAATCCTTTACCGGCTACGAATTAAGCAGCAACTGGCAGATCGCCCCCGCCCACCTGCTCACCGGCGGTCTCGAATACCGCCGCGAAATCCGCGAAGCCACCGTGCTGGCGCCGGGCAACGAGTTCAACACCCGCAAAGCAGCCACCGCCGCCGTTTACCTGCAGGACGATTTCACCCTCGGCGACAGTTGGGCGTTTACCGTCGGCGGCCGCTACGACCGCTACAAAAAAGACGCCTACACCGACGCCAACAACCAAGCGCGCGATGCTAAGAGCCACAACAAAGCCACCTTCCGCGTCGGCGCGGTGAAAAAATTCGGCGACGCCTTCAGCCTGCGCGCCAACATCGCCCAGGGTTACCGCGTGCCCGACGTGCGCGAACTGTTCGTCCACAAGCAAACCCCTGCCGGCATGCAGCTGGGTGCCGACACCATCGACGGCCGATTCGGCAAAACCGCCTACGAGCTCAAGCCCGAATCGTCGGTCAGCTACGAACTGGGCGCGTCGGGCAAGGCCGGCCGGCTGTCCTACGGCGTCAACCTGTTCCACAACCGGATGAAAGACCGCATCACCCAAGTCAGCCGCCCCTCCGCCAACCCCGCCACCGCCGGTTTGAGCTACTACACCTTTGAAAACGTCAGCAAGGCGCGCAGCCACGGCATCGAAGCGAACCTGAACTACCGCATCACGCCGCAGCTTAGCGCCAGCTTCGACTGGACGGAGCTGCGCACCCGCAACCAAGCCACCGGCCGCGAACTCGATTTCAGCCCGCGCCGCCTGATTGCCGCCGGCCTCAACTGGCAGGCCGAACGCCTGAGCGCGGGCGTGCAGCTCAAACACGTCGGCCGCCAGCAGTATCAGGAAGGGCAGGCGTTTTACCGCACCAAGTCCTACACCCTGACCAACCTCAACGCCGCCTACCTTCTGGGCGCGCAAAAACAAATCCGCCTCTACGGCGGCATCGACAATGTGTTCAACCGCAAAGTCGACAAAAAACTCGGCAGCGACGTCGGCACCTATTTCTACGGCGGTGTGAAATACGCTTTTTAAACGCCGCTCCGCCCGCCGCGTGTTTTTCAGGCTGCCTTGTCCCTGCAGGCAGCCTGAAAACATTGGCACGCTTGTAAAGGCCGCTTTACCAATCCTTGCACTTATGGGCAGAAATCGGCATTATCGCGCCGGCTGCGCGGCAGCTTGCGCCGCCCGAACCCAACGAAGGAAGAAATTTGATGGAAAAACAGCATATTCGTATTTTCAGGCTGGCGCTGCTGCCGCTGGCTTTAACTTTGGCGCTGCCGGCGTTTGCCGATAACAGCGAATTGGAAACGGTAAACGTGCAGGGTAAGAGCAGCGCCCGTGCGCCGGTAACCAGCAAAACCATTGCCCGCTCCACCGCCGTCAGCCTGCGCGATACGCTGCGCGACGAAACCGGCGTCCAGTTCGGCGGCGGGCAAGGCAGCACTTCGCAATGGGTCAGCATCCGCGGCGTAGCCGAAGACCAAATCGATATCGTAGTGGACAACGCCAATGCCGGCGACACACCGGTATTCCACCACCAAAGCCGTATGGCGCTTGATCCGGCGCTGGTAAAAATCATCGGTGTGGACAAAGGCACCGGCTCGGCCAGCGCCGGAATCGGTGCCACTTCCGGCCGCATCCGCGCCACCACGCTCGATGCCGCCGACCTGCTCAAGCCCGGCCGGAACGTCGGCGCGCGCATCAATGGCGGCGTTTATTCGAATACCGGTTTTACCGCCGGCATCACCGGCTATGCGCGCTTTGACGCGCTCGATCTGCTTGCCGGCGTCAATTTCACCCGCCAGGGCGACTATAAAGACGGTAAGGGCAACAAAATCAAAGGCACCGAAGCAGACAGCAAAGGCTATCTGGCGAAAATCGGCTACCACTTCGACGAAGCCAACAGGGTAGTGCTCAGCCACCGCCGCGAAGAAGTGGACGGCGACCGCGCCCTGCGCAATGAGTTTGCCAACCAGCCGCCGATGCGTACCGACTTCACGCAGGACACCACCAATCTCGAATACTTCGGCCGCCTGCCCTTTGCCCGCGAAATCGAAGCCAATATTTTCCGCAGCCGTATCACCGACGACAAACAGCCGCTGAACCCCAACGCCCCCGTACCGCCCGGCGTGCCGCCGATTATGAGCGGCAAAGTGCCGATGTACGGCGCCATCCGCACCACCGGCGCCAACTTCGGCCTGACCAGCGACATCGGCAGCCTGCTCACGCTCAAATACGGTATCAATTGGCGCAGCATCGCTGCGCACAACGCCGCCAGCAGCAGCCAGAAAAAAATCGACAGCGGCGTTTATCTCGAAGGCATCTGGCAGTTCAGCCCCGTTACCCTGACCACCGGCCTTCGCTACGACCGCTTCCGCTACACGCCGGAAAAAGGCGCCGCCCGCTCCGTCGGCCGCTTCAATCCCAGCATCGGCGCGGTATGGGATATCAGCCCCGACTTCTCACTCAACGCGTCCTACAACACCGCCAGCCGCAGTCCGCGCCTGCAGGAAGCTATGCTGGCCTTGGGTAACACCCGCCTGGCCGACGATATCAAAGCCGTCCACGCCCGCACCGCCGAAGCCGGATTCAAATTCCGCCATGCCGGATTTGCCGTTTCAGGCAGCCTGTATCGGCAGACCGTCAAAGACTACATCGCCCCCGTCAATTACGTGCTGACCAACAGCGGCAAATTCACCAACACCGGCTACGAAATCACCGCCGCCTACCGCTGGCAGGGGCTGCACGCCCGCGCCGGCATGTCCTACAGCACCCCGCGCCTGAACGGCAAAATCGCCGACAACGCCGCGCTGGCTTTTCCGATGGGACGCCAGTACCACGCCGGCCTGAGCTACAAATTCGCCCGCCCGCAGCTTGAAATCGGCTGGCGCGGCCGTTTCGCCCAAGCACGCGGCTGGTGCTGCACCACCAACCGCACCCGCCAAACCCTGTCGCCACACCGCGCGGGCTACGGCGTCCACGACCTGTACGCCAGCTGGCAGCCCTTGGCCGATGACAGCCTGAATGTCAATTTTTCGATAAACAACGTCGGCAACAAACAGTATTACAGCCACAGCGAACGCGATGCAGCCATCTCCGGCGGCAATGCCCTGCCTGAAAGCGGCCGCGATGTCCGGTTGGCGGTAAACTACCGTTTCTAACCGGCTTAAGGCAGCCTGAAAGCATCAAAACGGCTTTCAGGCTGCCTTTTAAAGCATGATTGAAAACACTTACACGCATGGGGAAACCACCATGAAATATCGCGACCTGCGCGAATTTATCCAAATGCTTGAAGCGCAAGGCAGCCTGAAAAGGATCGCCCATCCCGTGTCGCCGCATTTGGAGATGACCGAAATCGCCGACCGCGTGCTGCGTGCCGAAGGGCCTGCATTATTGTTTGAACACGCCGTGCGCCCCGACGGTAGCCGCTACGATTTTCCCGTGCTGGCCAACCTGTTTGGCACGCCCGAGCGCGTGGCGATGGGCATGGGCGCGGACAGCGTGTCCAAGCTGCGCGAAATCGGGCAGACGCTGGCGTATTTGAAAGAACCCGAGCCGCCCAAAGGCATCAAGGACGCATTTTCCAAGCTGCCGCTCTTGAAAGACATTTGGAGCATGGCGCCCAAAGTCGTCAAAAACGCGCCCTGCCAAGAAATCGTGTGGGAAGGCGACGAAGTGGATTTGACCCGCCTGCCGATTCAGCATTGCTGGCCGGAAGATGTCGCGCCGCTGGTAACGTGGGGCTTGACGGTAACGCGCGGGCCGCACAAAAAACGCCAAAATCTCGGCATCTACCGCCAGCAGTTGCTCGGCAAAAACAAACTTATCATGCGCTGGCTCGCCCATCGCGGCGGCGCGCTGGATTATCAGGCATTCCGCAAGGAAAACCCCGACACGCCCTATCCCGTGGCGGTGGTGCTCGGCTGCGACCCTGCTACTATTTTAGGCGCGGTTACGCCCGTGCCCGACACTTTGAGCGAATACCAGTTTGCCGGCTTGCTGCGCGGCTCGCGCACCGAATTGGTGAAATGCATCGGCAGCGATTTGCAAGTACCCGCCCGCGCCGAAATCGTGCTCGAAGGCGTAATCCACCCCAATGAAACCGCGCTGGAAGGCCCCTACGGCGACCACACGGGCTATTACAACGAGCAAGACCACTTCCCCGTGTTTACGGTGGAGCGCATCACCATGCGCGAAAACCCGATTTACCACAGCACCTACACTGGCAAACCGCCCGACGAACCCGCCGTGTTGGGCGTGGCGTTGAACGAAGTGTTCGTGCCGCTGTTGCAAAAACAGTTCCCCGAAATCACCGATTTCTACCTGCCGCCCGAGGGCTGCTCCTACCGCATGGCGGTGGTGAGCATGAAAAAACAATACGCCGGCCACGCCAAGCGCGTGATGATGGGCTGCTGGTCGTTTCTGCGCCAATTTATGTACACCAAATTCATCATTGTGGTAGATGATGATGTGAACGTGCGCGACTGGAAAGAAGTCATCTGGGCGATCACCACGCGCATGGATCCCGTGCGCGATACCGTGCTGGTGGAAAACACGCCGATTGATTACTTGGATTTCGCCAGCCCCGTGAGCGGACTCGGCGGCAAAATGGGCTTGGACGCCACCAACAAATGGCCGGGCGAAACCCAACGCGAATGGGGGCGCGTGATTGAGCGCGATGCCGGTGTAGTGGCGAAAGTAGATTCGATGTGGGGGGAGTTGGGCTTGTGATGATAGGCAGCCTGAAAGTCGGATTTGCGCTTTCAGGCTGCCTTAATCGTCAAATGAGCATATTGAGTTGAGACCCAACAACTGCGCAATGTAAAAAAATATCGGGTTTGCCGCCCGAGCCACCTGCTGAAAACCCAAAGGCTGCCTGAAAAAAAGGAAACTCCCATGCCCAGCAAAACCATCGTCCCCATCGCTCTGCTATTCGCCGCCGCGCTCTCCCAAGCCGAGCCGCTTTATTTCTACCCGCAAAAAGACAAAATCGGCGTGAAAACCGCATCAGGGCGCATAGTGATTGCGCCGGTAAAAGTCATCGCCCACCACTACACCGAAGACAAACGCCCCATCCGCGGACACACCATAGAAATCTGTTTTTCCGAACATTTCAACGAAAACCGCGACGATGCCATCGCTGCCGATGTGGGCGATGTATTCAGCCGCACGGGGCAATATTTATATTCGCCCATCGAGTATGACAACGGCTGCGACTACTGGCAGGAAGGCATGCGCCGCTATGTGGAAAAAGGGCGCGTCGGCTTTGTGCGCCGCGACGGCAGCCGCGCCACCCCCGCGCAGTGGGATTTCGCCACCCCGTTTGAACACGGCTATGCCACCGTCTATCGCGGCGGCTGGAAAAAAGAATGGACGGACGACGAACATTGGACGCTCGCCCCCGCCGCGCCCGATGCCGTGAGCGAAGTCATCAACCAAAAAGGCGAAGTTACCGCAGGCAGCAGCCTGAAAACAGCGGCGGACGACATCAAACGAGACGGGCTGTATTACCCCAACCCCTACCGCTACACCCCGCACGAGCAGCGCATCGCCGACTATTTCAACCGCCTGACCGTGCTGCAACGGCTCGCGCTCTGCAACAAGATTTCGCCCGCCGATGCGGACGAGCTGAACGTGCGTTACCACATCGTCGAACGCCCCAACGCCGCCCAGCCGTATTACCGCTTGCAGAGTTTTTATACCAATGGCGAGCACGCAGGCGAGCGCGCAGCGGATACCGAGTTTCTGGTGAGCGCGGACGGCAAGCGGCGGTTTGTCGCGCCCAATTCGGTGTTTGCCGATGAATACGACGCACCCATCCCGCTTGCCCGCTGGATACGCGAACAGCTGCTGCAAGCGCGGGATTATCTGCGCAAAAATCCCAAAGCCCCGAACCGCTTTGATGTGAACAAAGAATTGCGCCGATGGTGATAGGGCGTATTAACAATCAACATTTTGGCGGCTTTTTCGCCATAAAACGGCATCTGCCGCGTTAAAAATACTCGCCTATGGGCGGCATAGGCTCGCATTTTTGCCTTACATCTGCCATTTTCTGACGAAAAATCCGCTGCAAAAGTTAAATGTCAACACGCCCTAGGCAGCCTGAAAGCGGAAAATTCTGTTTTCAGGCTGCAATTGGGCATATTTATTATCCCGTCGATGCCGATTCGCCGCAGTACATGGTGCCCGTATCCGCACAAACTGCCCGACTCACGGGGAAAATCACATTAAAATCCGATAGAAAAAAACAGTCTGGCATATCAGGGTGTGCTTGGCAAAAATATGCACGAATTTTGCTTGTAAATATTTATCCATTTAAATTCTGAGATGTTTCAGCAGGCAGCTATTGCGCAACTTGTTTTGCGCAAGATTTTTTGTAATAATTTACAAAATTTTAAGAAAGTAAACAGACGTCATATTTACACTATGCTATGCCGTCATTCGTATTACCCATCCGCAAAATAAATCCGCCCGCAATGCGTTAAGCTTGCTTGCGTAATTTTTGGATGGGCATCGATTTGTTTGCTTGCCATTTTGCCGGTCTGAAAACACGTTTCTATCGAACGAAAGGAAATCCATGAGTGAGAATGCCGCGCCCAAAACCGATTACACCGGTTTAAAACGGTACCAGGGGATGATTATCTCCATTGGTATCTTCGTTGTATTGCTGGCGGGGTTGTTGATTTATGCCAGCAACATTTCCAGCGAGATTGAAGAAGACTCCATCCAAAGTTACGTTGCCGCCGAAATGGGTAACTCGTATGGCGAATTGCTGGAAAACGTCCAGCTACTCATGCTCAATACCCACCAAGACCCGCGAAGCCCCGTGGTGCAAGGTGCGTTAAAACGCGCCAAAGAATCGCAAGACGTTTTTTCGCGTTCGCTGCAGGCTATCGCTGCAGGCGGCGATTATCTTTCCATTGACGGTAGGCAATACTTGGTGGACGCCTTCGATAAAGGCGAGAAAAAAGCCATGATGGCGGAGATGGTGAAAAAATGGAAAGATTCCAAACTCATCGTAGATGCATATCTCAAAAAAGCCGAAGACCCCACTGCCGATGCTGCTCTGGTTGATGCTGCGTTATTGAGTCTGCAAAACAACAACGCCCGCTTTACCGAAATCACCAATTTCTTGCTGGCAGACAAGCGTGCCAAATTGGAACAACTTTCCGCCCAATTAAAAAACGTAGAGGTTTTTGGTATCGTGGGTGCGGTGTTGTACCTTGCCCTGTTCTTGAGCTACTTCATCCGCAAACTGCTCACCGCTGACAAATTGGCAGATGAAGCGAAAAAAGAAACCACCGAGATTATGGATACGGTAACTACCGGTCTGTTCCTGGTGGACAAAAACCTGACCATCGGTTCGCAATACTCCAAGCAGCTCGAAACGCTTATCGGCCAGAAAGGCGTAGGCGGCAAAAACTTGCTCGATGTGTTGGCCAGCTTCATCAATACTTCCGACTTGAACACCGCCAACGACTTCATCGGCCAGCTCTATAATGCGCGTACCAAAGAGCGTTTGATCGCCTCGCTCAACCCCCTGATCCGCCAAAAAGTGAATATCGACGAGAAAGAGCGCTTTTTGGACTTCAATTTCCGCCGCGTTTATCACGGTAAGGACATTACCCGCGTGCTGGTAAACGTGGAAGATGTAACCGATGCCGTGCTTTTGGAACAGAAAATGGAGCAGGAGCGCGAGCAAAACGACGTGCAGCTGGAAATGCTCAGCACCATTTTGCAGGCCGACCGCGATTCTCTGAACGACTTTATCAGCAATACCAACCGCCACATCCAAAGCATCAATACCGTGCTTAAATCACAAGGCGAAGACAATGCCTCGCTGCATGGTAAGGTGGACGCCATTTACCGCGAAGTGCACAGCATGAAAGGCGAATCGTCCGCGCTGAAATTAAGCGGCTTTACCAATATGGCGGAAAACTTCGAGGCCAACCTGAACCGTCTGAAGCAGACACCCAGGTTGTCAGGTGAAAACTTCCTCGGCTTGGCGGTGCAGCTGGAAGAATTGATCCGCTTGAACCACACCATTGAAGATTTGCTGGCGAAAATCGGCAGCAATGCGCCCATCGTCTTAAATGGCAACGAAGCAGCTGCGGCTCCGCGCAGCAACAACAGCCGCTACGCTATGTTTGTTGCCGACATCGCCAAGCGTAACCACAAAGAAGCCGCCTTTACCTACAGCGGCTTGGAAAGCACCGGCAGCGATACGGTGGACGGCGTGATCGGCGAAATCGCCATCCAACTGCTGCGCAATGCGGTGGTGCACGGTATTGAAACGCCGGACGTTCGCAACAAGCGCGGCAAACTGCCCGTCGGCCACGTCCACATGAGCCTGCAGGAGCAAGGCGACAAATTCCTGCTGACTGTTGAAGACGACGGCAACGGCATCGATTACGACGCCATCGCGCAAAAAGCGGTGAATCTAGGCAAATACACTTTGGACGAAGTCGCCAAATTGGACAAGCGGAAGCTGGTTTCCCTGCTGTTCAGCCCCGGTTTCTCCACTACCGACAAGAGCACCGAAGATGCCGGCAGGGGCGTGGGCTTGGACATTATCAAAGACCGCGTGGTTTCACTAAAAGGAACGGTAAACGTCACCAGCCGCCCACAGGGTTATACCCGCTTCAGCTTTACCCTGCCAAAAAATTGAGAGAAGGATTTAAACCATGGCAAAACGCATTATGATTGTTGATGACTCCAACGTTATCCGCAATCGCATTTCACGCGGCTCAAGCACAATGGATTTTGAAGTGGTGGCATCGGCATCCAACGGCGAAGAGGCCGTCGCACTGTACCGCCAGCACCGCCCCGATGTGGTTACGATGGACTTGACCATGCCGAAAATGGACGGTTTGGAATGCATCTACCAGATTACCAGCATGGATGAAGACGCCAATATTCTGGTGATATCCGCCTTGTCGGACAAGGCGACCGGCATCAAAGCCCTGCAGCTTGGCGCGCGCGGTTTTCTTTACAAACCGTTTTCCGACGAAGATTTGTTCCATGCGCTAGAAGAAATGCTGGAAGAGTAATTTCAGGCTGCCTGCACGCAGTGCTTGTGCAGGCAGCCTGAAACATCCCGATTCGAAAAGTAAGGTTAGAAAATGAAAGAAGAAAAGTTACAGGTATTTATCGATGGCGTGCAAAAATACTTCGCCCAAATGATTATCGGCGAAGAATTGGTGGTCGGCACCCCTTATCTGATTGAAAACAAAGTCCCGTCCGCCAAAGACTTTACCGGCGTGATTGCCATTTCCGGCAAAAACCAAGGCGTGGTCTATTTCACCGCACCGCGCGAGCTGCTCGAGCGTTTACTGGTATTGCTCGGTGAAAAAGACACCAGCGAAGCCCTGATGGTCGATTTGGTGGGCGAAGTGGCCAATACCATTGCCGGCAACGCCCGCAGCGAATTTGGCGAAGAATTTGAAATTTCGGTGCCCATCGTATTACGTGGTGCGCCCGACGAAATTCTGCTGCCGCGTAAAGACCGCTCCTTCGTTATCCCGATTAGTTGGCGCAACCGCAGCGCCGCCATCGTCATCAGCCTGCGCAAATAGTTTCAGGCTGCCCTAACCGTTTTTTCAATTACACAGTAGAGAGAGAACTATAATGATTTCATTACGGCGTTTTATGTCCCTGGTGGTAATGTTTTCTTTGGCAGCCTGCGGCGGCTCCGGCAACGGCGACAGCGAAACGAAAAGCGCATCGGCTGCGGGAAACCTTGTGGAGGATACCCGCCCCGTGCAAAACGTATTTTTCGAGTCCCGCGGCTTTGCGCCCTTTGTGATGGCGGATGCCGACAACCGCCCATCCGGCTTCGGTATCGATATTGTTACCGCCATCGGTGACAAACAAGGCTTTCAAGTAAACTTCGTTCCCCACCCGTTTGTGGGTATGCTGGAAGATTTAGGTAATGGTGCAGACATCGCGGTTTCCGCAATTTCAATTACCGACGAGCGTAAAACTATCGTTGATTTTACCAACTCACACTTTGAAACATCACTGGGTCTGATTGTGCCTGAAAACAGCCCGATTACTTCATTGAACGACGTAAAAGGCAGAAAGATTGCTACAGTAGTCGGCACAGTGGGGGAGTCTACCTTGGCTAAACTGCAGGCCGGCAACGGTACTGTGGTTCAAAGCCCGTCTGTGTGGGAGGCAGTCCGCCAAGTGATGCTTAAAGAAGCTGATGGTGCATTCGCCGACTTGGGTCCTTTGTACTATTACTCCAATAACTACAAAGAACAAAAGCTGCGTGTAGTAAGCGACAACACCTTGCCTAAAGAACATTATGCTTTGGCAGTGAAAAAAGGTAATACCGAACTGCTCAACAAGCTCAACCGCGGTTTGGAGCAAATCAAGGCCGACGGCACCTACGATAAGATCTATCAGAAATGGTTCTCGACCGAAGCCCAAAGCGCTTCGGCACCGACACCGACATCGAACAGATAACCGGCCGCCAAAGTTTTCAGGCTGCTTCAAGAAATTGAAGCAGCCTGAAATTTATCCGTCCGGCCAAACGCTGCGGTGGCAGAGTGCCCGCTGCCCCGCTGCCCCGCTGCCGTATGGGGTTGATAACGAACGTGCCGTTTTTCAGGCTGCCTGTAAAGGCAAAGCAGCCTGAAAACCATCTGCAGTTTTATTTACCCGCTTCCTGCCGCGCTCCGTCGCGCAAATCGGTCAGTTCCGTTCCTGCCCAATAGTCGTAGAGAAACTGGCGGCGGCGGTTTAACAGGGCAAAGCCCCACGGCAGTATCCACCAGCACAACGCGGCGGCGGCGGCAGGTTTGGGCGGGATGCCGGCGCGGCGCAGGGCGGCGTAGGCGGCCAGCGGCAGCGCCACCAGCAGCGCGGCGGCGGCGGCGAAGCGGCGGCGATAATGGCCCGGCGTCGGCCGGCCGCCGGCGGTGTCGGCCAGGCCGATGCGCCACACCCGCATCGGCAGGGTCTGGCCTTCGCGCAGCCAGTTGAGCTTGAAGTAGTACCACCAGCCGGCCAGCAGCAGCAGGCCGGTCAGCGGTACGGTTAAGGCGGTGGCGGCGGGAAGAAGGCGCACGATCAGGGTGTTGGCGATGCCCGCAGCCAGCCCGGCTGCCGCGCTGACGGCGCCGACCATCAGGGCTTCGTAAATCAGCGCGGCGGCGCGGCGCGGCAGGGGGGCGGGACGGTTCATGGTGGGCTCTGTCGGAATGATTCGGATGGGAAAACCGGATTTTCAGGCAGCCTGAAACTTGGGCTGTGCTTTAGGCGGAGGCTTCGTCTTTGACGCGGGTGGCCATCAGGGTATGCAGCCGGCGTTTGTCGGCGCGAGCGACGGTAAACAGCAGGCTGCCGATTTGGGCTTTTTCGCCGCGGCCGGGCAGGTGGCCGAGTTCTTCGATCAGCAGACCGCCGATGGTGTCGGCTTCTTCGCTGCTCAAATCGGTGCCGAAAAAGGCGTTGATGTCGGCAATTTCGGTGGCGGCTTTGATGCGCCAGCGTTCGGCGGAAACGGGAAAAATATTGTCGGCGCTTTCGTCTTCGTCGAACTCGTCTTCGATTTTGCCGACGATTTGTTCGATCAGGTCTTCAAAGGTCAAAAGACCGCTGATGCCGCCGTATTCGTCCACCACGATCACCATGTGGTTGCGCTGCTGCTGCAGCTCGGTGAGCAGGGCGTGCAGGCTTTTGCTCTCAGGTACGAACACGGCGGGGCGCAGGATGTTTTCCAGCCGGAAATGTTCGGGATTCAAAGTGTATTTGAGCAGGTCTTTGGCATGCAGGATGCCGAGCACGTGGTCTTTGTCATCGGCGATGACCGGAAAGCGCGAATGGGCGGTTTCAACGGCATAACCGATGATGCGCTCGATGCTGTCGGTGGTTTTGATGACGTCCATGCGCGCGCGGCTGACCATTGCGTCGCGCACGCTCATGCTGCTGAAGCGCAGCACGTTTTCCAGCTGCTGCAGGGTGTCGGCGCCGATGGTTTGCTCGCGGCGCGCCTGCTGCAGCATCTGCAGAATGTCTTCGGCGCGGGCTTCGCGGCGGTGGCGGCCGAAACGGCGGCGCAGGCGCTCAAGCAGGCTTTCCGGTTTGCCGGCGGTATCCATCAGTCGCGCTCCTGTGCGTAAGGGTCGGGATAGCCCATTTGGGCGAGCAGACGGGTTTCCAGCGCTTCCATGTCTTCGGCTTCGGCGTCGTCGATGTGGTCGTAACCCATCAGATGCAGGGTGCCGTGCACCGCCAGATGGGCGCAGTGCTGGGTCAGGGTTTTGCCCTGCTCGGCGGCTTCGCGGGCGACGACTTGCGGGCAGATCAGCAAATCGCCGCGCAAAACGCCGTCGTCTTCCGGCGGCAGGATTTCGCCTTCGTTCAGAGCAAAACTGAGCACGTTGGTGGCGTAGTCTTTGCCGCGGTAGTCGCGATTGTAGGCACGGGCTTCGGCTTCGTCCAGCAGCAGCAGGCCGATTTCGGCGCGGGAGCCGTCGTGCTTGAGTGCCTGCCAGATCCAGCGGCGCCACTGCTGCGCGGCGGGCAGGCCGGGAAAGCCCGAGCGGTCTTCGCTATGCAGCCGGAAACGTTGCTGCCAGATGCGGTAAAAGGGATATTGTTTGGCTTTTTTCATGGTTGGATTGGGGTACGGGGAACCGGGTTTCGCACCGTGGAAAAAACGGCTTTCAGGCTGCCTGCGGATGTTTTCAGGCAGCCTGAAAAGATTAAAAAGCGGCTTCGCCGAGCAGCTGTTCGCGGGTCAGCAGAAAGACGAAGCCGTCGCCGCCGCTGGTGTCGAGCCAGACAAAGGGCAGCTCGGGAAAGGCGGCTTCGAGCACTTCGCGGTTGTGGCCGATTTCCACCAGCAGCACGCCGCGCGGTTTGAGCAGGGCGGCGGCCTGGTCGAGAATGCGTCGCACCGCGTCCAGCCCGTCTTCGCCGCTGCCCAGCGCGATTTCCGGCTCGCACAGGTATTCTTCGGGCAAATCGGCCACCGATTCGGCATCGACATAGGGCGGATTGGAGACAATCAGATCGTAAGCACCGTCCAGCCCCTCAAACAAATCGGTGTGAATCAGCTTGATGCGCTCTTCCAGTCCGTAGCGCTCGACATTGATTGCCGCCACTTCCAGCGCGTCCAGGCTGATATCGGCGGCGTCGATTTCGGCGGCGGGGTAGTGGTGCGCCATCTGCACCGCCAGACAGCCGCTGCCGGTGCACAAATCGAGCGCGCGGTGAACCAGCTCTTCATGCTCCAACCACGGCAGCAGCGGCTCGCCCAAGAGTTCGCTGATAAACGAGCGCGGCACCAGCACCCGCTCGTCCACATAAAAATCAAACTCGCCCTGCCATGCTTCGTTGGTGATGTAGGCGGCGGGGATGCGCTCGAGCACGCGGCGCGCCAGCACCGCCAGCACCGCCTCGCGCTCCTGCGGCAAAAGTTCGGCATCCAGATAAGGCTCGAGCGTATCGGGCGGCAGGTGCAGCGTGTGCAAAATCAGATAGGCGGCCTCGTCGTAGGCATTGTCGCTGCCGTGGCCGAAAAACAGCCCGGCCTGATAAAAACGGCTGACGGCAAAGCGCAGCAGGTCGCGCACGGTTTTCAGGCTGCCTGCGGCGGCAAACAATTCCTGCATCTGGGCGGTGGGGTCGGTGGTCATGGCCGGCGGCTCCGTGGAAAAACGGGCGATTATAGGGAATGTTCGCCGCATCCGCCACACGGCAGCGGCAGCCTGAAAGCCCTGTCTGCCCGCTTTCAGGCTGCCGGTATGACGGCGTCGGCCGGATTGTATATAATGCCGCGCATTCGGCCGCGTGCCGGACGGTTCATTCAACCCCATCAACCCGATGAAAAGGATATACGGATTATGAAACACAACCGCACTCTGCTTGCCGGCGCACTGGCCGCCGTTTTCGCCCTTGCCGCCTGCCAGCAGCAGGTTCAGAATAACGCTGCTTCCGGCGCTGCAGCTCCGGCTCCTGCCGCTTCTGGCGCTTCTGGCGCTGCACCTGCCGCCTCTGGTGCCGCCGCCCCCGCCGGCTTGGATACCGAAGCCAAACAGGTCAGCTATCTGATCGGCTACGAGCTGGGCAAATCGCCGGTGGTGGCCGAGCTCAAAAGCAACGGCGTCGAAATCGACACCAAAGTCCTGGCCGAAGCCATCGCCGAGAGCCTGGATGGCAAACCTTCTAAAATCAGCGAACAGCAGGCGCAGCAGCTTTCCGAATCCCTGAGCAAGAAAGCCGCCGAAGTAGCCGAGAAAAAAGCCGGTGAAGCCAAAGCCGCCGGCGAGAAATTCCTGGAAGAAAACAAAGGTAAGGAAGGCGTGAAGACCACCGCTTCCGGCCTGCAGTACAAAGTCAACAAAGAAGGCAGCGGCGCCCAGGCCGCCAAAGGCGACGTGGTATCCGTGGAATACGAAGGCCGCCTGACCAACGGCGAAGTGTTCGACACCAACAAAGGCCAAGATGCCTTTGCCGTACCGCTGGTGGACAACACCGTAATCCAAGGCTGGATCGAAGGCCTGCAGCTGATGAAAGAAGGCGGAGAATACACCCTCTACATCCCCGCCAACCTGGCCTACGGCGAGCGCGCGCCCAGCCCGAAAATCCCCGCCAATTCCGTGCTGGTGTTTGACATCAAAGTCAACAAAGTGGAAAAAGGCGCGGCGAAAAAACTGCTGCAAGGCATGCAGCAACAGCAACAGCAATAAGCCACCCAAACCGGCAAGCAAAAACGCCCGCGAGTTTCGCGGGCGTTTTTGCGTTTTCAGGTTGCCAAGCGGAAGCAAACAAAGCAGCCTGAAAGCAGAAAACCGCTTTTCAGGCTGCTTTTGCTGTTTTTCCGATTTTTAGCGGCAGAGCGCATTGCGCAGCACGGTTAGCTTTTCGCGGACGTTGTCTTCGGCAACCTGCTGACCGTATTGGGATACGAGTTCGCGTATCTGCTGCTGCAGGCGTGTGTCGCTGCCGGTGAAGGCGGCGCGGTAGGTGCTTATGGCGGCGGAGCGCGGGGCGGAAAGTTCGGCTTCGATGTGGCTGGTGTAGTAGTCGGTGAAGCTGTTTTCTGGGTAATAGCTGGTGCTTAGGCTGAGATGTACGCTGCCGTTGCGGAAGTCTTGGCAGATGCCGTTGGGTGCGGTGTAGCGGCCATGGCTGAGCCGCTGCATGCCGAATTCATAGAAATCAAAACTGCGGGCACGGGCAAGTTCGGCGGCATCTTCGGGGCGGTGCGGGTTGTAGGAGAGCTTGCCGATATTGAAGATGGCGGCCAGGCCGGCGCCTTCGGCGTTTACCAGCACGGAGAGATCGCCAAGGCGATCGAAAGCGGCATCGGGTGCGTTTTTGACATCAGCATAGCCTTGGAATTCGGTCAGAGTGCGCTCGGCCAGCGGTTTGTTGGATTCGGTGGTGCTGCGCTCGGCAAAGGCGACATAGCGGGTTTGGCCGTCCAAATCCTGATAGGGGCGCCACAGTTCTTTGGCGGCGGCGCCGTGGGCGGCGAGAACAAATGCTGCGGCCAGTACGGCGGCTTTGGGGAATGCGGACATGGTTTCTCCTTGGTTTCAGGCTGCTTTCAGGCTGCCTGATCGGTACAAAAAAGCAGCCTGAAAACGTCTTTCAGGCTGCCTGCGGGGCTTACCAGCCTTTGTGCCGGATCAGGCTGTCGATTTGCTGCTGGGCTTCGGAGCGCAGGCCTTGGTTCAGAAGGGCGCTGAGGCTGTCGTCTTCGGGGGTGTAGTCCACCAGTTTGGGGGCTTTGACTACGTCGCGGGCAATGCTGTAAACGTTGCCGTAGCCGTCGATCAGGCCGGCTTTTTGCGCTTCGATGCCGGTGTAGATGCGGCCGCTGAAGAGATCGGGGTTTTCGGCTTCTTTGAGGCGTTTGCTGCGGCCTTCGCGCACGGCTTTGATGAATTCGTTGTGGATCTGGTCGAGCATCTGCTGCCAGATGGCCTGCTGCTGCGGGGTTTCGGGCACGAAGGGGTCGCCCATGTCTTTGTTGCTGCCGGCGATGTGGACGCGGCGTTTGATGCCGAGTTTGTCGATCAGGCCGGTCAGATCGAAGCTGCTGCCGATCACGCCGATGCTGCCGACCAGGCTGGACGGATCGGCATAGATTTTGTCGGCGGCGGCGGCGATGTAGTAGCAGCCTGAAGCGCAAACGTCTTCGGCAACGACGTAAACGGGAATATTCGGATGCTCGGCTTTCAGGCGGCGGATTTCGGCATAGGCGATATTGGAAACGACGGGCGAGCCGCCGGGGCTGTTGGCGCGGATGATGATGGCTTTGGCTTTATTGTTGGCATAGGCCGCTTCCATGCCTTTGCGCAGCATTTCCACCTGGTCTTTGTGCGGATTGCCGCCGATTTGGCCTTCAAGGCGGACAACGGCGGTATGCTCGCTGCGGGCGGCGGCAAAGGCGGAGTCTTCGCGGTTTTGGCCTTTGCCGAATACCAGCGCCAGCACCAATAGGAAAACGCCGAGCTTGATAAAGCGCCAGATGTTGCGCCACAGGCGCTCGCGGCGCTGTTCGTGGTAGGCGGCGAGCAGTACGCGGTTGAGGGTGTTTTGTTCCCAGCTGCCGCTTGCTGCTTCTTCGGGGTTCATCGGCTGGCCGTCGGGGCGGTTGATGCGGTAGTTCATTGTCGTTTCTCGCTGCTTGGAAAAGGCGCATTGTATAGCGAAAACGCGCGCGCCGGTTTTCAGGCTGCTGGCAAAAGCGGCGCGCATCGGGCGCAAGGTAGCCTGAAAAGGGCGGCGGGGCGGGGCGGCGGACGGCATAGCCCGCCGGCGGCTTTCGCTATACAATGCGCCGTTTTTCCCACAACGGAGCGCGCCATGAGGTTTTTATCGGTGCCGGCCGCCTATCTGGTGCTGGCCGATTTGCTTTTCGGACTGGTCGGCAACGTGAAATCGGCACTGCTGCCGTCCGCCGCGCCGCTGCCCAAAGACGGGCTGCCGGTGTCGCCCGAATTTGCTTTCGGCTGGCTGCAGGTGCTGGCCAACGGCGGTATGGCGCTGGTAGTGGGTTTGGCTTTGCTGTCGGTGCTGGCGCAGTCGCGCTCGGCAGCGCGCGGGCGGATGCTGGTGGTAAACGGCTGGCGGCAGACGGCATTGCTGATTGTGGCGGTGTTTGCCGCGCCGGCGCTGTGGCAGTGGCTGTGGGCGTTTGCCGACTTTGCGCAGGGGCGGCTGACAGTATCTTTTGCCGACCCGCGCTATCTGGCAGTCGCTATCTGCCAGCCGTGGCTGCTGCTGCTGGCTTATTCCGCCTGGCGTAGCCAGCGCCGCCTGCGCCAGGCGGCCGTCGAAATGCCGCCGGTGGCGGTGCCGCCTGCCGAGCCGCTGGAATAGGGCGTTTGCGGCGCAGAATATTTTTCAGGCTGCCTGAAAGCAATCAGGCAGCCTGAAAACCGAAAAGGAAGCACAATGAACATTACCGTACTGGCCGTCGGCAGCAAAATGCCGCGCTGGGTGGACGAAGCGGTGGCCGAATATGCCAAGCGCTTTGGTCGCGACATCCGCTACACGCTCAAAGAAATCAAACCGCAAAAGCGCGGTGGCGGCATCGGCGCCGAGCAGGGCATGGCGGCGGAAGAAAAGCGCATACTCGAAGCGCTGCCGGAAAACGCGCTGTTGGTGGCGCTCGACGAGCGCGGCGAAGCGCCGACTTCATTGCAGCTGGCGCAGCATCTGAAAAACTGGCAGCAAAACGGCGAACACGTCTGCTTTGTCATCGGCGGTGCCGACGGCATGAGCGACGCGCTCAAATCCCGCGCCCGCCTGCTGCTGCGCCTGTCCAGCCTGACCCTGCCGCACGGCATGGTGCGCGTGCTGCTGACCGAGCAGCTCTACCGCGCGGTGTCGATACTCAACAACCATCCCTACCACCGCGAATAGGCAGCCTGAAAAGCAGTCTGAAAAGTTTTCAGGCTGCTTTTGCCCTTGTTTGAACAACAAAAAACCCGCCGTATCGGGCGGGTTTTTGCAAACGGGGCAAACAATTAAGCCAGCGCTTTCACTTTGGCAGCCAAACGGCTTTTGTGGCGGGCGGCTTTGTTTTTGTGGAATACGCCTTTGTCGGCAATGCGGTCGATTACTTTAACAGACTGGCGGTAAACTTCTTCGGCAGCGGCTTTGTCGCCGGCTGCAACGGCTTTCAACACTTTTTTTACCGCGCTGCGGAAGGCGGTGCGCAGGCTGGCGTTGTGGGCACGGTGTTTCACGGACTGACGGGCGCGCTTGCGGGCTTGTGCGCTATTGGCCATAAGTTCTTACTCCTAAATACAGGGTTTAATGGTTTAATAAAAACGCGGCATTCTAAACATCCGCCTGCACATTGGCAAGCAGTTTGTCGTTTTTCCCGCGCGCTCGGCCGCTTGCGCGGGCAAAAGCGGCGTCAGGCGCAACACAAAAGCGCCCGCAGGCAGCCTGAAAACGCAAATCCGTTATTAAGAAAGTGCAAAATACTGCTAGAATCCGCCGTTTTATCTTAACGCCGCCGCGTGCCGAGTTGCCATGTCCTACCAGCAAGCCACCGTTCCCGTTCCCGAAAAGCTCGCCGAAGCCTTCTCCGATGCCCTGATGGAGCAGGGTGCGCTGTGCAGCACCATTGAAGACGCCTACGCCGGCACCGAGCAGGAACAGCCGATTTTCGGCGAGCCGGGCATGCCCGCGCAGCAGGTGTGGCAGCAAAGCCAGGTAACGGCGCTGTTTGATACCGCCGCCGATCCTGCCGCCGCGCTGGCCGCCGCCGCCGAACAAATCGGCATTGCCCTGCCCGAGTGGCGGCTCGAAGAGCTGGAAGAGCAAGACTGGGTGCGGCTCACCCAGTCGCAGTTCGACCCCATCCAAATTTCCCCGCGTCTGTGGATTACCCCCACCTGGCACGATTCGCCCGACCCGGAAGCGCTGAACCTGCGCCTGGATCCCGGCCTGGCTTTCGGCACCGGCAGCCATCCCACCACCCGCCTGTGCCTGCGCTGGCTCGACCAAAACCTGGCCGGCGGCGAGCGTGTGCTCGATTACGGCTGCGGCTCCGGCATTCTCGCCATTGCCGCGCTCAAGCTCGGCGCCGGCGAAGCAGCGGGTGTCGATATCGACCCGCAGGCCGTGAAAGCCGCCCGCGCCAATGCCGGGCAAAACGCCGTTCAGGCTGCCTTCGGCACGCCGGACGAGCTGCCCGAAGGCGAACAATACGACATCGTACTGGCCAACATCCTGGCCAATCCGCTGCGGATGCTCGGCAGCATGCTGGCGCAGCGCACCAAAAGCGGCGGCCGCATCGTCCTTTCCGGTATTTTGCAGGAGCAGGCCGAAGAATTGAACGCGGTTTACGCCGAATGGTTCGACATGCAGCCGGCCGTCTGCGACGAAGGCTGGGTGTGCCTCAGCGGCCGCAAGCGATAACAACAGGCTTTAAGCGCTATGAACGAAATCAAAATCAACTGTCCGGATTGCGGCAAGCCGCAAAGCTACAGCCGCGTAACCCTGGTCAAAACTCAGGGGCATGTGGTCTGTAAAGACTGCCATCATATGTTCCGCGTGCTCAAGCAAACCGGCAAAAGCAATAAAGCAGTAGAAACCGTGGCCGTGCCCTCTGAGGCCGCCCAAGCCGGCAAAGCCGCGCCCAAGCAGCCTGAAAAAGCGAATCCGGCCGCCCGAGCCAAGCCGGCAGCCGGCAAAAACGCAGCGGCCAGAGAATACCGCATCCCCAAAGCCCAGCCGGCTGGCAAAGCCGCGGCGCAGGCCAAGCGCACCGAGTTTGCCGAAGTAGAAAGCGCGCCGTTTGCCTTCAACCTGCTCGAGCGCGAAGAGCAAACCGCCAACGTGCCGCAGCTGCTGCCGGCAGAAAACGGCACCCGCATGCAGGCACGCACCCCGCAGGGCGAGAACATCACCATCCATACCGACAATCTGGTGTTCACGCTGGTAGGTGATCCCGCCGCCCCGCAGCCGCTCTCGCCCGCCGTGCCCAACCAGCCGCCGTCCCCGCCCGCCCTGCCGCCGGCTGCCACCCACGAAATCAACTGGACCATTGCCACCATCGCCGCTTTGATTGTGCTGATTCTCCAGCTCTTCTATCTGATGATGATGTTCCCCTAAACATTAAAGCCAAAAGCAGCCTGAAAAGCCCCGAAACTCTTTTCAGGCTGCTTTTCCATTATGAAGATGCGCCAAAGCGCTGCCATTACCATTGGTGTAATGGCGTTCAGCCCAAAAATATTCCCCCGCTTTTATTCACAACTACCGGTCTTTTGCCATGAATCCTGTCCGCCGTTACTTTATCCTGCTTGTTTTCTTTACCCTGCTGTTTATAGCCCTGGTGGCCGCCGGCAGCTATCTGCTGGCCGCCGGCAGCCGCCAATTCGGCGTAGCCGCCTTTGTGTTTTCCTTTGCCGCCGCCTTCGCCCAAATCGCCTGTTTGGCACTTTATCTGCGCGCCCGAGCCATCGCACAGGCGCAAAACGCCCGTCCGCCGCAATCAAAATGACAAAAAACGGCAGACTGCTGCCGCAAACACGCCATGTCCGCCGCATTTTTTCGGCAGCCTGAAAATATTTTTAGGATATTTTTTCATTTTTATTCATTAACTTATTTATTTTTTGGCAAAACTGGCACCGCAAAAGCTTAATACCTTGCAAGCAAAGATACTTGCCGAAACCAACCCGCAGCACCGCACGGCAAGATATTCATTCACACAGGTGCTGTATTTTTATCTGGAGATAAAACATGAAAGCAATCCAAAAAGGTTTCACCCTGATCGAACTGATGATCGTAATCGCCATTATCGGTATTTTGGCCGCCATCGCCCTGCCGGCTTACCAAGACTACATCGCTCGTTCGCAAGCTACTGAGGGCTTTAAAGCTACTTCTGGTATCCAGTCTGATATTGCCGCTATTTATGCTGATACCAATACGCTGCCTGATAGCACCAATGAGCCGCTGAAAACTGCAGTAGCAGAACTGAGTGGTAAATATTTTGCCAAGAATACTGTGACTGTGACTGCTGGCGTAATCACCGTCCCCTTCAATGCTGGTGCTAACAGCGGTAAGAACTTGATTATCACTCCTACTGCTAATGCCGCCAATGGTCAGATTACTAAGTGGACTTGTGCTGGTACTATTGAAAAATCCCGTTTGCCTTCTTCTTGCCAATAATTGGTTAGAAGGTGTGTGATTAAAGAAGCCCTGCCTAAGCAGGGCTTCTTTTCCGAATCAAGAATCTATTTATTAAAGAGAATAATGATGAAAAACATACACAGGATGAGCCGTGGTTTTACCCTGATTGAACTGATGATTGTAATTGCTATTGTTGGGATTTTGGCAGCGATTGCTCTGCCTTCTTATCAGGATTATGTTGCCCGTGCTCAAGCGCTGGAAGCAATAAAATCTGTGGAGGGATTAAAAACCGATATCGGTGCCTATTATTGGCAAACGGGAGTGTTTCCTGTTGCGGGAAATCCTATTATGAGTGCTGCAGGGGCGCTTAAAGGAAAGTATTTTTCTGCTGGCGGAGTGCAAGTACAGCCGAATAACGGTATTATCGTTGCAACCTTTGATAAAGGTGCCAATTCTGGTAAAACCGTAGTCATAGTTCCAACTCCAAATCCGAATAATCGACAGATCATTACTTGGCGGTGTGAAGGAACCGTAGGAAAGACTCGTTTGCCGAGTACTTGTCAGTGATATAGCAATACTTTTGTAATTAGGGAGTGTAATGAAATTCAGATTCAAGGTGGCTGGAATCCATTTATTGTGTTCTGGTTTGGTTGCCTTGTGCGGACTGTATTTAGTCTTCAATGTCTGGCATCCGGATCCACTGCAAAAAGCAGTGGGCGTTACCCGTATTTTCTTGATAATGCTGGGTATTGATGTGGTGTTGGGTCCTTTACTCACTCTGATTGTTGCCAGCAGTAAAGAGAAAAAAACGTTAAAATTTGACTTACTTGTAATTTTAATTATTCAGTTTTCTGCTTATCTTTACGGCATGTATAGCATTGCTATTAGTCGGCCAGTATATTTAGCATTTGATAAAGTAAGATTCGAAATAGTGCAGGCAGATACGGTTTCTCGCGATTCTGCTAAGGTCATACTTCCGGAGTACCAAAATAACCCATGGTTTTCTCCGCAGTGGCTTGCCGTTCGTCCTTATAAAGATGTAGCTGAGCAAAACGAGCGCACTTTTCTTGAACTCCAAGAAGGTATCAGTCCTGCTATGCAGGCTGATCTCTATCAGCCGATAGACGGTGGCACATGGCGTGAAATAAAAAAAACACAGCACACTTTGGATGAGCTGGAAAAATACAACGACACACAACAAGTCAAGCAAATTCTCGCCACTCACCCTGAGGCTGACAGCTACCAGCCGCTGAAAGCGCCGGCGGTGGATATGGCGGTTTTGCTGGATAGCAAGCAGGAGAAAATCATTGCCGTCGTTGATTTGCGTCCGTGGTAATGATAGCGGCACGGCATAACGGATATTTGGCACCGCAAGCGGTATGGCAAATATCCGTTTTTGCTGTTTGTGCGTTTCAGGCAGCCTGAAAGCCGCTGATGCGTAAAAAACGCTATACTGCGCCCTTTTTTCAGCAGTGTTTTCAGGCTGCTTTGTCAGGCAGCCTGAAAATCGATTAGGAATAAGCCCATGAACTTCCACGCCGATTGGTTTCCCGCTTCGCTCTTGTGGGCGGCGGCTGTGTTGTGGCTGGCGCTCTTGGCGGCAACGGCTAAGCCGGCGCTGTGTGCTGTTCGGTCGTCGCCGCAATCGGCGGTGCTGGCCGCGGCTGCGGCAGGGTTTGCCTGGCTACTGCGGATCGATATTCAGGCCGGGCATATGGCGGGGATGGATTACCATTTCCTCGGCTTGAATCTGGTGTGCCTGATGGTGGGTGCGCCGGCGGCCTTTTGGATCGGCTCGGCGTGGGCGCTGCTGTATGCGCTGCTGCAGCCCGAGCATGCGATGCTTGCGGCGCTGCCTTTGAATGTGCTGGCGGTGGTGCTGCCGGCCTGCGTGCTTAGCGTGGGGGTGCGCCGCTGGGGCGAGCGGGCTTTACCCAAGCATTTGTTTATCTATATTTTTATTTTCGGTTTTGTTGCCGCTGTGTTGGGCATGCTGCTGGCCGGCACGCTGGTTACGCTCTCTTTGCTGTGGGCGGGCGTGTTTCCCGCTGCGGTGTTGCGCGAATCGGTGTATCCAGTGTTTTTCCTGATTTCGTGGGGCGAAGGATTCTTAAACGGCATCTTTACCGCCGTATTCGTTTCGTTGCTGCCGCAGGTGCTGAAAACGTTTGACGACGCGCGCTATCTCGGCGGCGGACCGCAGATTTGGAAATAATGCCTTTTTCAGGCTGCCTTTGCGATAATAGGCAGCCTGAAAACCTGTTGAGGACTGTGTTTATGTATCTTTCCCATAAAAAGCGGCCGTGGCTGCCGTGGCTGGCCGGGTTCGCGCTGATTGCCGCGCTGGTGCTGTTTTTCCACCTGCTGCGCGATATCCTGATGCCTTTTATCATTGCCGCGGTGCTGGCCTATATTCTGAATCCATTGGTGAGCCGGATTGAAAAGCACGGCATCAAGCGGGGTAGGGCGGCGATGTGGGTGATGCTGTTTGGTTTTTTTGTGCTGACGGCGCTTTTGCTGGTGATTGTGCCGATGCTGGCGGGGCAGATTCAGAAGATTGTGTTGCTCATTCCACAGATGGCCGATTATGTGCAGCACACCGCGCTGCCGTGGTTAAACGGCCATCTGGGGCAGCATCTGACTTTGGATGCCGACACCATTTCTACTTGGGTGCGCAATAACGCGCAAAACATCAGCCGGCAACTGCAGCAGGCGATGCCCATGCTGCTGCAGCGCGGCTCGTCGCTGGCTGTCGGCCTAAGCAATCTGGTGCTGCTGCCGCTGCTGCTGTATTACTTTTTGCTCGATTGGGCGCGCTGGGAGGACGGTATCCGCAAAATGGTGCCGCGCCGCTATCTGGCCGCCTATAACCGCGTCGGCGGCAATATCGATAAAGTGCTGGGCGCCTTTTTGCGCGGGCAGCTGCTGGTAATGCTGATTATGGGGCTGCTTTACGGGCTGGGGCTGATGCTTACCGGTTTGGAATCCGGCTTTGCCATCGGTATGGTGGCGGGACTGCTGGTGTTTGTGCCGTATTTGGGCGCGTTCACCGGCCTGCTTCTGGCCACTTTGGCGGCGCTGCTGCAATTCGGTTCGTGGCACGGCTTGCTGACGGTGTGGAGCGTGTTTGCCGTCGGTCAGTTTTTGGAGAGTTTCTTTATCACGCCGAAAATCGTTGGCGACCGCATCGGTTTGTCGCCGTTTTGGGTAATTTTTTCTTTGATGGCTTTCGGCCAGATGATGGGCTTTGCCGGCCTGCTACTCGCGCTGCCGCTGGCCGCGGTGTCGATGGTGCTGCTGCAGGAAGCCAGCAGCCACTACTGGCGCAGCAGTTTCTACCGCAGTAGCCAGTAGGCAGCCTGAAAAGCCGGAACCGGCGCCCGCATGATTCGGCGGATGCCGGTTTTTGGTTTCAGGCTGCCTAAACGGGCAGAACGAATGCGATGCAGATTAAAGCCGAATCAAAACAGGCAGCCTGAAATTCAGGCTGCCTGTTTGCTTTACTAAGGGATTAGCGTTTGTCTTCGGCAACGAAGTCGCGGCGCGGGGAGCCAGTGTAGAGCTGGCGCGGGCGGCCGATTTTCTGGCCTTCGCTGATCATTTCGTGCCAGTGCGAAATCCAGCCGACAGTGCGGGCGAGGGCGAAGATAACGGTAAACATGGACACGGGGATGCCGAGCGCGGAAAGTACGATGCCGGAGTAGAAATCGACGTTCGGATACAGTTTTTTCTCGATGAAGTAGGGATCGCTCAGGGCGATGCGTTCCAGCTCCATCGCCAGTTTGAAGCGCGGATCATCGTGCAGGCCGAGTTCGTTCAGCACTTCGTCGCAGGTCTGCTTCATGATGGCGGCGCGCGGATCCATATTGCGGTACACGCGGTGGCCGAAGCCCATCAGGCGGTATTTCTTGGCTTTGACGCCTTCCATAAAGGAGGCTACGTTGGAAACGTCGCCGATTTCGGCCAGCATGTTGAGCACGGCTTCGTTGGCGCCGCCGTGGGACGGACCCCACAAGCTGGCGATGCCAGCGGCGATGCAGGCGAAGGGGTTGGCGCCGGAAGAGCCGGCCAGACGCACGGTGGAGGTGGAGGCGTTTTGCTCGTGGTCGGCGTGCAGGATGAAGATGCGGTCGAGCGCGCGTACCAGAACGGGGTTGGGTTCGTAGGCTTCGCAGGGGGTGGCAAACATCATGTGCATGAAGTTTGCGGTGTAGGAGAGGTCATTGCGCGGGAAATTGAAGGGCAAGCCGTTGGAATAACGGTAGCACATGGCAGCAATGGTGGGGATTTTGGAAATCAGGCGGTAGATGGCGACCTTGCGGTGTTCGGGATCGGCGATTTCCAGGCTGTCCTGATAGAAGGCGGACAGGGCGCCGACTACGCCGACCATCATAGCCATGGGGTGGGCGTCGCGGCGGAAACCGCGGAAGAACCAAGTAAGCTGTTCGTGCACCATGGTATGGCGGGTAACGGTGTTGACGAAGGCTTTTTTCTGTTCTTTGGTGGGGAGCTCGCCGTAAATCAGCAGATAGCAGACTTCGAGATAGTCGCTGTGTTCGGCAAGCTGCTCGATGGGGTAGCCGCGATAGTAGAGCAGGCCTTTGTCGCCGTCGATAAAGGTGATTTTGGATTCGCAGCTGGCGGTGGACACAAACCCGGGATCGAGGGTGAACATGTTGGTGCTTTGCTTCAGCGCACGGATGTCGATGACATCGTTGCCTAATGTGCCTTGCAGTACCGGCAGTTCGATGGTGTCAAAGCCTGCGCCTTGCAGTTTTACGGTGTTGGACATCTCTTGCTCCTTATAGGTTTTTTACTTGGAAGGGAACAGGCAGCCTGAAAGCGGAAAAGACTTTACGACTGCCTGATTTTTTCCAGCAGCGGCTCGAATTCGGGGCGCTCGGGTTTCTGGTGTTGGTTGACCAGGGCAAGGAACTCTTGGTCGGGCAAATCCAGAATTTCCACAAACACGGCGAGTTCGTCGTCGCTGAGGTGCTGGAATCGGGTAGCCATGAAGCGGCCGAGCAGGATATCGAGCTCGAGCAGCCCGCGGCGGGTGAGAAAGCGGATGCGCCGTTTAGCGGTGTCGTCAAATTGTGCCATAAATCTGTCCGTTTGGGGGCGGGATATCGGGTTTCTTTATTGCGGCAATCAGCTTTGCTGCGTATGTGTTTTTCAGGCTGCCCCGCGAACGAGCGCGGGGCAGCCTGAAAGTTTTACACTGCCCGTTTGAGCATGATTTCTTTGATTTTTCCGATGGCGCGGGTGGGGTTGAGGTGTTTCGGACAAACATCTACGCAGTTCATAATGGTGTGGCAGCGGAACAGGCGGTAGGGGTCGTTCAGGTTGTCCAGACGCTCATTGGTGATGGTGTCGCGGCTGTCGGCGATGAAGCGGTAGGCGTTCAAAAGGCCGGAGGGGCCGACGAATTTGTCGGGGTTCCACCAGAACGACGGGCAGGAAGTGGAGCAGCAGGCGCAGAGAATGCACTCGTAAAGACCATCGAGTTCGGCGCGCTCTTCCTGGGTTTGCAGGCGCTCTTTAAGCGGGTCGGCGGGGGTGTCGTTGACCACATAGGGCTTGATGGAGTGGTATTGCTTGAAGAACTGGGTCATGTCCACAATCAAATCGCGGATAACCGGCAGGCCGGGCAGCGGGCGCAGCACGATGGGCTGTTTCAGGCTGCGGATGTCGGTAAGGCAGGCCAAGCCGTTGCGGCCGTTGATGTTCATGCCGTCGGAGCCGCAGATACCTTCGCGGCAGGAGCGGCGGAAGGACAGGGTGTCATCTTGGGCTTTGAGCTTGACGATGGCGTCTAGCAGTTTGACATCGGTGGGTTCGATTTCCAGTTCGTAGTCTTTCATGTACGGCTTGGCGTCCACGTCGGGATTGTAGCGGTACACTTGCAGGCGGATTTTTTCCATTTGGCGGGTGTTCCTTGTCAGATCCGGATTTGCTGTTTCAGGCTGCCTGAAAGGTTTTCAGGCTGCCTGAATCTTTGCGGCCGGTTTTTTAATCAGTAAACGCGTTTGGCGGGCTTGATGTACTCGACCGTCAGCGGCTTGGTGTGAACCGGTTTGTAGGCCAGACGGTTGTCGGCGGAGTAGAACAGCGAGTGTTTCATCCAGTTTTCGTCGTCGCGATCGGGGTGGTCGTCGGAAGCGTGGGCACCGCGCGATTCTTTGCGCGCTTCGGCGGCAATCACGGTGGCTTTGGCCACTTCCATCAGGTTGTCCAATTCCAGCGCTTCGATGCGGGCGGTGTTCCACACCTGGCTCTTGTCGCCGATTTCGGTGTTTTTGGAACGCTCGACCAGCGCCAGCACTTTTTCCACGCCTTCCTGCAGCAGCTTGTCGGTGCGGAATACGCCGGCATGGGATTGGACGGTGCGCTGCAGCTCGCCGCGCAGGGCGGAAACGTCTTCGCCGCCGGTCTGGTTGTTCAGGCGCTCCAAGCGCTGGCGGGTCAGCTCGCCCGCATCGGCAGGCAGCGGCAGCCATTCTTCGTGTTCGCCGATGTATTTGATCATGCTGTCGCCGGCGGATTTGCCGAAGACCACCAAGTCCAGCAGCGAGTTGGTACCCAGGCGGTTGGCGCCGTGCACCGAAGCGCAGGCGCATTCGCCGGCGGCATACAGGCCGTTGACCACCACTTCGGGATTGTCGCCCTGCGGCACAATGACTTCGCCCAGATAGTTGGTGGGGATGCCGCCCATCATATAGTGGGTGGTCGGCACCACCGGAATCGGGTCTTTAATCGGGTCGATGCCGGCAAACTGGATGGAAATCTCGCGGATGCCGGGCAGCTTGGACATGATTTTCTCGGCGCCGATGTGGTCGATTTTCAGCAGCACGTGGTCTTTATTTTTACCGCAGCCGCGTCCTTCGAGAATTTCCATCGCCATGGCGCGGGAAACCACGTCGCGCGAAGCCAGGTCTTTTACAGTGGGGGCGTAGCGTTCCATAAAGCGCTCGCCGTTGGCGTTGAGCAAAATGCCGCCTTCGCCGCGCACACCTTCGGTAATCAGCACGCCGGCACCGGCCACGCCGGTGGGGTGGAACTGCCAGAATTCCATGTCTTCCAGCGGAATGCCGGCGCGGGCGCAGATGCCCAAGCCGTCGCCGGTGTTCATAAAGGCATTGGTGGACGAAGCGTAAATACGGCCGGCGCCGCCGGTGGCAAACAGCACGGCTTTGGCGTGGAAGATATAGACTTCGCCGGTTTCCATTTCCATTGCGGTTACGCCGACCACGTCGCCGTTTTCGTTGCGGATCAGGTCAAGCGCCGTCCATTCGACGAAAAACTGGGTGTTGGCGCGCACGTTTTGCTGGTACAGGGTGTGCAGCATGGCGTGGCCGGTACGGTCGGCCACCGCGCAGGCGCGCTCTACCGCGCGTTTGCCGAACTCGGCAGTGTGGCCGCCGAAGGGGCGCTGGTAGATTTTGCCGCTTTCCACGCGGTCAAAAGGCATGCCCATGTGTTCGAGCTCGATCACCGCGGCCGGTGCGGCGCGGGTCATAAACTCGATGGCGTCTTGGTCGCCGAGCCAGTCGGAACCCTTGACGGTGTCGTACATATGCCAGTCCCAGCGGTCTTCCTGCACGTTGCCCAGCGAGGCGGAAATGCCGCCCTGCGCCGCCACGGTGTGCGAGCGGGTGGGGAAAACTTTGGATAAAACGGCGGTGTTGATGCCGGCTTTGGATAGTTGCAGCGCGGCGCGCAGACCGGCGCCGCCGCCGCCTACGATGACGGCATCAAATTTGCGGATAGGATAAGTCATTTTTTCAGCCCCAGATTACATGAACGGAATACACGGTGCAGGCGATGAGCCAGATGATGGTCAGGCAGTGCAGCGCCAAGCGGATGCCGAAAGGCTTCACATAGTCCATCCACAAATCGCGGATACCCACCCAGGCGTGTAAAAACAGGGCGATAAAGCTGACTTGGGTAAACAGTTTTACCCAGGTTTTGCCGAAAAACGCCTGCCATTGCGAATAGTCTTGCGCACCGGCGAGACTGAACAGGAAAAACAGGAAAAACAGCGAATAAACCAGCATGACTACTGCGGTAATGCGCTGCATCGCCCAATCGCGCAGACCGTAATGGGCGCCGACCAGTTTGCGGTTTACCATAATGCCACCCCCAAAATCAGAGCCGAAACGAAACCGCATACCAATACGGCTTTAGCGCTTTTGCGCGCAGGCTGCAGCTGCACACCTTTGTCGGCATCGATCAGCAAAAAGCGGATGCCGGCGCACAGGTGGTGCATGAAGCCCCACAGCAGGCCCCACAGCATCAGTTTGATCAGGGGATTGCCGCCCCAAGCTTTATAGGTGGCAAAGGTATCGCCGCTGCTTAAAGAGCCGTGCAAAAGCGCCAGCAGGGCGGGCAGGGCGAAAAAGAGAAGCACGCCGCTGATGCGGTGCATGATCGAGACGATTCCCGGAATCGGCAGGTGCCGCGAGAGCACCCGCAAATCCAGAAATACAGGTCGGTTTTTGGTCTGCATTTCGATTCCTTTTGATCAAAGTCTTACTGATATTATTCTTTGAACTTATTGAACTTAAAACAAAGCGCTAAGGAAGATCCCGGCGCTTGGCATTAACCTACATTATGCATAATTTACATTGTTTATCGCTTATTGAATAGTCTTGATTGGGAAAAAAATTTTTGCTTGTGCCGTCGCTGCTTGGGGCTGTTGTGAAATGTAAAGACGGCGGCAAAAGGCGGCAAGCTGAAGTTTGGAGATTAAATAAATAATTTAAAAGAATAATTTATCTGATAATGATTGCCAAACTTGAACTTAATCGCATTAACTAGGCAAAAAGGATAGTTTTTGGCTAAACAGGATTTTATTTTTTGCAAATGTAAAAATTGCCGGCGGCGCTTTCGGGCAGCAAAATTGCCGCAAAAGTTTTCAGGCTGCCGGCCTGTTCTTTTGCGGCAAATCAAATTTTTGTCGGTTTGCTCAGAAGGCTTCGCCCACTTTCACGCCGCCGGCGGTGTCTTGCGGTGAAGATAAGGCGGCACAGACGGATTGGGCAGCCTGAAAGTCCGGGTCGGCAGCCAGTTTTTCCGCTTCGGCGCGGCTCAGGGTGCAGGCCATGTTTTGCCAGCGCGCGGCCAGTTTTGCGTTTTCAGGCTGCTTGAAATCTTGGCGCAGCTCGTCCACCAGATCAGGGCGGTTGCACACCAGCACGATGTCGCAGCCGGCGGCGAACGACAGCTGCGCGCGCTCTTTGATGCCGCCGGCGCCGCAGGCGCCTTCCATAGTAAGATCGTCGGAGAAAATCACGCCGGCAAAGCCCAAATCGCGGCGCAAAACCTGCTGCAGCCAGTAGGCGGAAAAGCCGGCGGGCCAGTTGTCGATTTGCGGATAGACCACATGGGCGGGCATTACCGCCGCCATGCCCTGAGCGGCCAGTTGGCGGAAGGGCAGGATGTCGGCGGCCAGTTCGGCGGACGTGCGCGGGTCTTCGGGCAGCACATGGTGGCTGTCGCCGCTGACAAAACCGTGGCCGGGGAAATGTTTGCCGCAGGACTTCATGCCGCCGCGGTTTAAGCCTTTTTGCAGCGCCAGCGCCAGCGCGGCAACGGTTTCAGGCTGCCGGTGGAAGCTGCGGTTGCCGATCACCGCGCATTGCTGCCAGTCCAAATCGAGCACCGGCGTGAACGACAAATCGACGCCGCAGGCGGCCAGCTCGCCGGCCAGCACCCAGCCGACCTGCTCGGCGGCTTTTTCGGCGGCTTCGCATCCCTGTTCGTCCCACATTTTGCCCAGCGCGGCCATGGCCGGCAGGCGGGTGAAGCCGTCAATAAAGCGCTGGACGCGGCCGCCTTCGTGATCGACGGCGATAATCAGCTCGGGCGTGCGCAGCGATTTGATGTCGGCGGTGAGCGCTTTGAGCTGCTCGACGTTTTGGAAGTTGCGGCGAAACAGAATCACGCCGCCGATGGCGGGATCGAGCAGGCGCTCGCGCTCTTGGCCGCTCAGGGTGTAGGCGGCAACGTCGGCCATTACCGGGCCGCGCGGAAGATGGGGTGCAGTCATGGGAGATGGATTTGGGCTAAGGTTGGGGGAAACGGTTTTCAGGCTGCTTTAAAGCGGGTTTCAGGCAGCCTGAAAAACGGTTTGCCTGTTCAGGCTGCTTGCAACGGCGGGACTTTGGCAAACAGGCGGTGGAAGTTTTCGGTGCTGGCGCGGGCGATGTTTTCCAGCGTGTCGCCGCGCAGGGTGGCGAGAAACTCGGCGGTGTGGCGCACATAGGCCGGCTCGTTGGGCTTGCCGCGGTAGGGCACCGGCGCCAGAAAGGGCGAATCGGTTTCTACCAGCAGCCGATCAAGCGGGCAGTAGCGCACGGCTTCCTGCACGTCGGCGGCGTTTTTAAAGGTAACGATGCCGGAGAAAGACAGGTAATAGCCCATATCCAGCGCGATTTTCGCCACGCGCAAATCTTCGGCGAAGCAGTGCATCACCGCTTGCGGTGCGGCGTGTTCGCGCAGCATCGCCATGGTGTCGTCGGCGGCTTTGCGGGTGTGGATAATCAGCGGCAGACCGCTTTGCTTGGCCGCTTCGATGTGGACGGCGAAGCGGCGGTGCTGCCAGGCCAGATCGCCGCTGCACCAATGGTAGTCCAGCCCGGTTTCGCCGATGCCGACAACTTTGGGATGGGCGGTGCGCTCGATCAGTTCGTCGAAACTGAATTCGGCGGCGGTTTCGCTGTCGGGATGGATGCCGACGGTGGCGTAAACGTGGTCGTACTGCTCGGCAATGGCCAGCACCTGCTCGAAGCTGTCGCGGCTGACGCTGATGGCCAGCGCCCGCACCACATTATTGGCGCGCATATTGGCGAACACTTCGGGCAGGCGCTCGCGCAGGCCGTCGAAATTCAGGTGGCAGTGGGAGTCGATAATCTGCATAAGCGGTTCGGGCGCGCGCCTTTCAGGCAGCCTGAAAAGCGGCGCGGAATAAAAAACGGCGCATTGTGCTTGATTCGCCGGCATCCTGCAAACCCCAATCCGCGCGCGGCAGGCAGCCTGAAAGCGCCGATCCGCTTTGCCCGCGCCGCTTTTCAGGCTGCCTGCCGTATGTGGCGGCGCGGCGTTTCAGGCTGCCTTTTATGCTAGAATCCGCCCCTTTGATTTTCTTCACGGAAGCCTTGAAATGAGTTTGAAATGCGGCATCGTCGGCCTGCCCAACGTCGGCAAATCCACCCTGTTTAACGCCCTGACCCAATCGGGCATCGAAGCGGCAAACTACCCCTTCTGCACCATCGAGCCCAATGTCGGCATCGTCGAAGTGCCCGACCCGCGCATGGCACAGCTGGCGAAAATCGTTAATCCGCAAAAAATGCAGCCGGCGATTGTGGAGTTTGTCGATATCGCCGGCCTGGTGGCGGGCGCGAGTAAAGGCGAAGGCCTGGGCAACCAGTTTCTCGCCAATATCCGCGAAACCGACGCCATTGTGAACGTGGTGCGCTGTTTTGACGACGACAATATCGTCCACGTTTCCGGCAAGATCGATCCGATTGCCGACATCGAAACCATCGGCACCGAGCTGGCGCTGGCGGATTTGGCGAGCGTGGAAAAAGCCATCCAGCGCGAAGGCAAACGCGCCAAATCCGGCGACAAAGACGCGCAAAAACTGGTCGCCCTGCTCGAGAGCCTGCTGCCGCATCTGAACGAGGGCAAACCGGTACGCTCTTTCGGCCTGGATGCCGAACAAACCGCGCTGTTGCGCCCGCTGTTTTTGCTCACCGTCAAACCCGCGATGTATGTGGCCAATGTGGCCGAAGACGGCTTTGACAACAATCCGCATCTCGACCGCCTGAAAGAGCTGGCCGCCAAAGAAAACGCGCCGGTGGTTGCCGTGTGCGCGGCGATGGAAAGCGAAATTGCCGAGCTGGAAGACGACGAAAAAGCCGAGTTTCTGGCCGAAATGGGCTTGGAAGAGCCGGGCTTGAACCGCCTGATCCGCGCGGGCTACGATTTGCTCGGCCTGCAAACCTACTTCACCGCCGGCGTGAAAGAAGTGCGTGCGTGGACGATTCACAAAGGCGACACCGCGCCGCAGGCCGCCGGCGTGATCCACACCGACTTCGAGCGCGGCTTTATCCGCGCCCAAGTCATCGCTTACGAAGACTTTGTGGCGCTGGGCGGCGAGGCCAAAGCCAAAGAAGCGGGCAAAATGCGCGTGGAGGGCAAGGAATATGTGGTGCAGGATGGCGATGTGATGCACTTTTTGTTTAACGTATAGCGCGACACCGCCGCTGTATCCTTTTCAGGCTGCTTGCAAAGGCAGCCTGAAAACTTTGGTGCGCTATGAAAAGCCCGCGACGGAATCGCATCCGGCGCGGGCTTTTGCTGTTGCTTGGGCGGGTTCAGGCTGCCTGAAAAACTACGCTTAGCGCTGCAGGGCTTTTTCCACCGCTTGGTGGTTGGCGCTGCGGATTTGCTTGAGCAGGCTGCTGCGAATGTTTTTAAGCGCCTGCACGGCTTTTTGCTGGTCTTTGTAGTCGGCGGTGCGCACACGCTGGGCAAGCTGCAGCGAGTAGAGTCCTTTTTTGTCGGCGCTCTGCCAGTATTTGAAGGCGTTGATTTCCATGGTGCCGTCGTTGGCAGCGCCGGTTTTCCAAGTGATAAAGTCGATCACGGCAATGTTTTGCTGGGGATCGTGGGTGATTTCGAATTTGGCCTGCGGGTTGTTTTGGCGCAGGGTAACTGCCAGCGCTTTGGCCATGGCGGCGGGGTCGTTGTTCAGCTGCGGCATTTCTTGGTAGCGGATACCGATGAGCCTGCTCCAGTTTTCGAAAGATTCGCCGTTGGCAACGTATTCTTTGAGCCGGTTGCCGTGTTCCATCACGCCGACAAATTCTTTGCCGAAGGTTTTGCCGTCGAATTTCACCGGCGCCGGTGCGGCATAGGCGGCCTGGCCGGCCAGCAGGGCGCTGAGTAATAGGGCAGAGAGACGTTTCATAAAAAGCTCCTGTATGGGGTTGCGGGATACCGCCGCCTGCTTTTATCCGGGGCGGCGGCGGCGCGTATCTTAGCGGGATTTTCCGGTGCCCGCAAACGGGTTTGGCCTGCCGCGTTTGGCGGCTGCCGGCAGCCTGAAAAGGGATTAGGGTAATAAAAAAGATGGACGGATTGAGATGTTTCTATTTAGACAAGGAAGGCACTGCGCCCCTGCGGGGCGCGGTGCTGCGATGGTGTTGGCAATCATGCGCGAGCCTCGACCATGCGGCTAAAATTTTCCGCTTCAATGAAGCGGATAAGCTCTTGTTCGCTACGAATGGTTACCAAATCGACCTGCGAAAGCTGGGCAAACTGTTTGAGTAGGGCGAAAAATTCAGGGATTTGTTCTTTCGTTTTTACGGTGGAGAGATGTTCACGGTTGAGTACGTCAACTCCCTCGTTAAGCTCAAGCGTGATGTAGATTTTTTGACGTTCGTTTTGCATGAAAATGCCCCTGTGGTTTTACAAAAACACACAAGGGCGAATCTCGCTTACGATACGATTCAGGCTGGTTTGTCAAGCAACCGCCTAAGATACTGTCCGATTTGACTTTTATTGCTTGCCCTCATGTGCGGGGCAAAATATAAGCAGCCTGAAAACTTTTCAGGCTGCTTTTAGTGTGTCTTCAGCGCTCAGACATTAGGCTTGGCTTTTGTCGCGGCTGAGAGACATTTTGATCACTTGGTAAGCGAAGAGCGAAGCGCCGCCGATGAAGATCAAGTCGGCAAAGGTACGAATCCAGCGGAACAGCTCCAAGAAGCCTTGTTGCATGAATTCTTCACTGCGGGCATACCACAGGCCGTGGGTGATGGAAGCTGCGGCTTGGAAGATACCTACCGGCAGCAGGCTGCTGACAATCATCAGGGACAGGCCGCCGTTGAGCATCCAGAAACCGGTGGTCATCAGTTTTTCATTGTAGGTGAAGTGCGGCTTGATGTAGCAGCCGACCATCAGCACGAAACCCAGAGCCAGGAAGCCGTACACACCGAAGAGGGCGGCGTGTGCGTGCACCGCGGTGGTGTTCAGACCTTGCAGGAAGTACAGGGTGATCGGCGGGTTGATCAGGAAGCCGAACACGCCGGCGCCGAGCATATTCCAGAAAGCTACGGCAACGAAGCACATCAGCGGCCAGCGCAGACGTTTCATCCACGGAGCGGCATGCTGGTGAGACCAGTGTTCGTAGGCTTCATGGCCCAGCAGGATCAGGGGAACTACTTCCAGTGCGGAGAAAGAAGCACCGGCTGCGGTTACCGGAGTGGTGGTACCGGTGAAGTATAGGTGGTGGAAAGTACCGGGTACACCGCCGACCAAGAACAGGCTGCCGGCAACCAGTGAAGCGGTAGTGGCGGAGCGGTAGCTGACCAGACCGAGGTTGTAGAACACGAATGCCAGGGCGGCGGTGGCGAATACTTCGAAGAAGCCTTCTACCCACAGGTGAACCACCCACCAGCGCCAGTATTCCATTACGGCCAGAGTGGTGTGCTCGCCGTAGAGCAGGCCGGGGCCGTAGAACATGCCCACGCCGACGATGGAGGCAACGAAGATGGTCAGCAGGTTTTTGTCGCCGTTGGCTTTGAAAGCGTTAACGGTACAACGCAGCATCAGGAACAGCCAGAACAGCAGGCCGACGTACAGCAGAAGCTGCCAGAAGCGGCCGAGGTCGAGGTACTCGTAACCTTGGTGGCCGAACCAGAAGTTCAGGTGCGGAGGCATGATGTGGGTAATGGCGAAGAAGTTGCCTGAGTAGGAACCGGCCACCACGATAAACAGGGCGATAAACAGCAGGTTTACACCCAAGCGTTGGCCTTTGGGGTCTTTGCCGCCGTTGACGATCGGGGCGATAAACAGACCCGCAGTCAAGAAGCCGGTGGCAATCCAGAATAGGGCGGACTGCAAGTGCCAGGTACGCGCCAGAGAGTAGGGCAGCAGATCAGACAGCGGAATGCCGTAGAAAGAGTGGCCTTCAATGGTGTAGTGGGCAACCAGACCGCCGAGAAGGATCTGTACGATAAACAGAACTACGGTCAGCGCAGCGTATTTCCACAGGGCTTTTTGCGACGGAGTCAGCGCGATTTTTGCCAAAGGGTCGGCAGCCGGAGCTTCCGGCTCTTTATCGTGCTTGCGCAGGAAGTGGTAACCCCATACCAGGAAACCGATACCCATCAGCAGGAACACGAAAGAAGCGAACGACCACATGTAGTTTTCAGTGGTGGGAACGTTGTTCAGCAGCGGTTCGTGCGGCCAGTTGTTGGTGTAGGTAAAGGTGTGGCCCGGGCGGTTGGTGGAGCTGGACCAAGCTGTCCAGAAGAAGAAGTTGGTCAGCTTGTTGCGGGCTTGTGCGTCGGGCAGCGTGTTGTTTTTCATAGCGAAGGATTCGCGGGTTTTTTCAAACGCCGGATCGTCGCCGTACACGCTCAGGTAGTAGGGGGTGATGGCCTTGATGGCTTTCAGACGGGTTTCAGACAGTACCACGGTACCGTCTTCGCGCGGCTGGCTCTGGTTGCGGTATTCTTCGCGCAGAGCGGCCAGCAGGGAGGCTTGTTCGGGTTTGCCCAAGTCGGCGTATTTTTTCTGGAATTTTTCTTCGGCAGAAATATTCAGCCAGGCTTCGGCTTCACGGTGCAGCCAGTCGGCCGTCCAGTCCGGCGCCTGGAATGCGCCGTGACCCATTACCGAACCGACTTCCATACCGCCGGTGCTCTGCCAGGCAGACTGGCCGGCAAGGATGTCTTCCTTGGTGATAACGGTTTCGCCCGATGCGGTAACGTACTTATCGGGGAAGGGGGGTGCCTGACGATACACTTCTGTGCCGAGATAGCCGAGTATCGAGAAGGTCACAATCAGTACGGCAATCAGCGCGTACCAGAGTTTCTTGTATTGACCCATTATGTGCTCCTAGTTTGACAAACAAATAAGAAATTTTATCATTCATAAATAATGAATGTTAAGGATTGTACACGAATTCAAAAGCGGAGTGAACCGGATTTATCATTTGCGAAAATATCTTTAAATACAACTCTACTTTATTACTCCTTTTGGCGGAGTGTGTGGTATCGCCGCATTGGCGGACAATAGCGTCATGTTTAAAGCGTATTTAAGCAAAATCATAAACTTCAGTACACGGCTTCACGATACTACCCTTTTGCTGATAAAAATTTGATTTGCGTCAATGTGCTTTAAATTGCCTTAACACATAATTTTCACAAACCGACACAAGCCGTTTTAATGATAAGATTGCGGCTCGAAGTTTTGTAGTATGTCAATAAAGGAACCTGGTGTAGTTTATTTTTCATCATCTTCTTTATAGAGAGGAACCACTATGAAGCAACAAACCCTTTTGGCAACTCTGATTGCCTCCTTGTTTGCATTGGGCGCGTGTAGCCCGCAGCCCTCTGCGGATGCCAAACCCGCAGCTTCCGGGCAGGCGGTCGCTTCGCCGGCGGAAACCGCTTCTGCCAATACTGCTGCTTCTGAAGCCGCTTCACAAGTAGCTGCAGCAGACGAGCCCGAAATTCCGGAAGATCAGCTGGAAGTGATCGATGCGGTGATGACCCATGCGCCCGAAGCGCCGCCTCCCATCGAGCGTAACCATGCCGCCAAAGTAATGGTGAAAATGGAAGTTCAGGAAAAAGTCATGAAAATGGCTGACGGTGTCGAGTACAAATACTGGACCTTCAACGGCAGTGTTCCCGGCCCGATGATCCGTGTCCGTCACGGCGATACCGTGGAAGTGCAGTTTGCCAACCGTTCCGACTCTACCGTTCCGCACAATGTGGACTTCCACGCGGTAACCGGTACCGGCGGTGGTGCCGAAGCCACCTTTACCGCGCCCGGCCACGTTACTTCTTTCCGCTTCAAAGCACTGCAACCCGGCCTGTATATCTACCACTGCGCCACCGCGCCTGTGGGCATGCACATTGCCAACGGTATGTACGGTTTGATTTTGGTTGAGCCCAAAGGCGGCCTGCCCAAAGTGGACAAAGAGTTCTACGTTGTCCAAGGCGACTTCTACACCAAAGGCAAATACGGCGAAGCCGGTCTGCAAGACTTCGACATGGAAAAAGCCATCAAAGAGCAGCCTGAATACGTTGTCTTCAACGGCCACGTAGGCTCGATTGCCGGCGACAACGCCCTGAAAGCCACTGCCGGCGACAAAGTGCGTATCTTCTTCGGTAACGGCGGCCCGAACCTGGTTTCTTCTTTCCACGTTATCGGCGAAATCTTCGACACCGTACACGTTGAGGGCGGCGACTTGATCAATAGAAACGTTCAAACCACTCTGGTTCCGGCCGGTGGTGCGGCAATCGTTGATTTCAAAGTCGATGTTCCCGGCAGCTACACTCTGGTTGACCACTCCATCTTCCGTACCTTCAACAAAGGCTCTCTGGGTCAGTTGAAAGTTGATGGCGAGAAAAACCCGTCTATCTACACCGGCCAACTGACTGAAGGCGTGTACCAAGAAGCCGGTAAGTCCGCTTCTGATGCCGCTACCGGCAGCCAGGCTGCTCCTGCTTCCAAACCCGCAGGCAGCGAACCGGCTAAGAAAGAAGCTGCTTCCGAAAAAGCCGATGCCGGCAAAGCCGATAAATCCGCCCAAATCAAACTGGGCGAAGCGGTGTACAAAGCCAACTGCATCGCCTGCCACGGTCCGGAAGGCAAAGGTGTAGAAGGTGCGTTTCCTCCGCTGGCCGGTTCCGACTACCTGAATTCCGACCACAAACGCGGTATTCAAGCCGTAGTCAAAGGCCTTAGCGGTAAAATCACCGTAAACGGCAAAGAGTACAACAGCGTAATGCCCGCTGTGGCGCTGAAAGACGACGAAGTAGCCAACGTGCTCACTTTCGTACTCAACAGCTTCGGTAACAAAGGCGGCCAGGTAAGCGCTGCCGACGTTGCCAAAGCGCGCTAAGCGTCAGCCGTTAAAAAAGGGGGAAGGCAGCCTGAAAGCAAGCAACGGCTTTCAGGCTGCTTTTTTCAACGCCATCCGATAAACAGCCTGCTGCTGCCGTTTGCGCCGTATGCCGGCGGCAGCTTTTACCAAACGGCGCCAAGTGCCGCACCTGTGCCGCAAGGTTTTCAGGCAGCCTGAAAGGAAAAACCATGAAATACCCGACCCTTATCCCGCTTATTGCCGCGCTGGCCGTGTCCGCCGCAGCCGGCGCCGCCGATACCGCCAATATGGCCAAAATCCCCGGCGACAGCTACCGGCCGCTGTATTTGAAAAAAGACACGCCGTTGATTCCGGTCAAAGCCTTTTTGCTCGACAAAACCGCCGTTACCAACCGCCAGTTTGCCGAGTTCGTCAAACGCCATCCCGAGTGGCAGCGCGGCAAAGTGCGCAAACGCCACGCCGAAACCGACAAATATCTGCGCCATTGGGTGAAAAACGGCAGCGGCTACGCGCCCAAAAGCAGCGATTTGAACAAACCCGTTACCCACGTTTCCTGGTTTGCCGCCAATGCCTACTGCACCGAGCAGGGCAAACGGCTGCCAACCATCGACGAATGGGAATATGCCGGCATGGCTTCGGCGCTGAAGAAAAACGGCACCGAAGATGCCGAATACAAACGCACGATTCTCGAATGGTATGCCGACGGCGGCAAACGGCCGCTGGGCGAAGTCGGCAAAGGCCGGCCGAACTACTGGGGCGTGCACGATATGCACGGCATGATTTGGGAATGGACGGAAGACTTCAACAGCAGCCTGCTCAACGGCGGTAGCGGCGATACCAAAGACATGTTCTGCGGCGGCGGGAGCGCCAACAGCACCGATCCCACCAATTATGCCGCCTTCCTGCGCTTCGGCATCCGCTTGAGCCTGAAGCCGAACTACGTTTTGCGCAATCTCGGCTTCCGTTGCGCGGCATCGCAGTAAAGCTGCCACAGCGTACGGTTGATGGTTTTCAGGCTGCCTTATCCGCAAAGGCAGCCTGAAAACCATTCGGCGTCTGCCCAAACAAAAAAAGCTGCCTGAACCGGCAAACGGTTTCAGGCAGCTTTGTCTTTGGGTATGGCGCTTTTGCCTTAGGCGGCGAAGCGGCGGGCGACTTCGTCCCAGTTAACGATTTCCCAGAAGCCTTTGAGATAGTTGGGACGGCTGTTGCGGTAGTCGATGTAGTAGGCGTGCTCCCACACGTCGCAGGTCAAAAGCGGGATGTTGTCGGTGGTCAGCGGGGTGGCGGCGTTGGAAGTGGAAACCAAGTCCAAATCGCCGGCCGGCGTTTTCACCAGCCATGCCCAGCCCGAGCCGAAAGTGCCGGCGGCGCAGGCGGCGAAGGCTTCTTGGAAGGCTTCGAAGCTGCCCCATTTGGCGTCGATGGCGGCGGCCAGCTCGCCGGTGGGGCGGCCTTTGCCGGCGGGCGTGAAGCCCAGCCAGTAGAAAGTGTGGTTCCAAGTTTGCGCGGCGTTGTTGAAGATGCCGCCGGAAGATTTTTTCACGATGTCTTCCAAAGGCAAGCCTTCAAACTCGGTGCCTTTAATCTGGGTGTTCAGATTGGTGATATAGGTTTGGTGGTGCTTGCCGTAGTGAAACTCCAAAGTTTCGCGGGTCAGATGCGGCGCAAGCGCGTCGAGGCCGTAGGGCAGCTGCGGCAGTTTGTGTTCCATATTGTGCTCCTAATGATGGATGTTTTATTTGCTTTTGGTAGTGTGCAGACTAGGCTGCGGGCGCCATTTTACCCGTTTTTCGCTGCGGCAGATAGGAAGCGGCGGCCACCCGGCGCTGCTTTCAGGCAGCCTGAAAGCGCTTGGCCGCTGATTTTTTGCCGTTTTGGCGCAAATATAATCCGCCGTTCTATTATTCAGAAGCACAAAATCTTTCCCCCGCCGCAGCCGCATTTATAGAATTCCGCGCTCCCGATGCCGCCGCGCGCAGCATCCGATTCCAACACACCCCCGAAAGGAACACATCATGGCACGCCTGACCGTCCATACCGTCGAAACCGCTCCCGAAGGCGCCAAAGCGCGCGTAGAAGCCGCGCTGAATGCCAACGGTTTTATCCCCAACCTGATCGGCGTGCTGGCCAATGCGCCCGAAGCGCTGGCGTTTTACCAGGAAGTCGGCAAGCTCAACGGCGCCAACAGCCTGACCGCGGGCGAAGTGGAAGTGGTGCAGATTATCGCCGCCCGCACCAACGAATGCGGCTTCTGCGTGGCCGGACACACCAAGCTGGCAACCTTGAAAAAACTGCTGTCCGAGCAAGCGATTAAAGCATCCCGCGCCGTCGATTCCGCCGCTTTCGACGATGCCAAACTGGCCGCGCTCTCCGATTTCACCCAGGCGGTGATGGCGAAAAAAGGTGCGGTTTCCGATGCCGAGCTGCAAGCCTTTCTGAATGCCGGCTACAACCAGCAGCAGGCGGTGGAAGTGGTGATGGGCGTGGCGCTGGCCACCCTGTGCAACTACACCAACAATCTGGCGCAGACCGAAATTAACCCCGAACTGCAGGCCTACGCCTAACCGGTTTTCAGGCTGCCTTTTAATCCCAATAGGCAGCCTGAAAGCCGCACCGCAAAGGAAACCCCATGTCCCAATCCGCAGAAACCCTGTTGCACAACATTGCCAAACTGGTGAAAACCGATTTGAAACCGCTGGTGGAAGACATCGACCGCAAAGGGCTGTATCCCGAAGACTTCCTGCGCAAAGTCGGCGCGGCGGGCGGGTTTGCCGCCGTCGGCAGTCCCGAAGAAGGCGGCAGCGGACTGGGTTTGGCCGCGCAAATCGGCGTGCTGCGCGAAATCGGCAAAGAATGCGGCGCCACCGCCTTTTCCGCCTGGTGTCAGGCCGCCTGCGGCTGGTATCTGCACCAAAGCGCCAACGCGGCGGTTCGGGAGCGCTATCTGGCCGACGTGCTGTCGGCAAAAGTGCTGGCCGGCACCGGCATGTCCAATACCGTCAAACACCTGGTCGGCATCGAAGAGCATTTTCTCAAAGCCGAAAAAACCGACGGCGGCTATCTGGTCAGCGGCGTGTTGCCGTGGGTGTCCAATCTCGGCGACAGCCACATTTGGGCGAATACCGCGCAAATCGGCGACGGCTACGTGATGTTTATCACCGGCGCCGGCCGCGAAGGGGTAACGCTCAATCCCTGCCCCGAATTCTGCGCGCTCGAAGGCACCCGCACGCTGGCGCTGCGTTTCGATAAAGTCTTCGTGCCGCATGAAGACGTGCTGGCCGAGCCCGCCGCTTTTGCCGACTACATCCGCAGCATCAAAGCCGGTTTCATCCTGCTGCAAATCGGCATCGGCGCCGGCATCATCGACGGCTGCCTGAAAGAAATCGAGCTGGCCAACGTCGGCAGCGGCGAAGTCAATTTCTATCTCGACAACGGCATCGACGAATTGCAAGAGCGCTACGACACCCTGCTGGCCAAAACCGTGCGCCTGGCCGACGAAGCCTGGGCAGGCAGCGCCGGCCTGCTGGAAACCCTGCAAACCCGCGCCGCCGCCGCCGAACTGTGCCTGGACGCCGCCCAATCGGCCGCGCTGCACAGCGGCGCCAAAGGCTATCTGATGAAAAGCCCGGTACAGCGCCGCGTGCGCGAAGCGATGTTCGTCGCCATTGTTACCCCCGCGCTCAAACACCTGCGCAAGGAGATTTCGGATTTGGAGTTTGGCGGGGAGTATTCGATTTAGTCCGCCCCCAACTGGCAAACGAAAAAGCAGCCTGAAAACCGTGTAGTGCGGTTTTCAGGCTGCTTTTTTGGTTTTGGGACAGGATTGCTTTGGGCATGGCGCCGCCGGCACAAAACCCATCCCGTCTATGGTACGGGCGGGACGGTAAATGCTTTCAGGCTGCCTGTTGAACGGTGCAAGGCAGCCTGAAAGTTAGCCGGCGGGGTTTTCCGATTGGGCGGATTCAGTTTTTTCGGATTCGACTTGTGCTGCCGGATTTTCCTGTGTGTCGGTTTGGACATTGGCGGTTTGGCTGCCGCCGTTTTCCGGCTGGTCGTCCGCGCTGTCGTCGTTTGCCGGCGTCTGCGTATCGGCTTCCTGCTCGGCAGCTGCGGTGTGCAGGCTTTGCCCGACCCAGTGCTGCAGGGCGGTTTCGTCGGCCAGCGCAGAGGCGGCGACATTGACATAACCTTCGTACACCGTGCCGTTGCTCACCACCGGCCGGCAGGCGGGCTGGGATAAGGCTTCGCGGTAGCGGTCGGCATCCAGCCGGCACATCATGCCGGCACCGCCCACCGCCAGCAGCATTTTGCCGCGCATACGGAAGAGCAGGGCGCCGAACATATCCTGCTCTTCCACGCCGGTTTCGGCAGAGAGAAGCTGGCGGACGCGGTCGGCAAGTTGGGAATCGTAGGCGGGCATAAGCGTCTTTCAGGCTGCCTGCGGGGCGGGCGGCCTATCGGTCAGAGAGTGTAGGTGGGGCGCTCGTTGTGCAGCAGGCCGGTGAGGATGTTTTCAAACAGGACTTTGGCTTTGATGCTCTGTTCGTCGTCGGTAAACGCCAGGCCGATGCCGCGCGGGCGGCCGCCGGGGCTGGGGTGGGCGTTGATCCAGCAGACTTTGGTTTTAACGAACAGTTTGTCGGTTTTGTTGCCGACCAGCTCCAAAACCAGCAGCACTTCTTCGTGCATCTCGAAAGTGTCGGTGGTGGGCAGGAAAACGCCGCCGTATTCGAGAAACGACATATAGCTGGCGTAGATAATCGGTTTGCTCTCCAGGCGCAGGTTGAGCATGCGGCCGGGGGCGGATTGGGCAGATTGGGCGGCGTGGGAGGCAACGGAACTCATGTTTGTCCTTAATCGGTTGGTAAAAGGCGGCGCGGCGGCCGCGGCGGGTGGGTTTCAGGCAGCCTGAAAGGCGAAATTCAGCGTTTTTTGCGTTGAAACAGCATCAAATATTCGCTGAGCAGGGCTTCGGTTTGCAGCCGCACGTTCAGGCTGTGGCGGCCGTAGGGCAGCAGGCGGTTGAGACGGTCGGCAAAGCCGAACAGCGCATCCGGCGCGGCTTTGGCGGCGGCCGCTGAGAGCGCGTCGGCGCGGGCGGGGTAGTAGAGCGGCGGCAGGCGGTGCTGGGCAAGCGCCATGTCGGCCAGCCATTTGTGCAGCCATTCCAAAAGCAGGGCCAGCGGCTGTTTGTGGCGGTCGAACTCGGCGGCGTAGTCAAGCGCGGCCAGCAGGCGCGGGGCGGCGAGAAAATCGAGCAGCTGCCGGCGCAGCGGCGCCCAGTCTTCCGGTTCGTCAAACAGCGGCGCGCCGCCGTGAAAGGCCAGTTCGGCCTCGGCCGCTTCTTCGCCGCCGCCGCGCCGTTCGCGCAGAAAAGCCAGCGCCTGTTCGTGCGCGGGCAGCGGCAGGGCAAGCTGGCGGCAGCGGCTGCGGATGGTGGGCAGCAGGCGGTCGCGCTGGTGGCTGACCAATAAGAAAACCACCGCTTCGGGCGGTTCTTCCAGCATTTTCAACAGCGCGTTGGCGGCCTGAAGATTCATGCTTTCGGCGGGGGCGATCATCACCACCCGCCGGTTGCCGCGCAGCGAGCTGTGGGTGAGCGGCTCCAAAATGGCGCGCACGGCGTCGATTTTAATCTGCTGCAGACGGCGGGCGCCGCTCTCGCCCTCGGTTTGGTCGGGCTCGAGCAGGTAGAAGTCGGGATGGCTGTCTTGCTCGAACAAATGGCAGGACGGGCAATGCCCGCAGGCGCTGTGGTCGGCCTGCGGTTTTTCACACAGCAAGGCTTGTGCCAGGCTGCGGGCAAATTCGGTTTTGCCGGTGTTTTCGCGGCCGGCGAGCAGCCAGGCGTTGGGCTGCTGCTGCCAGTGTTCGGCAAGCTGCCGCCATGCGTTGCGGTGCCAGGGATAAATCATGTTTCAGGCTGCCTGAAAGGGTTAGTCGCGCGCGCTAATTTGGTCGGACGGCGCAACTTCGTGCGGATTGATGCGCCTCTCGTCTTCCTGTCCCAAACCGATCAGGCGGCGCAGGCGGGTCATATAGGCGTTGACGTCCAGCCCCTTGCCGTAGCGCTGCGCTTCCCACAGGGTTTCGGCTAGCGCGTCCATCATCGCGTGTTCGGCGGCTACCCAGTCGCCGCCGTTTTTGCGGCACAGCTCTTCATGGATGGCGCGGATGCCGGGCGGCTGGTCGATGGCCGCCTGCTCTTGCAGCGACAAATGCAGCGACAGATGCAAAAAGGGGTTGGTTTCGCCGTCTTCCGGCAGCCAGTTTTTGTCGAGATAGTCTTCGATATTGTCGAGATAGCGGCCGTATTCGGGATGGGCTTCCAGAATACGCAGTGCTTTCTGCTGCAGGCCGTCCAGCGCGAGCGGGTTCAGGCGCTGCTGCCAGACATGGGCGAAAAAGCGGCGCACGTCGTGGGTATTGACGTCGTACATGGTGGCGGAATCCGGTGGTTTGGGTGGCGCGATTATACGCGAAATCAAGATGCCGCCGCTTTTCAGGCTGCTTCGATGTGCGTATAATCCGCCTTTCCTATCTGGGGGCGATCTTGGTTTCGACGGGGGTTGCGAAGCAGATGCGGGCATACCGGGGTCTCAGAAGCCCGTTAAACACTGAACTCAAATAGTCGCAAACGACGAAACTTACGCACTGGCCGCCTAAGGCCTGCCGTTGCAGCAGCTGGTCAATGGGCTGTGTAGCGAAAGCTACCGCAACGTCATTTCACATTGACTGGCTTTCCGTCGGGTTACTTGGCGGGGAGCGAGATTTAAGGTAACTGGTTTCTTGAAAGCCTGTTGGTCGGCGCGATAGAAATAAGATTTCCAAATAGACACAACTAAGTATGTAGAACGCTTTGTAGAGGACTTTCGGACGCGGGTTCGATTCCCGCCGCCTCCACCAGAACCAGGCAAACCGGCCATTGAGGCCGGTTTTTTCCGTCTGCCGTTTTCAGGCTGCCTGAAAATGCCGTCAGGCAGCCTGAAAACGGCGGCGCGGGCGGTATTTCCGCAGCCGGATTGGGTTATACTTGCGCCGATTTTGCACCGACGAGGATAGACGATGTCCCAAACCAAACCCGCCGCCCCGGCGATGTACAAAACCAATGCCGCTTTTGCCGTGCTGTTGTGCGGCATGGTCGGCTATTTTGTTTTCTGGGGGCTGGGCTACACCAACCACAACCATGTGCCGCTGTTTCTGCTGGCCACCGCTTTCGGCGTGTTTATGGCCTTTAATATCGGCGGCAACGATGTGGCCAATTCTTTCGGCACGTCGGTGGGCGCCGGCACGCTGACCGTGCCGCAGGCGCTGATTATCGCCGCGGTGTTTGAAGTGAGCGGCGCGGTGATTGCCGGCGGCGAAGTGACCCATACCATCCGCAGCGGTATCGTCAATCTCGAATCGCTGCCGCTGCGCCCTTTGGATTTGGTGTTCATTATGATGTCGGCGCTGCTGGCGGCGGCGCTGTGGCTGCTGTTCGCCACCAAAAAAGGGCTGCCGGTTTCCACCACCCATGCGATAGTCGGCGGCATCGTCGGCAGCTCGCTGTGCCTGGGTTTTCTGCTGGCGGCGCCCGGCAGCAGCCCGTGGGCGATGGTGCAGTGGGACAAAATCGGCACCATTGCCGCCTCGTGGGTGCTCTCGCCGCTCTTGGGCGGGGCGGTGGCCTATCTGCTGTTTTCGCTGGTAAAAAAATACGTGCTTGACTACAACGCTTCCATCGAAGAGCAGCTCAAAGCGATCAAGGCCGAGAAAAAGGCTTATAAGGAAAGCCACAAGCACCGCTTTGAAGCGATGGACGAGCAGGAAAAAATCGAAATTACTTCCGCAATGGCGCGCGATGCGCAAATCTACGGCGAAAACGACTTCGATCCCGCCGAACTCGAATCCGCCTACTACCGCGGCCTGTATGCCATCGACAGCCGCAAAAACAGCATCGACGCCTACAAGGCCATGTATTCGTGGGTGCCGGCCATTTCCGCCATCGGCGGCATGGTGATTTCGTCGATGCTGATTTTCAAAGGGCTGAGCAATCTCAAGCTCGGCGTCAGCACGCTGACCAATACCCTGATTATTATGATGATCGGCGCCGCCATCTGGGTGGGCACCTTTATTTACGCCAAAACCCTCAAGCGCAAAGACATCAGCAAATCCACTTTCCTGATGTTTTCGTGGATGCAGGTGTTTACCGCCTCCGGTTTTGCGTTCAGCCACGGCGCCAACGACATCGCCAACGCCATCGGCCCCTTTGCCGCGATTATGGACGTGCTGCGCACCGGCAGTATCGGCAGTGACGCCGCCGTGCCGCCCGAGGCCATGCTCACTTTCGGCGTCGCCCTGATTGTCGGCCTGTGGTTTATCGGCAAGGAAGTGATCCAAACCGTCGGCAAAGGGCTGGCCGAGCTGCACCCGTCTTCCGGTTTCGCCGCCGAGCTGGCCGCCGCCTCGGTGGTGATGGCCGCTTCCGTGTTCGGCCTGCCGGTATCCAGCACCCATATTCTGGTCGGTGCCGTGCTCGGCATCGGTTTGGTCAACCGTAATGCCAACTGGAAAATGATGAAACCCATCGCCCTGGCCTGGGTGGTTACCCTGCCGGCCGCCGCGCTGCTGGCAGTAATCAGCTTTTTCGCCCTGCGCAGCATATTTTAGGCACGGGCAAGCCGGTGCACCGACGGCTTTTCAGGCTGCTTAAAAAGCGTTTACAATCCGCCCCTTTCGTTTTTCAGGCTGCCTGAAATCAGGCAGCCTGAAAGTTTTTCCATCCGCGGTTCGCAAACCTCCCGCGTTAACAAAACTAGGATAATCCATGAGAAATCCCCAAGAGCTCGACGGCATCACGCTGCTCGGAAACCAGAAAACCGAGTACCGCGCCGACTACGCGCCCGAAGTGCTCGAAGCCTTCGACAACAAACATCCGGGCAACGATTATTTCGTCAAATTCGTCTGCCCCGAATTCACCAGTCTGTGCCCGATTACCGGCCAGCCCGACTTTGCCACCATCGTGATCCGCTACATTCCCGATGTGAAAATGGTGGAAAGCAAGTCGCTCAAACTCTATCTTTTCAGCTTCCGCAACCACGGCGATTTTCACGAAGACTGCGTCAATGTGATTATGAAAGACCTGATCGCGCTGATGCAGCCCAAATACATTGAAGTGTTCGGCGAATTTACCCCGCGCGGCGGCATCGCCATCCATCCGTTTGCCAACTACGGCCGCCCGGGCACGCCCTTTGCCGATTTGGCGCGCGAGCGGCTGTTTGCCCACGATATGCAGTAAATCCGTGCCGTTTCGTTTTTCAGGCTGCCTGAAAACCCTTTTGCGAAAGTTTCCCGTTTTATGAGCCATTATGTTTTTACCGCCATCCAGCAGCGCCGCGCGTTGGGGTGGCTGGTGCTGTTTCACATCATCGTGATTGCCGCCAGCAACTATCTGGTGCAGTTTCCGTTTGACTTCACGCTGCCCAACGGTTTTGTCGTGCACTCGACTTGGGGGGCGCTGAGTTTCCCGTTTATCTTTCTCGCCACCGATTTAACGGTGCGCATTTTCGGCCAGCGTCTGGCGCGGCGGATTATTTTTTGGGTGATGCTGCCGGCGCTGGTGCTTTCTTATGTGCTGTCGGTGCTGTTTGCCGACGGCGCGTGGGCGGGCTGGCAGGGGCTGGCGGTGTTTGACAGCGTAGTGTTCCGCATTGCGCTGGCCAGTTTTTCCGCCTATGCCGTCGGCCAGCTTTTGGATATTTTCGTCTTCAACCGCCTGCGCCGGCTCAAATCGTGGTGGGTGGCGCCCACCGTGTCCACTTTTGCCGGCAATGCGGTGGACACGCTGCTGTTTTTCGCCATCGCCTTTCACGGCGGCGCCAATGCCTTTATGGCGGAGCATTGGCCGCACATCGCTTTTGTCGATTATCTGTTCAAACTCAGCATCTGCACGCTGTTGTTTGTGCCGGCCTACGGCGTGCTGCTCAATATCCTGAGCCGCCGTCTGACTGCCTTCCGCCACGAAGAAGAACTGCCGGCGCCGGTATGCGCGGCCGGCGAATAGGCGCCATTGGTGGCAGATGCGGTTTCGCGCGCAGTTTGTGTTATCCTGTGCGCGGAACCGTTTTCATTCGCGGCTTTCAGGCTGCCTGCAACGGCTTTCCGCCTTTTCTACAACCGAGCTTAAGGAAAACACCATGAAAAAAACGATTTTGTGCGCGCTGCTTGCCGCCACCGCTGCGGCCGCCACCGCCGCCGATTACCAAATCGACCCGCACCACGCCAACGCCCGTTTTGCCATCGACCACTTCGGCACCAGCACCAATGTCGGCGGTTTTTACCAGCTTGAAGGCACGGTGAAATTCGATGCTGCCAAACGCAGCGGTTCCATCGACATCACCATTCCGCTGAACAAGCTGCAAACCGGCTCCGAGCATTTCACCAAACACCTGCTGTCGGCCGATATTTTCAACGCCGAAAAACATCCGAACATCCGCTTTGTTTCGGATAAATTCCATTTCGTTGGCAAAAAAGTCAGCGCCGTCTCCGGCCGCCTGACCATGAACGGCAAAACCCAGCCCGTTACCCTTAAAGCCAACAAATTCAACTGCTACCAAAACCCGATGAAAAAAGTCGAAACCTGCGGCGGCGATTTTTCCGCCACGCTCGATCGCAGCAAATGGGGCGTGAACTATCTGGTTGATGCCGGCATGACCAAAACCGTCGGCATCCAAATCCAAATCGAAGCCTTTAAGCAGTAAATCCGGCCTTTTCAGGCAGCCTGAAACGCGCTTTTTGCCTTTCAGGCTGCCTTTTGCATCCGCACGGCAAAAATAAACCTTGTCCATTCAAAGGCGTTTGATTTTCTTGCCGCGCGCCGCTTGACGAAAAAGTTTCCCACGCTATAATGCCGTCTTCTTTCCCCGATAGCTCAGTCGGTAGAGCGACGGACTGTTAATCCGCAGGTCCCTGGTTCGAGCCCAGGTCGGGGAGCCAGATTCAAACCACCTGATACGTTCAGGTGGTTTTTTTCTTGCTCTGATGGCGTGCGTAAAACCCAAAAAAGCAGCCTGAAAACCGGATATGCGGTTTTCAGGCTGCTTTTGCGTGGCGGCTTATTTTGCTTTTTCAAACGCTTCCTGCGCCTGTTTGGCGCTGTTGATCAGCTGGCGGGCACCGCCGGCGGAAAGGTAGGCGGCAGGCTGGATGTAAACCACCTGGCCTTTTTTCCACGCGGTGGTTTCGGCCACCAGCGGGTTGTTAAGCACGTCTTTGGCGGCTTCGCCTTTCTCGCCGATGGCGGAAGTGCGGTCGAGCACAAACAGCCAGTCGGGATTTTTCTCTTTGATGTATTCAAACGAAACCGGCTGGCCGTGGCTGCCTTCTTTGATGGCGGTATCGACCGGCTCGACGCCGATGTCTTTATGCAGCCAGCCGCCCAGCCGCGAGTTGGCGCCGTAGGCCGAGAGTTTGCCGCCGCTCACTTGGATGACCAGCGCTTTGCCCTTGCCCTGCGCGGCGGCTTTGGCATCGGCGAAGGCCTTGTCGAGCTTCTCTTCCAGTGCTTTGGCTTCGGCTTCCTTGCCGAAAACCGTGCCCAGCGCGGCGATGCGCTGTTTGGCACTGGCAACGGCATCGGTGTTGTCCACCGTCATTTCGATGGTGGGCGCGATCTGGCTGAGCTGGTCGAAGGCTTTGGCGGTGCGGGCGCCGGTGATAATCAGCTGCGGCTGGTATTCGTTGAGCGCTTCGTAGTTCGGCTCAAACAACGTGCCGACGTGCTTGGCTTTGGCCACCGTGTCGCGCAGGTATTCGATGCTGGTTTCTTCGGTGCTGGCGCCGACTTCCACGCCCAATTCGCCCAGGGTGTCGAGCACGCCCCAGTCGTAAACCGCCACCCGCTCGGGTTTGAGCGGCACTTGGGCGGGGCCGCGGTTGGTGTCGATATTGACCATGCCGGCGGCCGCTGCCGGCAGCGATGCGGCGGTGGTAGTGCCGGAAGCGGCATTGTCGGCCGGCTGTTGTTGGCCGCAGGCGGCCAGGGCGGCGGCGCACAGCAGGGCGGTTAGGGATTTTTTCATGTGGCTTACTCCGAAAAACGGCCGGCGCGGCTTTCAGGCTGCCTGAAAGCGCCAAACGGGCTTGGCACGAAGCGGCAACGCGGCGGCACGGGTTTAAAAGGGCGTAACCATACCACGCCGTACTCGGAAATGAAAACCTTTCGCTGCCGGGCGCCCTTTGCCGGCAGCCTGAAACCGCACCTTTGCCCGGCGCTTTTCAGGCTGCCTGCGCCGCGTATGGAATAATCGAATCATCCGCTATAAAATGCACGCCTTTTGCGCCGACGCGCCTTTTATCCGGAGAAGAACAATGCGATTTACCGTTGCCAGCCACAGCCGCGCCGATGCGGCACAACTGTCCGTCTGCACCCCGGCACGCCTCGCCGCCGGTGAAACCGCCGCGCTGCTGGCGGCGAAACTCGACGACAAAACCAGTTTTGCCGCTGCCCAAATCGCGCTTTCAGGCAGCCTGAAAGCCGCCGCGCTGCTGCGCTTGGCCGACGACAATATCGAAACCCTGCAAAAAGGCGCCAAAGAAGCCGCCGCCTGGGCGCAGAAACAGGACGCGCTGAGCATCGACTTGGGCGCGCTGGATGCCGCCGCCGCCGCCCGCGCCGCCGCCGCGCTGCTGCTGGCGCTGGGCGAAGCGGTTTACCGTTTCGACCATTTCAAAGCCGAAAAACAGCCCGCCGCGCTTGCTGAAGCCGAGTTTGTCCACGCCGACACCGCCGCGCTTCAGGCTGCTTTGGGCGAAGCCGACGCGCTGCTGTACGGTATCAACCTGTGCAAAGACCTCGGCAATATGCCGCCCAACGTCTGCACGCCCACTTATCTGGCCGAGCGCGGTAAGACCGAAGCCGAGCAGTTTGGCGCTTCGGCAAAAATTCTCGGTGGCGACTACATCCGCGAAAACATGCCGTCGTTTTGGTCGGTGGCCAAAGGCAGCGTGCAGGAGCCAAAACTCTTGGAACTGAGCTGGCAGGGCGCGGCAAATGCCGAAGAAGCACCGGTGGTGCTGGTGGGCAAAGGCTTAACCTTCGACAGCGGCGGCATCTCGCTCAAACCCGGCGAAGGCATGGACGAGATGAAATACGATATGTGCGGCGCCGCCAGCGTAATCGGCACTTTCGTTGCCGCCGCCAAAGCGCGGCTGCCGATTAACCTGCGCGCGGTGGTCGCCACCTGCGAAAACATGCCCGACGGCGGCTCGTGCAAGCCCGGCGACATCGTTGCCACTATGAACGGCACCACCGTCGAAAACCTCAATACCGATGCCGAAGGCCGCTTGGTGCTGTGCGACGCGCTCACTTACAGCGAGCAGTTCCAGCCCGCCGCTGTGATTGATGTTGCCACCCTCACCGGCGCCTGCATCATCGCGCTCGGCCACATCGCCAGCGGCTTGATGGCCAACCACCAGCCGCTGGCCGACAGCCTGGCCGCCGCCGCCAAAAACTGCAACGACAAAGTTTGGCAGCTGCCGCTGTTTGCCGAATACAAAGAACAGCTCAAATCCAATTTTGCCGACCTGCAAAACATCGGCGGCCGCCCCGCCGGCACCATTACCGCCGCCACCTTCCTGGCGCATTTCGCCCAAAACTACCACTGGGCGCATCTGGACATCGCCGGCACCGCGTGGAAATCCGGCAAGGAAAAAGGCGCCACCGGCCGCCCCGTGCCGCTGCTGATGCAGTTTCTGCGCGAGCGCGCGGCAGCCTGAAAACCGTTTTGACCCCGCAGGCAGTCTTTTCAGGCTGCCTGAACTTCGGAAAGCGATACCATGAAATTACACCAAACCGTTGCCGCAGAAGTCGAAGCCGCCTTTAAGCAGGCCGGCATCGGCGGCAGCCCGATTGTTTTGCAGCCGGCCAAAAGCCCCGAGTTCGGCGATTTCCAAATCAACGGCGTGATGGGCGCCGCCAAAGCGCTGAAGCAAAACCCGCGCGAGCTGGCGCAAAAGGTGGCCGATGCGCTCTCAGGCAGCCTGAAAATCGACAGCGCCGAAGTGGCCGGCCCCGGCTTTATCAATCTGCGCCTGAATGCCGGATTTCTTGCGCAGCAGGTCGAAGCCGCGCTCAACGGCGAGCGCTGCGGCGTCGATCAAACCGACGCACCGCAAACCGTGGTGATTGACTATTCGTCGCCCAATCTTGCCAAAGAAATGCACGTCGGCCATCTGCGCTCGAGCATTATCGGCGACAGCATCGCCCGATTGCTCGGCTTTCTCGGCCACCGCGTGATCCGCCAAAACCACGTGGGCGACTGGGGCACCCAGTTCGGCATGCTGGTGGCCTATCTGGTCGAGCAGCAAAAAGACAATGCCGCGTTTGAACTTTCCGATTTGGAGCAGTTTTACCGCGCCGCCAAAGTGCGTTTTGACGAAGACGCCGCCTTTGCCGATACCGCCCGCGATTATGTCGTTAAGCTGCAGGGCGGCGATGCAAACGTGTTGGCGCTGTGGAAACAGTTTGTCGAGATTTCGCTCGGCCACGCGCAGGCGGTTTACCAAACGCTTGGCCTGCTGCTGCAGCCTGAAGACGTGCGCGGCGAATCGTTCTACAACCCCGATTTGCAGCCGGTGGTGGACGAATTGTCCGCGCAAAAACTGGCGGTGGACGACGACGGCGCCAAAGTCGTCTTTCTCGAAGAATTCAAAAACAAAGAAGGCGAGCCGGCCGCCTTTATCGTGCAAAAACAGGGCGGCGGCTTTCTCTATTCCAGCACCGATCTCGCCTGCATCCGCTACCGCGTCGGCACGCTCGGCGCCGAGCGCCTGCTGTATGTGGTGGACAAACGCCAGAGCCTGCATTTCGAGCAGCTGTTTACCGTTGCCCGCCGCGCCGGCTGGCTGCCTGAAAACGTCCGCGCCGAGCACATCGCCTTCGGCACCATGATGGGCAAAGACGGTCGCCCCTTCAAAACCCGCTCCGGCGACACCGTGAAACTGGTCGATCTGCTCGATGAAGCCGTCGAACGCGCCGCCGCGCTGGTCAAACAGAAAAACCCCGAAGCCGATGCCGCTGCAGTCGGCCGCGCCGTCGGTATCGGCGCCGTCAAATACGCCGACTTGAGCAAAAACCGCAACAGCGACTACGTTTTCGACTGGGACGCCATGCTCTCGTTTGAAGGCAATACCGCCCCCTACCTGCAATACGCCTATACCCGCGTGCAAAGCCTGCTGCGCAAAGCAGGCGATTGGCAGCACGATGCCCATATCGTGCTGGAAGAAGCCGCCGAAAAACAGCTTGCCTTCGAGCTGCTGCGCTTTGGCGACGTACTCGAAGCCGCCGCCGACAGCGCCCAGCCGCACCATCTGGCCGCCTATCTCTACCAAACCGCCACCCTGTTTTCCCGCTTCTACGAAGCCTGCCCGATACTCAAAGCCGACGCCCCCCGGCGCAACAGCCGCCTGCGCCTGGCCGAGCTCGCCGGCCGGGTGCTGAAGCAGGGCTTGGAACTCTTGGGCATCGAAGTTTTGGACGTGATGTAAAGCAGCAGGCAGCCTGAAAACGGCGCCGCCGCATTTACAGGCCGCGGCGCCTTTTATCGGCCTGCCGGTATCGGACGCGCAAACGGTTTTGGCCAAACCCAAAGCAGCCTGAAAAACGGAATTCCCGTTTTTCAGGCTGCTTTGGGTGCGCGGTGTGGCACCCTACCGCGTAGGTTGGATACTTGTATCCGACATTTCTCGTTCCGCCTGAATGCCGCCCTTACGGCCGGCCGTCGGATTCGAGAATCCGACCTACGTGCTGCCTTTGTGCCGTTAAAACCGCTATGCAGCAGCCGGTGTGTTTATCCAAACGGCGGTTCCGCTTCGTAGCGGGAATCAGCCGCTAAAAAAGGCTCAACGTATTCATTCCAAGCGGATATGCAGTTTTTTTCCAAATCACTGGGATGTTCCAAGTTGGCAACCAGTGCCCTAACTTCCCAGACAACCACATTAAATTGCTCTTTATCCAGTTCGGTAAAGGAATAAAACCCCAGTAAGTAAGATTCTTCTTTAATCATTTCATGAAGTTTGGGATGTTTGGCCAGCAACGCCCAATCCAGCAGTTCCCCGATGCATTCCCAAGCGCTGCTGTTAATGTATTCTCCGAGAATGCCGTAATCCTGATTCGGATGTCCCACGCTGAAGAAAATGTTTTTGCCCATTTTTATCTCGCAACAGATATTTGTGCCAACGCTTTAAATACGGCCGCGTAGGTCGGATACTTGTATCCGACATTTCCCGTTCCCGCCCAAATGCCGCCCTTGCGGCCGGCTGTCGGATTCGAGAATCCGACCTATGCAACTTGCTTCAAGGAATGGGGCAAAGCCTTTCAGGCTGCCTGTTCAAGCAAACAGCCGCAGCGCCAGATACGATAGCGTGCCGCCGCCCAGCAGTAGCCACAGCGCCAGCATGCCTGCCAGCAGCAGCGGGCTGTTGGCGGCTACCGCGCCGAGAAAGCCGAGCGCAAACCACGGCAGCGCCGGCGCCCCTTTTTGTGCCGCTGGCGCGCCGCCGCCGAAACGGCGCATCAGCCACGGCAGCGCCAGCAGAAACGGCGCCAGCAGCAGCACGCGGATCATTTTGGTAATCACCGCCACATCGGCCACCTGCGCCACTTCGTGCACGCTGGCGCCGGTGTAGATGCCCCAGCCGAAGCAGGCGTCGGCGTCTGCCACCGACGGCAGCAGCAGCGCCGCCAGCAGCGGATAAACAAACATCGCCAGCGTGCCGAACACCACCACCGTCGCCACCGCCACGCCGACATCGGCTTCTTTGGCTTTGAGTACCGGCTGCGCCGCCAGCACCGCCGCCGCGCCGCAAATTGCGCTGCCTGCGCCCACCAGCGCCGCCGTGTCGCGCTCCATCCCCAGCCGCCGCCCCAGCCACAGCGCCAGCGCAAAGGTGCCGCAGACCACGCCCACATCGGCAAACAGCGCCGGCCAGCCGGCAAAGGCCAGCTGCGCCCAAGTGATTTTGAAACCGTAAAGCACAATCCCCAGACGCAGCAGCCGCCCCTTGCTAAACGCAATGCCTTCGGCAATGCGCGGCAGATGCGGCGCCGCCACGCTGTTGCCCAGCGCCATGCCCAGCACAATCGCCAGCGTCAGCGGGCTGATGCCGTTTTGCGCCAGCGGCGGCAGCGCGGCCAGATACATGCACAGCACCGCCGCCAGCGTCGGCGGAATCAGTTGCCACAAACGGGAAAGGGGCAGCATAGTGTTCTCTTGGGTGTTTTTGTTATGCCTTAATTATACGGCTAGCGGTAGGCGGCAGCACCGTGTATCGGCGCAAACAATCGGGCGCTACGCAAATGCTGATGGACTTTCAGGCTGCTTTTTGTGTTTGCGTAGGACAGCTGCGCGCCCAACTCCCTCCCCTGCGCCCTAAGCGCGGGGGAGGGTCGGGGTGGGGGTGGCAGTTCGCAGAACTGCTTTGGTTGTCGCTGTCGTACCGTCAAAGTTTTCGCAGCGGTCACCGCCCCCACCCTAGCTCTCCCCCGCGAGCGGAGGAGGGAAACGGCAGCCCGATGCGTTTCAGGCTGCCTATCGGGCGTGGCTTTGAGCGGTTTGTTGGTTAAGCCATTGCTGCCAATCGGGGCGCAGTCGGCACAGCTCGTCATTCCAATACAGGTAGTCGCGGGCGATGCCTAGGGCGGCGGGTGCGGCGGGCGAAGAGTTTTTCGACGAAAGGCTGCAGGGTTTGGGCGCTGTGGTTCATGCCGCCGAAGTCGCCGTAGGTGCGGCAGGTTTCGGGGTGGAGCGCGTCTGCCAGCTGCAGGATGTCGTTTTGCAGGGCAATCCAGTGCGCCGCGTCGCTGTACAGCGTTTCGGCCAGCCATTCTTTGATGTTTTCCAGCGCCTGAAAATGCGGATAGCTTAGGGGCTGTTTGTATTTGGTTTGCGAAGCGGATTTTGCGTCAGAAAGCGGCAGATGCAAGGCGCAAACCGCAGCAAGGTTGAACACCTGGCGAGGATTTGCAACGCAGCAGATGCTGCTTTCTGGCGAAAAAGCCGCCGTAACACCAAATGCAAACAGACCCTAAAGCAGGCGCAGGGCGGCAAGCAGGATGGGGGCGGCGGGTTGGTGGGGGTTGCGGTCGTAGTCAAACTGCTGCGCCAGCAGGTATGGGGCGCGGTTGCGCCTGTTTTCGGGCAGGCCGAGCAGGATGGGGCTTAGGTCTTCGGGGCGGTGCCAGTGAGGCAGGTGGAGTTTGGTCATGGCTGATGGCTTTCAGGCTGCCTGCGGCGGGTTACGCCGTCCACAGCAAGCCCGCGGACAGGCCGAGGTTGGCGAGGGTGTGCAGGCGCACGGCGGGGATGAGTTCGCGGCCGGCGGCGGCGCAGTCGGCAGCACGGCGGACGCGGGCAAGATGGGGCAGAGCGGCGGGCAGGCAGATAAAGGCGACTAGGGCGGGGGGTGGAGCAGGCCGTAGGCGGCGTAGCACAGCAGTCCGCCGGCGGTCAGCGCGGTGTGCAGCTGTTTGGCAGCGGCAAAGCCCAGCAGGTTGGCCAGCGTGCGTTTGCCGGCGGCGCGGTCGCTGTGGATGTCGCGGATATTGTTGATGTGCAGCACGGCGGCGGCGAGCAGGCCGCTGCCGCAGGCGGGCAGCAGCACAGCGGCATCCCACACCTGTGCTTGCAGGTAAAAGTGGCCGCCGATGCCGAGCAAACCAAAGGTGAGCCAAACGGCGGCTTCTCCCAAAGCGTGATAACCGTAGGCGCGGCGGCCGAGGGTGTAGCCGAGTGCGGCGGCAAGCGCCAAAACGCCGAGAGCGGCGAAAACCAGCCGCGCAAAGCGGCCGGGTAGGGCAGCAAACAGCAGCGCCAGCCCGCAAACCACGGTGGCTGTGGCGGTGGCGGCCATCATGCGTTTTAGGCGCTGCGGGCTGATGCCGCCGCCGGCGGACAGGCGCGGCGGGGCGTCGGGCGCGCGCAGACGGTCGGTGCCGCGCTGGCCGTCGCCGTAGTCGTTGGCGAGATTGGACAGGATCTGCAGCAGCAGGGTGGTGGCCAGCGCCAGCGCAAACACATCGGCACGCAGCGCGCCGTGGCGGGCGGCCAGCGCGGTGCCGCAGAGCGTTACCGACACCGCCAGCGGCAAGGTGCGGGGGCGTATCAGTTGGAAGAACTGTTTCATCAGCGGGAAAAGCAGCCTGAAAGCGGGAAAGGCGGATTATAGGTTTTTCAGGCTGCCTTTTGGTTTCCGGCAGTAGGTCGGGCATTGATGCCCGACGTTTTGTGAACGGAACTTGTCGGGCATTGATGCCCGACCTACAAACGGCGCTCCAGCGCGGGGCAGGGAATTACGCGGCAGCCGGTTGTGATTGGGAAGCAGGCGTTTGTACCTGCCGCCGTCCGCGTCTGCCGCGAAACGGCGGCTGTTTGGGCGGGATAAAACAAACGGGCAAATGCCAAAGCAGCCTGAAAAGAAGAAATGCCGTTGCAAAAGTACCGTTATTGGCTGCGCAGTCCGCTACGCTATCCCCGCGCAGGCGGTAATGGTTGAAAAAACAACCCGCTGCTGGGATGCCACTAAGATTCTCGCCTGCGCGGGGGTAGCGTAGCGGACTTGCGCAGCTAATGACGTTACCAGTGGGCTTGGCGGAGTTTTCAGGCTGCCTTTTGGTTTTCAGGCTGCCGCCGTTTTCCAAATCCCATACGCCGCCACCGCCAAAACCGCTATACTGCGCGCTTTTCAAACCGGCGGTGCGGGACATTGCGACCTGCGGCCGCCCGTCGGCGACATTGCGACGCCGCAAACCATAAGGAAGCCACCGATGAGCAAACTCTCCCCCGTTGCGCTGCGGCGCAGTCTCGAAACCCGTCCCCATCCCACCGCGCAGTATTGGAAAAAGTGCGACGTTGAAGCGCTGTTCAACCTGCCCTTTCTCGAGCTGGTTTTTCAGGCTGCCCAAGTGCACCGCCGCCATTTCGACCCGCGCGAAATCCAGCTCTCCACGCTGGTGTCGGTGAAAACCGGCGGCTGCTCGGAAGATTGCGAATACTGTCCGCAGTCCGCCCACTACAACACCGGCCTGGAAAAATCGCAGATGCTGGATGTACAAACCGTGCTGGAAAAAGCCCGCATCGCCAAAGCGCGCGGCGCCAGCCGTTTCTGTATGGGCGCCGCCTGGCGCGGGCCCAAGCCTAAAGACGTGGAAACCGTGTCCGCCATTATCAAGGCCGTTAAAGGCATCGGCATGGAAACCTGCGGCACCTTCGGCCTGCTCGAAGAAGGCATGGCCGAAGACTTCAAAGACGCGGGGCTGGACTATTACAACCACAATCTCGACACCGACCCCGAACGCTACAACGACATCATCCACACCCGCCGCCACGAAGACCGCATGGACACGCTGGGCAAAGTGCGCAAAGCCGGTTTGAAAATCTGCTGCGGCGGCATCGTCGGCATGAACGAAAGCCGCCCCGAGCGCGCCGGACTCATCGCCAGCCTGGCCAATCTCGACCCGCAGCCCGAAAGCGTGCCGATCAACCAGTTGGTCAAAGTGGAAGGCACGCCGCTGGCCGACGCCGAAGATTTGGATTGGACGGAATTCGTGCGCACCATCGCCGTTGCCCGCATCACCATGCCGCAAAGCTATGTGCGCCTGTCGGCCGGGCGCAGCGACATGCCCGAAGCCATGCAGGCGATGTGTTTCCTTGCCGGCGCTAACTCGATTTTCTACGGCGACAAACTCCTGACCACCGACAACCCCGAAGCCGACAGCGACCGCCTGCTGATGGCCAAACTGGATTTGTACCCGCTGCAATACGGCGCATCGGGGCAGCCTGAAAGGCAGCCTGAAACCGACGGCAGCGACATCGCCGCCGCACTGGCGGCACGGGGCGGCTGTTGCGGCGGCGGGGCAGGTGGCAGCTGCGGCTGCGCGGCTTAAGGCGGTAAAAGCAGCCTGAAAACGGTAGGTGCCTAGCTCCCTCTCCCGCTTGCGGGGGAGGGCTGGGGTGGGGGCGCAGGCCGCTGTAGAAACTTTTGCGGGATATCGGCAAACGCAGTTCTGCGAACTGCCACCCCCACCCTGACCCTCCCCCGCGCAAGCGCAGGGGAGGGGACGAAACGGCGGCCGTTTGTCCACAGGCGGCGGCTATCTCCCTGCCCTTGGTAGGGCGCGAAAAAGCGGCTGCCGCGCCCTTGCGCGGCAGGGGCGGCGGGCGTATGATTCCAACCGTTTTAGGCTTGTTTTTACAGCGTTTCCCGCTGGCGGGCGCGCCGGTTTTGACCGATAAGGACGCGGATATGGAAAAACTGAAAATATGGCTGCCGCTGGCGGCAGCGCTGGTATTGGGAGCGTGCGCGGCCACGCCGGAGCAGGTGGCGGCGCGCAAGGCGGCGCAAAAGCGCCAGGAGCAGGCGCTGCAGGTGGAACTGGCCAGCCAGTGCGACGAGGAAACCGCCAAGCTGATGGCCGAGCAGTTTAATCCGCCGCCGTTTGCCAATGCCAAGCAGCGCGAGCAGTTCAGGCTGCGTTATGTGGACAAGGTGTCGAACCCGATGTTCCAAGCCTGCTACAAAATGGCCTGGCAAAACCACATTTCGCAAATCCGCCTGCAAAGGGCGCGCGATTTTTACGACGACTGGTACAGCCCGCTGCGCTATCCGTGGTGGTATTGGTAAAGTTTTCAGGCTGCCTGCGGGCAGCCTGAAGTTTGTATCCGCAGCTGCGACCGGCTGCGTTTTTTTTGCGCGGGCAGCTTTCAGGCCGTTTGCACCAGCTCGTCCAGCGGCCAGCGCGGGCGGACGTTAAAGGCGGCGGCCGGCTGCGCGGCTTGGACTTGGTGTTGCAGCCGCATGGCGCCGGCGAAGGCGATCATGGCGCCGTTGTCGGTGCACAGCGGCAGCGGCGGGAAAAAGGTGCGCACGGCTTCGGCCGGCGCTTTGGGCGCGGTTTTGACTTTCAGGCTGCCCAATTCGGCGCGCAGTTTCCAGTTGGCGCCGACGCCGCCGGCCACCACTAGCGTGCGGTAGCCGGTTTGCAGCAGCGCCCGGCGGGCTTTGTGCACCAGCACGTCGCACACGGCGTCTTGAAAGGCGCGGCAGATGTCGTTGCGCACGGAATTGGGCAGGCTGCCGCCGTGCGCGGCGCGGGCTTTTTCCACGGCGGTGAGCACGGCGGTTTTGAGTCCGGAAAAACTCATCTGCAAGTCGTGCGAATGCAGCATCGGGCGGGGAAAGGAAAAGGCATCGGGCGTGCCGAGCCGCGCCAGCTCGGAGAGTTTGGCGCCGCCGGGGTAGGGCAGGCCGAGCAGTTTGGCGGTTTTGTCGAAAGCTTCGCCGGCGGCGTCGTCCACGCTTTCGCCCAGCAGGGTGTAGTCGCCGATGCCGCGCACCGCCATAAATTGGGTGTGGCCGCCGGAAACCAGCAGGGCGACGAAAGGGAACTCGGGGCGTTCGTCGGCCAGCAGCGGCGAGAGCAGGTGGCCTTCGAGATGGTGCACCGGCAGCACCGGTTTGCCGAGAGCAAAGGCCAGCGCGTTGGCGTAGGAGGCGCCGGCGAGCAGGGCGCCGCCCAGGCCGGGGCCTTGGGTGTAGGCAACGGCGTCGATGTCGCCGTAAGCTGCGCCGGCTTCGGCCAGGCAGGCTTGGGTAAGCGGCACCAGCCGGCGGATGTGGTCGCGGCTGGCCAATTCGGGCACCACGCCGCCGTATTCGGCGTGCATGGCCATCTGGGTGTGCAGCGCATTGCCGATCAGGCCGCGTTTGCTGCAGTAAAGGGCGACGCCGGTTTCGTCGCAGGAGGATTCGATGCCGAGGACTAACATAAAGTAAAAACCGTAAAACAAGGCAGCCTGAAGGCTGCCTGCAAGTGGAAACAAGGGCGGGGTTTATTGGTTGGCGCGCACCCAGGCGAGCCATTTTTGAAACAGCTCTTCCTGGCCGGCGGCAACCACCGAGCGCTGGAAAACGTGGCGGCCGCTCCAGAAGTCGTCGCCTTCGAGGGTGGCGTAGATGCCGCCGGCTTCTTCGAAAATCAAGGCGCCGGCGGCGTAGTCCCACAGGTTTTGGCCGCCGTGCATATAGATGTCGAAACGGCCGGCGGCCAGATAGCACCAATCAAGCGTGCTGCTGCCCAGGCAGCGCAGGGTGCCGAAAGGGGCGAAATTGTTCAGGCTGCTGACCAGCCGGCCGCTGCGCAGGCGTTTGACGTCGATGCCCGCCAGCGCTTCGTGCAGGCGTTTTTTCACGCGGCGCAGCGGCAGTTTGACGCCGTTGAGATGCGAGCCGCGGCCGCGGGCGGCGGAAAAACATTCGCCGGCGCAGGGGTCGAACACCACGCCCAATTCGGCGCGGCCGGCGCGGATCAGGGCGGCGGACAGGGCAAAATGGGGCAGGCCGTTGACGAAATTATTGGTGCCGTCGATCGGATCGACCACCCACAGCCCGCTTTGCGCATGCGCGCGCCACAGCGAGAGCTGCTGCTCGTAAGTCATCTCTTCGCCCAACACCGGCGCATCGACAATTTCAGGCAGCCGCTCGGAAAACGCCGCCTGCGAAACCAAGTCCGCTTCCGACAGCATGCTGCCGTCGGCCTTGCGCTCGCTCTGCCCGTTTAAAAAACGCGGCATCACTTCGCTGAAGGCGATTTCGCGAACCAGCTCTTCTAATTTTGCGGTGGGTTCCATGGGCGCTCTTTGCTAAAATGCAGGCCGCGATATTATCACTTTCCACCCCCGATTTAAAATGCCCCGCTTCCATATCCCCGAGCTGCCCGCAGCCGGCAGCCAGGCCGAACTGCCCGAGCGCGTGGTGCGCCACATCCAAGTGCTGCGGCTCAATGCCGGCGACGCGCTGACCCTGTTTGACGGCAGCGGCCGCGAAGCGCAGGCAGAGCTTTTGTCGCTCGGACGGCGCAGCGCCCTGTGCCGCGTCGATGCCCCCATCGAAACCGACCGCGAAAGCCCGCTGCACATCACCCTGATACAGGCCGTTTCTGCCGGCGAGCGCATGGATTTCACCCTGCAAAAAAGCGTCGAACTGGGCGTGGCCTCCATCCAGCCGGTGCTCGGCGGCCGCTCGGTGGTGCGCCTTTCGGGCGAGCGCGCCGACAAACGGCAGGCGCGCTGGCAGGAAATTGCCGTCTCCGCCTGCGAGCAGTGCGGGCGCAACCGCGTGCCACAGGTGCTGCCGCTGCTGGACTTGCCCGCCGCACTCGATGCACTCTCCGACAGCACCGCGCTGCGCCTGCTGGCCAGCCCGCACCAGGCCGCGCCGCTGTCGTCTTTCAGGCAGCCTGAAAGCCGCCGCCTGCAGTTGATGGTCGGCCCCGAGGGCGGGTGGACGCCGCAGGAAGAAGCGCTGGCGCGGGAGCGCGGTTTTGCCGCCTTTACGCTCGGCCCGCGCGTTCTGCGCACCGAAACCGCCGCGCTGGCCGCCATATCCGCGCTGCAAACGCTGTGGGGCGACTTCGGCGCCTAGGCAGCCTGAAAAACCGGTCGGACTGCCGTTTTAAATCCGCATAAAAAGCAGCCTGAAAACCTTTATTACGGTTTTCAGGCTGCTTTTGGTTTTCAGGCTGCCTGCGTCGGGCGCAAAGCAGCCTGAAAGTGGAAAACGCGGCTTACCAGATTTCGGTAAAGGCGGTGCTGTCGGTGTTTTTGGCGCCGTGGTGGCAGGCGTTTTCGGCGGTGCCGACCATAATGAAGCCGAGGATTTTTTCTTTTTCGCCGCAGTTAAAGGCGGCGCGCACCTGCTCGGTGCCGACCCACAGGCCGGTGATCCAGATGCTGTCGAAGCCTTGCGCCTGAGCGGCAAGCTGCAGGGCGTAGGCGGAGCAGGCGGCGCTCATTTGCTGCTCCCATTCGGGTTTGCCGCTTTTGGGGCTGGCGATCACGGCGATAATCATCGGCGCGAGGTTGATGACTTTGTGGGTTTTGGCGCGGGTGTCTTCGCCGAGATTGAGCTCGTCCACCGCTTTGAGCAGGGCTTGGTGCAGGCGGGTTTTGCCTTTTTCGCTGTTGATCACGATAAAGCGCCACGGAGTAAGGTTGCCGTGGTCGGGTACCTGGCTGGCGGCCTGGAGCATGGTTTCGAGCTGCAGCTCGTCGGGGGCGGGGGCGGTGAGCGATTTGGTGGAACGGCGGGTGGTGAGCAGTTCGAGCGTATCCATGGTTCTTCCTTTGATGTGATGCAGTGGTGGGAAACGGGGCGGGTGTTTTTCAGGCTGCTTTGGTGCAAAAGCAGCCTGAAAGGATGTTAACCGATGCGGTAGTGCTCCCAGGCGGGATCGTATTCGCAGACGGCTTCGGCGCCGAGGGCGGCGTAGCGGCGGCACAGGTCTTCGGCGGCTTCGGCCAGCGCCAGCGGGTTGGCGGTGGCGGCATACACGGTGCGGCGGCCGGCGCCGAGGTTGCTGACGCTGAGGGTGGCGATGCCTTCGTGGTTTTTCGCGGCGGCATCTTCAAAGGCATCCTGCAGGGCGTAGGCCTGTTCCAGCGTGTCGCCGCCTTCGAGCCGGCAGGACACGGAAACAAACCACGGCATATCGGCGCGGCCGACCAGCGGGGCGGCGGATTCGTTGCGGATCAGCAGGCTGCGGCCGCTTTCCTGGTCGCATTGGTAGGTGGTGTACTGCCATTCGGCTTCGGGATAGCGGCCGTCGCGGCCGAGCGTCTGCCACAGCTTGTCGAGCTGTTGGGGCAGCTCGGTAAGCGGGAAGGCGTCTTCAGGCTGCCCGTTGCAGAAATCGACGGCGCCGATTTTGACCGCTGCCGCCCATTCGCCGATGATGTGGTCGAGCAGAATCAGCGCGGCGCGTTGGGCGTTTTCCTGCTGCTCGGCGGGCAGCGCGGGCAGGCCGAGTATCAGCGCGGGGTGTTCGTGCCACAGGCCGATGGCGGCGGAAACTTGGGCGGGATCAAGGCGCAGGCCGTTCATTTCGATGGCGAAGCCGGCGGACGGCTGGCGGAAGGCGTGCACCGGCCAAGGCAGGCCGGCGGGGGCGTGGTCGGCCAAAAGCTGCACCAGCGGGAAGTTGGCGGTTGCGCCGTCGGCGGTGAAAATCAGGCAGCCTGAAGCGCCGCTGCCGTCAAATTCCAGATGGACGTCGGGGCAGTGCGTATCGAGCAGGCGGTTGCCGAAATCTGCGATGGTCTGCGGGTCGGCATCGGCGGCAGGCGGCTGGCGCTGCCAGTCGTCCCAAAAATTTTGCGCTTGGCGGCACAGGTTGCGGATGTATTGCAGGTGCGGCGTCATCGGGGTCTCCGTAGCGGGGTTTCAGGCTGCCTGAAAGGCGGAAAAGGCGGGTTTACAGGGCTTGGTCGAACAGCATAATGCCTTTGACGGCGGCATCGCGGGCGCTTTGCGCCAGATGTTCGAGACGGGTTTCGTCGCGGGCGTGCTGCAGGGTTTTGACCAGCATCGGGGCGTTGAGGCCGGTCAGGATGACGCTGCGGCCGGGTTCGACCAGCTTCATGGCGGCGTTGCAGGGGGTGGCGCCGAAAATATCGGTGAGAATCAGCACGCCGTGGCCGCTGTCGAGTTCGGCAAGCAGGGTGTGGGCGCGGCCTATGATGTCGGCGTGGTCTTCGCAGCTGTCCACGCCGATGATGCGCAGATGCTCGAAACCGGCGTCGGGGAAAAAATGGCGCGCCAGACTTTGGTGAGCGGCGCCAAGGGTTTCGTGGGTAATGATCAGTATGCCTATCATCGGCTGGGTTCCGTGGGCTGTGGTGTTTTCAGGCTACCTGCGGCGGCGTGTTGCGCTTTGTATGGGTGAAATGCGGAAATATCAATGGCGGCGGCGGATAAATGCCGCAGCGCCGGTTTAGCGCAAAAACGGGTTGTGCCGTTTTTCGTGGCCGACGGTGGTCATGCGGCCGTGGCCGGGGATGACGGTGGTGTCTTCAGGCAGCGTGAGCAGTTTTTCGCTGATGTTGCGGATTAAATCGCCGTGGTTGCTGCGCGGAAAATCGGTGCGGCCGACGGTTTCGTAAAACAGTACGTCGCCGGCCACCAGCAGGCCGGCTTCGGCGCAGTAAAACACAACGTGGCCGGGGGTGTGGCCGGGGATGTGCAGCACTTGGAAACGGTAGCGGCCGACGCTCAGGCAGTCGTTTTCCGCCAGCCATTGCTGCGGCTCGAAAGCGGGCGATACCGGAAAGCCGTATTCGCGGGTGATGACGGGCAGTTGTTCGAGCAAAAAGCGGTCGTCGGCATGCGGGCCGAGTACCGGCACCGGCCGCAGGCGCATCAGTTCGTCGGCGCCGGCGGCGTGGTCGAGATGGCCGTGGGTGAGCCACACGGCTTTGAGCGTCAGGTCGCGGCGGTCGATTTCTTCTAAAAGCTGCGGCACGTCGCCGCCGACGTCGGTGAGTACGGCTTCGCGGCTTTCGTCGTCCCACAGCAGGGTGCAGTTTTGGCGGAAGGGGGTAACGGCGGTAATGTCAAAATGTAGGGACATGGTAGCGGGCGGGTTTGTGTGTGGTGAAACGGGTTTTCAGGCTGCTTTGGGCTTTTAGGCTGCCTACAAGCGGCATAGGCAGCCTGAAAGGCGGCGGATTCGTTTTTCAGGCTGCTTCGGCCAGCGCGAAGGCGGCTATATAGTCGGCTTCGTCGCTCAAACTCAGGTGGACGCGGCCGATGCCTTGTTCGGCCAGCCATTCGCGCAGCGGCGCTTCGCAGAAAAATTCGGGCTTGCCCAAAGAGTTGTGGCCGATGCCGATCTGCTGCAGGCTCACCGGCGCGCGCAGGCCGGTGCCGACGGCTTTGGAAAAGGCTTCTTTGGCGGCAAAGCGTTTTGCCAAAAAGCGCACGGGATCGGCGGCAAGTTTGATGTCTTCCTTTTCCACCGTCGTGAGAATGCGCTCGGGCAGGGCGGTGCCGTATTTTTTATATAGCGCTTCCACCCGCTTGATGGCGAGAATGTCGGTGCCGATGCCGTAAATCATAGTTTCTCCTTGTCTTTTTTTTCAGGCTGCCTGAAAGCCTTTAGCGCGCGATTTGGCTGCGGGCGCGGAAAATGGCTTCCTTCATTTGGGCGATGGCTGCGGGCAGGCCGATAAATACCGCCTGGCTGATCAGGGAATGGCCGATATTGAGTTCGACGATTTCCGGGATGCGGGCGATGGGGGCGACATTGTGGATGGTCAGCCCGTGGCCGGCATTAACCGTCATTCCCAGCGATGCGGCAAACTCGGCGGCACGGCGGATGCGCTCGAGCTCCTGCCCGCGCTCACGGTGGCTCGGCGCATCGGCATAGGCGCCGGTGTGCAGCTCGATTACGCGGGCGCCGGCATCAAAAGCAGCCTGAATCTGCTCTTGGTCGGCACCGATAAACAGCGACACGCGGATGCCGGCGGCGTGCAATTCGCCGGTAAAACGGGCGACTTTCTCGCGCTGCGCCAATACGTCCAAACCGCCTTCGGTAGTAACTTCTTCGCGCTTTTCCGGTACGATGCACACGTCATCCGGCCGTACCGACAGTGCGTGGGCCAGCATTTCTTCGGTCATCGCCATTTCCAGATTGATGCGGGTTTTGACCGCGCGGCGGATGGCGGCGACGTCGTCGTCTTTAATGTGGCGGCGGTCTTCGCGCAGATGCAGGGTAATCAGGTCGGCGCCGTGGGTTTCGGCGGTTAGCGCGGCTTCCAACGGGCTGGGATAGTTGGTGCCGCGCGCATTGCGCAGGGTGGCGACGTGGTCGATATTGACGCCCAAAAGCATGGTGGTTCCTTAGGGTTTGATAAAACGGCGGCCGGTGGTTCCGGCGGAAAAAACCAGCCGAAAGCAGCCTGAAAATACGGCAGATGGCGCCCTTTGGCAGCGGCGGGAAGTGTAGCAGCTTTGCCTGCGCCAGTCATGCCGCAGTTTTTTTGAGTGGTGTCTCGATTTTGAACCTTTTTGAAACAATCGCTTATGATTGTTTTGCCGGGAAAATACCGAATCTGCGGCAAAGATTGACTTGTATCAAAGCCGTTTCCGCCCGCCCGCTTATAATGGCTATCAATTCAGATGCAGGCAGCATTTGATTGATAGATGTAATCCATCTGTTCAAGGTTTCCTCTTGATGTGTGTGTGTTTTGGTGTGGACGATAACTCCACACCTTTTTTTTGCGGGCGCGGTTTGCGCCGGGGCGGCTTTCAGGCTGCCTGAAAAACGTCTTTCGGCGCTGCTGCTTCGGAAGGCGTTTTTTTATGTTTGAGATTCCGGGCCGTGCTCCTGCTGTTTCAAAAGCTGGCGCAGCAGGGGTAGGGTGATGGGGCGTTTGAGGGTGATGGAGTAGTCGGCCAGATCGTTGAACATGGCGACGAGGCTGTCCATGTCGCGGTGCCAGTGGTCGAGCAGGTAGTGGAAAATCTGCGGGTCGATTTTCAGGCTGCGGGCGGCGGCCATGTGGGTGAGGGCGGCGATTTTTTCGCCGCTGCCCAGTGGTTTGACTTCGTAAACCAGGCAGTAGCCCATGCGTGTGCGCAAGTCTTCGCGCAGGGGCAGGGCGGCGGGCGGGACGTCGGCGGCGAGCAAAAGGCGGCCGTGGCCGCTGTTGCGCATGTGGTTGAAAATGTCGAACAGGGCGGTTTGGGCGGCGGGGGTGAGGGTTTGGACGTTGTCCACGGCCAGCGCGTCGGCTTCGTCGTCGGGGCTGAGGTTGCCGTCGTCGCTGTAGCGGGCGGTGCTGCCGTCGGCGGCGGCTTGTCCGCTCCAGGCTTGGAGGATGTGGCTTTTGCCGCAGCCGGGCGGCCCCCAGATGTAAACGAAGGGTTCGTGCTTCTGCCGCAGGGTGTGGATCAGTTCGGCATTGGCGCGGCCGAGGAATTTGTCGAATTCGGGGTAGGCGGCGGGGATGCCGAAGTCCAGGGGGATTTGGTTCACGTTTGCTCTGCCTTTGCCGTTTGTTTTCAGGCTGCCTTTGGGGTGGGGAGATGCGACTTGGGCAGCCTGAAAACGGTTCAGATAAGGACGATGTCGTATTGTTCCTGCGAATAGCTGCCTTCGACGGACAGGGATATCGGTTTGCCGATAAAGTCGATCAGCATGGCAAGCGACTGCGATTCTTCGTCTAAAAACAGGTCGATAACTTCGGAGGAGGCGATGATGCGGAATTCTTTCATGTCGAAGCGGCGGCTTTCGCGGACGATTTCGCGCTGGATTTCGTAACACACGGTCTGCGCGGTTTTCAGGTGGCCGCGCCCCTGGCAGACGGGGCAGGCTTCGCACAATACGTGGTTGAGGTTTTCGCGGGTGCGCTTGCGGGTGAGTTCGACCAGGCCGAGGCTGGTGAAGCCGTTGAGGGTCACGCGGGTGCGGTCGAAACTGAGCGCTTTGGCCAGCTCTTGCAGCACGGCTTCGCGGTGCTCGGGCTGATTCATGTCGATAAAGTCGATGATGATGATGCCGCCGAGATTGCGCAGACGCAGCTCGCGGGCGATGGCGTGGCAGGCTTCAAGATTGGTTTTGAACACGGTTTCGTCAAAATTGCGCGCGCCGACGAAACCGCCGGTGTTGACGTCTATGGTGGTCATCGCTTCGGTGGCTTCGATAATCAGATAGCTGCCGAAATTGAGATTGACGCGCGGCTGCAGCGAGCGGTTGATCTCGGCTTCGACGCCGTATGTTTCAAACAGCGGCCGCTCGCCGGTAAATAATTGCAGTTTGGAGGTGGCGCCCTGGACGTATTGACGGCAGAAATCGGCCATGCAGTCGTAATTGCTGCGCGAATCGACGTAGATGGCGCGAGTGTTGTCGTTGAACATATCGCGCAGCACGCGCAGGCTGAGCGGCAGGTCGCGGTAGAGCAGGCTTTCGGGCGGGCTGGTTTTCGCTTTGCTGCGGATGTCGCTCCAGACTTTGGTCAGATAGTCGATGTCAGCCTGCAGTTCGGCATCGCTGGCGGTTTCGGCGCTGGTGCGGATGATGTAGCCGTGGCAGGAATCGGCCGGTAGCAGGCGGTCGAGCCGCTCGCGCAGGCTGTTGCGTTCGTTCTCGTTGTCGATACGCTGGGAAACGCCGATGTGCTCGTCTTGCGGCAGATGCACCAAAAAGCGCCCCGCCAGCGAAATCTGCGTGGACAGGCGCGCGCCTTTGCTGTTGATGGGATCTTTGATGACCTGCACCAGAATAGTCTGCCCTTCAAACAGCATCTGTTCGATGCGTTGGTCGGCAGCCGGATTCTGGCGCTGTTCGAGCAAGTCCATAATGTGCAAAAAGGCCGCACGCTCCAGCCCGATGTCGATAAAAGCGCTCTGCATGCCCGGCAGCACGCGGCGGACAACGCCTAAATAAATATTGCCGACCAGACCGTAACCGCTGTTGCGCTCGATGTGCAGTTCGCAGATGTCGTTTTCTTCCAAAAGCGCCACGCGCGTTTCCTGCGGCGTGATGTTTACCAGCACAGTTTCCGGCGGACGGACGATGTCTTTGGGCAGGGGTATGGTTTCGAAGGACATGGTAAAATTCCAAAAGATAAAAATACTTTGCACACGCCGCAGGGTTTTATACGGCGTCTGCAAAATATTTTCAGGCTGCCTGAATAGCTAGGTTTTATGGCGAAAAACTGCTTGCTGCCTCAGCAAAAGGCAGGGCACGATTATATCGCCAAGCAGCGGTTTGTTGGGATGGGAATGCTCGGGGAATCCAAAGATAAATTGTGCCAAAAGAAAAGGCCGGACTGTTTGTCAGTCCGGCCTTTTATCAATCTAAATTAATAGATTTCACGCCAAGAAAGTCGACGGATTTTGTAAGTGCCCAGTTCTGAAGGAAGGAATACTTCATCCAGGCGGACATTACCGCCGGAGTCTTTGGACAGCAGCCAAATTTTCCCGTCAACGGTTCTAAGCAGTTGCGGTGAACCAATCGCGTTATATTGAGAACGTTTGGTTGTATTTTCGGTATTCTTATCGAAGAAACCGCGAACCACGGAACCTGTAGTAGTCTCAAACGGATAGGTATAACCGGTAACTTGTGTTTCGGTACAGGTCAAAATCGGGCTGCTACCGTTAATAAAGGTATTTACGATAAAGTATTTACCCTGATCCAAATAGGGATTGTAAATAACTTGCTCATACTGGATGTTGGGCTTGCCTTTGTCATCCAGGCCAAGATTAACGGTTTCCAAATCCATATACCAACCGTCGTAATTGGTCCAATTGACTTTGTCGTTGCTCAGCGTGCCTTTGGATCTATCGGTTACCCTATGTTGCTGCAATCTGGTACGGCCGTTAATTTGTGCAGCAGTAGTGCCGCCACCGTTCGGGAAAGCGGCTGCCTGTCTGTCGCGCAAGCCGTAGATGCTTTGCGTGCCTGTGGCATAGGTAGTTGCTTCATCGGTATAGCCAACTTTACGCAAACCGGTACCAAAGTTGAGCAGTACGTCACCACGATTGCCTTTTTCCGCACGGGAAACTACGATTTTGGTGGAAATCGGCTGGCCTGATTGCGTAGTGAAGATTTTCTGCGGTTGCTTCGTTGCCCAAGAAGAACCTTGGGTATCGGTCAGGTCGAAGCGCCACACATTGCCTTTCAGGTCGCCAGCATAGGCATAGTCGTAGATACGGTCACCGTCTAAATCAACGGGGGTAACATGGGCAATGCCGTTGGGATCGTTGGGTGTGCCGCTCTCTCCAGTGCTGATGAAGCGGAATGAGGGTCTGCCGCTTGTCTGGTCGATCGACATCACATAAATACCGGCAGCCCCCCCGCTTGCGGTGCAGTTGCCGTTGGCGGCATCGGTAGTCGAGCACCAGCCGTTACCGAATACGGCGCCCCAGTTGCCGTCGTGGAAACGGCCGAACACGGGCGTGCCATAGGTATTACCCAAGTTTCTCCAAACGGGATCGTTGGCGTCAAAAGACCATTCGCCAACAACATTTTGTTCGCTAAAGGTTTCCGGATCGGTAACGTCCAAAGCGTACACAGTATTGCCGCCGGCACCCAAGCCACTCATAATCCAAGTGTGCCATTTGCCGTTATAGAATACATCGCCGGTTCCTGCTGCCGCATCGTTATGGAAGTTGTGGGCGTAGCGTTCGTTAAAGAAATCCAAAGCAGGTTTGCTGGGGTTGTGCATGCGGGACAGTACGGATCCGGGCATATAGGCAAAGACTTCCTTACCGGTGTTGTCAGTATTGTCAAACTGCTTGGGTGCGGAGTAAGAGCCGGCTGCAAAACCGTGCAGGAAACCATCATTGGAACCGGCATACACAACGTTCAGGCGGCGGGCGTTGGCTGTTGCGTAGTCTTGGTAAGACTGGCCGGTGCGTTCGGGCATGGCCGCAGCAGGGTTGCGGGCGTCTTTCCATTCGCCTTTCTGGTAATTTTGGGTTGCAGGGTAGCCTACCCAAACCGGACTGGAATTGATGATATCGCCCAGTACGCTTTTGCGCGGGCGGAACTGACCTACTCCGACGCTTACTGCCTCTTGGGAGCGGTCGCCTTTCAGATAAGCCAAGCGTTGTTGGCCTATTGTGTCGTTTTCACTTCCTTTCAAGCTGCTTTGTTGCTGAGAAGACAAGTTCCCCCAAGTCAGGCTAACTCCAGTTCCATTGCTGGAAGTAAAGAATTTTCTATCATTTTGGGCAGTAAATAATCTGTTTTCCCTGCGTTCGCATACGCCGCCAGTAAGGCCGCAACTAGCATCCCAGTTGACTTTCCCGTCTACATGGTATTTCCCATCTGGAGTTTTAACAATATTTTGCGCAACTACACTACCGGTCCAATTAAGGGAGTTATAAAAGGTTAGGTAAACCTGAGATTCAGAGACGATTTTCGAATCAGGTGTATTGACTTCAGCACTACCGTCGGACAAGCTGGCTGGTGCTGCCCTAAAGCAGGTTACTTCGTGGTTATTGTGGGCACCGCCGGTCGCACCCATGAAGCCAAAGCGGAATTTGGCAGGTAGCGCCCCGTTATTGGTTACTACATCGTAATCAAGCAAAACCGGCTGATAAGTGCCACCATTACGGCTATACCAAACATTGGCTTTGCCGTCCTTGGTAATGCGGATGCGGTAGAGCATGGGTACTGCTTGGTCTCTACTGCGTACGTTTTTGGTATCTAGTGGAAAGTTAAGGGTTTTATGGGTAATGTATTTGTAGTTGCTTAAGTGGTTAGGATTGGTCTCAGGAAGAGTGGTTGAAAGGGTTTCCGTACGCCTGCTTCCCGTCCATTGGCGATCAATATCAAATTTTCCGCTTTTACAGATGTCGCGGAATCTGTCTTGCCCAGCTTGACCGTTCCAAGATTGTCTCCATGAATTTTTGGCATTGCTCGGCACGCTACCCCAGCGATTCTTACGCCAGTAATCTGCCAAGAAACCATCGGGATTGGAAAAATAGTCGAAATTTAGGATACCTTTACCGCGAATACCGATTGTGTTTTTACGGAATCCGGGGCCAGTATTGGTATTATCACCAACACCATTTACAAAGTTGCCCCATTCATCAATACCGATGGCCATATAACCGCCATCTACGCCGCTGAAAATCGGGTTGACGTTGGAGCAGGAGTAACCGAGTGAACCACCACTGGCACCAAGTGTCGGTGGGCGGGCGGCATCGGAAAGAAAGAAGGTCATGCCGTCTGCACCGTTACCCCCCCATGTATAGGTGGTAAAGGTAATATCTACGCCCTCATTGGTTGCGAAATCAAAGTCGGACACAATGCCGCCCACACGTTGTATCTGTGCAGGAGTCAGACGAAGAGCACCTTTGCCAGCAGCATCACTAGCTCCCTGGCAACGGGGGAGCTTCCCTGCTTGTACCGGCGAGCCGTCATTGGCTGTTAAACAGGCAGCATTGCGAATATAGTCTTGAGGGTTGCGGATATCTCGGCGCAAGTGTCCAGCCCAGTGACCGCTGCCCGGAGTTGGCATCAGCCATTTTTGCGTGGTATTAGGCTGGGTAAAGTCCTCAGAAATTACGATACCGTAAACTTGGGATACGCTGCCGACGGTCATTGCTGCCGCCAATACCGCCTGGCAGATGGGCTTGATTCGCAAGGAAGTTGCTCTGGGCTTCCGTCCGGTTTTCATTTTATACTCCTTGAAGTTTTGAATTTGCTTTCTCGGCATTATGGGTAAGCGAGTGCTTGGATTAAGGATAAAATCAAGCAAAAACCATACCAAATTTAAGAAATTATTAAGGTTTTGTAGTGTTTTGGTTTTGCGTGGATAATTCTACTACATTTGCTTACGGGCAAAAGGATTTTTTGTAAAATTTTATTTGTGAGAGTTTGTGAACGCTCCGGCTGTTTGAGGGATGTTTGCAAAATTGTCCGAATGCCGGTTATTTTTCGTATTGGTGCGGGTATTTTGTTGTAATTTAATTTCATTTAACCCTGTAACGTCAGAATTTAATTTTTAGGAAACAGATATGCTGAATCTCGGCACACAGAAAGCCGCTACGTGGGACGAACCCATCGACATGCTTTACGCCTGCCACGGCAAGGTCAAACGTTTTTGCGGGCAGCTGCAGATGCTGCCGGACTATCTGGCCGAACACGGCTGCAACGATGCCGTGCGCCAGGCGGTTACGCAAATACGCACTTATTTCAACCAGGCCGCGCCGCTGCACCACGACGATGAGGAGCAGGACTTTTTCCCTACGCTGCTGCGTTATGCGCCTGAGGCGCGTGAGCAGGTGGAGGAGCTGGAGCGCCAGCACATTGTGCTGCACCGCAACTGGACGGCTTTGCAAAACCAGCTTTTGGCGGTGGTTGAAGGCAGCCGCAGCGGGCTTGATAATGCGGTGCTAGCGGACTTTACCGGCGGTTACGACCGGCACATCGCCATTGAAGAGCCGCTTTTTGATCTCGGCCGCGAAGTGATACCGGAAGAGCAGCGCCGCGCCATCGGTAAGATTATGGCGGCACGGCGGCGCGGGTAGTTTGTTGTCGGCCGATGCCGTTTATCGTTTTCAGGCTGCCTGCGGATTTGACCGAGGCAGCCTGAAAAATATTGGCGGCTTTGAAAGCAAAGGCAGCCTGAAAGCGGGAAAACCGTTTTTCAGGCTGCTTTTTCAGACAAAAAACGCCGCCCGAAAATCATCAGGCGGCGTTTGGTATGGCGCGAATTAGGACGACGGCGCAGACGGTGCCGATGTCTGCTTGCGGGTTTCGGCGATGTCGGCGGCGGCGGTAAACAGCACGTCGGTGGAGGAATTGAGCGCGGTTTCGCAGGAATCCTGAATCACGCCGATGATGTAGCCGACGGCCACCACCTGCATGGCGGTGTCGTTGGAAATATTGAACAGGCTGCAGGCCAGCGGCACCAGCAGCAGCGAGCCGCCGGCCACGCCGGAGGCGCCGCAGGCGCTGACGGTGGCGATCAGGCTCAGCAGCAGCGCGGTGGGAAAATCGACGACGATGCCTTTGGTATGCGCCGCCGCCAGCGCGAGCACGGTAATGGTAATCGCCGCACCGGCCATATTGATAGTGGCGCCCAGCGGAATCGATACCGAATAGGTGTCTTCGTGCAGATTGAGTTTTTTCGCCAGCGCCATATTGACCGGAATATTGGCGGCAGACGAGCGGGTAAAGAATGCGGGAATGCCGCTTTCGCGCAGGCACAGCAGCACCAGCGGGTAGGGGTTGCGGCGGATTTTCAGGAACACGATCAGCGGGTTCATCACCAGCGCCACAAACAGCATACAGCCCACCAACACCAGCAGCAGCTGGCCGTATTCTTTAATCATGTCGCCAAAGCCGGTGGTGGCGGCGGTTACCGATACCAGGCCGAAAATGCCGATGGGGGCAAGGTGGATAATCCAGCGCACGATGGCGGAAACGGCGTGGGAAAGGTCGTCAAACACTTGCAATGTGGCGTCGGAAGCGCGGCGCAGGGCAAAGCCAAGCAGCACCGCCCACAGCAGGATGCCGACGTAGTTGGCATCGGTCAGCGCGTGGAAAGGATTGTCCACCAGCTTCAGCAGCAGCGACTGCAGCACTTCGGCGATGCCCTTGGGCGGGGCGATGTCGATGGCGCTGCTGTCAGCCAGCGTCAGCGTGCTGGGGAAGACGAAAGCTGCCGCCACCGCCACCAGCGCAGCGCCGAAAGTGCCGAGCAGGTAGAGAAAAAGAATCGGCCGCATATTGGTTTTGGTGCCGCTGTTGTTTTTGGCGATGGCGGCGGTTACCAGAATAAACACCAAAAACGGCGCCACGCCTTTGAGCGCGCCGACAAACAGGCTGCCGAAAATGCCGGTAATGCCGATCAGCGTTTGTGCTTTTTGTTCGGCGCCACCGCCTTGGTCGAGCAGATGGTGGGCAAACTGGCCGATGATGCCGCCGGCCACCAGGCCGATAACAATCTGCCAAATCAGGCCGAGGCGGGGTTTGCGTTGCGTTGCGGGGGCGGTTCCCATGGGCTTGTCCTTAATTGCCAAAGCGCGCATTGTATAGCGGATGCGACAGATACTCCATATCGCCAAATGCCCGTATCGGCTTTCAGGCTGCCTGAAAAGCGCAAAAACGCCCTGCCGTTTTCCGGCAGGGCGTTTTCGTGTTGCTGCTGCTTATTTTTTCGCCATTTCGTCCAGTTTCGGATACACGGCTTTCCAATCCAGCACGATGTCCAGCGCATAGAAAATGCCGGGAATGGTGAAAATACAGGTACCCACTACCGCCACGATGGTGCGGAACATCTGTTTCTCATTGCCTTCGCTTGCGAACCATACGGCCAGCGGCGGCAGAATGATGGCCAGGATAATCAGCAGGGTTTTGTTGTCGTTCATAGTCTTTTCCTTTTGAGATGGGACGGGTGGGGTAAATCGGTTAAAAAAACGGGCGGATTATGTTTGAAATTGCTAACGATTGTCAAACTTTTCCGCCAGTTTTGCCCGATATTGGCGGGTTTCGTGTCATTTTGCCGCTATGTGGTGCGCTGCCAAGGGCAAAGCAGCCTGAAAACGCCAAGGGGTTTTCAGGCTGCTTTTTCGGCTTGCTTATCCGGTGAAATGGGGGTTATTTCACCACCGTGCGTATCCATTGGTTCACCCAGCTTTTCTGTTGTTGGGCGATGCGCTGGCCTTTGGGGGCGAAGTGCGACTTGGGCACGCCGGCGTGGACGAGCGCGGGGTGGGCGGGGGTGTTTTTCACCGCCGGATACATCCACATGCTGGTCGGCACCGCCTGCTGCACATCGGGGCTTTGCAGATACTGCACCAGCTTGGCGGCCAGTGCCGGCTGTTTGCTGTTTTTCAGCACCGCTGCGCCTTCCACCTGCAGGTAAACGCCGCCGGGTAGAAAGAGATTGCCCATATTCGGCGTTTTCAGCTTGCCTTTGCTGTAGTACACCTCGGCGGCGGGGCTGGTGGCATAGCCGACCATCAGCGGCCGCGAGCCGCCATTGAGCGTGAACTCGGTGTAATACGCTTCCGACCAGCCTTTGGTGGCTTTCACGCCGTTTTGGCGCATTTTGCCCCACCATTCAAAGGCTTTTTTCTCGCCCAGTCCGCCGATATTGGCCAGCAGAAACGACAATCCGGGGCTGGAAGTGCCGGGATTGGGCACCGCCAGCAGGTTTTTGTAGGCCGGTTTGGTCAAATCGTCGAGACTCTGCGGCAGCGGCAGGCCTTTTTCCTGAAACCATTTTTTGTCGTAATTCAGGGTAACGAAGCCGTAATTGACCGCCAGCGCATAAGGCAGCGACACGGTAACCGGCGCGCCGGCAGGCTGTTTGTCGGCCAGAATGCCGGCATGGTGGGCTTTATAGACGGTGCTGTTGTCCAGGCCGTACACCGCGTCGGCCAGCGGGCTGTTGCTGCGGGTCAGGATCAGGCGGTTGACCATTTCGTTACCGCTGCCCATTTTGATCACCGTTACCTTGGCATCGTGGTTTTTCTCAAACTTTGCCAGCACTTCGGCGGGCAGGCTGTAAGAGCCGGTAACGGCGAGCTTGACTTCGGTATGCGCCGAAGCCGCGGCGGCGGCAAAGAGAGCGGCGGCGCACAGCGTGCGGCGGACAAATTTCTGCATGGCGGTTTCCTAAAACGGCAAAGTGAAAGACGGGATGATAGGCAAAACGGTTTGCTTGTGCAAGCTTGGGTTAAGGAAGCGTTAAGGGGGCGGCGGGTGCGGCGGATGTTTTAGCTTCGCAGAAACTCACTTCGTTCGTTTTCAGGCTGCCTGAAAAACATTAGAATGCCGCCCTTGATATTTTTTCCGCAAAGGACACGCGATGCGCACCCGAATCATTGCCCTGCTGGCGCTGACCGCACTGGGCGGCTGCACTTGGGAAACCTACCAGAACCAGGCCGGCCAGACCCGCCTGCGCCAGAAATACCCCACCGGCACCGGCATCTACTACACCGAAGGCGCCGCTTCACAAAACACCCACTACCACTCCGCGCGGCCGGTGCAGCACGCCATTTTGCCGGAAAAAGAAGTCGGCGAAGACGAAGAAGGCCAGAAGTAAACCGCCGATGTCTTTTCAAGAACACTATCCCGCTTGGCGGCAGGCTTTGGCGGGCGGCGGCTGGCGCGGCAGCGGTGAAGAACTGCCTGCCGCCACCGCGGCTTGGCTGCTGCATCAGGGTTCGCTCACCGAAAAACTGCGCGGCCGCTGCGGCAGCCTGAAAGTGCGTATCGTGCGCCAGGGCTGGTTTTCAGGCAGCCTGAAAACGAACGAAGCGAGTTTCTGCGAAGCTAAAACCGATACCGCGGGTTTACCGGGGCTGGAAACGGCAAAAGCCGGCGGCGTTGCGGCTGCGGCGTCTGAGCGTGTTTGGCTGCGCGAAGTGATGCTGTTTGGCGACGGCGTGCCGTGGGTGTTTGCCCAAACCCTGCTGCCCGAGTCCGGCGCCCGCGGTGCCGCCGCCGGCCTGACCGAGCTGGGCGACGAACCCATCGGCCCGTGGCTGTTTGCCCGCCGCACCCGTCGCCAGAGCCTGCAATGGCGGCGCGACGAAGGTGGGCTTTATGCCCGCCGCTCCATGCTGCTGCTGGAAGGCAGCCCGCTGCAGATTAGCGAGCTGTTTCTGCCGCAGTTTGATTTTGCCGGCTGAATGCCTTTCAGGCTGCCTGAATCGGGGCGGGCGGTATTTTTCAGGCTGCCTTGTCCAAGGGCAGCCTGAAAAACGCCCGCCCCACGCCAACCCGTTTTCCCTTTTATCCGTCTTCTATATAGAGAAAGATTTGCCATGTCCGCCCCGCTTTCCATCGTTATCCTTGCCGCCGGCAAAGGCACGCGCATGTATTCCGCGCTGCCCAAAGTGCTGCACCGCATCGGCGGCCAAACCATGCTCGAGCGCGTGATCGACACCGCGCTGTCGCTCAAGCCGCAGCACATCAGCGTGGTAATCGGCCACTGCAAAGACGCGGTGCGCGACACGGTGCGGCGCGACGTGGCATGGGTGGAGCAGACCGAGCAGCTGGGTACCGGCCACGCGCTGAAAACCGCGCTGCCGCAGCTACCCGCCGACGGCCGCACGCTGGTGCTGTACGGCGACGTGCCGCTGATTGACGCCGCCACCCTGCAAACCCTGCTCGATGCCGCCGGCGACGAGGTCGGCCTGCTCACCGATGTGCTGGCCGATCCCACCGGCTACGGCCGCATCGTCCGCCAAGACGGGCGCGTGGTGGCGATTGTTGAAGAAAAAGACGCCGATGCCGCGCAAAAGGCCATCACCGAAACCAATACCGGCATTCTGGTGCTGCCCAACCGCCATCTTTCAGGCTGGCTGGCGCAGCTCAACAGCAACAACGCCCAGGGCGAGTATTACCTGACCGACCTGATTGCGCTGGCCAATGCCCAGGGCGTCGCCGTGCATCCGGTACAGGTGGCCGCGTCTTATCTGGCGGCGGGCGTAAACAACAAACAGCAGCTGGCCGCGCTGGAGCGCATTTTTCAGCGCAATCAGGCCCAAGCGCTGCTCAAAGCCGGCCTGACCCTGCGCGATCCTGAGCGCTTTGATTTGCGCGGCAGCCTGAAACACGGGCAGGACGTGGAAATCGACGTAAACGTGGTGATCGAAGGCGACAACGAATTGGGCGACGGAGTGCGCATCGGCGCCAACTGCGTGATCAAAAACGCCATAATCGGCGCCGGCAGCGTGATCGAGCCGTTTTCGCATCTGGAAAACTGCCGCATCGGCCGCGACGCCCGCATCGGCCCCTACGCTCGCCTGCGCCCGCAGGCAGACATCGGCGACGAAGCGCACATCGGCAATTTCGTCGAAGTGAAAAACAGCACGATTGGGCACGGCAGCAAGGCCAACCACCTGACCTATATCGGCGACGCCGAAATCGGCCGCGGCAGCAATATCGGCGCCGGCACCATCACCTGCAATTACGACGGTGTAAACAAACACCGCACGGTAATCGGCGACGAAGTACGCATCGGCTCCGGCACCATGCTGGTGGCGCCGGTAACGGTCGGCAGCCGCGCCACCACCGGTGCCGGCAGCACCATCACCCGCAACTGCCCTGAAAACAAACTCACCGTCGCCCGCACCCGCCAAACCGTTATCGAAGGCTGGGTGCGGCCGGAAAAACCGAAAAAATAGTCCCGTCCCGTTTTCAGGCTGCCTGTGTCTTTCAGGCAGCCTGAAAAGCCAAGCAGCCTGAAAAACAAACTCGTCCCGCATGAAAGGAAGACCATGATTACCCCGCAGCAGGCGATAGCCCGCCTGATCGACAACAACGAGCTGTTCCACGACGAAATGGCCGATCTGATGCGCCAGATTATGAGCGGCCAGGTGCTGCCCGAGCAGATTGCCGCGATATTGGTCGGCCTGCGCATTAAAGTGGAAACCGTATCCGAAATCGCCGCCGCCGCCGGCGTGATGCGCGAGTTTTCCGCCAAAGTGCCGGTGCGCGACGGCAGCGATCTGGTCGATATCGTCGGCACTGGCGGCGACGGCGCGCGCACCTTCAATATTTCTAGCACCGCGATGTTTGTTGCCGCTGCCGCCGGCGCTCAGGTGGCCAAACACGGCAGCCGCTCGGTGTCGTCGTCCAGCGGCGCCGCCGACGTGCTCGAGCGGCTGGGCGTGCCGATGACGCTCAGCCCCGAACAGGTGGCGCAAAGCATCGAGCGCTGCGGCATCGGTTTTATGTTCGCCCAAAACCACCACAGCGCCATGCGCTACGTGGCGCCGGTGCGCAAAGCGCTGGGCGTGCGTACGATGTTCAACATTCTCGGCCCGCTGACCAACCCTGCCGGCGCCGCCAACCAGCTGTTGGGCGTGTTCCACATCGACTTGTGCGGCATCCTGTCGCGCGTGCTGCAGCAGCTCGGATCGCAGCACGTTTTGGTGGTGCACGGCAGCGACGGCCTGGACGAAATCACCGTGCGCGGCAGCACGCGCATCGCCGAGCTTTATCAGGGCAGCGTGCGCGAGTACGACGTCCACCCCGAAGATTTCGGTATGAGTGTTTATCCCGATTTGGACGGGCTGACGGTGGAAAACGCCGCCCAGTCGCTCGCGCTGATGAACGCCGTGCTCGCTGGCGAAGCGAAGGGCGCCGCCCGCGACATCGTGCTGCTCAACGCCGCCGCCTGCCTGTATGCCGGCAACCGCGCCGCCAGCCTGAAAGACGGCGTACAGATGGCGCGCGAAGCCATCGACAGCGGCAAAGCCTTGGCCAAACAGCAGGAATTTGTCGCCACCAGCCTGGCGCTGGCCGGCTAAAGCGGCAAAAGTGTTGCATCCGCCGCTAAACCTTTCGGCCTAAACCTTTCAGGCTGCCTGCGCGCTAAATTGCGGCGCAGGCAGCCTGAAAAGCATCGAAGGGGTAGGGTGGTTTGATTTTGGTCAAGCACGGTGTTACGGAATAACTTATAATCGGCCGTGCATCGATGATTTGCTCTAGGGCGAGCCCTAGGACGAATGATGCGCCAGGCCCGCGGCCTTTCGGGCGGTTCGGGCATTTTTCCATCAAGACAAAGGAAGCAATCATGAAGAAAATCGCTTTGGCGCTCAGCGCAGCCCTGCTCTGCCAAATGGCTATGGCCAAAGGCATCCAAACCGGCGCAGCCTATGCACGCCCCACCGTTGAAGGCCAGAGTGCCGGCGGTGTGTTTGTCAACCTGAAAAATACCGACAAAAAGGACAACGTCCTTGTCGGTGCAAGCGTTCAGCCCTCCATTGCCGGCAGCACCGAGCTGCACACCCATATCAATGAAAACGGCGTGATGAAAATGCGCGAAGTCAAAGACGGCATCCCGCTGCCCGCCGGCAAAACCCAGAAACTCGAACCCGGCGGCTACCACGTGATGCTGATGGATCTGAAACAGCCGCTGACCGTGGGCAAAACCTTCCCCCTGACTTTGAAATTCAAAGACGGCAGCAGCAAACAAGTAACCGTGCGCGTGCGCAAAATGCAGGACACCATGAAGCACGACCACGGCCATGATCATGGCGGCCACGACCACAACCACGGCGGCCATGACCACGGCGGTCACGATCATCATTAACATTAAGCGCCAAGCACAAAAAGGCAGCCTGAAACCGCAGATTCCGGTTTCAGGCTGCTTTTTTTCAGGCTGCCCCGCATACGCGCAAGGCAGCCTGAAAACTTTTGAAACGACAGCTTTTAGTCGATATCGTGCAAATCACCCGTCCATTCCTGCGGACCACCCTGCCAGCCAGAAGCATCGGTCTGCATTTTGCCGCTGGCCGCATCCACGCGGAAGCTGAACAGGCGCGGCGAAGTTTCGGGGTCGCCGCCGCAGTGTTCGTCGTGCTTTTCATGCACGGCGATTTCATAGTAGCCCTCGTCGTTTTCGCGCCCTTCGTTGCTGTAAACGAGTGTCAGGCATTCGGTTTCCAAACTGGTGAGTTTGTGCGCTTTTACCGCGGCAACCACTTTTTCCGCCGCCTGCTCGGCGCCCACCGGTTCGGCCAAAGCTGTGGCGGCGGCAAGAAAGAATACGGCTGCGGCCGTGATACGTTTGTTCATTTTGATGTCCTTTAGTTTGGGATAACTGTTTTCAGGCTGCTTTGCTGCGGGGCAGGGCAGCCTGAAAGGATTTTAACCGTTTTCACTTGCGCCGTCATCGCGGCGGCCGAACAGCGCGCTGCCGATGCGCACCATAGTCGCGCCGCAGGCGATGGCGGTTTCCAGATCGCCGCTCATGCCCATCGACAGCGTGTCGGCCTGCGGGGCGACGGTTTGCAGCTTAGCCAGCAGGTTGCGCATGGCGTCGAACTGGGCGCGCAGGGCGGCGTGGTTGTCGGTGGCTTCGGCCACGCACATCAGGCCGCGCAGATTCAGGCGGGGCAGCTGCGCCACTTCGCGCGCCAGCGGCAGCATCTGCTCGGGGGCGACGCCGTGTTTGGCCGCTTCGCCGCTGATGTTGATTTCGATGCAGACCTGCAAATCGGGCAGCTGCGGCGGGCGCTGATCGCTCAGGCGGCGGGCGAGTTTGGCGCTGTCGAGCGTGTGCAGCCAGTGCGCACCCTCGGCCACCGGCCGGCTTTTGTTGGATTGGACGTGGCCGATAATGTGCCAGAGCAAACCGGCGCAGTCGGCCAGCGCTTCGGCCTTGAGCTGCCATTCGCGGATGTAGTTTTCGCCGAAATCGCGCTGGCCGAGCGCGTAAAAAGCGCGGATGTCGGCGGCGGGAAAGGTTTTGCCAACCGCAATCAGCCGTACCGCCACCGCTTCCCTGCCTGCCTGCACCGCCGCTTCGCCGATGCGCCGGCGCAGCGCTTCCAGTCTCTGAGCCTGTTCCATCGCACACTCCCAAATAAAAAGGTAATTATAGCGCCAAGGCAGCCTGAAACGCTTTTCAGGCTGCCTTGATCCTTATTGGTCTGCCCCCGCTTTGCTGATAAAATCGCCGCCTTTTCCGAGTCCCCTTTTTCAGAAAGGAAACCGCATGAATTTCCGCACACTGCTGCTGGCTGCCGCGCTGATGGGCGCCCCGGCCGCCTACGCCGAAACCCGCGCCGTGATCGACACCAATATGGGCAGCATCGAGCTGTCGCTAGACGAAACCAAAGCGCCGCAAACCGTGGCCAACTTCGTCCAATACGCCGAAAAAGGCTTTTACAACCACACCGTTTTCCACCGTGTAATCGACGGCTTTATGATTCAGGGCGGCGGCCTGACTTCCGACCTGCTGGAAAAACCCACCCAAAAAGCCATCGTAAACGAAGCAGACAACGGCCTGAAAAACACCGCCGGCACCATCGCCATGGCACGCACTGCCGCGCCCAATTCCGCCACCAGCCAGTTCTTTATCAATCTGGCCGACAACGATTTTCTCAACTTCAAAAACAAAACCACCGCCGGCTGGGGCTATGCCGTATTCGGCAAAGTAACCGGCGGCATGGACGTGGTGCAGAAAATCGCCAAGCAGCGCACCGGCTACCAGCGCAGCTTCTCCGACGTGCCGCTCAAACCGGTTATCATCGAAAAAGTCCGCATTCTGAAAAAAGGCGGCAAATAAATTTTCAGGCAGCCTGAAAGGCTTTCAGGCTGCTTTTTCCCTTTCCCAAACCGTCCCACCAAAGGATTCCAGCATGATCAAACTGCACACCAACTTCGGCACCATCGGCATCGAGCTCGACCACGAAAAAGCCCCGATTACCGCCGCCAACTTCGAGCAATATGTGAAAGACGGCTTTTACGACGGCCTGATTTTCCACCGCGTTATCAAAGGATTTATGATCCAGGGCGGCGGCATGGACGAAAACATGGGCGAAAAAGCCACCCGCGATCCAATCCAAAACGAAGCGCAAAACGGCCTGAAAAACGACAAATACACCATCGCCATGGCGCGCACCCAAGCCCCGCACAGCGCATCCGCCCAGTTTTTCATCAATACCAAAGACAACACCTTTTTGAACCACACCGAACCGAGCCTGCACGGCTGGGGCTACGCCGTATTCGGCAAAGTGGTCGAAGGCCAGGATGTGGTTGATCAGATTGAAAACGTCGCCACCAAACGCCACGGCTACCACGACGACGTGCCGGTAGAGCCGGTGGTGATTACCAAAGCGGAAATCGTTTAAACCGCTTTTTCAGGCTGCCTTTGCCCAAAAAGCAGCCTGAAAAACCCTGCCCGCCGTTGTTGATTACGGCGGGCAGGGTTTTATTGTTTGTTAAAACGGAGATTACGGCGAAAAACCGGCTTTAAAAAAATTGAGTGGCGGAACGCCCCAAAAGCCGTCATTCCCGCGCAGGCGGGAATCTTGGTGAAAATTCAGGCAACGGTTTGTTTTTCCGGCACCGCCGAACACCGAACAAGATTCCCGCCTGCGCGGGAATGACGGTATTGCGGGAATGACGGCATTTGCGGGAATGGCGTCTTTGGGAATGCGGCCAAGTTTTCAGGCTGCCTGCAGGCGCTGGCGGAACTGCTCAAACAGGCACACGGTGGCGGCCATCGCCACATTCAGTGATTCCGTGCCCGGCTGCATCGGAATCAGCACTGTTTCATCCGCCGAGCCGGCCAGTTCGGCAGACAGCCCGCTGCCTTCGTTGCCAAACAGCCAGGCATGGCCTGCGCCGCGCAAGTCCAGGCTGTATAAAGACTGCGGCCGGCCGCCCAGCGTGGTCGCCAGCACCCGGCCGCGGTAGTCCGCCCGCCATGCCGCCAAATCCGCCCGTTCGCAAATCTCCAAAGCAAAATGCGCGCCCATGCCCGCGCGCAGCACTTTGGGCGCGTAGGCGTCGGCACAGCCTTTGCCCAGCACTACCGTGCGCACGGCGGCGGCGGCGGCGCTGCGCAGCACCGTACCGAGATTGCCCGGATCCTGCACCGCTTCCAGCACCACGCAGTCGCCTTGCTGCGGCAGCTTCGGTGCCGGCGGCACGGCCAGCAGCGACAATATCCCGCCGCCATCGTTCAGGCTGCCTGCCTGCGCCAGCAGCCGGCTGTCGGCCGTCGCCGCGCAGCGTTCGGGCAGCCGCGCCAGCAGAGCCGCAGTTTCATCGTCGGCCAGTTTGTCGTCCGGCACCAGCACCCGCTGCGGCAGCAAACCGGCATTCAGGCAGGCATCCAGCAAATGCGCCCCTTCCAGAACCGCCAAACCGCTGCGCCGCCGCTCTTTGGCCGACAACAGCAGTTTGGCAAACTGCTTCAATTCAGGATTGTGGGGCGATTGGATGTGTTTCATGGCGTTTTCGGTGGTGGCGGCAAAGCGGCGGATTGTAAAGCATTTCGGCGGTGGGGTTGGGGCTTTCAGGCAGCCTGAAAAAACAGCCGCCCGCAGAATGGACTGCTGGCGGTTTTTATTTCTAAAATTTTAAAAGTGGGGAAGTTTACAAACTTAACAAATTTCTGAATTTGGTAGCATCAATATTAAGTTTGTTTTATGGAACGTAAAGAAAAGTTGCAATTTGCATACGGTTAGCGGACAATTAGCAAAACAATAAAGAAAAGAGTTTGCAGTTACAGGATTGGGAAGAAAACAATCATCAGTTGTTACAGATGTGCTTAGAATTTTTCTTTTGCTTTTACCTTGAATCAAGGAAATACCATGAAACATCAGAAAATTACGCCGATTGCCCTAACAGTTGGACTTCTTTTTGGCAGTGCGGCCTATGCCGCCGCCGACACGCCTGCCCAAGGCACCGAATTGCAGCAGGTGAAAGTGAAAGGCCGCAGAAATGCGCCGGCAGCGGTGGAGCGGGTTAATGCGGAAGTTATCCAGGATCAAATGATCCGCGACAACCGTGATTTAGTCCGTTATTCGCCGGATGTCGGTGTAGCCGATCAAGGCCGCCATCAGAAAGGTTTTGCCATTCGCGGCGTTGAAGACAACCGTGTCGGCATCAGCATCGATGGCGTATCTCTGCCCGATTCGGAAGAAAACTCCCTTTATAAACGCTACGGAAACTTAAACACTTCCCGCCAAAGCATAGACCCCGAGCTTGCCCGTTCGGTAGAAGTGGTTAAAGGTGCGGATTCGTTTAATCAGGGCAGCGGCAGCCTTGGCGGCGGAGTCAATTACCGCACATTGGGGGCGGCCGATATCGTGCAGCCCGGTAACAAACTCGGGTTTCTGCTGCGTAGCGGTTATGCCAGCAAAAACCGCGAATGGGTTAATACTGCCGGTACCGGCTATCAGGGAGAAAAAGCCGAAGCGGTATTGCTGTATTCGCACCGGCACGGCCATGAAATGAAAAGCCGGGGCGGCTACACCATCCCCGAAGACAGCCTGAAAACCCGTGACTATGGCAGCAGCCGCCAGATTCCCGATGCTGCCAAACACAAAAGCCACAGCTTTTTAGCCAAATGGGCATGGCAGTTTAACGATAATCATCGTGCAGGGTTATCTTTGAGTGGACAGCAGGGCAACAACTACATTATCGAAGACTCCGGTGTGTGGAGCTCCAGCAAATACCGTGAGTCAGATGACCGCGCGAAACGCCGCACTTGGAATGCTTTTTATGAGTTTACGCCCAATTCCGACTGGCTCTCTTTAGTCAAAGCGGATTTGGATTATCAAAAAGCCGTTTCTTCCGCCTACAACTACGAAGGTACGCGCGAAGGATATGACTGGGCGGGCAGGTATAAAGAACGGGAACCCAGCGACGACAACATCCGCATTTTCACCACCCGTCTCAAACGCCTGTCGCTGCGTGCCGATACCCAGCCTTTAAGTCTGGGAAGCACGCGGCATACGCTGTCGTTTAAAGCCGCCGCCGCTCGTAGGGAATTTGATATTCTGCACCGTGACCGCTACTTCTTAAGCGGTGCGTATTTGCCCTACAAAGAAGAAACCATGATGTATCCGGTGAAAACCACGCAATACAATTTTTCGTTGCACGACCGTATTGTGTTTAACAACACCTTCTCCGGCTACGCAGGCATCCGCTACGACTACAGCAAGGTACAGCCGCAGGATTTGAACGGGCTTTCTTGCAGAAACTGCTTGGTTCCCAAACCCGCCGACAGCACTTTTAAAGGTTTCAGTTGGGTATTGGGCGCGGATGCCAAACTGAACAACTCTTGGAAACTCGGCTACAGCATCGGCACCGGTTTCCGCGTACCCAATGCTTCGGAAATGTATTTCGACTACCGCGGAAATGCGGCAGGCGAATGGTTGTCCAATCCGAATCTGAAAGCCGAACGCAGCCTGACGCAAAATCTCAGCCTGAACGGCAACGGCAAAGCAGGGAATTTGGCGGTAAACCTGCACCACACCCGATACAAAGATTTTCTCTACGAGCAGGAAGTCTTGGAGCGCGAAGACAACCCGTTTTACCCTTGGTATAGCAACAATCCCTACCGTTACAAACCGATGCAGCAGATGCAAAACTCAGATAAGGCCAAAATCTACGGCATCGAGCTCACAGGCCGCCTGAACCTCAACAGCATTACCCCCTTGCCCGAAGGCTGGAAATTATTCGGCACGTTGGGCTACAGCCGTGGCAATTTGGCCGGTGATGCGGATCTGCTTTCCATCCAGCCGTTTAAAACCGTTATCGGTTTGGACTACGAGCAGCCTGAAGGAAAATGGGGCGTGCTTTCCCGTCTGACCTACACCGGCGCGAAACACGCAGGCGATGCCAAATACAAAAACTGTAACGATCCTGACAACCGTGATGAAGGAAAATGTATTTACAGCGTTTGGCCACATCTCAACAAATCCGCTTGGGTATTTGATTTGTTCGGCTATTACAAGCCTTCGGAAAAGCTAACTGTCCGCGCCGGCGTGTACAATCTGTTTAACCGCAAATACCACACTTGGGACAGCCTGCGCGGCCTGAACATTACCGGCGGTTTGGTCAATTCCGTCGGAGCGCGCCCCAACCGTACTTATGGCGGCTATCCCGGTCTTGAGCGTTTCTATGCACCCGGCCGCAACTACTCTTTCTCTGTAGAACTGAAGTTTTAAACCGTCGGCAACAACCGCCAATCTCCGATTGGCGGTTTTCTTTTCCTTATCTAAGCCCAAAACAGGCAGCCTAAAACCTGTGCAAAACTTCGCGGCAGCCTGAAAACACTTACCCCACCATTCCCGCCTGCGCGGGAATGACGTTACGGGAAGAGACCAAGGATGACAAAACAGGCAGCCTGAAAGCCGGTTCGAGCTTTCAGGCTGCCTTTGTCGTTCCGCCGCCTGCTGCGGCAGCGGCGGGATGGGCGATCGCGTATCGGCCTTATTATTCCGTTCATAAAACGGCAAAAAAGAAGCCTGAAAACCGTGCCGTCGGGTTTTCAGGCTGCTTTGGGGTTCGGGATATTCGGGCGTTGCTGTCAGGCTGCTCAGCCGAAAAAGCCCATTTTCACTTGGATCAGTTTTTCGATTTCGGCGAGGGCGCGGCGGCGGGTCACGAAGATGACCAGGTGGTCGCCGTCGGCAAATTCGAGGTCGTGGTGGCGCCCCATCGCCACTTCTTCGCCGCGCACCACGGCGGCCAGGTGGCAGCCTGTAGGCCATTTGACGTCTTCGACGCGGCGGCCGACCAGGGCGGAGGTTTTTTTGTCGCCGTGCACCACGACTTCGATGACTTCGGCGTTGCCGCGGCGCAGCGGATAGACGGCGGCAACGTCGCCGCGGCGGATGTGGGCGAGCACGCTGCCGATGGTGATCATGTGCGGCGAGACGACGATGTCGATTTGGTTGCCGGTGAGCAGATCGACGTAGCGCGAGCGGTTGATGATGCTGATCACGCGGCGGGCGCCGAGGTTTTTTGCCAGCAGGCCGGCCATGATGTTGTTTTCGTCGTCGTTGGTTACGGCGCAGAAGACGTCGATTTCGTCGATGTATTCGCGGGCGAGCAGTGCTTCGTCGGTGGCCGAGCCGTGCAGCACCAGGGTGTTGTCGAGATGTTCGGCGAGCCATTCGGCGCGCTGGGTGTTTTGTTCGACGATTTTGATGTCGAAGCGGTTTTCCAGCTGTTTGGCCAGCCGGTAGCCAACGTTGCCGCCGCCGGCAATCATAATGCGGCGGTTGCTCTGCTCGCGCTGGAACAGCACGTTCATAATGGTGGCGATCTGGCGGCTGTGGCCGACAAAGCAGACTTCGTCGCCTTCCTGAATCAGGGTGTCGGGCTGAGGCACAATCAGGCGGCTGCCGCGGTAAACGGCGCAAATCTGGCAGTCGGTGTTTTCAGGCAGCATGTCGCCGATTTGGATGATGCTGCGGCCGTTGAGCGGGTCGCCGTTGCGGGTCTGCACCACCATCAGGCGGGCGAGATCGCCGGCAAAACGCAGCACCTGCAGCGCCCGCACATAGTCGAGCAGGCCGGCCAGATGGCGGGTAACCAGCTGTTCGGGGTGGATGGAATCGGTTACGGCGAAGGCATCGAGCGCGGGGATATGCCCGTCTTCGGCGCCGTAGTCGAGATAGTCCGACGAGCGCACGCGGGCGATGCGGTTGGGAATGTTGAAAAAATCGGCGGCCATTTTGCAGGCCAGCAGATTGGTTTCGTCGCTGCGGGTAAGCGCCAGCAGCATATCGGTGTCGGCGGCGCCCACCTGCTCGAGCAGCACCGGCGAGGCGCCGTTGCCGACCACGGTTTGCACATCGACCAGGCTGCCGATGTTGCGCAGGGCGTTTTCGTCGGTGTCGATGATGCTGACGTCGTTGTTGGGCATGTTCGCCAGCTCCTGCGCGATGGCGGAACCGACTTGACCGCTGCCTAAAATCAGTATTTTCACGGTAATCGGGGATGCGGTGTTTCAGGCTGCCTGAAACGCAAAAAACGGGAAAAGAAAGCAGCCTGAAAAGTTTTCAGGCTGCCTAGGACGTGTTGGCATTCAACACGCCCTAGGGCTTACAGGGCGCGGATCAGATCCTGCACCATCTGCGCCGAATGCACGGCGGCGGTTTGCAGGAAGGTTTCAAAGCTGACCTGCGCTTCGTCGGAGGCGCTGTCGGACACCGCGCGGATAATCACAAAGGGCTTTTGCAGCCGCGTGCAGGTTTGGGCGATGGCGGCGGCTTCCATTTCCACCGCCGCCACGTCGGCAAAACGGCTGCGGATGCGCGCCAGCTCGCTTTCGCTGTGGACAAAACTGTCGCCGCTGACCACCAGCCCGCGGCGCACCGAGGCAGCCTGAAAAGCGGCGGCGGCCTTTTCGGCGGCGGCCATCAGGGTTTCGTCGCTGTCAAAACGCGGCGGCATGCCGGGCAGCTGGCCGTATTGGTAGCCGAAGGCGGTAACGTCGGCATCGTGGTGGGCGCTCTGGCTGCCGATAAGCACATCGCCGATTTTCAGGCCGTCGGCCACGCCGCCGGCGCTGCCGGTGTTGATTACGCAGTCGGGATTAAAGCGCTCGATCAGCAGCGTGGTGGCGATGGCGGCGTTTACCTTGCCGATGCCGCTTAGGCACAGCACCATCTGCCGGCCGGCAAAGCCGCCGCTGTAAATCACGATGTCGCTGCCGAAACGGTGGGTCTGCGGCGCTTCGAGCAGGTTTTTCAGGCTGTCGATTTCGGCTTCCATCGCGCCGATCACGGCAACGGTGTCGATGCGCTTCATGCGAAAATCTCCGTCCATTCGCCGCGTTTGTCGAGCAGGTAGCGGGCGATTTTCTGCGCGCCTTCCAGGCTGTGGCTGGCCGCCCAGCCGCATTGGACAACATTGCAGGCCGGCACTTCGCTGGCGGTGGTTACGTCGTGCAGGGTTTTTTCGATCAGATCGAGCGCGTCTTGATATTCGGGCAGGTTCAGCAGGGTGATGTAAAAGCCGGTTTGGCAGCCCATCGGGCTGATATCGACAATCTTATCGGAATGGTTGCGCGAGAGTTCGGCCATCAGGTGCTCGAGCGAGTGCAGCGAGGGCATGTCCATGTGGTCTTGGTTGGGCTGGCACACGCGCAGGTCGTATTTGTAGATGATGTCGCCGTGGTCGCCGTCGGTAATGCAGGCGAGGCGCACATAGGGGGCTTTGACTTTGGTGTGGTCGAGATTGAAGCTCTCGACATTCATTCTTTTTTCGGCGGTAACGGTGTTCACGATGCGTCCTTCGGGGGTGGGAATGGAAAAGTGCGATTATAGCGCAATCGCCACCGCCATCGGCTTTCAGGCTGCCTGCTAAACGGCACCGCCGTTTGTTTGGTGCGACGATTTTGCTGGGCGGAATAACGGTGTGTAGCGTAGAAAAGGCAGCCTGAAAACGGGTAGGACTGGTTTTCAGGCTGCTTTGGGTTTTCAGGCTGCCTTTTGGGGCTTCGGTTGTAGGGTGCACACCGTGCACCATTGCAGCGGTTGACTGACGGCTGGTGCGCGGGGCGCACCCTACAAATGTGAAATGGCGCGGCGGTTTTGCTTTGGCAGCATAAGGGTGCGCGGCATGGAAAAGGCAGCCTGAAAACAGATTGCTTGGTTTTCAGGCTGCTTTCGGGTTTCAGGCTGCTTTTCCGTGTGGCGATAGGAATGTGGTGGATTGCCGTCCGGCACAAAAGTTTTCAGGCTGCCTGCAGGGGATGCAGGCAGCCTGAAAACGGTTTGGGCGTTTAGGCCAGTTTGCCGTGGCACTGCTTGTATTTCAGCCCGCTGCCGCAGGGGCAGGGATCGTTGCGATGCACCAGCACGCCTTCGTGCGCCAGCGCTTCGGGGGTGTAGGCGCCGTTGTCTTCCTGCGTGGGGCTGAAGGCGTCGCGCACGTATTCGTCGCGGGTTTCGCCGAATACCTGCTGCAGGCCGGGTGCTTCGGCGTGGACGGCCTGCACATGTTCGGGAGTGTGGCTTTCCACTTCGGCTTCGACGTCTTCCTGCGGGCGCACCTGCAGGGAAATCAGAATCATCGCCACACTGTGCTTGATGCCCGCCCACAGGTTTTGGAACATGGCGAAGGCTTCACGCTTGTATTCCTGCTTGGGGTTTTTCTGCGCGTAGCTGCGTAGGTGGATGCCCTGGCGCAAATAGTCCATCGCCGCCAGATGCTCGCGCCATTGGGTATCGATGGTATCGAGCACGATGCGGCGCTCAAACTGGCGGAAGTTTTCTTCGCCGACCATCTCGACTTTTTCGCGGTAGTCTTTTTCCACCTGGCGGATCAGGCGCTGCTTGATTTCTTCGTTTTCCAGCGTGTTGTCTGCCTTGAGCCAGCCCTGGATGTCGGCATGGACGTGGAATTCGCCGGCCAGCACGGCTTCAAGGGTGGAAATTTCCCATTGCTCTTCCACGCTGTCGGCAGGCATATAGCGATCGACCAGACCGCCGATCACGTCGGCGCGCACGTCGCGGGTGTATTCGCCGATATCGGCTTCGGTCAGGATGTGGTTGCGCTGGTGATAGATGACTTTGCGCTGGTCGTTGGCAACGTCGTCGTATTCCAGAACCTGCTTGCGCATATCGAAGTTGCGGCCTTCTACTTTGCGCTGGGCGCCTTCGATCTGGCGGGTGAGAATGCCGGCTTCGATGGCGACGCCGCGCTCGGGGGCGAGACGGTCGAGAATCGCGGCGGCACGATCAAGCGCAAACAGGCGCAGCAGCGGGTCTTCAAACGACAGGTAAAAACGGCTGGAGCCGGGGTCGCCCTGACGGCCGGAGCGGCCGCGCAGCTGGTTGTCGATGCGGCGGCTTTCGTGGCGCTCGGTGCCGATGATGTGCAGGCCGCCGGCTTCGAGCACGCGGCGGTTGTCTTCTTCCCAGCTGTTTTCCAGCGCGCGGATTTGCGCTTCTTTTTCGTCGTCCGACAGGTTTTCGTCGTTGCGGATGGCATCGCTTTGGTGCTGGACGTTGCCGCCGAGCACGATGTCGGTACCGCGGCCGGCCATATTGGTGGCGACGGTAATCATGCCGGGTTTGCCCGCCTGTGCCACAATCAGCGCTTCGCGCTGGTGTTCTTTGGCGTTGAGCACGTTGTGCGGCAGGCCGGCCTTATCAAGCAGGCGCGACACCAGCTCGGAGTTTTCGATGGTGGTGGTGCCGACCAGTACCGGCTGGCCTTTTTCGTGGCAGGCCTGGATGTCTTTGATCACCGCTTCGTATTTTTCTTCGGCGGTGCGGAAGATTTGGTCGTTGTAGTCTTTGCGCTTGATCGGGCGGTTTGTGGGGATGATCACGGTTTCCAGATTGTAGATGTTCTGGAATTCGTAGGCTTCGGTATCGGCGGTGCCGGTCATGCCCGAGAGCTTGGTGTAAAGACGGAAGTAGTTTTGGAAGGTGATGGATGCCAGCGTTTGGTTTTCGCGCTTGATTTCAACGCCTTCTTTGGCTTCCACCGCCTGGTGCAGACCGTCCGACCAGCGGCGGCCGTCCATTAGGCGGCCGGTGTGTTCGTCCACAATCACGATTTCGCCGTCTTTGACCACATAGTGCTGGTCGAGATGGAACAGGTTGTGGGCGCGCAGGGCGGCCATCAGGTGGTGCATCAGCATGATGTTGGCGGTGGAATACAGCGAATCGCCTTCTTTGAGCAGACCCATGCGGATCAGGATGTCTTCGGCATGCTCGTGGCCGGCTTCGCTCAGGATCACCTGATGGGCTTTTTCATCGACCCAGAAATCGCCGTCGCTGTCTTCTTTCTCTTGGCGCGACAGCAGCGGCGGCACCTGGTTCATCACTTGGTAGAGCTGGACGTTGTCGTCGGCCTGGCCGGAAATAATCAGCGGCGTGCGCGCTTCGTCGATCAGAATCGAGTCTACTTCGTCCACCACGGCGAAATTCAGCTCGCGCTGCACTTTGTCGTATTGGTCGGTCACCATATTGTCGCGCAGGTAGTCGAAGCCGAATTCGTTGTTGGTGCCGTAGGTGATGTCGGCGTTATAGGCGGTTTGGCGGTAGAACGGCTCTTGGTTGCTGAGAATCACGCCCACGCTCAGGCCGAGAAAGCCGTAGAGCGGCTCCATAATGCCGGCGTCGCGCTCGGCTAAGTAGTCGTTCACGGTAACCACGTGCACGCCTTTGCCGGAGAGCGCATTCAGATAAACCGGCAGCGTGGCCACCAGCGTTTTGCCCTCGCCGGTGCGCATTTCGGCGATTTTGCCGTAGTGCAGCACCATGCCGCCGATCAGCTGCACGTCGAAATGGCGCATGCCCAGCACGCGGCGCGATGCTTCGCGGCAGACGGCAAAGGCTTCGGGCAGGATGTCGTCCAGCGTGGCGCCCTGCGCCAGCCGCTCTTTGAATTCGGCGGTTTTCGCCTGCAGCGCTTCATCATCGAGCGCCTGCATGGATTCTTCCAGCGCGTTGATTTTGGAAACGGTTTTACGGTATTGCTTGAGCAGCCGGTCGTTGCGGCTGCCGAAGATTTTTTTGGTCAGATTGCTTAGCATTGTTTGCTTTCTTTTGTCCTTGCATGGCCATGTGGCAAAACGGGCGGATTCTAACACAGAGCCGCGGCCGAGCCGGCCAAATGCGGCCAAAGCGGCCGATTTAAAGCCGGTCGCCGCGATTTGTTTGCAACAACTTGCGTTTTTCGCTTTTCAGGCAGCCTGAAAGCGCTTTGGCGCAGGCAGCCTGAAAAGGTTTAGCGGCGGCGTCCGCCGTAGCGTTTTTCCAGCCAGGCAAACAGAATGGTCAGGCAGGAAGTCATCGCCAGATACAGCAGCGCCACGGTATAGGCCGGCTCTTTATAAATGTAGAAGCGGCCGGAGATGGCGTTATACACCGACATCAGTTCGGCCAGGGCAACGGTTGAAACCAGCGAGCTGTCTTTAAGCAGCGTGATGAATTCGTTGCCCAAAGGCGGCAGCATCCGCCGTACCGCCTGCGGCACGATGATGTAGCGCATTGCCTGGCCGTAGCTCAAACCCAGCGAGCGCGCCGCTTCCATCTGGCCGCGGTCGATAGACTGGATGCCGGCGCGGAAAATTTCGGTGATGTAGGCGCCCGAGTTGGTGCCCAGCGCCAGCACGCCGATCAGGAAAGGTCCGTAGTTTTGGCGGAATATTTTGGCTTCTTCGCCGCTGAGAATCCAGCCGCCGTCCGGATGCACGAAAGCGGGAAACCACACATACGCCCATACAAAAAGCTGCACAAACAGCGGTGTGCCGCGAAACACCCACAAATAAACGCCGGACACCGTGCGCAGCAGCCAGGTCAGCGCGCGCAGCGGCCAGGCGCTTTTTTCGGCATTGGCCAGCCGCGCCAGCGCGCCGACCATGCCCAGCACCACGCCCATCAGCGTGGACAGGGCGCTCACGCCCAGAGTCAGCAGGATGCCTTTGGCGAACATCCAGCGGTACTCGTAAATCAGATCGAAATAATCGCTCATCCGTTTCCCCGAAACAGTTGTTGCCGAAAGGCTTTCGGCCGTGGAAAAACGGCGCATTCTACAGCAAAACCGCAGCGCTTTAAGAAAAAAACCGCGCTGCGGTTTCAGGCTGGGAGCAAAGCCATTAGAATACCGCCCTTTCGTGTTTTTACGGCATCCCAAGCTATGGAAATCTGGCTCGGCCGCAAGCTCCCGCCTGCCCTGCAGGGCAGCGCGGTAACCGTCGGCAACTTCGACGGCGTGCATCTCGGCCACCTGCACATTCTCGAACGCCTGCGCGACGAAGCCCGCAGCCGCAAGCTGCGCAGCGTTGCCGTTATTTTCGAGCCGCAGCCGCTCGAATTTTTCGGCCGCCGCCACGGCAGCCCCGCACCGTTGCGGCTGACCCCGCTGCGCGACAAACTCGCCCTGCTGCGTCAGAGCGGCTGCCTGGATGCGGTGTGGGTGCAGCGTTTCAACCCCGAATTTGCCGGCCGCAGCGCCGAAGACTTTATCCAGAGCGTACTGCTTGCCGGACTCGACACCCGCTACCTGCTGATTGGCGACGACTTCCGCTTCGGTCACCGCCGCAGTGGCGATTTTGCCCTGCTGCAGCAGCAGGAAAACTTTGTAACCGAACGCACGCCCAGCATTCTCGTTGCCGGCGAGCGCGCCAGCAGCACCGCAGTGCGCCAGGCATTGCAGGCCGGCCGTCTCGACACCGCCCGCAGCATACTCGGCCATGATTACCGGCTCAGCGGCCACGTCAAACACGGCGCCAAACTCGGGCGCACTTTCGGCGTGCCCACCGCCAACATCCACCTGCCGCCGCACCGCTACGCCTTAAGCGGCGTGTTTGCCGTGCGCGCCGAAGGCAGCTTCGGCCGCCGCGACGGCGTGGCCAGCTTCGGCCTGAACCCCACCGTGTCCGATACGCCCGAGAGCAAGCTCGAAGTGCATCTGTTCAATTTTTCAGGCTGCCTTTACGGCCAGCGCCTGCACATCACCTTTTTGCACAAACTGCGCGACGAAGCCAAATTCGCCGGCCTGGACGAACTCAAAGCCCAAATCCACGCCGACATCGGCGCCGCTAAATGCTGGCTCGCCGCAGCGGCAGCCTGAAAATCTACCGGCCAGATATCAAAACAGGCAGCCTGAAAACGCCGCAAACGTTTTCAGGCTGCCTTTGCGTATCGGCAGGCAGCCTGAAAAGTCTGGGCGGCGGTTTAGGCGCGGGCGGCGATAAAGCGCAGCGCAGCTTCATAGCCGAAGGCGCCGAGACCGGCGATTACGCCGAGCGCTTTGTCGGAGAGATAGGAGTGGTGGCGGAAGTCTTCGCGGGCGTAAACATTGGACAGATGGACTTCGACAAAGGGCAGTGCCACACCCAAAAGGGCGTCGCGGATGGCGATGCTGGTGTGGGTATAGGCGCCGGCGTTGATGATGATGTAATCGTGTGTAGTGCGTGCCTGATGGATGGCATCGACGATTGCACCTTCGTGGTTACTTTGGAAATGGTGAAGCGTGATGCCCAGTTCGGCGGCGGTGTCCTGCAGGCGCGTAACCAGCGTATCGAGGGTGTCGCTGCCGTAAAGCTGCGGCTCGCGCAGGCCGAGCAGGTTGAGATTGGGGCCGTTGATCAGTAAAACGTTCATGGTTTTTCAGGCTGCCTGAAATGTAAGGAAAGGCAAAGTTAGCATAAATCGCAGCAGGCGGCAAAAGGCATCCGCCGCTGCCGGCACCGGATTTTTTCAGGCTGCCTGAAGGGGTTTCGGTAATTTTTGCGACTGTTTGGCGGGTTTGTTGGTATAAATTGCGCGGTATGGTTTTTTGGTAAAGAGAAAATTGCCTATTGCAAAAAAATCTGCAAGGGGTCTTGGCAAGGCGGACAAATTAACGTAAATTAAACTACATGGCGCTACAAATTTGGTGTCATGTACTAAATCAGAAAAAAATCAAAACATTGGAGACCATCATGACTGACTATCAAGCAGGCATTCAGGCAGCCCGTACCCTTAAGCAAGAACATGGCGAAGGCTGGCATGCCATCAATCCCGAGTACGTTGAACGGATGCGTTTGCAAAACCGCTTCAAAACCGGCTTGGACATCGCCAAATACACCGCCGCCATTATGCGCCGCGACATGGCTGCCTACGATGCCGACCACGGGCAGTACACCCAGTCGCTCGGCTGCTGGCACGGCTTTGTGGCGCAGCAGAAGATGATTGCGGTGAAAAAACACCACCAATCCACTGCCAAGCGCTATCTCTACCTTTCAGGTTGGATGGTGGCGGCGATGCGTTCGCAGTTCGGCCCGCTGCCCGACCAGTCCATGCACGAGAAAACCGCGGTGCCGGGGCTGATTGAGGAAATCTACAGCTTCCTGCGCCAGGCGGATGCCCGCGAACTGGATTTGCTGTTTAGCTCGCTTGATAAAGCCCGTGCGGCCGGCGACAAAGCCGCTGAGCAGGACATTCTTTCCAAAATCAACGGTTTTGAAACCCATATCGTACCGATTATCGCCGACATCGACGCCGGTTTCGGCAATGCGGAAGCCACATATCTGCTGGCGAAAAAAATGATTGAAGCCGGCGCCTGCTGCATTCAGATCGAAAACCAGGTTTCCGATGAAAAACAATGCGGCCACCAAGACGGCAAAGTTACCGTGCCGCATGCCGACTTCCTGGCGAAAATCAATGCCGTGCGCTATGCCTTTTTGGAATTGGGCGTGGACGAGGGCGTGATTGTGGCGCGCACCGACTCTTTAGGTGCCGGTCTGACCAAGCAAATCGCCTTCTCCTCCGAAAAAGGCGACTTGGGCGACCAGTACAACAGCTTCTTGGACGGCGAGGAAATCACCGATGTGAGCCAGATTCAAGCCGGCGACGTTATCGTCAATACCAACGGCAAAACCATCAAGCCGACCCGTCTGCCGAGCAATCTTTTCCAGTTCCGCAAAGGCACCGGTATCGACCGCGTGGTGCTCGACTGCATCACTTCGCTGCAAAACGGCGCCGATCTCTTGTGGATCGAAACCGAAAAACCCCACGTCGGCCAGATTAAAGAGATGATGGACAAAATCCGCGCCGTGATTCCGAACGCCAAGCTGGTGTACAACAACAGCCCGTCGTTCAACTGGACGCTGAACTTCCGCCAGCAGGTGTTTGACGCATGGAAAGAAGCCGGCAAAGACGTTTCCGCCTACCAGCGCGACAAACTGATGGGCGCCGAATACGACGAAACCGATCTGGCCAAAGAAGCCGACGAGCGCATCCGCACCTTCCAGCGCGACGCATCGCGCGAAGCCGGCATCTTCCACCACCTGATTACCCTGCCGACCTACCATACCGCCGCCCTGTCCACCGACAATCTGGCCAAAGGCTATTTTGCCGACGAAGGCATGCTGGCCTATGTGAAAGGCGTGCAGCGTCAGGAAATCCGCCAGGGCATCGCCACCGTGAAGCACCAAAATATGGCCGGCTCGGATATCGGCGACAACCACAAAGAATACTTTGCCGGCGAAGCCGCGCTCAAAGCGGGCGGCAAAGACAACACCATGAACCAGTTTTCCTGATTTTGGAGAAAAGAGTTTTCAGGCAGCCTGAAAGGCCGCAAGACTCGCAAGCTGCCTGAAACCCCGCTTTGCTGCTGCGCTGTCTTCCTTTCCGGCGCAGCGGCGAAGGCAGGCGCAAGCCTGTATGTTTGTGAAGCGTAAATCTCTGATTTGAGGTATTTCAGGCAGCCTAGCTGCCTGCTTTTTATTGTCCGGCGAAAACGGGCAGGGCGCGGCAGCGTTTTCAGGCTGCCTGAAGCCGTGGTCGAACGCCGAAAGCAGCCTGAAAAAAACAGGCGATGATGTGTTGAAGAAATGATTGGGCAAGGATTGCCGGCAGCCTGAAAACCTGCAAACGGATATCGGGCACAAAAAAGGACTGGTTCAATATAACCAGTCCTTTGAGCCGAAAGGCAGCCTGAAAGTTTTGGGAACTGCTTTTTCAGGCTGCTTGGGGCTTTGCCGCTTAGGCGAAACTCAGCTTGTCGCCGTCGGCCTGCACATGAATCGTGCTTTCCGGTGCATAGCGGCCTTCGAGCAGCGCTTTGGCCAGCGGGTTTTCGATTTCGGCCTGAATCGCGCGTTTGAGCGGGCGGGCGCCGTACACGGGGTCGAAACCGGCTTGGGCAATTAGGTCGAGTGCGGCTTCGTCCACATTCAGGCGCAGGTTTTGCGCGGCCAAACGTTTTTCCAAGCCTTTGAGCTGGATTTTGGCGATGCTGCGGATATTGGCCTGGTTCAAGCCGTGGAAGACCACCACTTCGTCGATGCGGTTGATCATTTCGGGGCGGAAATGCTCTTTCACGTCTTCCATCACCACTTCTTTCACCGCTTCGTAATCCTGCGTGCCCATCTGCTGGATGTGCTGGCTGCCGATGTTGGAAGTCATCACAATCACGGTGTTTTTAAAGTCCACCGTGCGACCCTGGCCGTCGGTCAGACGGCCGTCGTCCAAGACTTGCAACAGGATGTTGAACACGTCGGGATGCGCTTTTTCCACTTCGTCCAAAAGAATCACGCTGTACGGTTTGCGGCGGACTTGTTCGGTCAGGTAGCCGCCCTCTTCGTAGCCGACATAGCCCGGAGGCGCGCCGATGAGGCGGGCGACGGCGTGTTTTTCCATGTATTCCGACATATCAATGCGGATGAGATGGTCTTCGCTGTCAAACAAAAAGCCTGCCAGCGCTTTGCACAGCTCGGTTTTTCCCACGCCGGTGGGGCCTAAAAACAGGAAGCTGCCGTAGGGTTTGTTGGGGTCGGCAAGACCCGAGCGGCTGCGGCGGATGGCGTCGGACACGGCGCGCACGGCTTCGTCTTGGCCGACCACGCGTTCATGCAATACTTCTTCCATTTTCAGCAGCTTGTCGCGTTCGCCTTCCATCATTTTGGCCACGGGAATGCCGGTCATGCGGGAGACGATTTCGGCCACTTCGTCTGCGCCCACTTCGGTGCGGAACAGTTTGTTGGCCTTTTTGCCTTCGGGATTGCTTTCGGCAGCCTGAAGCTGCTGGCCGAGCTTGGGCAGCTCGCCGTATTCGAGTTCGGACGCACGGGCAAAGTCGCCTTGGCGTTTGGCCTGCTCGATTTTGAACTTGATTTCGTCGATTTGTTTTTTGATGTCGGCGGTGCTGCTGGACGCGGCTTTTTCCGCTTTCCAGATTTCGTCCAAATCGGCGTATTCTTTTTGCAGGCCATCGATTTCTTCGTCGATCAGCTCCAAGCGTTTTTTGCTGGCGTCGTCGCTTTCTTTTTCCACGTGCATCCGCTCCATTTTGAGCTGGATGATGCGGCGGTCGAGTTTGTCCATCTGCTCGGGTTTGGAATCCAACTCCATTTTGATGCGGCTGGCCGCTTCGTCAATCAAATCAATCGCTTTGTCGGGCAGAAAGCGGTCGGTGATGTAGCGGTCGCTCAATTCGGCGGCGGCGACAATCGCCGGGTCGGTGATGTCGATGCCGTGATGGATTTCGTAACGCTCCTGCAAACCGCGCAAAATCGCAATCGTGTCTTCCACGCTGGGTTCGCCCACCAATACTTTTTGGAAACGGCGCTCCAGCGCGGCATCTTTTTCGATGTATTGGCGGTATTCGTCGAGCGTGGTCGCGCCGATGCAGTGCAACTCGCCGCGCGCCAGCGCAGGTTTGAGCATATTGCCCGCGTCCATCGCGCCGTCGGTTTTGCCCGCGCCCACGAGGGTGTGGATTTCGTCGATGAAAATCAGCGTGTTGCCGTCGTCTTTGGCCAAGTCGTTCAACACGGCTTTAAGGCGTTCTTCAAACTCGCCGCGATATTTCGCACCGGCAATCAGCGCGGCCAAATCGAGTACCAGCAGGCGTTTGTTGCGCAGGCTTTCGGGTACTTCGCCGTTCACAATACGCTGCGCCAGGCCTTCCACAATTGCGGTTTTGCCCACGCCCGGCTCGCCGATAAGCACGGGGTTGTTTTTGGTACGGCGTTGCAGAACCTGAATCGCGCGGCGGATTTCGTCGTCGCGGCCGATTACTGGGTCGAGCTTGCCGTCGCGGGCGCGCTGGGTTAAATCGAGGGTGTATTTTTTCAAGGCGTCGCGTTGGTCTTCGGCATTTTGGTTGTCCACGGATTGTCCTCCTCGCATGGTGTCTATGGCTTGGTTTAGGGCGGCTTCGCTCACTCCGGCGGAGACCAGAAGCTGGTTGGTCGCGCCTTTTTCCTGCATCAGCGCCAGCAGGAAGAGTTCGCTGGCAATGTAGGCGTCGCCACGTTTGGCGGCGGCTTTTTCCATCAGGTTCAAAACGTTTTGCAGCTCGCGGCTGGGCGGCAGCTCACCCCCTTGGCCGCTAACGCGCGGCAGCGAAGCGAGCGACTGCGCCACGTTGCTTTGCAGGCGGCCAAGATCGGCACCGGCATTGGCCAAAAGCGCGCCCATGCCGCTGTTTTTGTCGTCGAGCAGGGCTTTGAGTACATGGCCGGCTTCGAGATAGGGATTGTCTTTGCCCAAGGCCAAGCTGTGCGCCTGTTGCAAGGCCTGTTGGAAACGGGCGGTCAGTTTGTCAAATTGCATAATATTCCTTTTTTGTTGTGTCAAATCACTTCTGACGCGCTATATAAAGACGATGTGGGTGAAAACAAGGGTGCTGTGGATAAAAAATTAAGTTTTAAAAATTAGCTGCATAGTGCTTTCAGGCTGCCTGAAAGGCAGTTTGTGCTTGGCAATTTGGGGAAAACCCACTATGATTCGCGGCTTGTTTTTGGAAGCGTGGCAGAGCGGTTTAATGCAGCGGTCTTGAAAACCGTCGGGTGTAACAGCCCCGTGAGTTCGAATCTCACCGCTTCCGCCACTCCTTTTTAATATCAGGGAAACGTGGCAGAGAGGCTGAATGCAGCGGACTCGAAATCCGCTAAGGGCGCAAGTCCTTCGTGGGTTCGAATCCCACCGTTTCCGCCAATATTTAGGATTCAGAACAAACAAGCCGGCAGCGCCAAGCTGCCGGCTTGTTTTTGTCTGCCGGATTCAAACGGTATTGGGAGCGTTTGGGTTTTCAGGCTGCTTTTGGCTTTCAGGCTGCCACAAATAGCCTTTCAGGCTGCCTGCTTCGGGCAGCCAGCCGTTGGCGCAGCCGTTGGCGCCGGCGCGCAGGTTGGCGGCGGCGGCGACTTCGCCGTTTTCGTCCAGCGCCAGCGGCCAGTAGGGGCGGACGAAGGCGGGCACGCGGGCTTCCTGCAGCAGCTTGGCGATATCTTTGCTGCCGACGGCCAGCCGCAGGGTGTCGCCGCTTTTCAGGCTGCGGATGCTGCCGGGGCGGTTTAGGGTTTCGTCGGACAAGCCCCAGGCGGCGCGGCGCCAGCGCAGGCCGAGCGCTTCGGCGGCGGCTTTCAGGCTGCCTGAAAAATGGTTTTCTTTATTGTGCCACGGAAAACGGCCGGCAAAATCGTCGGGCACCGCAAACAAGCGGCCGCGGTCGGCGCAGGCATGGCCGTGCGGCAGCGGCCATTGCAGATGAGCGCCGGCGTGGTTTTTCAGGCTGCTTTCAAAGGCGGCAAGACTGCGCGGGTTGGGGCTGCCAAGCGCGTGTTCGCGGGTAAAGCGCAGCAGCTGGCTGCGGCGGCGCGCGGGGCTGAGTGCCTGCCAGCGGCGGCAGTCGAACACGCCCTGCGGGTGCAGCGCCTGCCAGTCGGCATCTTCGATTTCGGCGAGCAGCGCGCGCTCCTGCTGCAGCTGCGTGATGGCGGCGAGAATGTGGCGCTCGGCGTGTGGCAGCCGTGCGGAGAGCTGCGGCAGCAGGTGGTGGCGCAGCCAGTTGCGCAGCAGGGCAGGGTTGCGGTTGCTGTCGTCGTCCAGCCAGTCGAGACCGCGGCTGCGGGCATAAGCTTCGATGCGGTTGCGGGAAAAGGGCAAGAGCGGCCGTAGCAGGCGCACGGTTTGTTGTCCGCCGCCGGCCAGCAGCCGTTCGGTAGGCATCGCCGACAGGGCGCGCACGCCGCCGCCGCGCAGGGCGGCCAGCCAGAAGGTTTCGATTTGGTCGTCACGATGGTGGCCTAGGGCGACAAAGTCGGTGTCCAAGCGGGAGAAGACGGCATAGCGTTCGCGTCGGGCGGCGGCTTCGATGCCCTGTCCGCGCGGATCGACGCGGACAAAGGCAGCCTGAAAGGGAATATCCAAGTCAGCGCAGTAGCGTTCGCACCAGGCTGCCCAGTCGTCGGCGCGCGGATTGAGCCCGTGGTGGACGTGGACGGCGGCCAGTTCCGCCCCCAGCTCGTCGCGGGCGCGGGCGAGCAGGTGCAGCAGCACCACCGAATCGACACCGCCGCTCAGCGCAGCCGTCAGCCGCCGGCCCTTGAGATCGGGCAGCTTGGCGAGCAGTTCGGGCAAAAGGTCGGCGGCATCGGCCACGGTTTTCTCCGGCGGGTTAAAGCGCGGCATCATAATATATCGCGCCGCCGCGTGAAACGGCTGCGGCAGTTTCGTGCGCCCCAAGCGGCTGCTGCGGCAAATTTTGCCGGTGGCGGGATACTTTTCAGGCTGCTTGGTGTTAGAATACCGCGGCTTGGCTGCCTGCGGGCGGCATTTGTCTGTCTGGCTTTTTTGGAAACCCTTTGCCCATGATTCATATCGTTGCCTTTTTGATCGAGAATTTTTCCGACATCGCTGCCTGCCCGCAGGGACAGGATTTGGGCGAGATGCTGGAAAACGCCGGCTTTGCCGACGAAGAAATCGGCAAGGCGCTGATGGTGCTGGAGCTGCTGGACGAGCAGGGCGACATCGATACCGCTGCTTTTGACAGCACCGCGATGCGGGTTTACCACGACGACGAATGCGAAGTGCTGCCCGCCGAAGTGCGCTCGCTGCTGTATTTTCTGGAAAAACAGCAGGCATTAAAGCCGGCCGAGCGCGAGTTTGTGATTCACGCGCTGATGCATCTGCCTTTTGACGAAATCACGCTGGAAAACGCCAAAGTGCTGGCATTGCTGGTGTTGTGGGCGCAGCGCACCGAACTGCCCACACTGATTGGCGACGATTTGATGAGCGTGCTGCACGGCAAGGGAACCATGCACTGACACATGCCGCAGGCAGCCTGCATTTTGCCGCCCGACAAAGTACAGGCTGCTTTTGACACCGCCCGCATAAGGCACGTACGCATTGCCGCACATACGGGCGAAACGATGATTGGAATTGAATATGAAAAAATACATTTTCACCGCGTTATTCCTGACCGCGCTGCCCTTTCACACCGCCAATGCAGCCTGCACGATTACGCCCGAAGGCATCGGCGGCGTGAAGCTGGGGCAGACGCTGGCCCAAGTCAAACGCGCCTTTCCGCACATGAAAGTCCGCAGCGAATCCGACGCGGAAGGTGTGGAAATGTGGCGGCTGCCCGTTGCGCCGAACGCGGTGGTGTACGCACATGTGGAAGAAGGGCGGCGCGGCAGAATCGATTTTCTGGAAACCTTTTCCGCCGCCTGCCGCACAAAAGACGGCGTTCACCCCGCCATGCGCCTGACGCAGGTTGCGCAAAAATGGGGGCGGCTGAACCACATCACCATGAGCGAAATCGAAATGCGCCAATTCGCCCAATTTGCCCGGCAGCCTGCACGAATCGGCCTGCGCGTGGAAGGCGGCGACTTCGGCACGCAGGCAGCCGATGTGGAACTGCCGCTGAACACGTCCAAAGCATCGCCCGGCGCAAAAGTATTGAGCATACAGATTGCCCGCTGAACGAAGGTGCAGGCTGCTTTTTGCCGCAAAAACCACCCTGCCCCTTGCCAAAAACACCATATTATTAAGAATAATAAAAAAAGAGCTTTCAGGCAGCCTGCACTTTGTATTGTGAAATGCAGGCTGCTTTAACAACCTTGTTGAACAAAAAAGAAGACTATGTCCAAAAACCTATTGATTGTCGAATCCCCAAACAAAATCAAATCCATCAAAAAATATCTGGGCGGCGATTTCGAAGTGCTCGCCTCGTTCGGCCATGTGCGCGATCTGGTGCCGAAAAACGGCGCGGTCGATCCCGAGCACGATTTCGCGATGAAATACGAAGTGCCGGCCAAAAGCAAAAAGCACATCGATGCCATCGTGGCTGCTGCCAAAGAAGCGGAAAACCTGTATCTGGCTACCGACCCGGATCGGGAAGGCGAGGCGATTTCCTGGCATATTTACGAAATCCTGAAATCCAAGCGCGGCATTAAGGATTTGGAAGCGCGCACGCAGCGGGTGGTGTTTCACGAAGTGACCCAAAAAGGCGTTCAGGCTGCCCTGCAGCAGCCGCGCAAGCTGGATATGGACTTGGTCGATGCCCAGCAGGCGCGCCGTGCGCTGGACTATCTGGTCGGCTTCAATCTGTCGCCCTTGTTGTGGAAAAAGATCCGCCGCGGCCTGAGTGCGGGGCGGGTGCAGAGTCCGGCGCTGCGGCTGATTTGCGAGCGCGAAAATGAAATCCGCGCCTTTGAAAGCCAGGAATACTGGAGCGTGCATCTGGACAGCCACAAAGGCCGCACCAAATTCACGGCCAAGCTGGCGCAATGGCAGGGCGTGAAGCTCGAGCAGTTCTCGCTGCCCGACGAAGCGTCGCAGGCTGCCGTGCTGGCGGCGATGCAGGGCAAAGAAGCGAAAGTGGCCGAAGTTGCCAAGAAAAAGGCCGCCCGCAAGCCCGCCGCGCCCTATACCACTTCGACCATGCAGCAGGATGCCGTGCGCAAGCTCGGTTTCACCACCGACCGCACCATGCGCACCGCCCAGCAGCTGTTTGAAGGCGTGGACGTGGGGCAGGGCGCCGTCGGCCTGATTACCTATATGCGTACCGACAGCGTTACCCTGTCCGACGACGCGCTCACTGAAATCCGCCACTATATTGATAACAAAATCGGTGCCGACTACCTGCCCAAAGCCGCCAAAGTCTATAAAACCAAATCGAAAAACGCCCAAGAAGCCCACGAAGCCGTGCGCCCGACTTCGGTTTACCGCACGCCCGAGAGCGTCAAGCCCTTTCTTTCCGCCGACCAGTTCAAGCTCTACCAGATGATTTGGCAGCGCACTGTCGCCTGCCAGATGGTTGAAGCCCGCTTTGACGCCACTACCGTCGATATTGCCGTCGGCGACGGCGTGTTCCGCGCCAACGGCCAAGTGCTGGTGTTTGCCGGCTTTTTAAGCGTGTATCAGGAAGGCCAGGACGAAGACGACGAGAGCGAAGAGGGCAAAAAGCTGCCTGAAATGGCCGTTGGCGACGTGCTGCCGGTGGACGCGCTCTACGGCGAGCAGCACTTCACCCAGCCGCCGCCGCGCTTTAACGAAGCCACGCTGGTCAAAGCGCTGGAAGAATTCGGCATCGGCCGCCCGTCCACCTACGCCAGCATCATCAAAACGCTCAAAGACCGCGAATACGTAACCGTTGACCAGCGCCGCTTCCTGCCCACCGATACCGGCGAAATCGTCAACAAATTCCTGACCGAGCATTTCGAGCAGTACGTCGATTACGACTTCACCGCCAAACTCGAAGACCAGCTCGACGACATCGCCAGCGGCAAGCGCCAATGGATACCGGTGATGGACAAATTCTGGAAAGGTTTCCACAAACAAATCGAAGAGAAAGAAGGCATCGAGCGCGCCAAAATCACCACCGAAGCACTCGACGAAACCTGCCCCAAATGCGGCAAGCACCAGCTGCAGATCAAATTCGGCAAACGCGGCCGCTTCATCGCCTGCTCCGGCCACCCCGAATGCGACTACACCCGCAACATCGGCGAAACCGCCGAGCAGGCCGCCGAGCGCATCGCCCAAGACGCCGCCGAGCAGGCCGAACTCGAAGGCAGAAGCTGCCCCCAATGCGGCGGCCAGCTCGTGTACCGCAAAGGCCGCTTCGGCAAATTCATCGGCTGCGGCAACTACCCCAAATGCAAATACATCGAGTCCAAAGAAAAACCCAAAGACACTGGCGTTACCTGCCCGCAATGTAAAAAAGGCCACCTGACCGAGCGCAAATCCCGCTTCGGCAGCCTGTTTTACAGCTGCAGCGAATATCCCGACTGCAAATACGCCGTTTCCAACCCCCCGCTTGCCGAAGAATGCCCCAACTGCCACTGGCCGGTGCTCACACTCAAAACCACCAAACGCTGGGGCGTGGAAAAAGTCTGTCCGCAAAAAGAATGCGGCTGGAAAGAGCAGGTAGAACCGCCCGCACCGAAAGAATAGGCAGCCTGAAAGCCAAAAGGCAGCCTGAAAGCCGGTATTTCAGTTTTAGCTTCGCAACTCCGCTTCGCTACGCAGGCTGCCTTAATCCACAAAACCAACAAGGAAATCTTATGAACAACACCATCCTAACCAGCGTTCTGCTTGCCGTCTCATTCACCCTATGCACCCCAGCCGTTGCCGCATCGGCTAAAACGCAGCCTGAAAGCAAAACCAGCACCCAGCAAAGCCAACAAGACAAGCTGGAAATCGCCCAACATATCCGCAGCGAAGACCTTGTCGGGATATGGGGCGCAGGCGCCGAAACCAGCGAAGGCTCGCTGCTGAACATGACCATTATGAAAAGAGACGGCACAGGCACAGACCTGATGGTTTTCGTTATCAACAATCCCGAAAGCAGCCTGAAAATCAAACAAGCATTCAGCTGGCAGTTTGACGAAAAAACGCAAACATTCACCCAGCGCACCACCGATTTTGCCACTTCCGAAGACGGCAAAACTTACAAACAAGACCCATCTAAAATCGGCAAAACCCGCACCGCCAAAGTGCGTATGCTGCTGTTGGGCGGCAAACCCGATATGCTGGAATTTACGGATACCGCCAACGGCGAAAAAATCAGCTACTTCAAACAAAACCCCGCCAAATTAAGGGAAGCCTTGAAATAATCAGGCGCAAACCAAAGGCAGCCTGAAAACCCATGCCGATAAAAAACGCCCGTGAACTCAAAATCACGGGCGTTGGCACATAAGAAGCGCTTAGGCGGCGATTTTCTCGCACTCGCGGGCGCAGTTGGTGCAAGACTCGTAGCAGGCTTTGCACTCGGCGTGGTGGGCGGCGTGTTTTTTGCACGCGGCGGCGCACTGTTTGCACGCTTCCGCGCACACTTTGGCCAGCGCCGGAGTCAGCGGCGAGCGTTGTGCGGCCAGGTTTTGCAGCGCGCCGCACAGGGCGAGCATCTGGTTGGCGGCAGCGGCGCAGTCTTTCATGCTGGTATCGCCGCGGCTGAGCAGGTCGATGCAATGGGCCAGGCAGGCTTGACCGGCGCTCACGCAGTGGCCGGCAGCTTTGCGGGCGGCTTCGTAGGGATTGGCGGCCGCACCGTGCTGGTGGTCGTGCGCGCCGTGGTCGTGGCCGGGATGGGCCTGGGCAACAGCAGCGGCAACAGCCAGCGATACGGCGGCAGAGCCGCTGATAAATTGACGACGGTTCATGGGATTTCCTTGTAGTTTGTGAAACGGATGCGCGGCACTCGGCGCGCGCGGGCGCGAATTTAACATATCTTGATGTTTGTGAAAATCGGTTTGAAAGGCAGCCTGAAAACTTTTTCAGGCTGCCTTTTACCCCAACACAGGATAATCAACATGCCCCGCCGTGCCACCGTCGAACATGGTCGTGCGGTAGTAGGTCGGGCATTTATGCTCGAATCTTGGCGAACAGGATTCGTCGGGCATAAATGCCCGACCTACGAACTTCGGCGTGGTCGGTGTAGGCGGTAACGGTGATGCCGGCGGCGCTGCACAGGTGCAAATACCAGAGTTTGTGGCAGGCGGAAACGGCGGCCAGCAGCATGTCTTCGGGGTTGTGGCGGTGTTCGTCGCCGCGAAAGGCGGGGTCGGACGAGCCGAAAAGGTCGGGTTTGCCGGCGATTTGGACGGTGTAATCGCGCGAATAGGCGGTGTAGGACGATGTGCCGCTGCCCAAATTACCCGTCCATTCGACGGTGGCGCGGTAGGTGTGTTGTTTGCTCATGGTGTCTCCTTGTGGCTTGGTGGTTTTGCTGCGTTGAAACTGCGCTTTGAGGGCAGCCTGCACGGATTATACCGAACGGGCGGTGCAGTCGAATATTTGGATTTGCCGTGCATTAAATGTGCAGGCTGCTTTTTCAGACGGCCGCCTTGCCCGATTTATTTTCTTTCTTTATTATCCAGCACTTTGTTTTACCCGAAGAAAGAACGCCATGTCCATTTCCTTTGTCCGCACTGCGCTTCTGGCCGGCCTTGTTTGCCTGTCCGCCGCCTGTTCCAGCCTTGATTCCAGCATGAAACGCTATGTCGGCAAACCCATCGATATCGTTTACGAACGCTACGGCCGCGCGCCCGACACTGAACGCGTCAAAGTTGGCGAAAACCGCTATTCCTATTTTTGGCGTTTCACCTACTATTACCCCGGCGGCCGCGAATACCAAGGCAGCAGCCAAAACGGCCCCATCATCACCAACTATTACAGCGACGTCTGCTACGGCCAGCACAGCGACCGCACCTTTTTTACCAATTCGGAAGGCATCATCATCGATTACCACTGGGCGCTCAGCAATTCATGGCGCGTGAATTGTAACAATCATGTTATGGGACGGCCGCCCCGATAAGTCCGCCTGAAAGCGCGAGCTTCCACGGAGTTGGAACACAAAAAGCAGCCTGCACATTCACAAAACAAGTGCAGGCTGCTTTTTTCGTGTTCAGGTAGCCTCCCGCGACAAATATTTCCCCGCTTCGCGCAGGCTCAGTTTGGCCATTTTGTGCCGGTGGCGGTCGATAAAGCCTTGTACCCATTCGGGATTGGTTTTGCTGTAATCACGCAATGCCCAGCCGATGGCTTTGTTGATGAAAAATTCTTTTTGCCCCAGATTGTTGCAGATGATTCTTTCCAGCAGCGCGGTGTCGGTGTGCTGTTTGCGGAGCAGTTGGTGGTCGATGGCGACGCGGCGCAGCCAGATGTTGTCGTGCGTGCTCCATGCTAATAGGACGGTATTGACTTCAGGGTGGCGCAGGGCGATGTCGCCGACAATGCGGTCGAGTACGTCGGCGCTGTCCCACCATGATTTTTCGGTAATCAGTGTTTGCAAACGCGGGATGTCTTGCGGGGTCAGGTGTTGCTGCATTTTTTTCAGATATTCGAGCGCGGCGTATTGCAGTTCGCGGTGCGGGTCGTCCCAGCAGCGGCGCACAAAATTCCAATCGACCGGCTGTTTGGCGGCGTCTTTGAAAAACGGGCGGCACATGCGGGCAAGCTCTGGTTTGCCGATGCCGAAATAGGCAAAACGGTGTTTCATGTATGCCTGCATCGGCACGGCGCGTTCGGGGTTCGCGTGTTGTTGCAGAATGGCGAGCAGGGCGGGGTAGTCCATACGTTTTTCCTCTTTAAAAGAGATGGCAGGATTTGGGGTCGTCTGAAAGGGTTCTGAATTGGGGTGCAGGCTGCTTTTCAGTTTTCAGACGGCCTTTTCCATTTCATCCCGCCATCACCCGAAACGTCAGATTAATCCGCGGCTCTTGGATGCGGGTGCTTTTCAGGATGGTGTGCAGCCAGTGTTTCTGCGTTTCGCCATGCATGACGATAAGCTGGCCGTGTTCCAGCCACATTTCGCGTTTTTCCTTGCTTTCTTTATGTTTGAAGGCGAATTTGCGCGTTGCGCCGAGGCTGAGGGAGGCGATGGCACTGTCTTTGACCAGCCCCTGTCCTTCGTCGCTGTGCCACGCCATGCCTTCGTTGCCGTTGTTGTAGCGGTTGAGCAGGCAGGAGTTGAAGCGGGTGGGACAGATGTCGGCGATGGCGGCTTCCACGCGGTTTTTGAGTTCGGGCAAGACGCCGCCCCACGGCAGGGCGATACGGTTTGCGCCGGAATAGCCGTAGTTGTAGGACGTGTCTCCGTACCACGCGACTTCGCGGGCGGTGATGATGTGCTTGCCGAATATCACGGCTTCGTCGTGCCGCCAGGGAATATCACGCTGCAAAATTTCAAAATAACGGTCGGCTTCGGCGACGGTGAAAATCCGTCCGAAATTGCTGACGATGCCGTCGTAGGGTAGGATGTTTGCGTGCGGGTCGGCGGTTTCGGGGAAGAGGTCAAATGTCATCGGGCTCTCCTAATTCGTGCGCTAATATCGCCATTTTACGTCCGCGCTGCCAGCGGTAGCCGCCGATGATGCCGCTTTCTTGGATGACGCGGTGGCAGGGGATGAGTAATGCAACGGGATTCTGTCCGACGGCCGTCCCAACGGCTCGCGCGGCGTTGGGCGAACCCATGCGCTGCGCCACCGTGCCGTAGCTTTGCAGGCTGCCTGCGGGAATATCGAGCAAGGCCTGCCACACTTTGAGCTGGAAGGGTGTGCCTTTGATGTGCAGGGTAACGCGGCCGTGCCGGGTACGGAAGATGTCGGCGGCTTGGCGGTGGAATGCGGTTTCCTGCCCGATTAGGCGGGCGTTCGGATATTCGGCGCGCAATTCGTTCAGGGCGGCGGAAGGGTCGTCTGAAAAACGCATGAAGCAGATGCCTTTGTCTGTTGCTGCTGCCAACAGGTCGCCGAAAGGGCCGGGAATCAGGCTGTAATCGATTTGCAGACCTGCGCCGCCGTTTTTGTATTCGCCCGGGGTCATTTTTTCGATGTCGACAAATAAGTCGTGCAGCCGCCCCGTGCCGCTCAATCCGCCGCTGTGCGCCGCTTCCGCCACGCTTTCGCTGTTTTTCAGGGCTTCTTTGGCACGGCTGATACTGATGTGTTGCAGCATTTTTTTCGGACTGATGCCCGCCCATGCGGAAAATTCGCGCTGCAAGTGCTCGGGACTGACATGCACTGCTGCCGCCACCTGCGCCAAATCGGGCTGCTCGGCGGCATGGTCGTAAAGGTATTCGATGGCGCGGGCAATGCGCGTGAATTGACGGATTTGATTCGGGGACATGGGGTTGTTTTGAAGTTTCATGGCGTTAGGATACGCGTAAAGCAGCCGGGTGGCGACCCGATTGTTGATGGGGTTGCGGTTCGGGCAGGAAAAAGCAGCCTGCACATTCACAAAACAAAGTGCAGGCTGCTTTTTAGCTTCGCAGAAACTTCTTTTTAACTTCGTTGAAGCTCCGCTTTCAGCCAGCCTTCCCCACTGCCCGCTGTACCCCGAATATCGAAGCCAGCACCAGCGCGAAGCCTGCCAGCGATTTTGCGTCCATGCTTTGTCCTAAAAACAGCCAGCCCAAGACAAATGCCGAGACAGGGCTGAGTAGTCCCAGCGACGAAACCGCAGCAGGCGAAAGTTTGGCAATCCCTTTGAAAAACAACACATAAGCCAACACAGCACCAAACAGACACAAATACAGATAGCCGCCGATATTGGTGGGGCTTAAAGATTCGAGCGGCGGCTCGGCAAGCAGGGCAACGGGCAGTAAAAACACACCGCCGATAAACAACTGCCAGCCGGTGAACGCCAACACGGGCAACGAAGTGCGGTGATGTTTCGACAAATACACACCCAACGCCATCGCCGCTGCGCCCGCCAATGCCGCCAAAATCCCCGTCCCGTCATAGCGCGCCTGCGGCGACAAAACCAAGAGCGCAATTCCCAAAATACCTGCCGCCGACCAAGCCCAAGCCGCTTTGGGCGGCATGGTTTTGCCGATTAACCAAGTGAACACCAGCACCATTAGCGTCTGCGTGGAACTCAAGACCGCCGCCAGTCCGCCCGGCAAGCGATACGCCGCCACAAACAGCATGGCCTGAAAAAAGCCGATATTCAAAAAACCGAGCAAGACAACGGTCGCCCATTCGTCACGTTTCGGTATGCGCCGCGTCCACGCCAGCAGCAACAGCCCCGCAGGCAAAACACGGATAAGCGCGGCGGTGAACGGGCGGTTTGGCGGCAGAAATTCGGTGGTCACCAAGTAAGTGCTGCCCCAAATCAGCGGGGCGAGCGCAGTGGCGAGGATGGCGGCGGTGCGGTTGGGCATGGGGATTCCTTGTGTGCGGCGTTTTAGCTTCGCAGAAACTCGCTTCGTTTTTCAGGTAGCCTGAAGGCCGTCTGAAAAACGGGATGGTTGTGATGGGGCAAAGGTAGCATCGCAGGCACACACATCGGTTGGCTAAATCAGAGATTTAGACCGCTGACAGCCTGCACTGTTTCAGGCAGCTTGAAAAAGGCTACCTGAAAACTGGAAACTGCGTGCGTATCGCATACACGCTACCTAAGCGGGCTACGCTTGCTGCCAATCTGTGTTAACCCCTTTTAATTTTATAGGTAACTGTCAAGCACCACAGAAAGCTGAGATAGGAAAAATGGCTTAAATTTGGTATTATATTAATAAAATAGGATGACGAGGAGGTGTTTTATGTCGACAATTAAAATTGAAAACCTCAGTTTCTCATATCATGGATATGTAAAACCTATATTTGAAAATGTATCGTTTTCCTTTGAGACAAACTGGAAAATAGGGTTGATAGGAAGAAATGGAATTGGCAAATCAACGCTATTTAAGTTGCTTTTAAATGAAGAAACTTATCAAGGTAAAATAATCAAGGATGTTGAATTTATTAAATTTCCACCAAATATAACTGATACTTCAAAATCAGGGATTGAGTTATATAAAGAACTCATGCCAGATGGGGAAGAATGGAAATTATTTAGAGAACTTAGTTTGCTCAATGTAGATGAGAACCTTGTTTATAGGGAATTTGAAACGCTTTCCAAAGGAGAACAAACAAAAATCCTTTTAGCTATTCTATTTACAAGAGAAGACGGCTTTTTACTTATTGATGAGCCGACAAACCATTTGGATATGCACGGCAGAAAAATTGTAAGTGAATATCTGAAAAGTAAAAAAGGGTTTTTGCTCATATCTCATGATAGGGATTTTTTAGACGGCTGCATCAATCATGTTATCTCTATTAACAGGAATTCTATTGATGTTCAATCAGGAAATTTTACATCATGGTATGAAAACAAATTGATGAAAGATCAATTTGAAATCAGTAAAAACGAGAAATTAAGAAGAGATATTAAACGGTTAAAAGAAGCTGCAAGGCAATGCCAAATTTGGTCTGATAAAATTGAAAAGACTAAAAATGGTGTGAAAATATCAGGCGTAAAACCGGACAAAGGATATATAGGTCATAAAGCAGCCAAAATGATGAAAAGGTCTAAGAATTTGGAGAATAGGCAAAATAAGGCAATAGAAGAAAAACAGAATTTACTAAAAGATATTGAAACGAAGGAAAATCTATTATTGCATCCGTTACATCATCGCAAAAATCCTCTAATATCGGTTAGTAATTTATCATCATACTATGGAGAAAAACAGATATTAAGGAATGTGAGTTTTGAGATAAAACAAGGTGATATAGTAGCTATATATGGTAGTAATGGAAGTGGAAAATCGACCTTGATTAAAATTTTATTAGGTCTGAATCACGAGTATACAGGCGAGGTAAAATTAGCAAGTAATTTGGAAATATCGTATATTCCTCAAGATACATCTGATTTAACAGGCAGCCTAAATGAATATATTCATAAGCAAGATGTTGATGAAACATTGTGTAAAACAATTCTTAGAAAATTAGATTTTTCAAGAGAATTATTTGAAATGGATATGAAGAATTATAGTGATGGGCAAAAAAAGAAAGTTTTAATTGCCGTCAGTTTGTCAAAGCCGGCTCATTTATTTGTTTGGGATGAACCCTTAAATTATATAGATGTAATATCAAGAATACAGATTGAGGAAATCATAAGGGAAGCAAAGCCTACACTTATATTTGTGGAACATGATAGGCAATTTGTGGAAAATGTAGTCAATAAAATCATACAATTATAAATGAGATAAACCATTAAAGTTCAGAACAAGGCTAACACGGAAACAGTAAATCAGAAAAGGTTTACTGTTTTTTCTTGGCCAAAAAACAGAAAGGGTAGGTTGGGTTGATAAACCCCAATATTTTTCGCCATGTCCGAGCCGTCTTCGTAGCGGGCTTTGGGGAAGGCGCGCGGGGGTTCCGGCTCGCGTTGTTTTGCCGCAGCCTCTCACCCGATTAAAACGGAAGTCATGCTGATTGAGCCGAAGGCGAGTTCGTCATTGAAGATTTCCATATCGTCCTGCGGTTCGCGCAGCGCGGCGGTGTAGAGCAGCGGCAGGTAGTGCTCGGGCGACGGCACGGAAAGTGCGGCGGCGTCCCCCAGCCGTTCGTAATGCACCAGCGTGTCGTTGTCCCGTGCGGCAAGGGCGCGGTTGATGGCATTGCGGAAGTCTATTGCCCAGTCGTAGCCAGCATCGGCTTGGTCGGCGGGTTTGCGGCGCATGGCACGCAGGTTGTGGACGATGTTGCCGCTGCCGACCACCAGCACGCCCTGTTCGCGCAGCGGGGCGAGTTTTTTCGCCAAATCGAAATGCCATTGTGCAGGCTGCATCAGGTTCAGGCTGAGCTGCACCACGGGAATGTCGGCTTCGGGATACAAGTGTTTCAGCACCGCCCACGCGCCGTGGTCGAAGCCGCGTTCCGGGTTCATTTCCACCTTTTCAGGCTGCAACAGCGAGCGCACCTGCCCCGCCAGTTCGGGCGAGCCGGGCGCGGGATATTGCACTTGGCTGAGTGCTGCGGGGAAGCCGTAAAAATCGTAAATCATTTCGGGGCACTCGCCAGACGTTACCTGCAAACGGTTGCCGTACCAGTGCGCCGAAATCATCAGAATGGCTTTGGGCTTGGCAAATTTCTGCACGATGCGGCGGAAGCCTTGGTTGAACGGGTTTCCCGCGTCCAGCGCGTTCATCGGGCTGCCGTGTCCGACAAATAATACGGGCATTTTGTTCATGGTGTTTCCCAATTCGTTTTGATGCCGATGATTTTACGGGAAACTTTTGCGCGAACCATCCCGTTTGGGGAAGAATATATTTTCTCGATAAGAAATCATTGGTCGCTTCAATGCCCTCATGTTTTACTCTCGCGCTTTTTAAAGGCTACCTGAAAACATGGGTGGGTGCGTGATTGGCGCGATAAAAAGCAGCCTGCACTTTGTTTTCCAAATGTGCAGGCTGCTTTTTTTCAGATATTCGAGCGCGGCGTATTGCAATTCGCGGTGTGGGTCGTCCCAGCAGCGGCGCACAAAATCCCACTGGAAGTTAAAACGGTGGGGATGCCGATGGTGGCAGCGGTTTTGGCAAGCAGCAGCGCGTTTTTCTTCATGGTATCAAATGAAGTTGAACCAACCCAGCCCATTGTGCCGACTTGGTGGTCAATCAATAAAAGAACGGAATCTTGTGAATTAAACGGTTGGTACATTTTCAGCTCCTTCGGTGCGTTGTTTGAAAGTGTTGCCAGTATAGTTTCGGTTTGGATTTGGATAAATGGGGTAAAATGGATAACATTTATCCGAATATGAAATAAAGCAGCCTGAAAATGCTATTTCAGGCTGCTTCTGCCATGCCAAGCACGGTTTTACCCCACCGCCGTAAACCGCTTCTCCCGCAGCCGCACTTCGCTGTCAAAATCGTGGGCAAACTGGGTAATTGTGGGTTTGCGGCGGCACAGTTCGCGCATTTTGGTGGTGGACTCGTGGTGTTGTTTGCCGTCGATGCACACGCCGTCGATGTCGCCGTTGAGCATATATTGTTCGCAATAGGAAGCGTCGCCGCCGATGAGCACATAATGATCGCCCATATCCACAATCACGATTTGATGCCCGAGCGTATGCCCCGGCGTGGGCACAAGGCGGATTTTGCCGTCTTGGGTGAGTTTTTGGCTTTTTTCAAAGGTTTCAAATGCGCCGTCTGAAAACGGTACGGTTTGAATTTGTTTGAAAAACCAGTCGGGGTAATGCATGGTTAAATAACCGTTGAACACCGCGTCTTTGGCTTCGATGGCATGTTTTTCGGTTTCGGTGAGCAAAAAAGTGCTGTTGGGAAAATTGGGAATGCCGCCCGCGTGGTCGCCGTGCATGTGGGTCATTACCACCCATTTCACGTTGAGCGGGTCAAAGCCGCGCGAGCGCAAAACCGCGCCGACTTCTTCTTCGACTTTCACGCCGCGCCGTTCGCAAAACTGCATAAACGGATGCCACCACGGCTGATAGCCCGCATCGTTGGCGCGGCTGCGTTCGCCCGTGTCCACCATAATCAAGCCTTCGGGATGCTCAATCAGCCAGCAACCGATGGGCAGATGCGGCGACCATTTACGGTCGGTGAGTACGTCCATCACGCGCAAAGGCCGTCTGAAAAAGCGGGCGAGCTGGTGGTGGATTTTGATTTGCACCCAGCCGGTGGTCAAACAATGGATTTTGATGTTGCTCATGGCGTGTTTCCTTGCGTGTGATTGAATGGGCAGGATTGTACGAAGGCAGCCTGAAAGCCGATACCGACAAACCGGCGGCAAAATTCGGTTTAAACAGATAAAATCGCCCGTCTGTATGCTTATTTTCCAAAACAGCCATGAAAATTGATTTAAGAGTAGTCAAAACCCACCAAGCCATTCGCAATGCCCTGCTCAATCTGCTTGCCGAACAGGATTACGGCGACATTACCGCGCAAGACATCATCGCCGCCGCGCAAGTCAACCGCGCCACGTTTTACAAATATTATTCGGGCAAAAACGCGGTGGCGGCAGCCATGATTGCCGAGTTCAAACAGGAATACGCCGCCAATCTTGCCGAACGTTTGGCGGCAGACAATCTGCCCGACTTTTTGCAGCAATCCGCGAACGCATTGTATAAAAAACATAAATTATTGCTTACTCTGTGGTCTATCCGTACGCCCAAGCTGCATTTGTATGACGATATGCGCGATATGCTGCGTACCCATTTCACCGCGATGCAGCCTGAAACGACCGACGACTACCGCGCCAAAATCATGGCAACGCTGCTGCTGGAAACCGTGCGCCATTTTTTTGAGCGCGGCGAGCCGGTATCCGTGGCAGCGGTGCGCGACGAAATGGAAGCCGCGATACGGCTGTTGCGCGACACGGCAGCCTGAAAGGAAAAAACATGGACTATCTAAACGAAATGGCCTTATTCGTCGAAGTCGCCCAAGCCAACGGTTTCAGCCGCGCCGCCGCCAAGCTCGGCATGCCGCAATCGACCCTGTCGCGCCGCATTGCCGCGCTGGAAGATGCGCTCGGTTTGCGGCTGTTCAACCGCAGCACGCGGCGGCTGGAACTCACGAGCGCGGGCGCGTATTACTTGGAACGCGCCCTGCCGATTGTTACCGAAGCGCGGCTGTTGCACGGCGCGTTGGACGATATGCGCGAAAACGTAAAAGGCGCGCTGCGCGTGTCGCTGCCCGTGGATTTGGCGTATCAGATGGTTGCGCCGCTCTTGCCCGAGTTTGCCGAACGCTATCCGCTGCTGCGCCTTGATTTTGACGTAACACCGCGCAAGGTGGACTTAATCGGCGAGCCGTTTGACTTGGCGATCCGCACCGGCAGGCTACCCGATTCGGACTACATCGCCACGCCGCTGGCAACGTTTTCAGGCTGCCTTTACGCCGCGCCAAGCTATCTGGCAGAGCGCGGTGAGCCACAGTCGCCCGACGGTTTGGCGGCGCACGAATGCCTGCGTTTCGGCAGCGGCGGTGCAACATGGACGCTGCACAACGGCGACACCCGCGCCACCGTGCAGCCTGAAAGCCGTTTCGGCGCCAACAGCCCGGGCATGATCCGCCAAATGGCGGCGGCAGGCTTGGGCATCGCGCTGCTGCCCGAAATTTTGGTGCGCGAAGACGTGGCGCAAGGCCGTCTGAAAGCCGTATTGCCCGACTGGCAAAGCGAACCGACGCCCGTTCACGCGCTCACGGCAACGCGGCTGCTGACGGCGAACGTGTGGGCGTTTGTGGGGTTTTTGAAAGAGAAATGGGCGGGGGACGCTTGAAAACGGCAAAGCAGGAACGAACGATGGCGTAAGGCAAACAAAAGGCAGCCTGAAAACCTTGAAAAGGGTTTTCAGGCTGCTTTTGAATTGTAGCTTGGGTCGCGACCCAACCTATCTTTTGATATCGGAGAATGTTGGGTTTGCAACCCAAGCTACCTGCTAACAAGCGGATTTAATTGTCTGATTTGTCGCGCCCGATAAATTCATGCTTGATGACGCGGCGCGTTTTCAAATCGAATTGGTTGAGATAGATATCGGCGGCGCAGCAATTGGCATCTGCTTCGCCCGTTTGGGGGTCTTTGCCGAATTCGTTGTTTTTAAAGGTAAGGACTGAGCCGTTTAAGCGCACGCTTTTGGCATCGAGAAAGCGGGTGTTGATATTGGAGGGGAATAAGTCGTCATGCACCACGCGCCGGTTGCGGATTTCCGCCAGGCTGTATGTGAATGTGCCCGTGCCGCCGTCGCAGTGTTTGTGGCTGGGCTTGCTCTGGTAGGCGAAATAGCCTGCCGAGGAATAGAGAACGTAAGTCGCGCCGCCATACTGGAAGGTTTTTTCAACAGTCAAGCCGCATGCGCCGCCTTTTTGCACATGGTAGCGTTCCAAAATAGGCAGCACGGGCGATGATTTGCCTGCCGCCAGGCTGGGGGCGGCGGCGGTCATCAGGGCAAGGGCGGCGCTTAGGAGGATGGTTTTTTGCATGGGAATTTCTTTTTTGGAAAATGGGTTGTCTGGGGAAACGGTATTTCAGGCTGCCTGAAACGGCAGAATGAGATTGTAATTTGTTATGACGGGACAATGGAAGCGCAATATTGAACCTGCCCGCAAAAAATGCAAAACGTGCCGTTTCGGGTGTTTCAGGCTGCCTTTGACTTTCAGGCTGCTTGGGCAAAGGCTTTGCCCACTTCGTCGGCGATGGCGGCGATGCCTTGTTCCAGCGTCTCTTCGCTTTGGGCGATGCTGATGCGGATGCATTCGCGGGCGTGGGGGTAGTTTGCGGTATCGAAGCCGATAAAGAAGGGCTCGCCGGGGATGATGAGGGTGCCGCGTGCTTTGAGGCGCTGGTAGAGGGTTTGTGCGGGGACGGGCAGGCCGGGGAAGTTGAGCCAGAGGAAGATGGCACCTTCGGGTTGGTGGATAAGCAGGCGCTCTTTCAGGCTGCCTGAAAAGTGTTTTTTAAGGATGGAAACGGCGAGATCGGCCTGTTTTTGGTAGAAGGGTTGGATTTCGTCGGCGGAGAGTTGTTGCAGTTTGCCGCTTTCGATTAGGGGGGCGGCGATGGCGGCGCCGAAGCGGGTGGGGGCGAGGTTGGTGATGGCGTTCAGGCTGCTAATGGCGCGGATGACTTCGGGCGCGGCGACGACGATGCCGGTGCGCACGCCGGGCAGGCCGGTTTTGGAGAGGCTGAAACAGAGGATGATGTTGTCGTGCCAGTTAAGACGGGCGGGGACGTGGATGATGTCGGGGAAGGGCAGGCCGTAGGCATTGTCGATGATAAGGGGGATGTGGTGGGCACGAGCAAGGGCGTCGAGGCGTGCCATTTCGCCGTCGGTGAGGACGTTGCCGCTGGGGTTGGTGGGGCGGGAGCAGCAGATGGCGCCGATTTGGCCGTTTTGCAGCTCGGGCAGGTTTTCAAGGGAGGGGAAGTCGACGCGGTATTTGAAGAAGCCGTCTTGGCCTTGGTATTGTGTGTGTTCGATTTGCGGGGGGACGGAGATGAAGCGGGGTGCGTCGATGTGGGTGTCGGCGTAGCCGATGTATTCGGGGGCGAAGGGCAGGAGGATGGATTTGTCGCTGCCGTCGTCAAATTGGCCGCCGAACAGGTTGAAGAGATAGAAGAAGGCGTTTTGCGAGCCGTTGGTCAGGGCGATGTTTTCTTCGCTGATGTCCCAGCCGTATTGGCGGCGGAAGTAGGCGGCCAGGGCGGCAATCAGGCGGGCGTCGCCCTGCGGGGTGGAGTAGTTGGCCAGGCTTTCGATGGCGGCGCCGTTGTCGGCGATTTGGCGCAGGGTGTCGGCAAAGGCCTGCTGCACGGCGGGGATGTGGGCGGGGTTGCCGCCGCCGAGCATGTTGACGGGTTTGCCTTCGGACAGGGCGCGGCCGAGGTCGTCCATCAGTTGCAGGATGCCGCTTTGGCGGGTGAATTTTTGGCCGAATCGGGAGAATTGCATGGGGCGCTTTCGTGGGTAACGGAACGGCGGGAATTATAACGCGGATAAACCGCGGCAAGGCAGCCTGAAAAGCGGGAAAAGGCGTTTTCAGGCTGCTTTGGCGGGGCATAGACAAAGCAGCCAAAGGCAGCCGGCCTGATTTATAATTGCCGCCCTTAATCCGAAGGAACACAATATGAAACAAAAACTGCTTGTTACCGCTTTGGCGGGATTGCTGTGCACCGGCCAAGCGCTTGCCGACGGTTTAAGCCCTGCACAAAAACGCAATGCGCAGCGGCTGACCGATTTGTCGCTGCGCATATTCAATGTCGGCGAAATGGTGGCGGGTGAAGTTGCGCGAAGCGGCAGCCATTACGCCAAGCTGCCGCCCGCCAAGTTTGCGTGCATGAAAACGCAGCTGTCCGCGCAAGGATTCAAACGCTATCAGCAAGAGCGCGCCGAACGTTATGTGGTGGAATTTTCACCCGAGCAGATCGAACGGGATTTGGCGGTGTTTGACAACGAAGTGGTCGATGCGCTGCATAAAGCAACGAATATGGCAGATAAATTTGTAGTCAAACCGAATACCGACCGGCAGTGGGAGCAGTCTCTCGAACGGTGGTCGGATGCTATAGCGCAAACCCTCGGCTTGGAAAGCAAGGTGAATACCCTGGTAACGGACACGCGATATGCAGCGGTTATGGATTTTGTCAATTTGCCCCAAAGCAAAATAAAAGACGGGGAAAATGCTGAAGAAGCGGGTGAAATCGTGGCAGGACATTATCTGCTTTGGGCAATGGAAAACTGCGGTGTGGAAATAAGCGATTTTCCCGATGATTCAGGCAGCCTGAAAAAATAATCTGTGAGAGAAAAAACATGAAGCCCATTATTCTTGCCGTTCTGGCTTTATTGGCCGGCAGCCGTACCGCTCTTGCCGAGCTGACTGTGCAACAGCAGCATCAGGCTCGGCAACTTGCCGATGTGTCGGTGCAAATTACAGACCTTGGCGAATCTGCTAAGCAGATGTTGCAGAAGAATCCGCGCATGGCGCAGGCAGGCAAAAAAGACACGGCCTGCCTGCTGCGGTATGCGGACACCCGGGGTTTTTACCGCTATCAGCTGGAACGTGCCGAGCAATACGTTGCTGCCCGTCCCGCCGCGCATATCGCCCAAGATTTGGCGGTGCTGGACAGTGAAACGGTAACCGTCCTGCACCAGCTTGCAACGGGCGGGCAGACGGATGATACGCTCTTGCGTAAAAACCGTGTTTTGCGCCATCTGATGCTGCTCGCTACCGACCGCACCTATGGTGCGCTGGCGGAACTGCTGAACCTGCCGCAAACCGGCGATGACCAGGCAGCAAAACTGAAAGCGGGTAAAGACATGGGCGATCGTTATTGGTCTTGGATTCAGGCGCAGTGTCAAAAGCAGAACTGAGCAAGCGGGCAAAAAAGCAGCCTGAAAACCGCAAATACGGTTTTCAGGCTGCTTTTGGCTTTGGCGGCGGACATGCCGGCGGTTTATGTCAGCGGCCGGTTTGTCCAGATATTGCGGTAGGAGACATAGCTGATAACCGGCAGTATCGGAAACACGACGGCATAAAACACCAATAAGCCGACCACAATTCCTAGGTTATTTTCTATTCTTACCATTTCCCCCATTTTTACTGTAAACAACGCTAATAAAAAAAATGCCAGCACAAGTATTATCAGCAGGAAGCCGCTCAACTGCACAATATTTTTCAGGCTGCCTTTCAGGCTCATCTGTATGGCTTTGGCAGCGGGCATGCCTTGCAGCATAATCAGCGGCAGCGACATCCAGTTGCACAGGAAAAACAGTAGAATAAGGCCGACGCACAACCAAATGATTTCATCGCCGGTGCCGGCTGGCTGGCTGCCCAGTTTTCCGATGGCCATCAGGCAGGCAAATGCCACCAAGAGCCAAAACAGGTGCAGTCTGACCAATGTCCATTTCTGCTCGCCAAACCCACTAAACAGGCGGCCGAAGACAAACGAGCGCTCTTCCGACACGCCGGCCGCTATTGATACCAATCCTGCTGCAAAAAGCAGGGGCAGCACCTGTATAAATAAAAATATCGCAACCGACAGCACGCCAGCCCACCATTCATGCTGGTTCATTGCGTTTTTTATATATGGTACGGACAGCACAATCATCAATCCCCACATTATGGATGCAGTGCTGAAAATCATCAGCAATATCGCCAAAATCCACTGGGGCAGCCTGCCGCCGAGTAGCAGCAGCGTGTGCTTGACCCATATCAGGCTGTCGCTTATCGGCCGCCACGAAGGCGTATCGAGCAGATGCAGCATACCGTCGTCGTAGTTGCCGTAGCCGTAATAGTCTTCGCTCTCGCGCATGGTGTTTCCTTGTTGTGTTTGCCGGTTTCGTCTGGTTTTAAAGGCAGCCTGAAAACGGTTTTTTCGTTTTCAGGCTGCCTTTTGCGTTTTGGCCGGCGAAAAGCCGTTTGCCGTTTAGTCGAGATTGCCCAGCACGATGCGCAGCATGCGGCGGATGGGTTCGGCGGCGCCCCACAAGAGCTGGTCGCCGACGGTGAAGGCGCTGATGTATTCGCCGCCCATCGCCAGCTTGCGGATGCGGCCGACGGGGGTGGACAGGGTGCCGGTTACGGCGGCGGGGGTAAGCTCGCGCATGCTGGCTTCTTTGGTGTTGGGGATGACTTTCACCCAGTCGTTGGCGCCGGCGAGCAGGCTTTCGATTTCAGACAGCGGCAGGTCTTGCTTGAGCTTCAGGGTGATGGCCTGGCTGTGGCAGCGCATGGCGCCGATGCGCACGCACAGGCCTTCGATAATGGTGCGTTTGTCGCTGACGTGGCCGAGGATTTTGTTGGTTTCGGCTTCGCCTTTCCATTCTTCTTTGGACTGGCCATTGCCCAAATCCACGTCGATCCACGGAATCAGGCTGCCGGCCAGCGGCACGCCGAAGTTGGCTTTGGGGTAGGTGTCGGAGCGCAGGAAGTCGGAAACTTTGCGGTCGATGTCGAGAATGGCGCCGGCAGGATTGGCGATTTCGTCGGCCACTTGGGCGTGGATGGCGCCCATGCCCTGGATCAGTTCGCGCATATTTTTGGCACCGGCGCCGGAAGCGGCCTGGTAGGTCATGGCCGAAGCCCATTCGACCAGTCCGTTTTGGAACAGGCCGCCGAGCGCCATCAGCATCAGGGAAACGGTGCAGTTGCCGCCGATGTAGTTTTTCACGCCGTTTTTCAGGCCTTCGTCGATGACGTTGCGGTTAACCGGGTCGAGCACGATGATGGCATCGTCGTTCATGCGCAGGGCGGAGGCGGCGTCGATCCAGTAGCCGTTCCAGCCGGAATCGCGCAGGGGCTGGAACACGGATTTGGTGTAGTCGCCGCCCTGGCAGGTAACGATGATGTCCATTTTGGCCAGCTCGGCCGGGTTGTTGGCATCCAGCAGGGTTTTGGCTGCCTGGCCGAAATCGGGCGCCGCGCCGCCGGGGTTGGAAGTGGTGAAGAAATATGCTTCGGGAATGCGGGAAAAATCGTTTTCTTCGCGCATGCGCTGCATCAAAACCGAGCCGACCATGCCGCGCCAGCCGACAAATCCTACTTTCATTATGTGCTCCTGTTGGAAAACCAGACAAAAAGCGGGCATTGTAAACCTTTAAACGGAAAAAGTAAGGCGCTCTTCGCAGCCGTAGGCTTTCAGACAGCCTGAAAAACCGCAAAACGACAGTTTCGAGCTAGAAAATTGCCGATCGGGTGGGGAGTTAACCGGCGTTTGACGGCGAATATAACGTAAATTAACAAAACTGGATGCGAAACTGTGCGTGTCGGATGGCGCGGAATCTTGCTGATGGTGCAAGGTGGAAAAAATTGGCTTGTTTGGTGTTGCTGTTATTTTAATGTTGGGTTTTAGATAAATTGGTGTTTAATTGCTTTATTGTAGCTTTTTGGGAAATTATTTTGCTTTGACTTGGTAATTGTTTGCGGTTTATTCCTGAAGTTTACTTATTTTATTGTTTTTAAATGGTTTAATTCGATATTAATGACTGCGGAAAACCATTTTTGGTTGTTTGATTGGTTTAACTCTGGGTGGTTTAAAGTTAATAAATGTTAATTTAAGTTATAAAATTGAAAATAACGTCAATTTTGTTTGTAAAATTTGTCGCAGATTCTTGTGCTTTACCAAATCTTGCGGATATATTTGCGCCGATTTTGCAAAAATCGACCAAACCTTAACAGTACAAGTTAAACGAATCACCACCAAAGGACTATTGCATGAAATATACCAAGCTCTACACCTGCCTGATCGCAGCCGCCGCGGTTGCCGCCCCGATGACTGCCCAGGCTGCCTACAATATCTACAGCAAGGACGGTCTGACCGTGGACTTTGGCGGGAACGTAACTGCCCAGTTCAGCAAAAAACACAACAAATTTACTTACAAACACGACTCTGCCCGCTATTACTACAATTATGATATTTCCGATTGGGAAAGCGCGCAGGCAGGGCATGATGTTGAGAATTCCGACAGACGTGCACGCTTAGGGTTTGATCGGGGATCTTCTTGGCTGCAGATTCGCGGCCAGCAGCGTATCAACCAAGATGTGCGTGCTACCGCCACCGTGCAGCTGGGTTACTACAAAAACGATTTGAACCTTTCTGCCGCTAATGTTGCTTTGGATTGGCGCAATCTCGGTAGCGTGACCCTTGGTAAGCAGTTCCTGCACTCCGGCTATGTTACCCGCACCGATACTTACTACCCGCTCGAATACTTCGGCAATTCCTCTATCCGCGTCGATTACACCGGTGTGCCTGAGTTGCAGGTGAGCGCCTATCATCTCTTCCCTTCCCAAGACGACGTACGCAAAACTGACAACACCAACGAAATCCGCGGTAACGGTATTTCCGCGTCTTACCGCCTGCGTATCGCTCCCGATCACAGCGTGCGTTTTGCCGCCGGCTACACCCAAAGCAAACGCAATCCGAATACCACTACCACTTGGACATCTAAAAAGAAACACGCCGTGGCCGGTTCGGTTGAGTACAAATACCGCGATCTGACTGTGGCCGGCGATATCGGCCAAGAGAAGGAAAAAATCGACATCGCCACGCTGGGCGAAGCCAAGAGCAATTTCTACGGCGTAAAAGCCGAGTATGCTTTCACTCCGCGCTTCAAAATGGCCGCAGGCTATGGTGTGCAAAACACTAAAAAAACAGCCGGATCGGTTGGTGCGTTCAACTTGAATGCCGGCTGGCAGGATCCTGACTTTATCGCCGCCAACGAAGAGTACATCTTCCCGAAAATCAAACGTAACCGCTACTATCTGAAAGCGGACTACGATCTGCGCGACAACGTTACCGTATACGGCAAAGTAGATTTTGAAAACACCAAAAACTACGTGGACGGCGAGCTGTTCTCCAAACGCCAGCGCCGCGAGCTGACCGCCGGTATTTCGGTAACCTTCTAAAGCGCCCCGCGCATCTGCAAAACCCATTTGCATCAAAACCGGAAACAGCCGTTTCAGGCAGCTTTCAGGCTGCCTGAAAGCGTAAAGGCGTGCTGTTTCCCGGTATCTGACTTGTTGCGGAGAAATTCATGAAAAGAAAACAATTATCCCTGGTGCTGGCTGCGGCGTTTTCCGGCCTGTGCCTGAGCCAGTACGCCAGCGCTGATACGGCTACCGGTACCAATCCTGCCGCCAAAACGGCCAATCCCTATGCCGCCCATTACGGCTATCCCGAAACCCGCACCAGCCAAGACGAAATCGACCGCTTTGAAACCGGCGAATACGGCGATCCCGGCCTGCGCTCGGACGGCCGCAATAACACGGTCGATCACGATATCCGCAAGCTCAAACGCAAAGACGACGGCATCGACCGCTACTACGGCGATGTATTGGTGGACAAATACCGCTGGCTGGAAGATGTCGAGCGCATCGAACCTGAATACCGCTACGAAACTAGCGAAGACCGCAAGCGCAACTATTTCGGCACGCTGTGGGAAAACCCCGAGCGCGAAAAACTGCGCAATGCGATGGAAACCGTGCACAACGAGCAGGGCGAAGTGGATAAATGGGTGAACGCGCAAAACGAAGCCACCCACAACTATCTGAACAAAATCCCCTATATCCAGGAAATCGGCAAACGCATCGACAAGCTGATGGACTACGAATACCTGTATTTCGACTTCGACCGCGAATACGGCAAGTTCCATTACGCCCGCTACCCCGACGGCTATTTCCGCCTGAGCAAAAAAGGCGCCGACGGCAAATCCCAAGTCATTCTCGACGAAAAAGAACTCTCCAAAGACGGCTATACCCAGATTGTCAACTACGCACTCAATAGCAACGGCAAATATTTCGCCTACGCCACCCGCGACGGCGCTTCGGATACCGACCACAAAGAGCTGTATGTGCTCGATACCGAAACCCTGAAAACCCGCCACATCACCACCAATATCCATGTGGTGGATGCCGGCGGCACGTACGGCTATCCGCTGGAGTGGAAAGACAACAACAATCTGTATTACGTCCGCTCACACGGCGGCTGGACGGATCTGATGCTGCACCGGATGGACAAAAACGAGTTCAACGACCCTATTATTATGAAGGCGTCGGACTACGACATGACGCCCGACAGCTTCTGGATTGAAGACGACCGCTATCTGATGGTGCAGGGCTCTTTGGGCAGCATCAGCAACACCCTGCTGCTGAAGGATTTGAAAACCGGCCGCTGGATTCAGATCCACAACCGCAAGATGTACGACAAAATCAACAAAGCGGATGCGTTTACCAACTATACCGCCGCCAAGTTCGTCCGCCTGGATGGCAATTATATCTATGTGATTTCCGAAGATAATTCCGAATTTGGCGAACTTCTGAAAATCGACATCCGCAGTCCGCAGAGAAAACGCGAAGTGGTGATTCCCGCGCGCGAAAACCACCGCCTGACTGCCGGCGTGTACCAAAGCGGCCATTATCTGATGCAGTATTACTCTGCCGGTTACGATTCGCTGGCACTGTTTGACGAAAACGGCAAATTCGTCCGCGACATCACCCCGGTTGCCGGCGGCAGCATCAGCAGCCTGACCGCCTACGACTCCGGCGACAAAGACGCCGAAAACAACCGCCCCAAAGGCACGCTTGCGGCCAACGAAAAAGACTACAAGCGCTATGTGTGGTTCTACTACCAAAACAAGGTAACGCCGACCACCACCTACCGCTACAACGTTGAAGAAGACAAATTCTTCGGCGTCAAACGCCGCGATACCATTCCTTTCGATGCCGACAAATACGAAATGCGCACCGTATCCTATCCGTCTAAAGACGGTACCATGGTGCCGATTATCATCAGCCACAAAAAAGGGCTGAAACTCGACGGCAAAAACCCGACCATTCTCTACGGTTACGGCGGTTTCAACGTTGATGCCTACCAGGGCAACTTCACCACCGCAGCCGCAGCCTGGATGCAGAACGGCGGCGTTTACGCCACCGCCGGCCTGCGCGGCGGCAAGGAGTACGGTTCCAAATGGCACGACGCGGGCAAGCAGCTCAACAAGCAAAACGTTTTTGACGACTTTATCGCCGCCGGTGAATTCCTGATTAAGGAAGGCTATACCTCCAAAGACTACCTGTCGATTTCCGGCGGTTCCAACGGTGGCCTGCTGGTCGGCGCGACCATGGTTCAGCGTCCCGACCTATTCCGTGTCGCCATTCCCGAAGTCGGCGTGCTCGATATGCTGCGCCACGACAAAATGTACCGCACCGACTACTGGATCAACGAGTACGGCATGGCCGAAGACAGCAAAGCGATGTACCAGAAACTGCTGTCCTACTCGCCGTATCACAACGTGCGCGACGGCGTCTGCTACCCCTCCACCATGGTGATGACGTCCAAGCGCGACGACCGCGTGGTGCCGTCGCATTCCTATAAATTCGCCGCCATCCTGCAGGAGAAGCAGTCGTGCATGCGGCCGGTGTTCCTGAATGCCGCCGAGCGCCACGGCCACGGTGACAACACCCGTGCGGAAACCAAGCGCGAGATGAAGGAAAAATTCGCCTTTATCCTGCACGAAATGGGCATCAAGTCGCTGCCGCCGATTCCCGACAGCCCGCAGCCGGCAGCCGATAAGAAGGCGAAAAAATAGCCCCGTCTGCTCCCGCAGATAAAGCTGCAGGCAGCCTGAAAACCCGGAAAACGGTTTTCAGGCTGCCTTTTTATCGGGAACAGTTTAGGGCGCGGGAACTTTGGCAGTTCGGCTTCGGCACGGCGCCAAGATTGCCGCCGGTGCCAAACCACCGCTCTTGTCGCCTGCTTGGGCGGGCAGGCTTTGTTGCCGCCGCCCTTGCATTATGCCGAAACTAAGCAGCCTGAAAATCGGATGGGCGGTTTTCAGGCTGCTTTGGTGCAAGGGAGTTTTGGCGGCAAGGTCAGCGGCGCAGTTCGCTTTCCATGGCGGCGATGTTCAGCCGGCGGTCGTTGATTTGCAGGGCGAAGCGTTGGGCGGCGCTGCTGTCGCCTTTGCTGCGCGCGGCGCTTAGGGCGGCTTCGGCGCTTTTAAGCGCAGTTTTTTCGCGGCGGATTTCCTGCTCCAGCGCCTGCCGGCGCGACAGCACCGGTTTGGCGGGGGTAACTTGTGCCACTTTCACCACCCGCGCCGGTTTATTGATAAGGGCAGTCTGGCGCAGTTTGACCTGGGTTTTGGCGGCTGTGGCTGCTGCGGGTTTTTCCGCGGAACCGGCGGTTTTGGCGGCGGGTGCCGAAGCGGCGGCACGCTCATCCATATCGACGTCGCTGCCGAACCAGTCGCTACGGCGGCTGCGTTCTGACCACGCTTCGCTTTGGCGCCACAGCGCGTCGATATCGTCTTCAGGTGCTGCTGTAGCTGCGGATACGGCGTGCACCAGGTTTTCAGGCTGCCTGCAGTTGGCGGCAGGCTTGGTGCTGTCGCAGTTTAAGGCATGGGCGGCAAAGGGTAGGGCGGACAATAAGGCAAGAAGGGCGGTTTTTTTCATGTGCGGTCTCCGAATCAGGCGGCGCGGCGCTTTCAGGCTGCCTGCCAAACGGCGTGGTTTGAATGGCGGCTTTGGCGCCGACGCGATGATCAGCCGTAGCGGCTGTAGAGCGTCCACAATGCCGAGAGTGTGGCGCAAACCAGTAACAACAATGCCAGCTGGACGGCGCGGCGGTGGATGGCGCGTCGCCGGTGCGGTTTGAGCAGGCGCGGCAGCAGCAGGATAGCGGCGGCGAACAGCAGCAGAAACAGGCGGGGATTCATCGGCAGCTGGCGGAAAGAAAGGCAGCCTGAAAGCAAAATAGGCGGGTAAACGGGGCGGTTGCGGCCGCTGCGCCGTTTTTCAGGCTGCCTGATGGCGTGTCGGCATTGGAGCGGGAATGCGGCGGCGGCCGCGGTGTGGCGGTAAAGATGCCGGAATGCCGGCGGGCGCGGGTGGCCGGAGATTAGTTTTTCAGTTTGGCGGTGGCTGCTTTGTCCAAGCGGCATTTGTCGAGAATAATGGTGTTGCTTTCGCCGTTGCGGTAGGAAAGTTTGCCGCCGTCGGTCTGCTTCAGCGTGGCGGGGGTGGCGGGCAGGGTGGTCCACATGGTGCCGTCGGCGGTGGCGCTTTGGTAGATGTTGAGCAGGTTGTTGGCATCGGGTACGCGGAACAGGCCGGGAGAAATATTGCCGTCAACTTTCACTTGGGCAACGATGATGTCGTTGCCTTTGATGCCGTACATTACGGTCATCGGCACGGTTTTTTTGTCTATTGTGCAGCTGTAGGCGACTTCGACTTTTTTGTCGATGCTCAGCTCGTTGTTGTCGGCAATCGGGGTTAGGGCTTTTTCTGCCGCCAGGGCGGGCAGGGCGGCGGCCGTCAGCATGGCGGCAAGGATATGGCGGGTGGTGTGTTTCATCGGAAATCTCCTGCATCGGAAAGCGGCGGATTAAAACCAATCGGCGGGGGCTTGTCAAACCGGGCGGCGGTTTTTTGCTGCTTTTTTAGAGAGTTTGACATTGCTTTGCATAATGTAAACCGGCGGGCAGGCAGCCTGAAAGGTGCCGTCCGGTTTTCAGGCTGCCGGTGCGTGGCGGTGCGGGGTTTGGAAGCTGGGTTGGTGGAAAGCCTGCATGCTGTCCAGATCGAGCGCGGTCAGGCAGCCGCCCCACAGGGCGCCGGTATCGAGGGCGGCGATACGTTTTTGCGGGTCGTTGCAGTAGCCCAGCGCCGACCAGTGGCCGAACACGACGGTATGGCTCAGATGGCGGCGATCGGGGGCGTCGAACCAGGCGTGCAGCTCGGGCGGCATGTCGCCGTAGGTGGCTTTGAAGCGGAAATCGAGTGAGCCGTCGGCATGCAGTGCGCGCATGCGGGTAAAGACGTTGGTAATCAGCCGCAGCCGCGGATAGCCGGTCAAATCGGGCGACCAGGCATCGGGCGAGTTGCCGTACATATGGTTGAAAAAACGGCGCGGGTGATGGCCGCGCAGGGCGTGTTCGACTTCCGCCGCCAGCGTTTTGGCTTCTTCGGCGCTCCATTGCGGCAGAATGCCGGCGTGCACCATCAGATAGCCCTTGTCTTCAACCAGCAGCGGCTGCGCGCGCAGCCAGTCGCGCATACGGCGCAGGTTGGGGTGCTGGAGAATGGGGGCGAGGGTGTCGTGGCGTTTGGGGTTGCCGAAGCCGTAGCACAGCGCCAGCAGGTGCAAATCGTGGTTGCCGAGCACGATGCGCACGCTGTCGGCATGGTGCATGGCAAACAGCAGGCTTTCGAGCGACTGCGGACCGCGGTTGACGATGTCGCCGGTGAGCCAGAGCGTGTCGCGGCCGTGCTCAAAGCCGATCAGCGCGAGCAGCGCCTGCAGCTCGCGGTAGCAGCCTTGGATATCGCCGATTGCGTAATGTGTCATAAGGAAAATGCCCGCCGGAAAAAGTGGTTTGCAATGGGGCAATTTTAAGGCAAAAGCACTGGCCGGCGAAACCGCCGGACGCGGCAAACGGCGTATTTGCGGCATGTCTATGGCGGCAGTTGGGCATTTTAATCGCCGGCAGGGCGGCTTTCTGCCAAACTGCGCGGCAGCTGTTTGGATGCGTTGCCGGGTTTTCAGGCTGCTTTGCGGATGGATTGAACCGGGCAAAGCAGCCTGAAAGGGTTGGGACGGGCAGGCAGCCTGAAAAGTTTGCTTTTGCCGGATCTGAATTTGGCGCTAACGGCAGCGGCGGCTGCGGCAAACGGCGCTATCCGTGTTTTCAGGCTGCCTTGCGGGATGTGTTAGTTTGGGTTAAAGTGCGTTACGGTTTTCCCAGCAGCCGTACCGCACGGCCGCTTGGGGCAAAGCCGTGCTGCCGCTGAAGATTCCCCCGCCGCCGGCCGAAGCGTTTTCAGGCTGCCGGGTGGGTTGGCGGCGGCAGCGCCGTCCGTTCCGCCCGTTGCGGCGGTTTGTCGTTTTCATGCTTTCAGGCTGCCTGAAAGCCGCCGGAGCCACCATCTATGACGCAGAAAAAGTTTTTCGGCCATCCGCCGCAGCTTTCCAATCTCTTCCATATCGAATTGTGGGAGCGTTTTTCGTTTTACGGGATGCAGGCGATCCTGATGATCTACCTGTATTACGCGGCGGACAAAGGCGGGCTGGGCATCGACGAATCGCTGGCCGGCGCCGTGGTCGGCGCCTACAGTGGCAGCGTGTATCTGGCCACCGTCGGCGGCGGCTGGCTGGCCGACCGCGTGCTGGGCAGCGAGCGCACACTGTTTTGGTCGGGCGTGGTGGTGATGGCCGGCCACATCGTGCTGGCGCTGCTGCCCGGTGTGGCGGGGCTGGTGGGCGGCCTGATTCTGATTGGCGCGGGCAGCGGCGGGGTGAAGGCGTCGGCCGGCACCATGGTCGGCTCGCTGTATGAGAGTGAAGACACCCGGCCGCTGCGCGACGCGGGTTTTTCGATTTTCTATATCGCCATCAATATCGGCGCGCTGCTGGGGCCGCTGCTCACCGGCTGGCTGCAGGTAAACTACAGTTTCCACCACGGCTTCGGCGCGGCGGCGGTGGGCATGGCCTTCGGCCTGTGGCAGTACGGCCGCGGGCGCGGCAGGCTGCCCAAAAGCGAAGTGCCCAACCCGCTGCCGGCCGGCCGGCGCAATCTGGTACTGGGGCTGGTGCTGGCAGCCGTCGTTGCAGTGGTGCTGCTGGTGCGTGCCGACGTGCTGAACGTGCAGAATTTCTCATCGGTACTCAGCATACTGGTGCTGACGATTTCGCTGCTGTATTTCGCGTTTCTGCTGGCCAACCGCAAAGTTAGCGCCGGCGAAAAACGCCATATCGCCGCCTATATTCCGCTGTTTGCCGCGCTGTGCGTGTTTTGGGCGCTGTGGTATCAGGTTTACACTTCGGTAACGGTGTATTTCGACAAAACCGTGCTGCGGCAGGTGGTGGCGCCCGAGTGGCTGCGCGGCTGGGCGCCGCTGACGGCTCTGGGCGTCGATCCAGCCAGCGGCCGCTTCGAAATTCCGGTGGGCTGGCTCGCGTCGCTGCAGGCGATGTGGGTGATTGCGCTCTCGGGCGTGATGGCGGCGCTGTGGAGCAAAATGGGGCGCTTCCAGCCCAAAGCGCCGGTCAAGTTTTCGCTGGCGCTCTTGGGCGTGGGCGCGTCTTATCTGTGCTTCGTGCCCTACGTCCATTCCGGCGTGCCGCTGCCGCTGATGCTGTTTTCGCTGGTGATTCTGGCGATTACCGTGTCGGAATTGCTGATTTCGCCGATTTCGATGTCGCTGATTACAAAAATCGCCCCCGCGCACTTTAAAACGCAGATGGTCGCCTTAAATTACCTGGCGTTTTCGCTGGGCTTCACGCTCGGCGGCAAGCTGTTCCACACTTATTACGAAGCGCTGGGACAGGAGCGCTTCTATATGATGCTCGGCACCATCGGGCTGGCCGCCGGCGCCGTGATGCTGCTGTGCTCGCCCTTCCTGAACCGGATGATGAACCAACTCGATTAAACGAAAGGACCACACCCAATGACCACTCCCGCCCAACGTCTCACCGCCCTGCGCGCAGCGATGAAAAAGCACCAACTCGACGCTTGGATTATCCCCTCCGCCGACCCCCATCTCTCCGAATACCTGCCCGAGCACTGGCAGACCCGCAGCTGGGTTTCCGGTTTTACCGGCTCGGTCGGCACGCTGGCGGTAACCGAAAACGAAGCCACCCTGTGGGCGGACAGCCGTTATTGGGAGCAGGCTGAAAAACAACTGGCCGGCAGCGGCATCCGTTTGGAAAAACTCGGCTTCGGCCGCACCCATATCGACTGGCTGGCCGAAGTGCTGCCGGCAAACGCCGCCGCCGGCATCGCGCCCGACATGCTCTCTGCCGCCGGCCTGAAGCAGCTTCAGGCTGCCTTTTACGCCAAAAACATCACCCTGCGGCTGGAAGACGACATCGTTAACGGCTTTTGGAACGAGCGTCCCGCGCTGCCCGATGCGCCCGTTTTCATCCACGAAGCCGTCTATACCGAAGAGAGCGCCGCCGAAAAACTGGCGCGCGTGCGCCAATTTATGCGCGACAAAGGCGCCGACCACCATCTGGTGTCTTCGCTCGACGACATCGCCTGGATCACCAATCTGCGCGGCGGCGACGTCGATTACAACCCGGTGTTCCTGTCGCACCTGCTGATTGATGCCGAGCGCGCCGTATTGTTTATCGACAGCGCCAAGCTCGGCGCCGCCGAACAGGCCTGGCTGCAGGAAGCCGGCATCGCCACCGCGCCTTATGCCGATGCCGCTGATGCCGTGTCCGCCCTTTCAGGCTGCCTGATGTACGATTCGGGCAAAGTGGCGGTATCGGTAGTCGGCCGCCTGCCCGAGAGCGTGCGCCTGATCGACCACATCAACCCCAGCACCCTGTTCAAATCGGTGAAATCCGACAAAGAAGTCGAATACATCCGCCAAGCTATGATTCAGGACGGTGCCGCGCTGTGCGGCTTCTTCGCCGAGTTCGAGCGCCGCATCGCCGCCGGCGACAAACTCACCGAACTGGATGTCAGCGATATGCTCATCGAGCACCGCAGCCGCCGCGAAGCCTATGTTTCTCCCAGCTTCGGCACCATCGCCGGCTACCGCGAAAACGGCGCCCTGCCGCACTACAGCGCCACGCCCGAAGCCTTCAGCCCGCTCGATGGCAGCGGCCTGCTGCTGATCGACTCCGGCGCCCAGTACAAAACCGGCACCACCGACATCACCCGCGTGGTGTCCGTGGGCGAGCCGACTGCCGAACAAAAACGCGATTTCACGCTGGTGCTCAAAGCCCACATCGCCCTGGCCTGCGCCGTGTTCCCCGAAGACACCAAAGCGCCGATGCTGGACGCCATCTGCCGCGCCCCGCTGTGGCAGGCGCAATGCGACTACGGCCACGGCACCGGCCACGGCGTCGGCTACTTCCTGAACGTTCACGAAGGCCCGCAGCTGATTGCCTACCAGGCATCGGTGCTCTCGCCGCACCACGCGATGAAAGCCGGCATGATCACGTCCAACGAACCCGGCCTTTACCGCCCGGGCAAATGGGGCATCCGCATCGAAAGCCTGGTGGTCAGCCGCCCCGTGGCGCAGCCGGCAGAAACCGAGTTCGGTCGTTTCCTGTATTTCGAAACCGTAACCATGTGCCCGATCGACACCCGCCTGGTTGAGAAATCCCTGCTGAACGACGCCGAAACCGCCTGGCTCAACCAATATCACGCCACCGTGCGCGCCAAGCTCGAACCGCTCACCGAAGGCGAAGCCAAAACCTGGCTGATTGAGCGCACCCAAGCGATTTAAAACCATCTGCCCAAAGCAGCCTGAAAGCGTCTTTCAGGCTGCTTTTTTACGCCCGCCTACGCTCGTCTTGACAGCCCGCCGCCGCGCTCCTAATATCCGCGCCGCCCCGCTAGGGGCGTTTTTTTACAACAACAATCAAAGGAACACGACATGAGCGAACAATGGCTCCCCACCCTGATTACCGAAACCCCGCAGGCCGGCTTCGAGCTGGCGGTTACCCTGAGCCGCCGCGGCGTCAAAACCACCCAGCCCGACGTTGAAGTGCTGAAAAAACTGCGCTCCGTTTACGCCAACGACGCCGACAGCTTGACCGCCGCTTCGCAGGTTATCGCCATCAACTTCCAAACCATCGCCGCCGCCAACAACTACTGGCGCGGCTAAGCCGGCAGCGGAACCAAGCACCGGCGCAAAGGCAGCCTGAAAGGGGTAGATCCCTTTTCAGGCTGCCTTTCTTTTGCCCAAGAGTAGGGCAAGCGGCTATAATCGCGCCCGCCCTTGGGGGAGTAGCCATCCGCGCGGCAGCGCCGCCGGAGCCTGTGTCAACATCATTGCCTTTGGGCGTGGCGCAGGCATCTTTATCAAGCCGTAAAGACAGGCAAGACTTAAGGCATACCGTCGGCTCCGTTCGGGGGCGGGCGGTGTGCCTTTTTTGTTTGCCCGCACGGTTCGGAGCGTTTCTGATGGAAGCCTTTTTCTCTTCAACTGTCGGGGTGTTTATCGCCGAAATCGGCGACAAAACCCAGCTGCTGACTTTGTTTCTCGCCGCCCGTTTTGCCGACAAAAAAGCGGTGATCGCCGGCATCTTCGCCGCCACCCTGCTCAATCACCTGCTCTCGGCCGTGCTCGGCGTGATGATCGCGTCGCGCATTGCGCCGGAAATCGTGAAATGGACGGTGGGAATGAGCTTTATCGCCGTCGGCCTGTGGCTGCTGGTACCGGACAAGGACGACGACGGCGACCGCTGCCGCTGGCTGAAATACGGCGCCTTTTTCGCCACGCTGGTGCTGTTTTTCCTGGCCGAAATCGGCGACAAAACCCAAATCGCCACGGTGCTGCTGGCCGCCCGCTACGACGCCTGGCCGGCGGTGGTGGCCGGTAGCGTAATCGGCCTGATGGCGGCCAATGTGCCGGTGGCTTACTGCGGCGAGCTGGTGGCGAAAATCCCCGCCCGCGCGGTACGCATCACCGCCTGCGCCGTTTTCTGCGTGCTGGGCGTGCTGACCCTGCTGGGCGCGGGGCTGACGCTGTAAACGGGCGTTTGCCCCAAGCAGCCTGAAAACCGGATGGCGCGGACAAAGCGCAAAAAAGCAGCCTGAAAACGTTTTTTCCGTTTTCAGGCTGCTTTGGGTTTGGGATTGGTGTTTTCAGGCTGCCTTGATTTGGCCAAGGCAGCCTGAAAAGCGGAGCGCTCAGGCCTTGCCGATAATCTGCAGCATTTGGGCGAGGATTTTCGGGTTGGCGGCAACGATGTCGCCGCTTTCCAGCCAGCCGCTTTCGCCGGCGGGGTCGGTTACGATGCCGCCCGCTTCCTGCACGATCAGGGCGCCGGCGGCGATGTCCCAGGGTTTTAGGCCGAACTCGAAAAAGCCGTCGAAGCGGCCGGTGGCCAGCGTGCACAAATCCAGCGAGGCGGCGCCTTCGTGGCGGATGCCGGCGGCTTTTTGGATAAAGGCTTTGAGGGCGGCAAGGTAGTTGTCGAGACCGCTGTGGTCGGTTACCGGAAAGCCGGTGCCGATGATGCAGCGGTTGATTTCGGTGCGCGCGGCCACGCGGATGCGGCGCTCGTTCAGGCGGGCGCCTTTGCCGCGCGAGGCGGTGTAGATGTCGTTGCGCTCGGGGGCGTAAACCAGCGCTTCCTGCAGTACGCCTTTGTGCAGCAGGGCGATGGAAACGGCGTATTGCGGGTGGCCGTGCAGGTAGTTGGTGGTGCCGTCCAGCGGGTCGATAATCCATTCGTATTCGGCGCGTCCGCTGCCGCGGCTGCCGCTTTCTTCGGCGCTGATGCGGTGGTGGGGGTAGGCTTCGCTGATCAGGTCGACAATCAGCGCTTCGGCCTGGCGGTCGACGTCGGAGACGAAATCGTTGGCGGCTTTGTGATCCACGCGCAGGCTGTCGAGGTTGTTGGCGGCGCGCAGCATCAGGTCGCCGGCTTTGCGGGCGGCTTTGTAGGCGATGTTGAGGGCGGGGTTGAGCTGGCTCATGGCGAATCTTTCGGGTAGGCGGTTGGGCGGGTGCCGGCGGCGCTGCGCTTTTCAGGCTGCCTGAAAAGCGGTACAGGCGAAACGGGCGGGCAAAAAAGCGGCGGATTATATAGCGAATGCGGCCAAGTCTCCATAGCGCCGGGAGCGTTTTCAGGCTGCTTGGGACGGGGTTTTCAGCGGGCTTTCAGGTCAAACCGTTTTCAGGCTGCCTGCGTGAAAGGCAGCCTGAAAACGGCGGACGGTGTTACAGCGCGGGCATCGGCTCTTTGGGCGAGTCTTTTTCGGGGAAGCTGAGCACGGTTTTGTCCTGATAGTCGATCAGCACGCGGCCGCCCTGCGCCAGGCGGCCGAACAGCAGTTCGTCGGCGAGTGCCTGGCGGATTTCTTCCTGAATCAGGCGGCGCATCGGCCGCGCGCCCATCTGCGGGTCGAAGCCTTTGTCGGCCAGATGGCGGCGCAGCTCGTCGGTGAACGTGGCTTCGACCTGTTTTTCCAGCAGCTGCTGTTCGAGCTGGAGCAGGAATTTGTCCACCACGCGGCCGATAACGGCGGGGGTGAGCGGGGCGAAGGGAATCACGGCGTCGAGCCGGTTGCGGAACTCGGGGGTGAAGGTTTTTTTGATGGCGGCCATTTCGTCGCCGGCTTCGCGTTTGGCGGTGAAGCCGAAACCGTTGCCGCTGAGCGCTTCGGCGCCGGCATTGGTGGTCATAATCAGGATGACGTTGCGAAAATCGGCGCTTTTGCCGGTGTTGTCGGTGAGCCGGCCGGCGTCCATCACCTGCAGCAGAACGTTGTAGATGTCGCGGTGGGCTTTTTCGATTTCGTCGAGCAGGAGCACGCAGTGCGGGTGTTTGCTGACGGTTTCGGTCAGCAGTCCGCCCTGGTCGAAGCCGACGTAGCCCGGCGGCGCGCCGATCAGGCGGGAGACGGCGTGCGGCTCCATGTATTCGGACATATCGAAGCGCTCCAGCGGCACGCCCAGCGAGAAGGCGAGTTGTTTGGCGACCTCGGTTTTGCCCACGCCGGTGGGGCCGGAAAACAGGAAGCAGCCGATGGGTTTGTCGGGCAGGCCGAGACCGGAGCGCGACATTTTGACGGCGGCGGCCAGCGCATCGACGGCGGCATCTTGGCCGAAGACCATGTTTTTCAGGTTGCGTGCGAGATGGCGCAGGATTTGTTTGTCGTCATGGGACACGGTTTTTTCGGGAATGCGGGCGATTTTGGCGACGGTTTGCTCGATTTCGCCGCGGCCGATTTCGCCGCTGCGGCTTTCAGGCTGCATGATGCGCTGGGCGGCGCCGGCTTCGTCGATAACATCGATGGCTTTGTCGGGCAAAAAGCGGTCGGAAATGTGGCGGGCGGAAAGCTCAGCGGCAGCCTGAAGGGCGTCTTCGCTGTAGCGCACGCCGTGGTGGCTCTCGAAGGCGGGCTGCAGGCCGCGCAGGATATCGACGGTTTCGGCCACGCTGGGCTCGCCGATGTCGATTTTCTGAAAACGGCGGCTTAAGGCGTGGTCTTTGCTGAATATGGTGCGGTATTCGTTGTAGGTGGTGGCACCGATGCAGCGCAGCCGGCCTTTGGCCAGCGCCGGTTTGAGCAGGTTGGAAGCGTCCATGTGGCCGCCGGCGGTTTCGCCCGCGCCGATCAGGGTGTGGATTTCATCGACGAACAACAGCGATTTGGGCTGCTGCGCCAGCTCTTTGAGCACGGCTTTGATGCGGGCTTCAAAGTCGCCGCGGTATTTGGTGCCGGCCAGCAGGGCGCCCATGTCGAGCGAAAAAACGGTGTGGCCGGCCAGCACTTCGGGCACCTGCTGGTTTTCGATGCGGTAGGCCAGCCCTTCGGCCAGCGCGGTTTTGCCGACGCCGGCTTCGCCCACCAGCAGCGGATTGTTTTTGCGGCGGCGGCACAAAACCTGCACCAGCCGCTCCATTTCGGCTTTGCGGCCGATTAAGGGGTCAATGCGGCCGGCGCGCACTTCCTGGTTGAGATTGACGGTGTAGGCATCCAGCGGCTTGGCGGCGGGCGGCAGGTCTTCGTCGTCTTCGCCATCGCCGTCGTAAGCGGTGTCTTCTTCGTCGGTCAGGCCGTGGGAGAGATAGCGCAGCAGCTTGTAGCGGGTGAGCGACTGCAGCTGCAGAAAATAGGAAGCGGGGCTGTCTTTTTCGTCGAGCACCGCCACCAAAAGATCGGCCGCTTCCAAAGGCTCCTGCGAAGACTGCTGCTTGTGGATGATGGCGCGCTGCATCACCCGCTCGAAACCGGCGGTCGGCTGCGGCTCGCGGCTGCTGCCGGCCGGCAGCAGCGGGGTGTTTTCGCTGATGCTCTCCTGCAGCTGTACCGCCAGCAGGGCGGTGTCCACGCCGCAGGCGTCAAGGGTTTCCGCCACTTTGGACGAATGCTGCAGCAGGCCGAGCAGCAGCTGCTCCAGTCCGACCAGTTCGTAGCGTTTTTCTTTGGTGTCGTGGTAGAGACGCTCGATTACTTCTTCCAACTCTTTGCTGATCATCAGATCTCCTCAACAATGCACATCAGCGGGTGGCCGGCCGCTTCGGCCAGCGACAGTACCTGCTGCTGTTTGGTTTGCGCGATGTCGCGCGTGTAGGTGCCGCACAGCCCCCGCCCTTCGGTGTGCACCTGCCACATCACGCGCTCGGCGGTATCTTCGGGCAGCAGGAAAATTTCAACCAGCACCGCCACCACGAAATCCATCGGCGTGTAGTCGTCGTTGAGCAGGAAAACGCCGAAGCGTTTGGGCGGGGCGGTTTTTTCGCGGGTGGTTTGCAGTAATTCGGGGGAGAGGCTCATTTTGTGTCGGCGATTGTTGTATTTTGTTTCATTTTAATGAAAAAACCGCTTTTGCCCAAACAAAACTTGACGCAGGCGCCCAACACAGGTAAAAAGCCCGACAGCAAAAGCGCGCCGTACAGAAAAGCCTGTTTTGAGCGTTAAACCGAATGAAACTGAATTTTTTGGCAGCCGCGGATTTGCTTTTTTTTGTTTAATTTTTGTAGAAAGTAGCATCACATGGCAACAGGTATTGTTAAATGGTTTAACGACGCCAAAGGCTTCGGTTTCATCACTCCCGACGAAGGCGGCGAAGATTTGTTCGCCCATTTCTCCGCCATCAATATGGAAGGTTTCAAAACCCTGAAAGAGGGTCAGAAAGTTTCCTTTGATGTCACCACCGGCCCCAAAGGCAAACAGGCTGCAAACATTCAGGCTGCCTAAGCACCCCTGAAATTTGCACACCGGAAACACCGGGCAAAGGCAGATTGCAAAATCTGCCTTTTTGCTTTTTCAGGCTGCCGCAAAGCCCCGCGGCAGCGGCTTTTCCCTTGCAAAGCGCCGTGTTTTTGGTATGATGCCCCGCAGCTTCGGCACAAGGCCGCCGCGCCCTTTGCGCGCTGCCCGAGCCGGCGCTTCAAGAAAAACACCGCAGTCCGCGCATTCCGTTTTCAGGCTGCCTGAAACGGATTTTTCCGCATCTTTCATCTATGGAGAACCCGCTATGAAAACCCCAATCCGTGTTGCCGTAACCGGCGCCGCCGGCCAAATCGGTTATGCCCTGCTGTTTCGCATCGCTTCGGGCGAAATGCTCGGCAAAGACCAGCCCGTGATTCTGCAGCTTTTGGATCTGCCGCAGGCGCAAAACGCCGTTAAGGGCGTGATGATGGAATTGCAGGACTGCGCTTTTCCGCTGCTGGCCGGCATGATCGCCACCGATGATCCCGAAGTAGCGTTTAAAGACGCGCAAATCGCCATTCTCGTCGGCGCCCGTCCGCGCAGCAAAGGTATGGAGCGCGCCGATTTACTGCAGGCCAACGCGCAGATTTTCACCGTGCAGGGTGCCGCGCTCAACAAAGTGGCCGACCGCAACGTTAAAGTGCTGGTAGTCGGCAATCCCGCCAACACCAACGCCTACATCGCCATGAAGTCCGCCCCCGATCTGCCGGCGAAAAACTTCACCGCCATGCTGCGTCTCGATCACAACCGTGCCGCCAGCCAGATTGCCGAGAAAACCGGCAAGGCCGTTGCCGACATCGAAAAACTGTGCGTTTGGGGCAACCACTCGCCCACCATGTACGCCGACTACCGCTTCGCCACCATCGGCGGCCAGAGCGTGAAAGACATGATTAACGACCAGGACTGGAATGCCAACGTCTTTTTGCCCACCGTCGGCAAACGCGGCGCCGCCATTATCGAAGCGCGCGGCCTGTCTTCCGCCGCATCTGCCGCCAACGCCGCCATCGACCACATCCGCGACTGGGTGCTGGGCACCAACGGCAAATGGGTAACCATGGGCATCCCGTCCGACGGCTCCTACGGCATCCCCGAAGGCACCATTTTCGGCTTCCCCGTTACCTGCGAAAACGGCGAATACAAGTTGGTGCGCGATTTGGAAATCGACGACTTCAGCCGCGAGCGCATCAACATCACGCTCAAAGAGCTGGAAGACGAAAAAGCGGGCGTGGCGCATCTGCTGTAAGTCCGCGGTACATCCGGTAAATCGAATTGAAACGGCTTTCAGGCTGCCTGAAAGCCGTTTTTTAGCGGCTAAAAGCAGCCTGAAAGTTTTCAGGCTGCCTTTGGGTGCGGTTTGGAATTAAGCGACGTCGTTGCGCGAAGCAATAACCTTGTCGATCAGGCCGTATTCGGCGGCGGCCTGGGCAGACATGAAGTTGTCGCGGTCGGTATCGCGCTCAACCCGCTCCAGCGGCTGGCCGGTGTGCTGGGCGAGCAGGCGGTTGAGCGTGTCTTTCATTTTCAAAAGCTCGCGGGCGTGGATTTCGATATCGGACGCCTGTCCGCCCAAACCGCCGCCGATCAGCGGCTGGTGGATCATCACACGGCTGTGGGGCAGGGCGAAGCGTTTGCCTTTGGCGCCGGCGGCCAGCAGCATCGCGCCCATGCTGGCGGCCTGGCCCAGACACAGGGTCTGCACGTCGGGCTTGATGAAGTTCATGGTGTCGTATATCGACATGCCGGCGGTTACGCTGCCGCCGGGGCTGTTGATGTAGAAATAGATGTCTTTGTCGGGGTTTTCGCTTTCGAGAAACAAAAGCTGCGCCACCACCAGATTGGCGGTGTGGTCGTTGACTTCGCCGACCAGAAAGATAATCCGTTCTTTGAGCAGGCGCGAGTAGATGTCGAAGGCGCGTTCGCCGCGGCCGCTTTGCTCGATAACGGTGGGAATCAGGGTGTTGTTGCGGATGTCGGGAATCATATCGTTTCCTTGCTGCGGGTTGGTCGGGGAAGGGGAAAGCGGCTTTTCAGGCTGCCGCTAAAACGGAAAAAGCACCGCGGCCAAATGGCTGCAGGGTCTGCTGCAGGTTTCGGGCGGCGGTGCTTCGGCTTTCAGGCTGCCTTTTCAGGCTGCTTTAGGCGGCGGCCATGATTTCGTCAAAAGACAGGCTTTTTTCGGTGGTTTTGGCTTTGCCCAGCACGAATTCGACGACGTTGTTTTCCAACGCCAGATTGGCCACGCCGCTCAAGCGGTTGCGGTCGGCAAAGTACCATTCGGCCACTTCTTCGGGGTCTTCGTAGCTTTCGGCGAATTCCAGCACCAGCTTGCGGATTTGTTCGTCGCTGGCGTGCAGTTTGTTTTCTTCAACGATAACCGGCAGCAGCAGACCGAGTGCCACGCGCTCGGCGGCGCGCTCGGCAAACATCTCGGCGGGCAGGTTGAGCTGGGCGGGATCCATGCCTTGCGAAGCCAGGTTTTTCTTCATTTCTTCGGCCAGGCGGGCGGCTTCTTCGTTCACCAGCACCTGCGGCAGCGGGAATTCGTGGCTTTGGCGCAGCGCGGCCATTACTGCATCGCGGTTTTTGCCGTCCACGCGGCGTTTCACTTCGCGGGCGACGTTTTTGCGGACTTCTTCGCGCATTTTCACGGTGTCGCCGTCTTCAATGCCCAGCGCGCGGGCGAACTGTTCGTCCACTTCGGGCAGCACGGGTTCGGCGACATTGTGCAGGGTGATGGCGAAAACGGCGGTTTTGCCGGCAACGTCTTTACCGTGGTAGTCGTCGGGGAATTTGACTTCAACGTCTTTGCTTTCGCCTTCTTTCAGGCCGCTGACGCCGGCTTCGAATTCAGGCAGCATCTGGCCTTGGCCGAGTACGAAGGGGTAGTTTTTGGCGCTGCCGCCTTCAAAGGGGATGCCGTCGATGGTGCCGGCAAAGTCGATGATGACGCGGTCGTCGTTTTGCGCGGCGCGCTCGACGCGGTTGTAGCGGGTGCGCTGTTTGCGCAGGATGTCGATGGTTTTGTCCACTTCGGCATCGCCCACTTCGGCGGTGGTTTTTTCGATTTCCAGCGCGGAGAGGTCGCCGACTTTGATTTCGGGATAGACTTCGTACACGCACACGGCTTGGAAGGAATCGGCGTTTTCCTGGTTTTCAACCGGCTCGATGCCGGTAAGCGCGGCCACGCGCAGGTCTTCGCCTTTGACGGCTTCTTCAAAGGCTTCGCGCACGGCGTCGTTCAATACGTCGTTCTGGATGCCGGCGCCGTACATAGAGGCGACCATTTTCAGCGGCGCTTTGCCGGGGCGGAAGCCGTCGATGCGCACGCGGCGGGCAGTCTGCTTCAGGCGGCGGTCGGTTTCGGCGTTTACCGCTTCCCATGCCACGGTAACGGTGGTTTTGCGTTCCAGAGGGTTCACTTGTTCGGTTGTTTCGCTCATGGCGGCCTTTCTCAATTTAGCGTTCGGTGGTTTCAAAAACGCGCGAGTTTAGCACAATAAAAGTTTTTCAGGCAGCCTGAAAACACATAAAATACCCGTTTTTTCATGCACGGGCAGCACCGCGAGATGCTCAGTTACCGCCACTCCTTCCATGCCGGCAACCATGCCGACATGCTCAAACATTTCACCCTGTTTCTGACGCTGGAATATTTCGGCCGCAAAGACAAACCCTATTGGTATATCGACACCCATGCCGGCGCCGGACTGTACGCGCTCGATTCCGGTTTCGCGCAAAAATTGGGCGAATACCGCGACGGCTGGCTGCGTGTGCGGCAGGCGGAAAAACTGCCGGCCGATCTGGCGCGTTTTGCCGATTTCGTGGGCGAAAGGCAGCCTGAAAACCGCTATTGCGGCTCGCCGTGGCTGGCCGCCGGGCTGCTGCGGCCGGACGACCGCATCCGCTGTTTTGAAATGCACCCGGCCGACTTTCCGCTGCTGGAACAGACGCTTGCTTCCGCCGGCCGCCGCGCCCAAGTCCGCTGCGAAGACGGCTACGGCGGACTGCTGTCGCTGCTGCCGCCGCCGCCGCGCCGCGCCGTGGTGCTGGTCGATCCGCCCTATGAGGAAAAGCAGGACTACCGGCGGGTGGTCGATACGCTGAAAGCCGCGCTTAAGCGCTTTGCCACCGGCTGCTATCTGGTGTGGTATCCCTGTTTGAGCCGTGCCGAAAGCCGGACGTTGCCGGAAAAACTGGCGGCGCTCTCGCCCAAATCGCTGCGCGCCGAACTCCACGTCCGCCGCCCGCAGGCCGACGGCTTCGGCATGCACGGCAGCGGCATGTTCGTTATCAACCCGCCTTATGTGCTGGCGGCGCAGCTGCGCGAAAACCTGCCTGCGCTGACGCGGCTGCTGGCGCAGGATACAGACGCGCATTTCGTGCTGGAAACGCAGGGTTTGGATTGAACGGCACGCGCCGAAAGGCAGCCTGAAACCCCGGCGGCGGTTTTATCGAGCGGCAAAACGGCATGGCAAAGGGTTTGATGGTTTTCAGGCTGCTTTTCCGGGTTGGAAAAGCAGCCTGAAAGTTTTGTTGAAGGCGTTTGGAATGGTGCCGCTGTTTAGGCGCTGCGTTTGGCTTGGGGCAGGGCGCCGTTTTGCAGGGCGCTGAAGCAGGTGTCGAGAATGCGCTCGGCGGCGGGCAGGATGTCGAACTGCCCGGGATTGCAGTTCCAAATGCCGATCAGGCCGGCCACGCAGCTTTGCAGATACAGGGTGGACAGCTCGAGATCGGTGTCGGCCGGCAGCAGGCCGCGCTGGTGGCACAGCTGCATCACGCTGCGGATTTGGCCGTGGCCGATTTCGTAATATTTTTCCACCAGCTCGGTAATCGCCTGGTTGGCGGGGCTGGCTTCGCATTTCATATACAGCACGTTGCAGAATTTTTGGTGTTTTTCGTCCTGCGCCATGCGCCGGAAAATGCCGAGTATGCTTTGGCGCAGATGCGCTCACAGATTGTCGGAGGCTTTGGCTTCGTCGGAGTCGAAAGGCTCGACCAGCGGGGTGAAGTAGCAATGGAACAGGGCGTCGAACAGGTCTTCTTTGTTTTTGAAATGCCAGTAGAGCGCGCCGCGGGTTACGCCGGCTTCTTGGGCAATTTCCTGCAGCGAGGAGCGGGTTACGCCGTTGCGCCAGAATACTTCCAGCGCCGCGTCCAGCAGGTGCTGGCGGGTTTTTTGGGCTTCGATTTTGGTTTTGCGCATGGTGGTTTGTGGTGCTTGGTTAAGAAATGGTAAAGACTGAATCTGCCATACAGGCTTGTATGTATAATGCCGCGTTTTTGACAGAATGTAAAACCCCGATGCGCTGCCCGAGAGCTTTTTTCAGGCAGCCTGAAACATTTAAAAACCTTGTTAAACAATCTATTGAAAATCAGGAAAAATAAAATGACCCACTCATCACGCGGCCGGCGCCTGACAGTGCTGGCGTTGTTGCTGCCGCTGGCATTGGCGGCCTGCCCGAATAAAAACGAAGAGCGGCAAAAGCAAATCGCCGAAAAAACGGCGCAGCTGCAGCCTGAAGTTTCGGTGCTGACGGTAAAAGCCGAAGACGTGCTGCTGGAAACCGTGCTCGGCGGCCGGTTGGAAGCGGTGCGCACCGCCTACATCGTGCCGCAGGTCAGCGGCATCGTGAAACGCCGCCTGTTTGAAGAAGGCTCGTTCGTTAAAGCCGGCCAGCCGCTTTACCAGCTTGACGATGCCGCCTACCGCGCCAATCTGGAAAGCGCCCGTGCGTCGCTGCTGTCTGCCCAGGCTGCGCTGGCGAAAGCCAATGCCGATGTGTCGCGCTACCAGCCGCTGGTGCAGGCCGATGCCATCAGCCGCCAGGAGTGGGATGCGGCGCTTACTGCCAAGCGTTCGGCCGAAGCGCAGGTGAAATCGGCGCAGGCGGCCATCAATGCGGCGCAGGTCAATGTGAACCATGCCTATATCACCGCGCCGATTGCCGGCATCATCGGCGAATCGAAAGTCAGCGAAGGCGCGCTGGTTACCGCCAACAGTACCCAGATGGCGCTGATCCAGCAGAACGACCCGATGTATCTCAATATCCAGCAGTCGGCCAACGATATGCTGAAACTGCGCCAGCAGCTTTCCAGCGGCGAGCGCGTGCTCAACGAAGCGATCGAAGTCGGCGTTGAATTTGAAGACGGCAGCGAATACCCGCACAAAGGCCGCCTGCTGTTTACCAACACTACGGTGGACGAGAGTACCGGCCAGGTTAATCTGCGCGCAGCGATTCCCAATCCGAACCTGATTCTGATGAGCGGGCTGTATGTGCGGGTGAAACTGCCGGTATCCGGCGTGCTCAATGCCTATGTGGTGCCGCAGCGTGCGGTTACCCGCGGCAAAACCGACACCGTAACCATTGTCAATGCCCAAGGCGGCTTCGAGCCGCGCACGGTGAAAATCGTGGCGCAAAAGGGCGACAGCTGGGTCATCAGCGAAGGCCTGAAAGACGGCGATAAAGTGGCGGTGGACGGCACCATGATCGCGGGCATGCTCCATTCCAAGAGCGTGAAAACCAAAGAATGGCAGCCTGAAAAGAAAGAAGCCGCATCCGCGCCCGCCACTGCGGTTCAGGCTGCTTCCGCTCCGGCTGCTGCGGCGTCCGCGCCCGCAGCTTCGGTGCCGGCATCCGCACCGGCCGCATCGTCAGCCCAATAAACGGAGTGGAACATGGCAAGATTCTTTATTGACCGCCCGATTTTCGCCTGGGTGATTTCCATCTTTATCATCTTGGCGGGTATTTTGGGCATCCGCAGCCTGCCAGTATCGCAATATCCTTCGGTGGCCGCACCCACCATCAGCCTGAACGCGACCTATCCGGGCGCTTCGGCGCAGGTCATGGAAGACAGCGTGCTGGCGGTGATCGAGCGCAGCATGTACGGCATCGAGGGCTTGGACTACATTTCCACGTCCGCCGACTCCAGCGGCAGCGGTTCGGTATCGCTGACCTTTACGCCGAAAACCGACGAAGACGTTGCCCAGCAGGAAGTGCAGAACAAGCTCTCCGAAGTGCTGAGCACGCTGCCGGCCACCGTGCAGCAGTATGGTGTCAAGGTTTCCAAATCGCGCTCCAACTTCCTGATGGTGCTGTCGCTGGACTCGCAAACCCAGGAAGTCGCCGATATGGCCGACTACGCCCAGCGCAACATCATCCCCGAGCTGCAGCGCGTCGAAGGCGTGGGTGCGGTGCGCATGTTTGCCGCCCAACGGGCGATGCGCATATGGGTTGATCCGCAGAAACTCAAAGGCTACAACCTGTCCTTTACCGACGTTTCCGCCGCGATCAACGCGCAAAACGCGCAGATTTCCGCCGGCTCGCTCGGCGCTCTGCCGGCAGTGGAAGGGCAGGGCTTTACCGCCACCATTACCGCTGAAGGCCAGCTCAGCACGCCCGAAGAGTTCGGCAACATCATGCTGCGCAGCAACAGCGAGGGCGGCAACGTCTATCTGAAAGACGTCGCCCGCATCGAGTTGGGCTCGGAAAGCTACGCTACTACCATGCGTCTGAACGGCAAACCGGCGGTGGGCATTGCGGTGATGCTCTCCAACAGCGGTAACGCCACCGCCACCGCTGCCGCCGTTAAAGCGCGGATGGAAAAGCTGAAGGAATTCTTCCCCGGCGACATGCAGTGGAAAGCGCCTTACGACACTTCGATTGCCGTCGATATTTCGATTGAGAAAGTGGTGCATACGCTGGTTGAAGCGATGGTGCTGGTGTTTATCGTGATGTTTGTCTTCCTGCAAAACATCCGCTATACCCTGATTCCGGCGATTGTGGTGCCGATTTCGCTGTTGGGCGCGTTTGCCGGCATCTACTATTTCGGCATGTCGATCAACGTGCTGACCATGTTCGCGATGGTGCTGGTGATCGGTATTGTGGTGGACGATGCCATCGTGGTGGTGGAAAACGTCGAAAGGATTATGTCGGAAGAAGGACTGGCGCCGCTGCCGGCCACCAAAAAGGCGATGAGCCAGATTACCGGTGCGGTTATCGGTATTACTGCCGTGCTGATTTCGGTGTTTATCCCGCTGACCCAGTTTGAAGGCGCGGTGGGCAATATTTACCGCCAGTTTGCCGTTACCATGATTCTGGCAATCGCCTTCTCCGCCTTTTTGGCGCTGACGCTGACCCCCGCCCTGTGCGCCACCATGCTCAAGCCGGTGGAAAAAGGGCATCATTTGGAAAAACGCGGCTTCTTCGGCTGGTTCAACCGCATGTTTGACGCCGGCAACAAACGCTATGAAGGCGTTGTCGCCAAAACCCTGCGCAATTCTGCCGCCTCGATGGTGATCTGGCTGGCCGTCGGTGCCGGTGCGGTGTGGATGTATGCCCGCCTGCCCGAATCTTTCCTGCCGGTTGAAGACTCCGGCAACTTTATGGTCAGCGTGCAGCTGCCGGCCGGCGCCTCCAAAGCGCGTACCGACAAAACCATCGAAGCGGTGGAAAAAGTGGTGATGGCCAAAGAAGAAGTAGAGAGCATCATCACGGTATCCGGTTTCAGCTTTTCAGGCAGCGGCCAGAACATGGCCATCGGCTTTGTATCGCTCAAAGACTGGGACGAGCGCCCCGGCCTGATCCATTCGGCCAGCATCGTTGCCCAAATGCTGATGGGCGAACTGATGACCAGCGGCGCCGTCAAAGACGGCTTCGCGCTGGCAGTCAACCCGCCCGCCATCCGCGAGCTGGGTAACGGCGGCATCGAGTTCTACCTGCAGGATCGCAACAACAGCGGTCACGCCGAACTGATGGCCAAGAGTAACGAACTGCTGGCGAAAATGAGCCAGAACCCAATGTTCTCCGGCCCGCGCAACAACGGCCTGCCCGACTCGCCGCAGCTCGAGCTGGAAATCGACCGCAAAGCGATGGCGGCGCAGGGCATCAGCATGACCAGTGTGCGCGCCACCCTTGCCGCAGCCCTGGGCGGCAGCTATGTCAACGACTTCCCCAACAACGGCCGCCTGCAGAAAGTGATGGTTCAGGCCGAAGCATCCGCCCGTATGCAGGAAGAAGACGTGCTCCAGCTTACCGTGCCCAACGGCAGCGGCCAGGCCGTTCCCCTGTCGTCCTTTGTCAAAGCCAAATGGGTGCCGGGCGTCGAGCAGAGCCTGCGCTTTAACGGCTATCCCGCCGTGCAGATGAGCACCCAGGTCGGCAACGGCTCCACCGGCCAGGCGATGGCCGAAATCGAGAAAATGGTCAAAGACCTGGGTGGCGGCTACAGCGTCGAATGGCAGGGCCAGTCGCGCGAAGAAGCCAAAGGCTCGTCGCAAAAGCTGATGCTCTACGGCTTTGCCGCGCTGTCGGTATTCTTGGTGCTGGCCGCGCTGTATGAAAGCTGGTCGATTCCCTTTGCCGTGCTGCTGGTTGCCCCGCTGGGTCTGTTCGGCGTCGTGTTTGGCGTTGCCAGCCGCAACCTGTTCAACAACAGCGTCGGCATACCGGTGGCCTTTGCCAACGACATCTATTTCACCGTCGGCATGATTACCGTGATGGGTCTGAGCGCCAAAAACGCCATTCTGATTATCGAGTTTGCCAAAGACCTGCAGGCCGAAGGCAAAAGCGCGCTGGCCGCGGCACTCGAAGCGGCGCACCTGCGCTTCCGTCCGATTCTGATGACTTCGTTTGCCTTTATTTTGGGCGTGGTGCCGCTATACTTCGCTTCTGGCGCCAGCTCCGGCAGCCAGAGCGCCATCGGTACCACCGTATTCTGGGGTATGACCATCGGCACCCTGTTGTCGGTATTCCTGGTGCCGGTGTTCTACGCCGTGGTGCGCGGCCTGTTTAAGCCGACCAAGCACGAGCTGGAAGTGGCCGCCGCCAATGCCCACCTGCACAGCGAAAGCCACCAAGATTCCGACAGCCACAACCCTTAAACCTTTTCAGGCTGCCTGAAACCAGGCAGCCTGAAAGAGAAAGGACAACCATGAAAACCACATTCAAACCCGTCCTGCTGGCCGTCAGCACCGCCGCCGTTTTGTCGGCGTGCAATCTGGCGCCCAAATACCAGCAGCCCAAAGTCGATCTGCCCGCCGAGCAGTTCCGCTACGACGCCCGCGACAACGGCGTCCGCGCCGCCGCCGTCGGCTGGCAGGACTACTTCGCCGATCCGCGCCTGCACCGCCTGATCGAAATCGCCCTGAAAAACAATACCGACCTGCGCACCGCCAGCCTGAACGCCGAGCAGGTGCGCACCCAGTACGCCATCGCCCGCGCCGACCGCTTCCCCGGCTTGAACGGCAACGGCAGCGCCACCCGCAGCGGCAACGCCAATGGCGCCGGCAACGCTTTCAGCGCCGGTTTGGGCATCGCCTCCTTCGAGCTTGATCTGTGGGGCAGGGTGCGCAATACCAGCCAGGCCGCGCTGCAGAGCTACTTCGCCAGCACCGCCGCCCGCGACGCCACCCATCTGAGCCTGATTTCCAGCGTCGCCAAAGCCCACTTCAACGAAATCTACGCCGAAGACGCCATGAAGCTGGCGCAAAACGTGCTCGACAGCCAGCAGGAAACCTACCGTCTGGCCAAGCTGCGCCACAAAGCCGGCGTGATTTCCGCCATCGACCTGCGCGAGCAGGAAACCGTGATTGAAAACGCCAAAGCCTCCTACGCCGCCGCCGTCCGCGCCCGCGAGCAGGCACGCAACGCCCTCGAGCTTCTGATCGCGCAGAAACTGCCCGACGATCTGCCCCGCGCCCTGCCGCTGGCACAGCAGTTCAATATCCGCAACCTGCCCGCCGGCCTAAGCTCCGAAGTGCTGCTCAACCGCCCCGACATCCGCGCCGCCGAGCACAACCTGCGTCAGGCCAACGCCAATATCGGTGCCGCCCGCGCCGCTTTCTTCCCCACCATCGGTCTCACCGGCAACGCCGGCTTCAGCAGCAGCGAACTGAGCAATCTGTTTGAATCCGGCAGCCGCAACTGGTCGATCGGCGGCGTAATCAGCGTACCGATTTTCAACTGGGGCAAAACCAAGGCCAATCTCGATGCCGCCAAAGTCGCCCAAGAAAAAACCGTCGTCGCCTACGAAGCCGCCGTGCGCAGCGCCTTCCGCGACGTTGCCGACGCCCTAGTGGCGCGCGCCGCGCTCAACAGCCAGTACCAGGCCAACAGCGCCCAGGCCAAAGCCCAAGCCGAACGCCTGCGCCTGATCCGCCTGCGTTACAAACACGGCGTTTCCAGCTCGCTCAACCTGCTCGACGCTCAGCGCGGCAGCTATTCGGCCGACAGCACCCTGCTGTCCACCCGCCTGAATATGGCCGAGAACCTTGCCGATCTCTACAAAGTGCTCGGCGGCGGTCTCAAGCGCTACACCCAGGACGACGAACAGGTGCGCGCCCAGCTCAAAGCAGTCGGCGACGCCCGCGCCGCCGAGAACGGCAGCAGTGCCAGCGCCCCGCAGCAGCAGTAAACACCCACCCCGACAAGGCAGCCTGAAAACCGGTTTTTTGGTTTTCAGGCTGCCTTTGGTTTTCAGTTGTAGCTTGGGTCGCGATCCAACATATCTTTGGCATCGGAAAATGTTGGGTTTGGCAACCCAACCTACCTATTGGGGCGTAGGGGAAGGGAGCAAGGTATGCGGCGGGATGGCGTTTCAGGCTGCCTGAAAGGCTGTTTTGCGTAAGCCCGCGTAAATTTACCGAGAAAATTGTCGGCCTATGGCGTATTGTGCGGCGGGTTTTGCTAAAATCCGCCCTTTGCGTCCGCTGGTGCCGTTTCGGTCTGCGGGTGCCCGCACACAAGCCGCAGGCAGCCTGAAGCTGTCCGCCCGTTTTCTGGCCGTGCCGCCGCCTGTATCGGCGGCCGTTTGGCGCAGGCGGACGGCGCCGATACGGGTTTTCAGGCTGCCGCAATACCACAAAATACAAGGATTTTTTATGCTGTTATGGCTGGCCAAGTTCAGCAACTGGTTCTCGGTGCTGAATGTTTTCCACTACACCACCTTCCGCGCGGTGATGGCGGCGCTGACGGCGCTGGCGTTCAGCCTGATGCTCGGGCCGTGGACGATCCGCAAGCTGACGGCGCTGAAGGCTGGGCAGGCCATCCGCAGCGACGGCCCGCAGACGCATCTGGTCAAAGCCGGCACGCCGACGATGGGCGGGGTGCTGATTCTGCTGTCGATTACGTTTGCCACGCTGCTGTGGGGCAATCCGTCCAATCCTTATCTGTGGATTCTGATCGGGGTGCTGCTGGGCACGGGTGCGCTGGGTTTTTACGACGACTGGCGCAAGGTGGTTTATAAGGACCCCAACGGCGTGTCGGCGAAATTCAAAATGGTGTGGCAGACGGTGGTGGCGCTGGCCGCCGGCGCGCTGCTGTTTTATGTTGCCCGCTCGGGGGCGACCAATATCCTGATCGTGCCTTTTTTCAAGCAGGTGGCGCTGCCTTTGGGCGTGGTCGGCTTTGTGGTGCTGGCGTATTTCACCATTGTCGGCACGTCCAATGCGGTGAATCTGACCGACGGCCTGGACGGGCTGGCGGCGTTTCCGGTGGTGCTGGTGGCCGGCGGGCTGGCGGTGTTTGCCTACGTTACCGGCCACGTTAAGTTTGCCGGATATCTGCAGCTGCCTTTCGTGCCGGGCGCCAACGAAGTGGTGGTGTTCTGCGCGGCAATGTGCGGCGCCTGCCTTGGCTTTTTGTGGTTCAATGCCGCGCCGGCGCAGGTGTTTATGGGCGATGTCGGCGCGCTGGCGCTGGGCGCGGCGCTGGGTACCGTAGCGGTAATCGTGCGCCAAGAATTTGTATTGGTCATCATGGGCGGCCTGTTTGTGGCGGAAGCCTTGTCGGTGATGCTGCAGGTGGGCTGGTACAAGAAAACCAAAAAACGTATCTTCCTGATGGCGCCCATCCACCACCACTTCGAGCAAAAGGGCTGGAAGGAAACGCAGGTGGTGGTGCGCTTTTGGATTATCACCATCGTGCTGGTGCTGGTCGGTCTGAGTACGCTGAAAATCCGTTAGGCAGCCTGAAAACCCGTTTCAGGCTGCTTGGTTGAACATAAGGAGAAACGCTATGTTGGATGCTTTGATGCTGCTGGTGTTCGGCAAACTGCAGGAGCATGTATACGAAGAAACGTCGCGCGCCTGGCAGTGGGCGCTGGCCTATACGCTGTTTGTTCTCGGCGGCCAGCTGTTCGGCGGCAATGCCAATCTGCTTGCCCTGCTGATCAGCGCGGTGCTGGTTTTTCTTTATGCCTGGGCGTATTTCGGCCTGCTGCGCTATTTTGTCGACAGCCTGATGGTATGGCTGCTGGTGTATATCGGCGGCGCGCTACTGCCGCTGCTGATTGCCCTGAAGCTGATTGCTGCGGCGCAGTCTTGAGATGCAGCCTGAAAACAAGGACGCACAAATGTCTTCTTCTTCGGAAAATAAGATTCAAACCGCGATTTGGATGATTGGCATGGCGCTGTTCGGCGCCTTCGGCTATTGGGGCTGGAAGTTTATCGACGCCGCCGGCAAAAGCGCCGAAGGCCTGCAGGCCGGGCAGGGCGCGTCGGCGGCGTCGCAGATGCGCTCGAGCGACAGCTTCGCGCCCGCATCGGCTTCGGGCATCAACTACGGGTCTTCGGCCGAGAGCGTCAGCAGCGGGCAGGACGTCGCCATCGAAGCGGGCGAGTTCTCCTACCGCAACGGCCGCCCGCGCGTGCTGCTGTCACTGCGCAACAGCGGCAGTTTCGCCGTATCGTCGGTGTATGTGAGCCTGACGCTGTATCTCGACGGCAAGGCCGATGCCAAAGCCGTCGGCATTCCGGTGAAACTGTCCAGCCTGCTCGCGCCCGGCGCCGAAACCGTAATCGCCGTGCCGCTGGATGATGAAAAATGGTACCGCGACGCCGTGCGCCAGGCCGCATCAAGGCGGATGACGGCGCAGATTGTCGCGGTGGGCGACGGCAGCTATCAGGACATCGACTACCCGCAAACCGGCGCCGCGGTTTCCCTGAGCCAAACCGCCAACGAATGGGATACGCCCGCCGAAATTCCCGCACCACGTCCCGACAATGGCGAAGCGCGGCGGCCGGAGCGCATAATCGACAGCGAACCGCGCATCGACATGCCCGCGCCGAAAGCCCCGCCGCCGGCCGAGCCGGCCGAGAGCAGCGGCCGCCGCGTGCAGCGCGCCGGCACCCGCATCGATTTGGACGACGACGAAGCCGTTTCCCGCCTGCCCGACGAGCCGGGCGTGATTTCGGTAGAAGTGCAGGAAGGGCGCAAATAGCCCGGCTTTTTCAGGCAGCCTGAAAGCAAATACCAACACGGATTAAAACCAACAGCATGAACTGGCAAAACCGACACATTCTGGTCGCCGGCATCGGCGGCAGCGGCGTTTCGATGATCGCCTATATGCGCGAAGCCGGCGCCGCCGTTGCCGCCTACGACGAAAACCTGCCGCCCGAGCGCCGCAGCGCGCTCCAAGAGCGTTTTCCGAATCTGGACTGCTTTTCAGGCAGCCTGAAAGACGCGCTGGACAAGGGTTTCGACACGCTGGCGCTCAGCCCCGGCATCAGCCGCCGGCAGCCTGAAATCGCCGCTTTTGAAGCGCGCGGCGGCCGCGTGCTCGGCGATGTTGAAATTCTGGCGCAGATTCTTGCGAAGCGCGGCGATCCGGTGATCGCCATCACCGGCAGCAACGGCAAAACCACGGTAACCAGCCTGGTCGGCCACCTGTGCCGCGAAAGCGGGCTGGATACCGTGGTGGCCGGCAACATCGGTCTGCCGGTGCTGGAGGCCGAAATGGCGCGCGGCGGCAAAAAAGCCGATGTGTGGGTACTCGAACTCTCCAGCTTCCAGCTCGAAACCACCAGCAGCCTGAATGCCGCCGCCGCCACGGTGCTGAATATTTCCGAAGACCATCTCGAGCGCTACGACGATCTGCTCGACTACGCCCACGCTAAAGACCGCATCTTCCGCGGCAGCGGCGTGCAGGTGCTCAATGGCGACGATGTATTCTGCCGCGCCATGCGCCGCAGCGGCCGCACCGTCGCATGGTTTTCGCTGAAGCAGCCTGAAAATTATTGGTTTGACGAGTCTGCAGGCAGCCTGAAAGCCGGCGGCGACACCTTGCTGGCGCAGTCGCAAGTGCCGCTGCAGGGGCAGCACAATCTGGCCAACGTGCTGGCAGCGCTGGCGCTGTGCGAAGCCATCGGCATCGAACGCGCCGAACTGCTGCGCCATGTTGCCAGTTTCAAAGGCCTGCCGCACCGCGTGGAAAAAATCGCCGAGAAAAACGGCATTGATTTTATCGACGACAGCAAAGGCACCAATGTCGGCGCCACCGCCGCTGCGGTGGCCGGCCTGAACCGGCCGCTGGTGCTGATCGCCGGCGGCCAGGGCAAGGGGCAGGACTTTGCGCCGCTGGCGGCTGTCCTTAAAGACAAGGCGCGCGCGGTGTTTCTGATCGGCATCGACGCGCCGAAAATCGCCGCCGATCTGGCCGCCGCCGGCATCACCGGCGAATTTTGCGCCGATCTGCCCGAAGCGGTGCGTCGCGCCTATGCCGCAGCCCGCAGCGGCGATGCCGTTTTGCTGAGTCCGGCCTGCGCCAGTCTGGATATGTTCCGCGGTTATGCCCACCGCTCGGAAGTATTTGCCGCCGCCGTTGCCGCCCTTTGAGGCAGCCTGAAAGCGTTTCGCCCGCCCCGTATTGGCCCTTTATGAATCCGATTACCCGCTTTTTCCACTACTGCTCCGACGAGTCCAACCTGTTCAACCGCAACCTGCAGAAAAACGGCGACGTTTACGACCAAACCCTGCTGTGGGTGCTGCTCGGCCTGCTGGGGCTGGGGCTGGTGATGGTGTTCTCCGCGTCCGCATCGCAGCTCGATCCCCACAATTTCGACCAGCGCACCGTGTATCTTTTTAAGCAGGCCAAGTTCGTGCTGTTCGGGCTGGTGCTGTGCGTCTGGCTGATCGCGAAGGTGCCGATGTGGATTTGGCAGCGCTCGACCAAATACATTTTGGTGCTGCTGCTGCTGCTGATGTGCTTCGTCCCCTTTTTGGGTGAAACGGTAAACGGCGCCCGCCGCTGGCTGTCGCTGGGTTTTATCAAAATCCAGCCCAGCGAGCTGTTTAAGCTGGTAACGATTATGTATATGGCGAGCTTTCTGAAGCGCAAGCTCAACGTGCTCGACGACTTCAAGCGCGTCAGCTGGGTGGCGCTGCCCACCGGTGTCGGCATCGGCCTGATTTACGCTACCCGCGACTTGGGATCGGCGCTGGTAGTGTTTGCGATTGTGGTGGCGTTGCTGTTTATCGCCAACCTGCCGTGGCGCTGGTTTTTGTTGATTCTGGGCGCCGGCGTTTCGCTGGCGGTGCTGGTGATCGCCACCACCGATTTTCGCCTGCGCCGCTTCGAAGTGGCGCTGACGCCGTGGATTGATGCTAACGGCACCGGCTTTCAGGGACTCGGTTCGCTGCTGTCGATGGAAAGCGGCGGCCTGTTCGGCAAGGGTTTGGGCAAGGCGATTTTCAAACGCGGCTTCCTGCCCGAAGCGCATACCGACTTCATCTTGGCGGTAATCGGCGAAGAATTGGGGCTGATAACGGTGGCGCTGTTGATTTTCACCTATCTGTGGATTGTGTGGCGCGCGCTGAGCATCGGCAAAATGGCGCGCGACCAAAACATGTATTTCAACGCCTTTATCGCCACCGGCATCGGCGTGTGGGTGGCGGCGCAGAGCTTTATCAATATCGGCGTCAACATCGGCCTGCTGCCCAACAAAGGGCTGACCCTGCCGCTGGTTTCCTACGGCGGCTCGTCGCTGCTGGTGATGATGGCGGCCTTTACCATGCTGCTGCGCGTCGATTACGAAACCCGCCGCAGCATGCGCGGCTACGACGACGTGCTCGACCCGCGCGACAGAAAGCAGGCGCAGCCCGAAGCAAGGGCGCAAGGAGCGAAAACGTGAGCAAAACTTCCCCCACCTTTATGCTGATGGCCGGCGGCACCGGCGGCCATATTTTTCCCGCGCTGGCGGTAGCGGCGGCGCTCAAAGAACGCGGCTGCAACGTAGTATGGCTCGGCAGCAGCGGCAGCATGGAAGAGCGGCTGGTGCCGCAGCACGGCATCACACTGGAAACGGTGGCGATGAAAGGCGTGCGCGGCAACGGCCTGCTGCGGTTGGCCGCGCTGCCGTGGATGCTGTTTAAGGCCGTGCGCGCCGCCCGCGCCGCCCTGCGCCGCCATCAGGTCGATGCCGTGATCGGCTTCGGCGGCTTCGTTACCTATCCGGGCGGCATTGCCGCTCGCTCGCTCGGGCTGCCGCTGATTGTCCACGAGCAAAACGCGGTGGCCGGTCTGGCCAACCGCAAGCTGGCGAAAACGGCGGCGCGGGTGCTGTACGCCTTTCCGCAGGCCTTCCCCGAGCGGCCGGACGGGCTGGTCGGCAATCCGGTGCGCGCCGACATCGCCGGCCTGCCCGCGCCCGAAGAGCGCTTTGCCGGCCGCGAAGGCAGCCTGAAAATCTTTGTGGTCGGCGGCAGCCTGGGCGCGCGCGCGCTCAATACCATCGTCCCCGCCGCGCTGGCGCTGCTGCCCGAAGAGCGGCGGCCGCAGATTGTCCACCAGTCCGGCCGCGGCAATCTCGAAGCGTTACAGGAAGCCTACCGCCAGGCCGGCGTAGCGGCCGAGTGCGTTGAGTTTATCGACGACATGGCCGCGGTGTACCGCGATGCCGATTTGCTCATCTGCCGCGCCGGCGCGCTGACCGTTGCCGAGCTGACCGCCGCCGGCGTCGGTGCGCTGCTGGTGCCCTTCCAGCAGGCGGTGGACGACCACCAGACCGCCAATGCCCGCTTTATGGTGTCTGCCGAAGCCGGCCTGCTGCTGCCGCAGGCGCAGCTCGATGCCGCCCGTCTGGCCGCGGTGCTGGCCGGACTCGACCGCGCCGCCTGCCTGCGCTGGGCGCAAAACGCCCGCACGCTGGCGATGCCCGACAGCGCCGAGCGCGTGGCCGATGCCGCGCTGGCCACCGTCAGGGCAGCCTGAAAAAAGCAGGCAGCCTGAAAAGCGTTTTCAGGCTGCCTTGGTTTGTCTTTCCCGTTTCCGAATACCTATGCGCATTATTTCCGCCAATCTCAACGGCATCCGTTCCGCCTACAAAAAAGGCTTTCTCGATTATCTCGCCGCCGCAGAGGCTGATTTCGTCTGCGTGCAGGAACTCAAAGCACAGGAAGCCGATTTGGCCGACGACATGAAACGCCCGCACGGCATGTACGGCGCCTGGCATTGCGCCGAAAAACGCGGCTACAGCGGCGTTGCCCTTTACAGCCGCCGCCAACCCGACCGCGTGCAAACCGGCATCGGCGTGGACGAGTTCGACCGCGAAGGCCGCTTCGTGCGCGCCGATTTCGGCCGCTTAAGCGTGGTGTCGCTCTATCTGCCGTCCGGCAGCAGCGCCCCCGAGCGGCAGGAAGCCAAGTTCCGTTTTCTGGACGTTTTCTACCCGATGCTCGATGCCATGCACGGCGAAGGGCGCGACATCGTCATCTGCGGCGACTGGAACATCGCCCACCAAAACATCGACCTGAAAAACTGGAAAGGCAACCAGAAAAATTCCGGCTTCCTGCCCGAAGAGCGCGAATGGATGGGCAAAGTCATCAACGAATTGGGCTGGCACGACACTTGGCGCGAGCTGTATCCCGAAGCGCCCGGCTACACCTGGTGGAGCAACCGCGGCCAGGCCTATGCCAAAGACGTCGGCTGGCGCATCGACTACCAGATGGCCACGCCGAACCTGGCCGCCGCCGTCCGCAGCGCGTCGGTTTACAAAGACGAGCGTTTTTCCGACCACGCGCCTTTGGTGGTCGATTACGACTATTCCCTATAAAGCCCGCCCGCGCGTTTCAGGCTGCCTGAAACGCGCGGGCGCTTTGTCCACGCCAAGCCCCAACCCAGCCATGCATTTTTCCGATCTCGAAAGCCTGACCCTGCTGATTGTGCGCGACGCCGGCGAGCCCGCGCTGTGGAGCGAGCGCTGGGAATACAGCTATCCGATGGTGCAGAGCACCGCCTGCTCGGCTGCCCAAAGCATCGAGCAATGGCAGCGCGGCGTTCAGGCTGCTTTTGCCGCCATCCGCGGCAACGGCGCGGTGATGCTGGTGGCCTACGGAGCCGGTGCGCTGGCCGCCGCCGCGTGGTATTACCAAACCGACACCGCCGCCCAGCGCCGTGTTGCCGGCGTGATTTTGGTGTCGCCGTCGCGCGAAGCCTGGCAGGACGACGAGTACCACACTCTTGCGCGCTGCCGTTTCAACTGCAAAACCGCGCTGGTTATCGGCAGCGGCGACGAGCGCAGCCCCGAAGCCTGGGCGCGGCAGCAGGCCGAACAATGGCGCGCCCGCCTGCTGGTATCGCCGCATACGGGGCGTTTGAACGGCGAAATGGGCGGCTGGCAGTGGGGCATGCGGCTGATGCAGGAAATGCTGATTTATTAGACTTTATTAGGCGCGGCGGGAGCAGATTTGCCGTTTGCGTGCAGCGCCGGCGCGAAAAAGCAGCCTGAAAAAAGCGGCAGCCGTTTTCAGGCTGCCGCTGGGCAAAGAAATCATTGGCGCACCCGACTGGGATCGAACCAGCGACCTTCAGCTTCGGAAACTGACGCTCTTCCAACTGAGCTACGGGTACCGCGCAAAACGGGCGCAAGAATACCCGAAAAAACGCCGTTTGGCAAAAAAGCCTGCGCTCGCCGCCCGTATTTTCAGGCTGCCGCCGCCCTGTTTTTTTGATGCACGCCAAAATTTCCGATTGGAAAGGCAAGGCGGATTGAGTATAATCGCGAAAATTCATGTTAATGTAAATTAACTTATACAAAGAAGCCGCAACCGCTTTGCCGGCCGGCTTTGCAGAACACTCCACAATTACCAAAACGGTGAGGCCCGATTAAATGAAGAACCCGAAAAAACAAGCGCAAGGTTCGGCGCTGATTACCCTGCTGGGCGGCATCCTGATTCTGATAGCCGTGCTGTTCCTGCTGGTCAAACTTGCCACCACCAAATACGAAGGCGACGTTGCCGAAACCACCGAAGATGCCACCGAAACCCGCATCATGCCCGTCGGCCGCCTGGTAGAGGGCGACGGTACCGAGCCCGGCCAGCGTACCGGCCAGCAGGTGTTCGACAAAGTCTGCGTCCAATGCCACGCCGCCGACGCATCCACCGCCTTCTCGCCCAAAATCACCCACAACGACCAATGGGCGCCGCGCATCGCCAAAGGCTTTGACGCCCTGCTCAACAGCGCCATCAACGGCTTTAGCGGCCCCGAAGGCGGCAATATGCCCGCCAAAGGCGGCGCGTCCGACCTGACCGACGAAGAAGTCGCCCGCGCATTGGTTTACATGGCCAACAAATCCGGCGCCAACTTCAGCGAACCGCAGGCCGGCGGCGCAGCCACCGCTGCCGCATCCGACAGCGCCGCTTCAGGCGCCACCGCCGATGCTGGTGCCGCCGGCGAAGCGCCCAAAGCCGAAGGTAAAGCAGAAGCCAAAGCCGAAGGCAAAGCGGATGCCGCACCCAAAGCCGATGCCGCCGCCGGCAAAGCCATTTTCGACAAAACCTGCTTCGCCTGCCACGGCGCATCGTCCGCCATTCCCAATATCCCGCGCATTACCCACAAAGACGAATGGGCGCCGCGCCTGAAAGCGGGCAAAGACACCGTGTACAAACACGCCATCTCCGGCTTCAACGCCATGCCCGCCCGCGGCGGCAATCCGGATTTGAGCGACGACGAAGTCAAAGCCGCAGTCGAGTACATGCTTAAAGAATCCGGCCTGTAAAGGCAGCCTGAAAAAGCAAATAAAGCGCAATCCTTGGTGGTTGCGCTTTATCTGTAAGCAGCTTTCAGGCAGCCTGAAAACCGTTTGTCCGTTATCAAGACCGCCGCAGCGGCAGGCAGCCTGAAACGCCCGCCAAGCGGCACCCGCAATCCCGTTCACAACTGATCAAAGGAAAAACCATGAACAAAGCACTTACCGGCAGCCTGATCGGCATCGTTCTAATCGGCGGCGGTCTCGCCGGCGGCAGCTACTATATGGGCAGCCGGCTCGAAGACAGCTACCGCAACAGCTTTAATCTCAACGACAAACGTTTCGCCGTCAAACTCAATAACTTCTCTATGGGCCCCCTGTCCGGCAAAGCCGCGTGGACGGGCGAAATCACCCCCGATTTGTGCGATCCCAGCCTGAAATTCATCGTCCGCGGCGAAGACATCCTGCACCGCAGTCTTACCGGCTACCGCGTCGAATCGAAAATCTATCTGGTGCGCCCCAAAGACAACAGCGCAGTTTTGCTGTTTGACACCGATACCGCTATCGGCTGGACGGGCGATATCGACGGCAGCCTGAAAGTGCCCGCCGGCAGCCATGCCGACGGCAAACCGGCGATGAACAGCGAAGGCGATTTGGCCGTTACCCGCGACGACTTCCGCATCGAATGGCAGCAAATCAGCGGCCGTTTCAAAGGCGGGCGCCAAGATGGCGAAACCGAAATCCGCTCCTTCGAGCTGAGTATGCCCCTGGTGAAAATCAGCCAGGCAGGCAGGGATAGCGCCGAGTTTGAACTGAAAAACCTGAATTACTACAACGATATCGGCATCGGCACCTTCGGCAGCCGTCCGGTATCGGGCAGCGACAAACTCGATATCGAATCCTTCAGCTTCACCAACAGCAGCGGCGATATGAGTTTGAGCAACCTGAAAATGGGCGGCACGCAAACCGCCGACGGCAAAACCCTGTCCTACAATTGGAACGGCGACATCGGCCGCTTTTCTTTTGGCAGCAGCGACCAGTTCGGCAGAGGGCGCTATTCCATCGACAAAATCCATTTAAACAGCCACATCAAGGGTCTGAACATCGCCGCGCTGGAAAAACTGCACGCGCTGCTCAAGCGCCAAAGCCAGACCTGCGTGCCGCATGAAGAGCAGACGCGGGCGATGCAGGACTTTATCGTCGAGCTGGCCAAAAACGGCGTAAGCGCCGAATCTAAAGGCAACCAGCTGTCCTTCAACGGCGGCACCGCCACCGCCGAGGCCCAAGCCAGCCTGCCCGCCGGCGACTACACCGCGGAAAACCTCCCGAGCAAAGCATGGGAAGCCCTACGCTACAGCGCCCGCGCCAGCATCGATAAAAAACTGATCCGAGAAATCGCCAGACTCGAGAAAAAAGGCCAAGAACCCAGCGACGAAGAAATCGCCAAAGCCGTTGCAGAAATCGTCACACTCACCGGCGGCCGCGAAGAGGGCGACAAAATCGTGATGTCGATCGAGAAGCAGTAAAAGCAAGCAGACAAAAGCAGCCTGAAACGGTTCGGATGCCGTTTCAGGCTGCTTTTTGCCGTTGCGCACAAAGGCGGTGCGGCTTTTCAGGCTGCCCTTTGGGCAGTCTTTTTTGTTTTTAGCGGATAGCTTGGGTGGCAAAGCCAACATCAGCAGGGGGTTGCGCTGCATTGTTGGGTCTTGACCCAAGCCGCAATACCGCCAGACGGTGCGCGGTGCGCACCCTACAGCCGGACGGCAACGGTGCAAACGGCAGCGGGTACGCCCCGCGCACCGAAAACGGTGCCGCCTTATCGCCTTTATCCCATTCCAAACCCGAAAAAGGCAGCCTGAATACGCCAAACTGCCTGCAAACGGTGCTCCCTCTCCCGTCAAAACGGGGGAGGGCTGGGGTGGGGGCAAACGTTTGCGCTGCACAAACCAGCGTTTCTGTCGAAACGCCCCCACCCCAACCCCCCCGCGCTTGGGCGCAGGGGAGGGAGCAAAGGGCGCCGCGGGATGGACGGTTTCAGGCTGCTTTGCTTTGGGTCGCCGTCTGAAAGGCAGTCTGAAAGGTTTTTCAGGCTGCTTTTTGCTGTTTTGTTGCAAGGCAGCCTGAAACTCGTTTCAGCGCTCGGCAAACGCCGTGCCGCGAAACACCCGTTTGGGGTTGCCGCGCTCTACGCGGTACAGCGACTTGTGCGCGTCGGCGGCCTGTCCGGCGGCGTCGGCCTGGCGGCGGGCGGCGAGTTTCAGCGCGAGCAGTTCCAGCGCGCGTTTTTTGTTGGCGTGCTGGCTGCGTTCGCTTTCCACGCGCACGCTGATGCCGCTGGGCGTATGGGTGGCGCGTACGGCGGATTCGGTTTTATTGACGTGCTGGCCGCCTTTGCCGCCGGCGCGGCAGGTTTGGAAAACGATGTCGGCAGGATTGCCTGTATCGTGTTCCGCGCGGTTTTCAGGCAGCCTGAACACGCCGATATACCAGTTTTTGCGCGGATGGCGCGGGCGCAGCGGGCTGTCGCACACCCATTGCAGCGTGCCCTGCCAGCGCTGCGCGGTGTCGTCGGCCAGGCAGCCTGAAAGGCGGACAAGGGCGGAGAGAATGCCGTGCTTGTCGGCGGTTTCTTCAAGCACTTGCGCCGCCGCACCCGCCTGTTCGGCTTCGCGCAGGATTTGCGCCAGCACGAAACGGGCGAAAATGCGGCACTCGGCCGGGCCTTGGGCGGTGGAGATTTGCAGGGTGGCGGCGCCGTTTTCAGGCTGCCTGAACGGGATATTTGGTGTCATCGTCTGCTCCTTTCAGGCTGCTTGGCACGGCTACCGTTTGCGTCGTCGTCGCCTTGGCCGGCGCATTCGCCGCCGGTTTTGTAGGTTAAAACCGGTTTGAAGCGCGCCACCAATTCAATCAGGCTGTGCGCGTGCATGGCGGCGATGATGCTGTCGATGTTTTTGTAGGCCTGCGGGGCTTCTTCATAAACCAGCGCTTTATCGGCGCAGACGACCAGACTGCCGAAGGCGGTGCGGCGCAGGCTGTCGGCGGAGTATTTGTGCGACAGACGGCCTTTGCATTCGCCGCGCTGCCATTTGCGGCCGGCGCCGTGGGCGAGCGAGCGCAGGGCGGTTTCCCGACCGGCGGCGGGGGCGACGAGATAGCTGTAGTCGCCGCGCGAGCCGGGAACCAGCACCAAGCCCTGATCGGCGGGGGTGGCGCCTTTGCGGTGCAGCCAGCCCGCTTCGCCGTCAAACGCGGCGGCTTCAAGGAAGTTGTGGTGCACGTCGAGTAGGCATTCGCCGCTGCTGTGAAGCTTGTGCAGGATGCGTTCGGCAATCAGCAGGCGGTTGGCGCGGGCAAAGGCGAGCGCTGATTGGTGTTCGGCCAGATAGGCTTGGGCGTCGGCGCTGTTGTCGTTCAAACCTTGATGGCCGAATGCTTCAACGTGGCGGCGCAGGATGTCTCCGCCCAGCCCGCGCGAGCCGCTGTGGACGAGCAGTTGCAGCGCGTCGGCACGGAAGTTTTCAGGCAGCAAATCGGTGCGGTAAACGGTATCAACGGTTTGCAGCTCGGCAAAATGGTTGCCGCCGCCGATGGTGCCCAAGGCAGCCTGAAAGGGGGAGTCGGGCAGGATTTCGTTGATCCGCGCCTGCCATTCGCCGCCTAAAGGCGCGTCGATATTGCCGATTTGTTTGGCGAGCTTGGCGGGTTTGCTTTTGGCGGCGGGGACGGCGGTTTGCCAGAAGGCCATGCCGCAGCCGATGTCGCCGCCGATCAGTGCGGGATAAAAACGGCCGACGCTGAAAAAGGCCGCGCCGATCGGGTAGCCGCGGCCGGCGTGCAGATCGGGCATGCCGGCCACGCGGCGCATGGCGGGAAGACGGGCGGTGGTTTCGAGCTGGCGCACGGCATTGCCTTCCAGCCAGGTATCGGGGGTGGAAATTAGGGAGATGTTTGGGATGTGATTGCCCATATCGGTACTTTCCCACGCAGGGGCAGCCTGAAAGCCGTTTTAAAAAACGTCAGGCAGCAAAAACGCGCCGGTTGCGGCGGGTTTTGACCAAGCGTGTGTGAAAAAATTGGGGAAAGCAGCCCGATGCGGGCAGGAAGATGCTGCCTAAGCGGCCGGGCTGCAAAGAATGATTGGGAGACGGTTTGCGTGTTTCATGGCCTGTCCTTTCTTTGCATGGGGTGGGAAAAGGGCGGCATCTTAGGGGCAATGGCGGCGGCGGGCAAGTTTGCGTGGGATTGGGCGGGGGCGAAACGGGTTGGGTTGTCGCGGCAAAGCAGCCTGAAAGCCGCGCCGGTGCTGGGAACGGGCGTTCGGGCGGCGGGTGTGGCGTTTGCGAGACGGTCGCGCCGTGTCGTTGTCGTCCAAGGGGCGGCGCGAAGGGCAGGGCGCTTTTCGCTATAATCCGCCCCTTTAACGATTTTTCAGGCTGCCTGCCACCATGACGCCACACGATCCCTTTGCCTATTTGGAACGGCTGGACGACCCTGCCGTCCAGTCTTTCGCCGCCCAAGCCCATGCCGAAACCCTGTCGCATTTCGCGCGGGGGACGGACTACGAAGCGCTGAAAGCCGACATCACCGCCGTGCTGCAGGACGAAAACCAGATTCCGTTTTGTCAGGAACACCGCGCGCAGATGTACCATTTCCACCAGAGTGCCGAGCATCCGAAAGGCGTGTACCGCGTGTGCAGCGCCGCGTCTTACCGCAGCGGGCTGCCGCAGTGGCGGGTGCTGTTTGACGTGGCGGCCTTCGACGAAATCTTGGGCGACGATGTTTATCTCGACGGCGTGTCGCACTATGTCGAGCAGCCTGAAAAAGTGCTGCTGTCGCTGAGCATTGCCGGCGGCGACACCGCCTATACGCTGGAATTCGATCTGGCCGCCGGCGCGGTGGTGGAAAACGGCTTTCATTTTCCCGCCGGCAAAAGCCACATCGCCTGGCGCGACGAAAACAGCGTGTGGGTCTGCCCCGCGTGGGACGAGCGCCAGCTCACCGAATCGGGCTATCCGCGGCAGGTGTGGCTGCTGCGGCGCGACCAGAGTTTTGCCGAAGCCGAGCCGGTGTACGAAATGGACGCCGCCGGCGTGATGGTGCACGCCTGGCGCTATCTCGACGGCCAGGGCGCGCCGATTGATCTGATCGAATCGTCGCACGGCTTTTTCAGCAAAACCTATTACCAGGTCGGTGCCGATTTGGTGCCGCAGCCGCTCAAGCTGCCTGAAGACTGCGACATCACCGGCTATCTCGGCGGTCGGCTGCTGCTGCACCTGCAAAGCGAATGGCGTCGCGCCAAGCACAGCTATCCGGCGGGCAGTCTGGTGGCGGTCAAACTTTCCAAAGGCCGGCTTGGCGAAGCGGAGCTGCTGTTTGCGCCCAACAATCGCCAGTCGCTCGAAAGCGTGGAAACCACCAAGCGCTTTGTGGTTGCGTCGGTGCTCGACAAGGTTTCAGGCAGCCTGAAAGCCTGGAAGCTGGACGCCGACGGCTGGCACGAGCAAACCCTGCCCGCGCTGCCCCAAGGCGCTTTGGAGCTGACCGATCAGCCGTGGGGCGGCGATGTGCTGTATGTGGCCGCCAGCGATTTTCTCACCCCGCTCACCCTGTTTTCGCTGGATTTGCAGGTGATGGAACTGAGCGTGTTGCGCCGCCAGCCGCAGCAGTTTGACAGCGCCGGCTTGGGCGTCGAGCAGTTTTGGGCGGTATCGGCCGACGGCGAAAACATCCCCTATTACTGGGTCGGCAGCCGCCGCAGCGCCGATACGCCGACGCTGGTTTACGCCTACGGCGGCTTCGGCGTGCCCGAGCTGCCGCACTATCTGGGCAATATCGGCCGTCACTGGCTCGCGCAGGGACACAGCTTTGTGCTGGCTAATGTGCGCGGCGGCGGCGAGTTCGCCCACTGGCACCACGCCGCCCGCCGCGAAAACAAACACAAAAGCACCGACGATCTGCTCGCCGTTATCGCCGATCTGCACCGCCGCGGCCTGTCGTCTCCCAAACGCACCGCCATCCAAGGCGGCAGCAACGGCGGCCTGCTCACCGCATCTGCCTTTGTACGGCAGCCTGAAAGCATCGGCGCGCTGGTGTGCGAAGTGCCGCTGACCGATATGCTGCGCTACCACCGCCTGTCCGCCGGCGCCAGCTGGATAGAAGAATACGGCGACCCCGACGACGAAACTATGCGCCCGCTGCTGGCCACGCTGTCGCCCTACCACAATCTCGATGCCGAACGCCGCTACCCGAGCGCGCTGATTACCACCAGCCTGAGCGACGATCGTGTCCACCCCGCCCACGCCCTGAAGTTCTACGCCCGCCTGCGCCAAAGCCAAAACGCCAATGCCTGGCTCTACGCCCCCGCCGGCGGTGGCCACACCGGCAACGGCACGCAGGAAGAAACCGCCGCCGAGCTGGCCTGCATCCTGCGCTTTCTGCATGAAAGCATCGTCGCCGCCTGATTGCGGCGGACAACAATAAAAGCAGCCTGAAAACCGTTTGCACGGGTTTCAGGCTGCTTGGTTTGGGGATTAGCGGCGGATCTGCCGTTTGCCGCGGGCTGGGGATTGCTTGGCAGCCACCGGTTTTTTGGTGCGATTCATGTTTTGCAGAATCTCCTTCCATTGTCTGCGTTCGTTAACTAAACCAAGCTCTTTAGCATCAAATCTCTCTAAAAAAACCGGCATCCGGTCATCCAAATATTGCATCAGCAGCACAATATCGCGCAGGCTCAAATACACAAAATTGTATTTGCTCTCCGCCAGCGGCAGCTCGGGCACAATAATGGCTTCCAGATATTGGTCTTGATGAAAGCGAAGATTTGCTCCCAAAGCCCACTGCCTGCCGTCTTGATAGGTAATTAAAATAAACAGCCGGTGTTCTATAGACTCAAATTCCGATTGGGGATTGGGATAACGCCAGGCACGGATATGGTTCAGCCTGCCGGCAAATTCGCTAAAGCGCTCGGGTGGCAGAATAAAATGTGCCATATCGCTATACGTATTGTCATTTACCGAAACTTCATCCACCAGCAGATTGGTGCCGGGCGGCAAGCCGATTTCGAATGGCGAATAGCTGTTTTTTACATCAAAAAAACGCTCGACAACTATACCGGTAGGGGGTGGTGCCATTCCGCCGTAAAAAACTTCAATTGACGTAATGCCCTTATCGGTCAGCGGCAGAATCTGCTTGAGCGGTACCGCGTGCTTGGCAAATTCTTCGTTGTTTCTTTTATGCCTGATAAGCGATTGAATATTGTCGCGCGGATGTTTACGCTTTTGCTCTTCCAACTCTTCAAAGCTGGGATACTGCTGCTCGGGCGTGGCCATCAGCTTGTCCCAGGCGGCCATATTGCGGGCGATTTTGGCTTCGTCTGCCGGGTATGCGCTGTTCTGCTTGGGTGCAGACGCAATTTGGGTTTCAGGCTGCCTGCTACTTTCAGGCTGCTTTGTTTCAGCAGCGGCATGTGGAATGCAGACGGCAAGCAAAAGGGCGGTGGCGGATGCGTAAAGCCGGTGGTTCACGGTGTTGCTCCTGATGGTTTGGGGAAAGCCGGATTATAAGTGTTTGGCAGCAGCCTGAAAGCCAAGCAGCCTGAAAACCGCTCCCGTAGGTCGGATTCTCGAATCCGACAGCCGGCCGCAAGGGCGGCATGCGGGTAGGCAAAAGCAATGTCGGATACAAGTATCCGGCCTACGCAGTTTGCAGGGGGCGTACCGCGCACCAAAAAGCAGCCTGAAAGCCGTTTGCGCGGTTTCAGGCTGCTTTATCGTTTATTGCCGTGCAAACGGCGGAAGGGGTTTTCAGGCTGCTTGGCTTGCGCCGGGCGGACGGTTGTTGCCGTATTCGGACATATCGGCAGCCGGCAGCGCGGCGGCGCGTTCGATTTGTTCGCGCGCGCCGTTTGCCAGCCGCAGTTGCGGCCGCGACTGCTGCAGGCAGTTCCAAGCCTGCTGCCAATCGCGGCAGCTGCCGTGGCGCAGCAGCCAGACCATCGCCACTGCCGCGCTGCGCCCCAAACCCAGCGCGCAGCACAGCAGCACCGCGCTGTCGGTTTGCCGCAGAAAGTTTTGCAGTGCATCAGCGGCGTCACGCAAATCGGCGGCGGGCGGCGGCACGGTATCGAGCATCGGCACGCAGAGATAGTGCGGCGGACGCCACGGTGCGGGCTGTTCGGCGCAGCAATCGACGGCAGCCTGAAAACGCGGCCGCCCGGGCGCGGAGCGCAGCGCGTTCAGGCTGCCCAAATACAGGCGGCCGCCGGCGGCAAACGGCACGCACAGGGGCATCCGTTTGGCGCGCAGCCAGCAGCGCGCGCCCCACAGGGCTGCCAAGCTGTACGGCAGAAATAATAGTTTTGCCGCCGCGGCGGTCGAGCCGTCGGCCTGTTTTTGAAACGCCGCTGCGCCTAAGCCGCCGTAGGCCGCGGCGGCCAGCAGGCAGGAAACCGCCGCCCACAGGCTCCACAGCCATGCGCCGCCGGATAATGCAGGCAGCGCGCACAAAAGGGCGGCGGCCAGGTAAATCCGTGCCGGACGGCGGTAAGCCGCTGAGCGCGCCCGCAGCGGCGAAGTGCCATCCGGCCACAGCCACAGCACCAATGCGCCGAGCAGGGCGCCGCCGGCAAGGTCGATAAAATGATGCTGCCAGGTCGTCAGTACCGACAGCGCAATCAGCGCAAACCATGTCTGCACCGCCGGCCGCCAGCGTTCGGGCAGCCTGAAAAAATAAAAGCGCCCGACAATCCACGCAAACGCCACATGCAGCGACGGTGCCTGGTTGTACGGGCGGTCAAACTCGGCCACCGCAGCAAACAGCATTCCCGCCCAGCCATCCGCTGCAGGTTTGGCGGCGGAAAACTGCAGCGGCAGCAGCAGGAAAAACGGCAGGGCAGTTAGCTGCGCCGTCCACAGCCGCGCCAGATAGCGGTTTTGCTCCGCCTTGCTGCGGCAGAGAAAAAAGGCCAGCGCATACAGCGGCGTGAGTGAAGAGTAGGGCAGAATGCTCCACGCCCAAAACGGTATCCGCGCTTCCCAGCCAAACATAATCTCCGGCACGCCGCCGCGTTGTGCGGCCAGATGGTTGGGCAGGCCGTAGCTCAGGGCAAACAGCAATCCCGTTGCCCCGAGCGCGCACAAAGAGCGGAAAAAAGACGGTTTCATGTTTTCAGGCTGCCGTTTTGTGGATGGATGGACGCGGCAATGTAACACAGCCGGCCGGCAGCCTGAAATTTGTGCCGCATATCATTCTGTTATTGACCGGATGCTTCCAAAAATAATATAATTCCGCTCTTGTCGGCATGGTGTCGGCAAGAATTTTTACTCAACAGGAAAAAGTAAATATGCCTACTATCAACCAATTGGTACGCAAAGGCCGTAAAAAGCCCGTGTACGTAAACAAAGTGCCCGCACTGGAAGCATGCCCGCAGAAGCGCGGCGTGTGCACCCGCGTGTACACCACCACCCCGAAAAAACCGAATTCCGCTTTGCGTAAAGTATGCAAAGTGCGCCTGACCAACGGTTTCGAGGTGATTTCATATATCGGCGGCGAAGGCCACAACCTGCAAGAGCACAGCGTGGTACTAATCCGCGGCGGTCGTGTTAAAGACTTGCCGGGTGTGCGCTACCACACCGTTCGCGGCTCTCTGGACACCGCCGGTGTGAAAGACCGGAAACAAGCCCGTTCCAAATACGGTGCCAAACGCCCGAAATAATCTGTTCAACCAACTGGCACATCGGCAGCCTGAAAGGCTAAGCCGAGTAAGTGAATGCCCCGCTGGGTATTCATGGGTCTGCCCCAACTGAAGATATTTAAGGAATTAAAATGCCAAGACGTAGAGAAGTCCCCAAGCGCGAGATTCTGCCCGATCCGAAATTCGGCAGCGTGGAATTGAGCAAATTCATGAACGTGCTGATGATTGACGGTAAAAAAGCCGTTGCCGAACGCATCGTATACGGCGCGTTGGAACAAATCGCCAAGAAAGTTTCCGACAAAGAAGCCATCGAAGTGTTCAACGAAGCGATTAACAATGCCAAACCCGTGGTGGAAGTGAAAAGCCGCCGCGTCGGCGGTGCCAACTACCAAGTTCCTGTTGAGGTTCGTCCGGCACGCCGTCTGGCTCTGGCAATGCGCTGGGTGCGCGACGCCGCCCGCAAACGCGGTGAAAAATCCATGGATCTGCGTTTGGCCGGCGAGTTGATCGACGCTGCGGAAGGCCGCGGCGGCGCAATGAAAAAACGTGAAGAAGTACACCGCATGGCCGAAGCCAATAAAGCCTTCTCCCATTTCCGTTTCTAATTTGCAAAGGCTGAAAAAATGGCTCGTAAAACTCCGATTGAACTGTACCGCAACATCGGTATTTCCGCGCATATCGACGCGGGTAAAACCACCACTACCGAACGCATCCTGTTCTACACCGGCCTGACCCACAAACTGGGCGAGGTGCACGACGGTGCGGCTACCACCGACTATATGGAACAAGAGCAGGAGCGCGGTATTACCATTACTTCTGCTGCCGTAACTTCCTACTGGTCCGGTATGGCCAAGCAGTTTAAAGAACACCGCTTCAACATTATCGATACCCCCGGACACGTGGACTTTACTGTCGAAGTAGAGCGCTCTATGCGTGTGCTCGACGGTGCGGTAATGGTTTACTGCGCGGTTGGCGGCGTACAGCCGCAGTCTGAAACCGTATGGCGTCAGGCAAACAAATACAAAGTGCCGCGCCTGGCCTTCGTAAACAAAATGGACCGCCAGGGTGCCAACTTCTTCCGCGTGGTTGAGCAGATGAAAACCCGTCTGCGCGCCAACCCTGTGCCGATCGTGATTCCCGTCGGCGCCGAAGACAACTTCGAAGGCGTGGTTGATCTGCTGAAGATGAAAGCGATCATTTGGAATGAAGCTGACAAAGGTACCACCTTTACTTACGGCGACATCCCTGCCGATTTGGTTGCGACTGCCGAAGAATGGCGCCAAAACATGATCGAAGCTGCCGCCGAAGCTAGCGAAGAACTGATGGACAAATACCTGGGTGGCGAAGAGCTGAGCGAAGAAGAAATCGTTTCTGCTCTGCGTCAGCGCACGCTTGCCGGTGAAATCCAGCCGATGCTGTGCGGCTCTGCCTTCAAAAACAAAGGTGTGCAACGCATGCTCGACGCTGTAGTTGAACTGCTGCCTGCCCCGACCGACATTCCGCCGGTTCAGGGCGTAAACCCCAGCAACGACGAAGTCGACAACCGCAAAGCTTCCGACGAAGCTCCGTTCGCCGCTTTGGCATTCAAAATGTTGAACGACAAATACGTCGGCCAGCTCACTTTCATCCGCGTTTACTCCGGCGTCGTCAAATCAGGCGACAGCGTGCTGAACTCGGTTAAAGGTACCCGCGAGCGTATCGGCCGTCTGGTGCAGATGACTGCCGCAGACCGTACCGAGATTGAAGAAGTGCGCGCCGGCGACATCGCCGCTGCAATCGGCCTGAAAGACGTTACCACCGGTGAAACCCTGTGTGCCGAGAACTCTCCTATCATTCTGGAACGAATGGAATTCCCCGAGCCGGTAATCCACATTGCGGTTGAGCCGAAAACCAAGGCCGACCAAGAGAAAATGGGTATCGCCCTGAACCGTCTGGCCAAAGAAGACCCGTCTTTCCGCGTGCGTACCGACGAAGAATCCGGCCAAACCATTATTTCCGGTATGGGCGAATTGCACTTGGAAATCATCGTCGACCGTATGAAACGCGAATTCGGCGTGGAAGCCAACGTGGGCGCTCCGCAAGTGGCCTACCGCGAAACCATTCGCAAAGAAGTCGAATCCGAAGCCAAACACGTCAAACAGTCCGGCGGTAAAGGCCAATACGGTCACGTTGTGATCAAAATGGAACCGATGGAACCCGGTGGCGCAGGCTACGAGTTTATCGACGAAATCAAAGGCGGCGTGATTCCGCGCGAATTCATTCCGTCTTGCGACAAAGGTATTCGCGACACCCTGCCTAACGGCATCGTGGCCGGCTATCCGGTTGTGGACGTACGCATCCGTCTGATTTTCGGTTCCTACCATGACGTGGACTCTTCGCAGATCGCGTTTGAGCTGGCTGCTTCCATGGCTTTCAAAGAAGGCATGAAAAAAGCCAACCCCGTTCTGCTTGAGCCGATTATGGCCGTTGAAGTGGAAACGCCTGAAGACTATATGGGCGACGTGATGGGTGACTTGAACCGTCGTCGCGGTATTGTCTTGGGTATGGATGACGACGGTATCGGCGGCAAAAAAGTCCGTGCCGAAGTGCCGCTGGCAGAAATGTTCGGTTACTCCACCGACCTTCGCTCTGCCACCCAAGGCCGCGCCACCTACTCTATGGAATTTGCCAAATACGCTGAAGCGCCGGCACACGTCGCCGCCGAAGTAACTGCCGCCCGCAAAGGGTAGCAAACTCCGTCAGGCAGCCTGAAAAGGCAAAATACGTTTCAGGCTGCCTGATATTTGTTCTTTAATGATCTTTATATGAAGGAATTAGCT
>NZ_JAKOOW010000006.1:557-642 GCF_022288825.1 Kingella pumchi | reverse complement strand
TCAGGCCAAAGGCTACGACCAAATCGACAACGCCCCGGAAGAAAAAGCCCGCGGCATTACCATTAACACTTCCCACGTGGAATAT
>NZ_JAKOOW010000006.1:0-451 GCF_022288825.1 Kingella pumchi | reverse complement strand
CCACGTAGACTGCCCCGGACACGCCGACTACGTGAAAAACATGATTACCGGTGCCGCCCAGATGGACGGTGCAATCCTGGTATGCTCCGCTGCCGACGGCCCCATGCCGCAAACCCGCGAGCACATCCTGCTGGCCCGTCAGGTAGGCGTACCCTACATCATCGTATTCATGAACAAATGCGACATGGTTGACGATGCCGAACTGCTCGAACTGGTAGAAATGGAAATCCGCGACCTGCTCTCCAGCTACGAATTCCCCGGTGACGACATCCCGATCATCCAAGGTTCCGCACTGAAAGCCCTGGAAGGCGATGCCGCATACAAAGAAAAAATCTACGAACTGGCCGCCGCTCTGGACAGCTACATCCCCACTCCCGAACGCGCCGTAGACAAACCCTTCCTGCTGCCGATCGAAGACGTATTCTCCATCTCCGGCCGCGGTACCGTAGTA
>NZ_JAKOOW010000059.1 GCF_022288825.1 Kingella pumchi | reverse complement strand
AAGATGTTCAAGACGTATTAGATAGGGAAGTTTTGGATAGGGATCTGTTTTTGATTATTAGGTTGGATGAATTTTTATTGATGGTTTATTTGAGAGAGTCTGGAAAATGGATGTGTTTTGTAGCCTGAAATTGTTTAAAAGCATCCGCCGACAGGCGGACAGCCGCGCAAGCGGCGGCCGGCAGGCGGCGGATGCCCCCCTAGGCTAATAGGGGGGGAGCAAGAAAAAAGCCCCTAAGTACCAAAACGGGGGAGCAGTTTAGGTTTATCCGAATAACTTTTTAATCACGATTTAAAACATCTATGAATGTGGATTTTCAAAAATACAAGCGGTTCAGCCATGCCCTAACCGTTCGCGGCAAGTTGATTGAAATACCGCTGCGCAAAGGCGAAAAAGACGCCGCATTCATAGACGGAATAACCTTCACCATCAACAAAAAAGACATTGAACACCTGTGCAAGACCTTTTGCACCGACGACGCCCAA
>NZ_JAKOOW010000058.1 GCF_022288825.1 Kingella pumchi | reverse complement strand
TGCTGCGCCTGTGGTGTTACCACCCGCAGTAGCTTTAAAGCCGCTGCTGTTGATGGCATTGGCAATATCGCCTGCGGTTACCAGTTTGCCTGCATCAGCACCAGTAGGAACGGTTACTTTGCCTGCATCTGTGCCTGTGGCTGGTGCAGTCAGGGTAACGGTGTTCACACCTACTTTGTATGGGTCGGTGCTGGAACCTGTGCCCGTTACGGTTACGGGGCTGTTATCGGCAGCCTGAACTTTGGTTTTGGCTGCATTCAGCTGTGCCACGTTAACGGCATCGGTGTCTTTCACCCCTTCGGCAACATTGCCCAAGGTAACGGGTTTGCTTGGATCGCTACCCACCAGATTTACGGCATTGCTTGGCGTTGTGGTGTTGTTGCCTGTGGCATCAGCATAGCTCAATGGAGTGTCAAATTTCACTTCGGTTACGCCATTGGT
>NZ_JAKOOW010000057.1 GCF_022288825.1 Kingella pumchi | reverse complement strand
CTCACGAAATTCTGAAGCACTTTCAAAATCATCAAATTCTTCTGTATGTACAAGATACATAATAATTACACCTATTCTATTTTCCACCTATCAAATCTTCGGGATGCCTTTCAAAGTAGTCTTCAAGCAGCTCTTCAAAAATCTCTTCTGCACGTTGTTTGATTTCCGATTCAATACGATCTTCCAAATTTGAATATTCGTATTGCTCAGGGTTCCTTGCTTGATCTACCAACAAATCCCAATACTTTGCTTCAATCTCTTCTTTTGCTATGCGCTCGACTTCATCATGGATAGTCGGATCATTAAGGCTTTCAATTCGATATGGCTGCTCTTCAAACTGCTCTTCTTCCCACGGCGGCTCATCGCCGTCATAGGCTTCAAAATCCATTGGATCGGCATCCGGCGGGGTGTCTTTCACCGCTTCAGCGTCTTTTTTTT
>NZ_JAKOOW010000056.1 GCF_022288825.1 Kingella pumchi | reverse complement strand
CGGCAAAGCGCTTTCTGTTACCGAAGTCAAAAACGAAACCAACGCCCTTTACGCCGAAGCCATCGGCAGTCTGAAAGCCAAAGGCATTGAAATACAAAGCATCGTTTGCGACGGCCGTAAAGGTCTGCCGCAGTTATTCCCCGATATTCCCGTGCAACTATGCCATTTCCACCAAGTCAAAACCGTCGGCCGCTACCTGACGCGCAACCCACAAACGGCTGCGGGGCAAGAGCTGTGGCACTTGGCACTGACATTAAAAAGCAGCCGCAGAGCCGACTTTGAAAGAAGCCTGAAAGCATGGTTCGAACAGCACAAAGACTTCTTCAACGAACGCACAAAGAACCCCGAAACGGGCAAATCCCACTACACCCACCCAAGACTACGCAGCGCCTATTTCAGCCTGAAACGGAACATGGGCAACCT
>NZ_JAKOOW010000055.1 GCF_022288825.1 Kingella pumchi | reverse complement strand
AGTTTTTCCACAATGGCTTGTTGTTCGGATAGGGGGGGAAGGGGGATAGGTAAATCTTTAATAAATTGAAAATGTCGGCTGTATCCCCTATCAATCATATTGATAGTTAATGCTTTTAAAGCAAGCTCTACATATTGGGGATTAGCTTTTATAGGTTTTAGCAGTTTTGTGCCATCTGCACCAACAACAAATTCAAAATCAATCAGCTTAATCACTCTCGTGTGGTCGCCAAAAATAATAACGGGTACGTCAGAAAAAATTTTGTCTCTTTCATTGGAATAGCCATCGATCAAATTTTTTGATTGGGACACGACGGGATAATCTCCTGTTATTTGTGTTTCCTTATGCAAAATTTGATAAGGTTTTGACGGTATTGAGTAACAGAAATCGCTTAACCTCACCCAAACCCAATTCTCGGGAAT
>NZ_JAKOOW010000054.1 GCF_022288825.1 Kingella pumchi | reverse complement strand
GCTTCGCCGCGGGCGAGAAAGGGGTTGCCCTGTATCCAGCCGGCCTGGCGGGTGGATACGCTTTTATGGCTGTTGTTGAGAATGGCGCCGCGCGTGTCGACATCGAAACGGCGGTATTGGTTGACGGATACGCCGTGGGCGGTGGGTGTCTGGATATTGACCTGCGGCAGTCCGTTGCCGGTTTTAAGAACCGTGGGCTGCTGGTGCCGCGGGGCGGTGGGATCGGACTGGATGTCGGCGGCGGCGGCGGGCACAATCAGGGCCGAACCGAAACCGAGCAGCAGACTGAAAGCCAGCGTGCCCAAATGCAAACGACAGCCTGAATGGGTTTTTAGACTGCCGTTACCGCCACCGGTTTCTCCGCCTGAGCGCTCGCCGGG
>NZ_JAKOOW010000053.1 GCF_022288825.1 Kingella pumchi | reverse complement strand
GTGTACCGTTCGGCAGACGGCAAGCAGGTGGTGGTTTCGTTTACCGGCACCAATGCCCGCACCGTTTCAGGCTGCCTGTCTGATGGTTTAAAGGATGAACCATCAGACAGGCAGCCTGCGTAGCGCAGCGAAGTTGCGAAGCTAAAACCATTCCGCCCAATGCAATAAAGGAGAAACCATGAAAGCGCTAAAACCGTTATTTGCCCTGCTGCCAGCCCTGCTGCTGGCGGGTTGCGACTGTATGTTTGCTTCGGGAGAAACATCGTGGAAAGAAGAAGTGCAGTTATCAAGCGGCACCAAAATTTGGGTAAAGCGCACAGTAAAGGGCGAAGCATCCTGCCAG
>NZ_JAKOOW010000052.1 GCF_022288825.1 Kingella pumchi | reverse complement strand
CGCCATTATTTTGGGCATTGTCGTTTTGATTATCGGCGTAAAAGTCTTTATCAGAATGATGAGAAAACCCGTTGAAAAAGGTAAAAAAAAAGACGCTAAAGAGTTGAAAGACACCCCACCGGATGCCGATCCGATGGATTTTGAAGCCTATGACGGCGATGAGCCGCCGTGGGAAGAAGAACAGCCTGAAGAGCAGGTATATCGAACCGAGCATTTAACAGGCGGCGAATAGAATAGGTGGTAATTATTATGTATCTTGTACATACAGAAGAATTTGATGATTTTGAAAGTGCTTCAGAATTTCGTGAG
>NZ_JAKOOW010000051.1 GCF_022288825.1 Kingella pumchi | reverse complement strand
TCAATGACGGCGGCGGATGCTTTCTCTATTTTTAGGTTTTTTTCGGTCAGTTGGCGGTTAATCAGTTCCGGCAATTCGGACAGGGTGTTGTCTTGCGCCGCCGGTTGCGGTAGCGGCATAAGGTGCTGTAATCGGGGATGCTCAGTTCGTCGAAACGGCAAAAAAGGTTGAAATCGATGCGGGTGATGAGGCTGTGTTCGAGTTCGGGATCGGAGAGGCTGTGCCATTGTCCGAGCAGGACGGCTTTGAACATGGATAGCAGGGGATAGGCGGGACGGCCGCGGTGGTCTCGAAGGTAACGGGTT
>NZ_JAKOOW010000050.1 GCF_022288825.1 Kingella pumchi | reverse complement strand
CTTATATATTCCGCCCCGTCTAAGGGGTACTTGACAACTTGAGAAATTTCCAAACCCCTTAGATTGACTAACGTTAATTTAAGGGGTTTTAACATGGTTGATTCAAATAGATTTATTGATGTTCCAGCTAAATTTATTGTTTTTGAAGCGCGTTTTAAAAGAAGTACGGAAGCTTATTTTGTTTTTCCTTTTAATAGCCCGTTAGAAGCTTTTTCAGGTGAGTTTGAAACTCTTGAAGATGTTCAAGACGTATTAGATAGGGAAGTTTTGGATAGGGATCTGTTTTTGATTATTAGGTTGGATG
>NZ_JAKOOW010000005.1:803-27324 GCF_022288825.1 Kingella pumchi | reverse complement strand
TTTTGGTCTACTCAAAGTGAGCGCACAAAGCCATCTGAAGGCGATGTGTCTGAACCTGTTGAAAGCGGCCAACAGGCTAAGTGTGCCTGTTGCTGCCTAAAAGGCGGCCCGGATGCCTGATTATCGGGTATCAGGGGAGGATTAAGGGGGTATTTGGGTAGAATTAGGAGTGATTGGAGGGGAAATAGCCGAAAACCTGTGTTTGGGTTCCGGCTGTCAGTGAAAAGGTGAAGAGAGGTATTTTGCAAAGGTCTCAAGCAGCCTGAAAACGGCTTTTGCGCTTTCAGGCTGCTTTGGCTTGGAACGGAATATCGAAGCAGAAAAACAGACAGCGGGCTACTGCGGCCAGACCGCAAACAGATGGCGCAGCAGGTCGAAGGCCAGCGTCCACATCAGCGCGCACACCGCCACTTCGAGCAGCTGCCACGCGCGGCGGCTGGCAAACAGCGGCCGCAGCAGGCGCGCGCCGTAGCCCACGCCGTAAAACCACAGCAGCGACACCAGCAGCGAGCCGGCGAGAAACCACCGTTTCTCATCCGCCGCCAGCGGCGCGGCAATGCCGCCGACCAGCACCACGGTATCCAGATAAACGTGCGGATTGAGCAGGGTAATCGCCAGCGTGGCCAGGATAGTTTGTTTCAGGCTGCCGGCGGGCGTTTTATCGTCGTCGGCACTCATCGCCGACTGCCCGCTGAGCGCCGAACGCAGCGAACGGGCGCCGTAGGCCAGCAGAAACAGCGCGCCCAGCAGCGTGAGCAGCGCCGAAAGATGCGGGCTGCCGCCGATCAGCGCGCCCATGCCGAGCACGCCGCAGGAGAGCAACACGACGTCGCAGAGAAAACAGATGGTGGCAACCGAGAAAACGTGCCGTTTGAGCAGCCCTTGTTTGAGTAAAAAGGCATTCTGTCCGCCGATGGCGACAATCAGGCTGCCGGAAACCATTATGCCTTTGAGCAGCATTGAAATCATGGGGTGGTTGGTGTTGTCGTTGTGTTGTTGGGTATTGTTGGCACGGTGGCCGTTTGTTTGGTTCGGACAAGCGTGCCGCGTTTTCAGGCTGCTTGGGGCAAACCTAAGCGGCGGTAGGGTGCGCACGGCGCACCGTTTGTTTGGTTTGGGTATGTTCTGGTGTGCGGTGCGCACCCTACGGCCGGATGAATTAGGGTGGATGTTTTGCCGCCGCCCGTTGAGCTTTATAACTGAATAACTGACCGAAAATTTTTCAGGCTGCTTTGGCAAACCAAGCGGCGGTAGAGTGCGCACTGCGCACCATTTGTTCGGTTTGGGTGTGTTTGGTGCGCGGTGCGTACCCTAGGACCGGGGCAGGTTTGCGCGGCCGCCGCCTGTGTTCGGTTTTATGTGCCGTTTGCGTTTTTCAGGCTGCCTTGCACGGATGCAGGCAGCCTGAAAAGCCTTGGGCGGCGTTTAGGGGTGGTATTCGGGCAGCATGCCGTTGGGCAGCAGCATCCACACATAGCCCTTGTCTTTCATCTTGCCGGCGCTCTGGCCGGCGTTGTCGCCGTAGCCCCAGAAAAAGTCCACGCGCACCGCGCCTTTGATCGCCGAGCCGGTGTCCTGCGCCACAATCAGGCGGTTGAGCCCGCGGCGGGTTTCGGGGTGGATGGTGGCGACAAACAAAGGCGCGCCCAGCGTGATGTAGCGCTTGTCTACCGCGCCGGAAAAACCGCCGGAAAGCGGCACGCCCAGCGCGCCCAGGGGGCCGGAATCGTCGCCCGGCAGCTGGCGGAAAAAGACGTAGCTGGGGTTTTGCGCCAGCACTTCGGAGAGTTTGCCCGGATTGGCGGCCATCCAGCGCTTGATGCCTTGCATCGAAGTCTGCCCCAGCGGCAGATAGCCTTTGTCGGCCATGTAGCGGCCGATGGAGCCGTAGCGGTGTTCGTTTTTGTCGGCAAAGCCCAGGCGCACGAAGCGGCCGTCGGGCGTGCGCAGGCGGCCGGAACCCTGGATGTGCATGAAAAACAGCTCAATCGGGTCGTCGGCGTAGGCCAGCACCGGCGCGCGGTCGTTGATGGCGCCGCTGTTGATTTGGGCGCGGGTGTAATAAGGAACGAAGCGGCTGCCTTCAAACCGGCCTTTCAGGCTGCTGCTGCGCTCGGTAATCGGAAAATCGGCCAGATTGGCGGTGTGGCTGCCGCTCGGGCTGATCTGGCCGCTGCCGCTGCCGGTGGCACGCACGCGCACCACGGCTTTGGAGCCGCGCAGCGACGCGGGCAGCGGCACGCTGACCAAATCGGCGGGCAGGCCGTAAATCGGATAGCGGGCGCGGCCGTTCATGCGGGTGTCGCCGGTGAGCACCGGCTCGTAGTAGCCGGTAACCGTGCCGTCGAGCCGGCCATTGCCGCTTACCTGCCAGGCGGTGAAATAGCGCTCGAAAAACTGCCGCGCTTCGGCGTCGCTGGCGCCGGTGCGCTGCGCCTGGGTGCAGACGGCCGACCACTGCGGTCGCGCGGCGAGCTTGGTGCAGCTTTGGCGGAACGATTTCAGGCTGCCTGAAAAGGGCTGGCTGCTCCATTGCGGCAATTCGGCAAAGGATACCGCGCGGTAAGAAGCGCCGCTACCGGACGGCGCGTGCACGGTACCCGCCGCCTGCGGCCGGCCGGAGGGCACCGCCGCCCCGCCCGGCTGCGCGGGCGTCTGCGGCTGCTGCGGCACGCTACCCGGACGGTGGCGGCCGCCACCGCCGCCGAAACAGCCTGCCAGCAGCAGCGCCGCGGCCGCCGGCAGAAGCAAACGAGTGAATTTCATCGGCATCGCTCCGAAACAAAAGGCGGCGATTATAGCTTAAGAAGCTGTTTGGCAAAAAAGCAGCCTGAAAGGCAGGGTTGCGCTTTCAGCGGCGGTAGGGTGCGCACCGCGCACCAAAACGGTGCCTGCCGTCGTCATGCTCGGCGGGCGGATGTTGCATCTGCCGTTTCAGGTTGCCTTTTGTTCAGGCTGCCTTCGCCGCAGCGGCTGCTGCCGCCGCTTGCTATAATCCGCCGTTTTCCCCACCGCGAGCCGAAGATGAGCACCAAATCCGCCGTTTCCCCGATGATGCAGCAGTATTTCGACATCAAATCGCAGCATCAGGACAAATTGCTGTTTTACCGCATGGGCGACTTTTACGAATTGTTTGTCGACGATGCCGTCGAAGCGGCGAAACTGCTGGACATCACCCTGACCACCCGCGGCCAGGTAAACGGCGAGCCGGTGAAGATGGCGGGCGTGCCGCACCATTCGGTCGAGCAGTATCTGGCGCGGCTGGTGAAGATGGGGCGCAGCGTCGCCATCTGCGAGCAGGTGGGCGAAGTGGGCGCGGGCAAAGGGCCGGTGGCGCGCGAAGTGGTGCGCATCGTTACCCCGGGCACGCTCACCGATTCGGCGCTGCTGGAAGACAAGGAAACCAACCGCACCGCCGCGGTGTTCCGCCACAAAAAATACAAAAACCGCATCGCGCTGGCCTGGGTGTCGCTGCAAAGCGGCGAGTTTAAGGTCAAAACCACCGCGCCGGCGCGGCTGGCCGACGAGCTGGCGCGGCTGCAGGCGGCCGAAGTGCTGGTGCCGGACGATGACGCCGACGCTTTCAGGCTGCCTGAAAACACCCCCGTTACCCGCCTGCACGGCTGGCAATTTGCGCCCGACAGCGGTTTTGCCCTGCTCACCGGTTATTTCGCCAGCCAAGACTTGCGCGGCTTCGGGCTGGAAATGGGGCTGCACGACGATGCTATCGGCGCCGCCGGCGCGCTCTTGAACTACATCCGCCACACCCAAACCCGCCTGCCCAAGCACTTGGACAGCCTGACGCTGGAAACCGAAGCGCAATACATCGGCATGGACGCCGCCACCCGCCGCAATCTCGAAATCACCGCCACGCTCGGCGGCAAAAAAGAGCCGACGCTGTTTTCGGTGCTCGACCGTTGCGCCGGCAATATGGGCAGCCGCCTGCTCGCCCAATGGCTGCACCACCCGCTGCGCGACCGCGGCCGCATCCGCACCCGCCAGGAAGCCGTTGCCGCGCTGCAAAACGACTACGCCGCGCTGCAGGGCAGCCTGAAAAACATTGCCGACATCGAACGCATCGCCGCGCGCATCGCCGTCGGCACCGCCCGCCCGCGCGATTTGTCCGGCCTGCGCGACAGTTTGCTGGCGCTGGACGAGTTAAGGCTGCCTGAAAGCAGTCTTTTAGACACCCTGGCCGATATTTTTCCGCAGGGCAAAACCATTGCCGAGCGTCTTCAGGCTGCCATATTGCCCGAGCCGGCGGTGTGGCTGCGCGAAGGCGGCGTCATCAACCACGGCTTTCACGCCGAGCTCGACGAATTGCGCCGCATCCAAAACCACGGCGACGAATTTCTGCTGGCGCTGGAAGCACGCGAGCGCGAGCGCACCGGCCTTTCTACCCTGAAAGTGGAATTCAACCGCGTGCACGGCTTTTATATCGAGCTGTCCAAAGTTCAGGCTGCCGACGCGCCCGCCGACTACCAGCGCCGCCAAACCCTGAAAAATGCCGAGCGCTTCATCACCCCCGAGCTCAAAGAATTTGAAGACAAAGTCCTAAACGCGCAGGAAAAAGCTCTGGCGCTGGAAAAACGGCTCTACGAAGCGCTGGTGCAGGAACTGCAGGAGCAGCTGCCCCTGCTGCAGCAAAGCGCCAAAGCCGCCGCCGCGCTCGATGTGCTGTGCTGCTTTGCCCGTTTTGCCGTCGAGCACGACTACCGCGCGCCGCAGTTTGTCGATTACCCCTGCATCGAAATCGACAACGGCCGCCATCCGGTGGTCGAAATGCAGGTCGCCCGCTTCACGCCTAACCACACGCGGCTGGACGAGCGCCGCCGCCTGATGCTGATTACCGGCCCCAATATGGGCGGCAAATCCACCTATATGCGCCAAGTCGCCCACATCGTGCTGCTGGCGCACACCGGCAGCTTCATCCCCGCCGACGCCGCCCGCATCGGCCCCGTCGATCAGATTTTCACCCGCATCGGCGCGTCCGACGATCTGGCCGCCAACCGCTCGACCTTTATGGTCGAAATGAGCGAAACCGCCTACATCCTGCGCCACGCCACGGCGCAGTCGCTGGTGCTGATGGACGAAGTCGGCCGCGGCACTTCCACCTTCGACGGCCTGGCGCTGGCGCAGGCCGTTGCCGAACACCTGCTGCAGAAAAACCAGTCCTTCAGCCTGTTTGCCACCCACTATTTCGAGCTGACCCGCCTGCCCGAGCAGCATGCCGCCGCCGTCAATATGCACCTGAGCGCGCTGGAAGAAGGGCAGGACATCGTGTTTTTGCACCATATCGAAGCCGGCCCCGCCGAGAAAAGCTACGGCATCGCCGTCGCCAAACTCGCCGGCCTGCCCGCCGCCGCGCTCAAAGCCGCGCAAAAGCATCTCGAAGCGCTCGAAGCCCAGTCCGGCGCCCAGCGCCCGCAGCTTGATATGTTCGCCCCGCCACCCGCCGCCGAGCAAAGCAGCCTGAAAACCGCCGCTGCCGGCGACAGCACCGCTCCCGCCCATCCCCTGCTGCAGGAAATCGCCGCGCTCAAACCCGACGAACTCACCCCGCGCCAAGCGCTCGATTTGCTCTACCGCCTGCAGCAAAGCGCCGCCGACGAATTTTGCTGACAGCATTCACACAACAAAAAAAGCAGCCTGAAAACCGCAAAACCGGCTTTCAGGCTGCTTTTGGCTTGAGCCTTTTCAGGCTGCCTTGCCGTGGCGGGCAGGCAGCCTGAAAAGTTTGGCAGGCTCAGTATTTGGGCGGCAGTTTGATCACCACCGTGCCGGCCAGCATGTCTTGGATGGTGCGGCGGTTGCCAACGCACAGCTGCACCAGGCAGACCAGCATGGCCAGATTGTTTAGCCAGTTGTCTTGCCAGCCGGTGAGGGCGCTGATAATGCCGCCGGCAATGGCGATGCCGACCCAAAACACAATTTCGCGCAGCAGTACCGCGCCGACAAAGCCGGCATCGCTGCCGTCGGTTTTCACCACTTTCAGGCGGCAGATCATTTTGCCCAGCGACTGGCCGCGGGAGGTCAACAGCGCGGCCTGGACAATGCCCAGCGCAAACAGCAGTACCGCACCCAGCAGCAGTAAGCCGCTGTTTTGCCGGATGACCAGCTCCATATCCAAAACCTGTGATTGTCTGACGACGCTGGCGATGGCAATAATCAGCGGGATCATCGCCAGTATCTGAAACAGTGTATTCAGCAGATAGGCACCGATGCGCCGCAGCGGCGGGGCGATATCGACTTCGACAAACGCTTCGGTTTCGAAGCTCTGCGGGGCGGCATAGGGATCGGGTTTTTCGATATTCACGATTTTCTCCTGAAGTAAGGGACGGCGGGCCTTGATGGCAGCCTGAAAGGGGAGCGATTGTAAACGGCAGACGGAAAATTGTCGCGCTCCGTTTGCCGCGGCGGCAGAAAAAGGCAGCCTGAAAACGGTTTCAGGCTGCCTTTGGCTTTTTCGGACTTTGGGCAGCATTCGGTAAATCAACCGCCGCCCACGTTTGACCAAGATTCCCGCCTACGCGGGGGGCGGTAGGGGTTGTTGTTCCGCATTCTGTCGGAATCCCAAAAAGCAGCCTGAAAAGCGCAAAACCGGCTTTCAGGCTGCTTTGGGTTTAACGCGCGGACGGCTTTCAGGCCGCTTCCAGCAGCGGCGGGATAAAGCGCAGCAGGGTGTCGCGCAGGGGAATCAGTTTGCCGTGGAAAAAGTGGCTGGCTTCGGGCAGCACGATTACCGGCAGGTTTTGCGGCGCCGCCCAGTTAAGCACGTTTTGCAGGGCGACGACTTCGTCGGCGGCGCCGTGCACCAGCAGGGTGTGCTCGGGCTTGGGCGCGCTCGGGGCGGGGGTGCGATCTTTGTAGTGGCCGAGGGCGGCGCCGATAAGCAGCAGCAAATCGGGCTGCACGCGCTCGGCGGCGAGGGTGGCAACATAGCCGCCGAAGGAAAAGCCGGCCAGCACCAGCAGCGGCGCTTCGGGGTGGCGCTGTTTCGCCCATTGGGCCAGCGCGGCCATGTCGTCGCTCTCGCCGGCGCCGTAGTCGTGCTCGCCTTCGCTGTTGCCGGTGCCGCGCGAATTGGGCAGGTAGCAGTGAAAGCCGAGCTGGGCGAGCGCTTTGGCGGCGGTTTGCGCGACTTTGTTGGTAAAGGTGCCGCCCTGCAGCGGGTTGGGATGGTGTACGATGGCAACGCCGCGCGGCGTACCCTGGGCGGGGATGTAGAGATTTTCGATTTGGCCGGCGGGGCAGGCGGCGTGCAGCAGGGTGTAGGGTTGCAGCATGGGAAACTTTCGGGTGGGTGGGTTTGACGGGATGGGCCGCAGGCAGCCTGAAAGGTGCGGCGGGCGGCAAAACGGTTTTCAGGCTGCCTGAAAGCGGCTTGGAAAGCCTTAGCGGCTGCCGTAGCCTTCGGGGTTGTTGCGCTGCCAGTTCCAGCTGTCGCGCATCATGTCGTCGAGACCGTATTGCGCCTGCCAGCCCAATTCGGCGGCGGCGCGGGCGGGGTCGGCGTAGCATTGGGCAATGTCGCCGGCGCGGCGCGGTTTGAGCGCGTAGGGAATGCTGCAGCCGCTGGCGCGCTCGAAGGCGCGTACCACTTCCAGCACCGAATAGCCGCGGCCGGTGCCGAGGTTGTAGGTGTGTACGCCGCTGCGGCCGGCTTTGGCTTCGAGCGCCTTCAGGTGGCCGCGGGCGAGATCGACAACGTGGATGTAGTCGCGCACGCCGGTGCCGTCGGGCGTGGGGTAGTCGCTGCCGAATACCGACAATTCGGGCAGCGTGCCGGCGGCGACTCGGCAGATATAGGGCAGCAGATTGTTGGGGATGCCTTTGGGGTCTTCGCCGATGCGCCCGCCGGGGTGGGCGCCGATGGGGTTGAAATAGCGCAGCAGCACGGCGCTCCAGCGCGCATCGGCGGCGGCCAGATCGCGCAGCACGGTTTCGATGATGTGCTTGGACGTGCCGTAGGGATTGGTGGTGGCGCCGGTGGGCATGGTTTCGTCGATCGGTACCCGCGCCGGATTGCCGTACACGGTGGCCGACGAGCTGAACACGATCGAAAACACGCCGGCGGCGGCCATTTCTTCAAACAAAACCAGGCTGCCGGAGACGTTGTTGTCGTAATACTCGAGCGGTTTTTGTACGCTCTCGCCCACTGCTTTGAGCGCGGCAAAGTGGATCACGCTGTCGATTTGCTGCTCGGCAAACACGCGGCGCAGCAGGGCGCGGTCGCGGATGTCGCCCTGGTAAAACGGCGCGCGGCGGCCGCTGATTTCGGCGATGCGCTCCAGCACTGCTGGCGAGGAGTTGCTGAAGTTGTCGAGCAGGACGGTGTAGTGGCCGGCGGCCAGCAGTTCGACGGCGGTATGCGAGCCGATAAAGCCGGCGGCGCCGGTAATCAGAATATTCATGGTTTGCTCGTTTGTTGGGACGGGTTGGGGTTTTAGGCAGCCTGAAAGGGTAGAAAACCGCTTGGCTTTCAGGCTGCCTGCAGCAGCACCACGGCCTGCGCTTCGATGGCTTCGCAGCGGCCGAGATAGCCGAGGGTTTCGTTGGTTTTGCCTTTGATATTGACGCAGGAAACCGGCAGCGCCAGGTCGGCGGCGATATTGGCGCGCATGGCGGCGATGTGCGGCGCGAGTTTGGGGCGCTGGGCGATGATGGTGCAGTCGGCATTGACCGCCTGCCAGCCGGCTTGGCGCACGGCGGCGTAGGCGCGGCGCAAAAGCTCGCGGCTGTCGGCGCCGGCAAATTCGGCGGCGGTGTCGGGGAAGTGGCTGCCGATGTCGCCCAGGCCGGCGGCGCCGAGCAGGGCGTCGGTGAGCGCGTGTAAGAGGGCGTCGGCGTCGGAATGGCCGAGCAGGCCGGTTTCGTGGGGGATATGCACGCCGCCGAGTATCAGCGGGCGGCCTGTAGTCAGGCGGTGGACGTCGTAGCCTTGTCCGATGCGGATATTCATAAGGGCTTTCAAAACGGGTTAAAACGGGGAGACGCTCTGGCCGCGGCCGATCCAGATTTTGTTGGCTTCGGCGATGGCCTGCGGGTCGCGCAATACGCCGGTGCCGAACCACACCAGCGCCTGATTGTCGCGGTTGCAGATGCGCTGCTCGCCTTTGCTATCCTGCCATTGCGCGCACCACAGGGTGGCGCCGGCGGCGGTTTGGCCGGCGCCGCGCTGCCATTGGCCGCGGTGGGCGGCAAGCCAGTTTTGCCAGCCGGCGCGGCGTTTTTCGCCGGCGTTGAGCGGCTTGGGAATCTGCGGCCGGCCGGCGCCGTCACGGTACACCACCAGCTGCAGCGACTGTACGGCGAAGTTTTGCGGCAGCGGGCTTTGGCAGGCGGCCAGCGCCAGCAGCAGGGGCAGCGGCGGGATTTTCACGGCATTCCTTTCGGCTTCGTTCGGCAAAGGCGGCATTATAGCCGCAAGCGGCGGCGGGGCGTGCTATCGGCGGGATTGGCGGCAGTTGGGGCGGCGGCAACAAAAAGCAGCCTGAAAACGGAATTTGGTTTTCAGGCTGCCTTGGTGCCGTTTAAAACCCTTTTGCCCGCAGGCGCGGTAGGGCGGGCAGCAGGCTGCGGTCGGCAGGGTTGGCGAGAAACGGCGCGAGCAGGCGGCGCAATTCGGGCGGCGCGCCCTTACCGTGGCGCTCGGCAAGAAAATAGTCGGCCACCATATCGGCCTGCTGCTCCATATTGAACTGGCAGAAACGGCGGTTTTCGCCCAGCAGATGGCGGTAGCGGTAGGCGGCGCGTTGGCGGTAGCCGCCCGAGAGCGCCAGCAGCAGGCCGGCCAGGCGCACCGGATAGCCCAAGCGGTGCTGCCAAACGTGCACGCATTCGTGGACAAACAGCGCCTGCATGGTGGGCGGTTGCTGCGAAAAATCGGTGCAATACAGCCCGCCGCCGCGCTTGGGCTGCGGGAAATACAGCGCGCCGTTGGGCGCCATCGCGGTGGCGGCAGCCTGAAAGGGCAGGTAGCGGCGGCGGTAAATCCGCAAGCGGTTGCAGTCGATTACGCCGCCGAACAGCGGCTCGATCAGCGCGCGCTCGCCGGCGGTGGGCAGGCGCGGGGCGGGAAAGGGGAACAAGGGCATGGTGGGGAGTGTGGCGAAAAGTGTTTAGATTATATGGATTTCCCGGCATCTGGTGGCGTGTCGTGCAAAAAAGCAGCCTGAAAACCGCAAAAAGGGTTTTCAGGCTGCTTGGGCGCGGCGCTTATTTGAGCAGCCGCAGGGTAAAGGGATAGCGGTAGGCGACACCTTCGCGCGCTTTCAAGCCGGCGAGAATGCACAGCACAAAATTAACAACCAGAATCATCGGAACAAGGAGAATACCGATAAAAACCACCATTAGCACACCGGCAATACACAGGGCGATGATAACGGTAATCTGAAAATTCAGCGCTTCTTTGGCCTGGTCGGCAACAAAGCCTTTTTGCGGCTGGTCTTTGCTGATCATCCAGATAATCAGCGGCGCGATAAAGCCGAAAACAATGCTCAGCAGATGCGCGAGCATCGCCAGATTGGCATCGTCGGCGGATACGGCGGCGGATGCGGTGTTTTGCGCGGCGGCGCGCGCGGCATCTTCGGCGATAACCCGCTCGGCGGCTTCGCCGGCCGCTTGGGCTTGGGCGGCCAGGCTTTGCGAATCGGGCTGTTCGGATTCTTTATTGAGATTCAAATCGCTCATGGTGTTTTCCTCGGTGCGGGATCAATGAAAAATGAAAGTGTGGCGGACTATAACTGTGCTGCGCCGCCGTTTCAACTGTTTCAGCAGCCGGCAGGCAAATGTTTTCAGGCTGCCGGATGGGGGATGCGGCAAGCGGGTGCTTAAAAGCAGCCTGAAACGGCAAAAACCGTTTCAGGCTGCTTGGGCAAAACGTTTTCAGGCTGCCTGCAAGCGTCGCCAAACGGCAAGGGTAGGGCGCTTAGGCAAAATCGGCGGATGCCCAGCCGCCGGCGGGGCGGGGGGCTTCGGCGGGCGTTTCGGCGGCGGGCGGCGTGGTTTCGCGGATGTCGGTAAACACCATGTTTGCGCCGGTAGTCTCTTCGGTGCTTGGGGCGGCGGCGCTTTCAGGCTGCCAGTTTGACGGCTGCGGCGCATCGGGGATGGCGGCGGCAAAGTCTTCGTCGTTATACAGGCCGGCGGCTTGGACGCTGTCGATATAGCCGCGGTCGTTCAGGCGGATGTGGCGGAACAGCCAGCCGTCGAGGCTGTTGAGCAGTTCGTCTTTGATGTCTTCGCCGGCGAGCAGGCGGCCTTGGTATTCCATCAGCTTGTTGGCGAAATTCTGGTGCACGCGGCGGTGCGGCTCGGTTAGCGCGTAGCCCGAGCGCTCCATCATGGTTTCTTCGTAGTCAAAATGGTTCATCGAGCAGCTGATAAGGTCAAAAAGCACTTTGCCGATGTCTTCGCAGCTGGCGCCGCTTTTTTCAAATGCGTCGTTCAATTCGTTGATGTATAAAACCATTTGCTGGTGTTGTTTGTCGATTTCGCCAAAGCCGGTGTTCAGGTCGGCGGTCCAGAAAATGTGAGCCATGTTGTTCCTTCGTTGCTGTGTTGGTGCGGGCATGATTGCGGGCGCAGCATCTGCAGCATTTTCAGTTCCAATTTTCAGGCTGCCGGGCGCCGCGCTGGCTTGGTTTGACTTTTCTCAAACAATTTTTCGGCGGCGGCGGGGCTTCTTCACTATAATCGCTCCCTTTTTGCCATCTGCCCGCGCCTGCGCCATGAATATTTTTTACGAAGAAGGCGGCAAATTCAAAGCCGCCGCCGTTATCCAGAAGTCCGACGCCACCTATCAGGCGCAAACCCAGCACGGCAAGCGCGCCAAAATCAAAGCCGCCAACGTCTTTGCCGAGTTTGACGGCGATATGGCTGATTTTCTCGAGCGCGCCCAGGAAGAAGCGACGCAAATCGACACCGATCTCTTGTGGGAAAGCTGCGGCGGCGACGAATTTACCGCCGAGCACGCCGCCGCCGAATATTTCGGCGCGGGCTACGGCAAGGTGCAGCTGGCGGCAACGCTGATGGCGCTGTATGCCGCGCCCGCCTATTTCTACAAAAAAAGCAAAGGCGTGTTTAAGGCTGCGCCGGCCGACGTTTTGCAGCAGGCGCTGGCCGCCATCGAGCGCAAAAAGCAGCAGGAAGCGCAGATTGCCGCCTGGTCGCAAGAGTTGCAGGAAGGCAGCCTGCCCGAGGGCGTGGCCGCCGAGTTGAAACAGATTCTGTATGCGCCCGACAAGCAGTCGCCCGCCTACAAAGCGTTCACCCAGGCGGCCGATGCGCTGAAAACCGATGCCTACGGGCTGGCGCGGCGCACCGGCGGCATTGCGTCGCTGCCGCAGTATCTGTACGAAGGTTTTGCCTTCGCCCATTTTCCAAACGGCACTGCCGCACCGCAGATTCCGCTGCCGCCGCTGCCCGAATTGCCGCTGGCCGCGGGCATCAGCGCCTTTTCGATTGACGACGACGACACCACCGAAGTGGACGATGCCCTGTCGCTGCAGGATTTGGGCGACGGCCGCCGCCGCGTCGGCATCCACATCGCCGCGCCCACACTGGCGCTGGCTGCAGGCAGCGATATCGAAAAACTGGTTGCCGCGCGCCAAAGCACGGTTTACTACCCGGGCGGCAAAATCACCATGCTGCCGGACAACTGGATTGCCGCTTTTAGTTTGGACGAAGGCCATATCCGCCCCGCTTTCAGCATTTATTTCGACATCTCCCCCGATTTTCAGGCTGCCTATGCCGGCAGCCGTATCGAGCGCGTGGCCATCGGCTGCAATCTGCGTATCCAGGCCATCGAGCCGCTGTTTAACAGCGAAACCGGCACCAGCGCTGCCGAAGCTGCGGCCGGCTCCTTTCCCCACCATGCCGATCTGGCCTACCTTTTCACGCTGGCGCAGGAATTGCAAAAGCAGCGCGACCGTTTTGAAGAAAACACCGTCAAACGCTACGACTACAGCGTGCGGCTGCAGGAAGACGGCCGCGTAGCCGTGGCCAAGCGCGAGCGCGGTTCGCCCATCGACACCCTAGTCAGCGAAATGATGATACTGGCCAACAGCACTTGGGCGAAAATGCTCGACGAGCACGATCTGCCCGCCATTTTCCGCGTTCAGGCTGCCGGCGGGCGGGTGCGGATGTCCACCCGCAGCGAAGCGCACACCGGCATGAATCTGAGCCACTACGGCTGGTTCACATCGCCGCTGCGCCGCGCCGCCGACTGCATCAACCAGCAGCAGCTCGCTTCCCTGCTGCTGCCCGACACTGCCCCGCGCTATGCCGACAACCGCGACGGCCTGTTTGCCGCCGTCGGCGCCTTTGAGAGCGCCCACGCCGCCTACCGCGAGTTTCAGGACACCATGGAAGCCTATTGGTCGCTGGTTTATCTCGAACAGCAGCAAATCCGCGAAGTGCGCGCCCAAGTGCTCCGGGAAGATTTGGTGCGTGTGGACGGCCTGCCGCTGGTGGCGCGCGCTACCGGCATCCCGCTGGAAATCGCCCCGCGCAGCACGATTCAGGCTGCTATCAGCGCGCTGGACGCGGAAAAACAGCATCTGGCGCTGCGTTATTTGAACGTTGTTCCCGCCGTTGATCAGGCAGCCTGAAAACCGCTTTCAGGCTGCCGGCGCCCGTGCCATAATGGCCGCCCGACCTAACCCTTGCGAAAGGAAAAACCATGCTTACCGTACTTGCCCGCTTCCAAGTCAAAGCCGGCCAGGCCGCGCGCTTTCAAGAGTTGTGCGCCGATCTGATCGCCGCCACCCGTCAGGAAAAAGGCTGCGTGTCCTACGAGCTGTTTCAAGACAAAGCCGACGGCAACAAATTCAGCTTTATCGAATTTTGGCAAACCCAAGCCGATTTGGACGCCCATTCCGCATCTGCACACTTCACCCGCATCGTGCCGCAGCTGGTCGATATCAGCGACGAAGTAACGGTGCAGACCTTTGAAAAAGTCGCCTAAAGCCAAAGGCAAAAGCAGCCTGAAAACGCCAATCGTGTTTTCAGGCTGCTTTTTCAGGCAGCCTGAAACCTGGCGAAACCATACCGGCGGGCGCTTTGGCGCTTATTTTGCCGCGCCGAGTTTTCAGGCAGCCTGAAAGCGCTATAATCATTGCCTTGTAACACAGTGTAGTTTTCCCCCAACCCATTACAGGAGAAACCCTATGAGCACCCGTACCGAACACGACACCATGGGCAATGTAGAAGTGCCGTCTGAAGCCTACTGGGGCGCGCAAACCCAGCGCAGCCGCCAGAATTTCAAAATCGGCGGCGAAACCCTGCCGCAGCCGATGATTCACGCGATGGCGCTGGTGAAAAAAGCCGCCGCGCACACCAATGCCGCGCTCGGCCGCATCAAACAGGAGCAGGCGGATTTGATTGTTCAGGCTGCCGATGATGTGCTTGCGGGCAAGCTCGACGGCCAATTCCCGCTGGTGGTATGGCAAACCGGTTCGGGCACGCAGTCCAATATGAACATGAACGAAGTCTTGGCCAACCGCGCCAACGAAATCGCAGGCACTGGCTTGGCGGCGTACCAACCCGTGCATCCCAACGACCATGTGAACCACGCGCAATCGACCAACGACAGCTTCCCCACCGCCATCCACGTCGCCGCCGCGATTGAAATCAACCGCCTGCTGATTCCCGCCGTCAAAGCCCTGCGCGACACGCTGGACAAAAAAGCCCAAGCCTTCGCCCCCATCGTCAAAATCGGCCGCACCCACCTGCAAGACGCCACGCCGCTGACTTTGGGCCAGGAATTTTCCGGCTACGTTTCCCAGCTTGACCACGGTCTCGACCGCCTGCAAGACGCGCTCAAAGGCCTGTACGAACTGCCCTTGGGCGGTACCGCCGTCGGCACAGGTTTGAACAGCCACCCCGAATACGCCGCCAAAGCCGCCGCACGTTTGGCCGAACTTTCCGGTTTGCCGTTTGTAACCGCGCCGAACAAATTTGAAGCCCTTGCCGGACGCGACGCCGCCGTGTACGCCTCGGGCGCACTCAAAACCCTTGCCGCCAGCCTGAACAAAATCGCCAACGACATCCGCTGGCTCGCCTCCGGCCCGCGCTGCGGCCTGGGCGAAATCAAAATCCCCGAAAACGAGCCTGGCTCGTCCATCATGCCCGGCAAAGTCAACCCCACCCAATGCGAAGCCATGACCATGGTGTGCTGCCAAGTGTTCGGCAACGACGTCGCCATCGGCATGGCGGGCGCCTCGGGCAATTTTGAGCTCAACGTTTACATGCCCATGATTGCGTATAACCTCTTGCAATCCGTGCGCCTCTTGGGCGACGCCTGCAACAGCTTCAACGAAAACTGCGCCGTCGGCATCGAGCCCGTGCCCGAAAAAATCGACTACTTCCTGCACCACTCGCTGATGCTCGTTACCGCGCTCAACCGCAAAATCGGCTACGAAAACGCCGCCAAAGTCGCCAAAACCGCCTACAAAAACGACAAATCCCTGCGCGAAACTGCCATCGAGCTGGGTTTGCTGACTGGAGAAGAGTTTGACCAACTGGTCGTGCCTGCGGATATGGTTGCACCGCGTTAAGCTGTTTTCGCTTTGATGCAGTAAAAGGCAGCCTGAAAACCTTGCAAACGGGGTTTCAGGCTGCTTTTCGTTTTTCAGGCTGCCTTGACGGCGTGCCGTGCCGTCAGTACATTTCAAGCCGTCTGCCGCTGCGGTTGCGGCCGTGTGCGGGCAGCCTGAAAAGTCCCAGAAAACATCCAGGAGAAAAACCATGTTGAAAGCCGCTGTTGCTTTGGCGCTGGCTGCCGTTGTGAGCGCCGCCGCTGCCGATAATCCGCCTGAGCGCAAGTCTGCCGCCGATGTGCTGAAGGAGGCGCCGGCGGATGCGTGGCGCAGTATCGACCAGCGCAATCTGGTGTATATCACGCTGAAAAACGGCAATCGGGTGGTGATCGAGCTGGCGGAAGATTTTGCGCCGCGCCATGCCGAGCAGATCCGGCTGCTGGCGGCCGGCCGCTTTTTCGACGGCTTGAGCGTGTACCGCGTGCAGGATAATTTTGTTGCCCAGTTTGGCGATGCCGATGGCGACAACCCGGCCAAGCGGCGCAAACTGCCGCGCCATGCCGCCGCCAAGCTGGCGCCGGAGTTTGCCCGCCCGCTGGCGGGGTTGAATTTCGTACCGTTGGAAGACAAAGAGCCGGCGGCGTTATCTGACCAAATCGGTTATGCCGGCAGCTTTCCGGTGGCGGTGAAAGACGGCGAGGCGTGGATTCCGCATTGCTACGGCATGGTCGGCGCGGCGCGCAACAACGAGCCGGACAGTTCGACCGCCAGCGAGCTGTATGTGGTAATCGGCCAGCCGGCGCGCAATCTCGACCGCCAGATTACCGTGGTCGGCCGCGTGGTGGCGGGCATCGAGCATCTGGCGGCGCTGCCGCGCGGCAATCCGAATAATCTGGGCTTTTACGACAAAGCCGCACAGCGGGTGCCGATTCTGAGCCTGCGGCTGGGCAGCGAGTTACCCAAGTCGCAGCAGACTGACTACCAAACCCTGCGCACCGACAGCCCAAGTTTCAAAGACTTGGAAGCGTCGCGCAAACGCATGGACGGCGAATGGTATGCCCGCGAAACGCCGGATTATCAGGGCGTGTGCGATTTGCGTGCATCGGTTCGGGTGAATCCGGCATCGTTAAAAACCGCTGCCGCGGCCAAAGCCAAAGCGCCGGCTAAAGCGGGTAAGGCGAAGAAATAGCTTGCCGGTTATTGGTTTTCAGGCTGCCTGCGGGCGGCCTGTTGTGCGTTTGGGCAGCCTGAAAAGCGTTGAACTGGGCTTTCAGGCTCCCTTTTGCGGTTTATGGTAAAATCGCGCGTTTTCAGCTTTTTCGGAACGCCGCAATATGAGCGCCAACGACCACCAGTTTGCCAAAGAGACCATCGCCGTCAGCCTAGAAGACGAAATGCGCCAGTCCTATCTCGATTACGCGATGAGCGTGATTGTGGGGCGCGCGCTGCCCGATGTGCGCGACGGTCTCAAACCCGTGCACCGCCGCGTGCTCTACGCTATGCACGAGTTGAAAAACAACTGGAACAGCGCCTATAAAAAGTCCGCCCGCGTGGTCGGCGATGTGATCGGTAAATACCACCCGCACGGCGATTTTGCGGTGTATATGACCATCGTGCGCATGGCGCAGCCCTTTTCCCTGCGCTATATGTTTGTCGACGGGCAGGGCAACTTCGGCTCGGTGGACGGCGACAATCCGGCGGCGATGCGTTACACCGAAATCCGCATGGCGAAAATCGCCCACGAAATGCTGGCGGACATCGAAGAAGAAACGGTTAATTTCGGCCCCAACTACGACGGCAGTGAAAGCGAGCCGCTGATTCTGCCGGCGCGCATCCCCGCGCTGCTGGTAAACGGCTCCGAAGGCATCGCGGTGGGCATGGCCACCAATATTCCGCCGCACAATCTGAATGATACGGTTGATGCCTGCCTGAAACTGCTGGCCGAACCGGATACCGATATTGATGAGTTGATCGACATCGTCAAAGCCCCCGACTTCCCCACCGGCGCCACCATCTACGGCTTGTCCGGCGTGCGCGAAGGCTACCGCAGCGGCCGCGGCCGCGTAGTGATGCGGGCGAAAACCCATATCGAGCCCATCGGCAAAAACGGCGAGCGCGAAGCGATTATCGTCGATGAAATCCCCTATCAGGTAAACAAAGCCAAGCTGGTGGAAAAAATCGGCGAGCTGGTGCGCGATAAAGTATTGGAAGGCATCAGCGAATTGCGCGACGAATCGGACAAATCCGGTATGCGCGTGGTGATCGAGCTGAAACGCAACGAAAACGCCGAAGTGGTATTGAACCAGCTCTACAAACTCACCCAGCTGCAAGACAGCTTCGGCATCAATATGGTGGCGCTGGTGGACGGCCAGCCGCGCCTGCTTAATCTGAAACAAATCCTGAGCGAATTTCTGCGCCACCGCCGCGAAGTCGTTACCCGCCGCACGCTCTACCGCCTGAAAAAAGCCCGCCACGAAGGCCATATTGCCGAAGGCAAGGCGGTGGCGCTGTCGAATATCGATGAAATGATCCAGCTGATCAAAGAATCCGCGGACGCGCCCGAAGCCAAAGCCAGGCTACTGGCGCGGCCGTGGCAGTCCGGCCTGGTGGGCGAAATGCTCTCGCGCACCGATTTGGACATGCAGATGGCGCGCCCCGAAGGGCTGCCTGAAAATCTCGGCCTGCGCGGCGACGGCTACCATCTGAGCGAATTGCAGGCCGACGCCATCCTGCGCATGAGCCTGCGCAACCTGACCGGTCTCGACCAAGACACCATCGTTGCCGACTACAAAACCATCATGGCGCAAATCATCGACTTTATCGACATTCTCGCCAAACCCGAACGCATCACCCAAATCATCCGCGAAGAGCTGGAAGAAACCAAAAACAATTTCGGCGACGAACGCCGCAGCGAAATCAACCCCTTCGGCGGCGACATTGCCGACGAGGACCTGATTCCGCCGCGCGAAATGGTGGTTACGCTCACCCACGGCGGCTACATCAAAACCCAGCCGACCACCGACTACCAAGCCCAGCGGCGCGGCGGGCGCGGCAAACAGGCCGCCGCCACCAAAGACGAAGACTTTATCGAAAGCCTGTTTGTCGCCAACACCCACGATTACCTGATGTGCTTCACCAGCTTCGGCCGCTGCCATTGGATTAAGGTGTACAAGCTGCCCGAAGGCGGCCGCAACAGCCGCGGGCGCCCGATTAACAACGTTATCCAGCTCGAAGAAAACGAAAAAGTCAGCGCCATTCTTGCCGTGCGCGATTTCCCCGAAGACCAGTACGTCTTCTTCGCCACCGCGCAGGGCATGGTGAAAAAAGTCCAGCTTTCCGCCTTTAAAAACGTGCGCAGCCAGGGCATCAAAGCCATCGCCATGAAAGAAGGCGACAGTCTGGTGGGCGTAGCCAAAACCGGCGGCGCCGACGACATCATGCTGTTTTCCAATCTCGGCAAGGCCATCCGCTTCAACGAATACTGGGAGCGCAGCAGCGAGCACGACGATGCCGAAAGCGACGAAACCGAGCTTTCAGGCAGCCTGAACGACGGCGACGAAGAAAGCGGCGACAGCGACGGCGCCCCCGTCAGCGGCAAACACGGCGTGCGCCCGAGCGGACGCGGCAGCGGCGGCATGCGCGGCATGCGGCTGCCTGAAAACGGCCGCATCGTCAGCCTGATTACCTTCGCCCCCGAAGCCGAAGAGAGCGAATTGCAGGTGCTCACCGCCACCGCCAACGGCTACGGCAAACGCACCCCGATTGCCGGCTACCCGCGCAAAAACAAAGGCGGCCAAGGCAATATCGCCATCAATACCGGCGAGCGAAATGGCGATCTGGTTGCCGCCACGCTGGTGCGCGATTCCGACGATCTGATGCTGATTACCAGCGGCGGCGTGCTGATCCGCACCAAAGTCGAACAAATCCGCGAAACCAGCCGCACCGCCGCCGGCGTCAAGCTGATCAATCTCGACGACGGTGAACAGCTGGTCAGCCTGGAGCCGGTGGCCGAAGAAGAAAACGTCGAAGACGATGCCACCGAAACTGCGGGCGAAAGCACCGCCGGCGAAGTCCCCGCCGCAGCGGACGACACCGCAGCGGAATAAAACCGCCGCACAAGAAAGGCAGCCTGAAAATGCCAAAGCGAGTTTTCAGGCTGCCTTTGTATCGTGGTTTTCAGGCAGCCTGAAAGCCCGAATGGTTGCAGTCTGTCGCGCTTACAGTCAAAACGCTTGACGGCCTGCGCCAAACCGCGTATATTCCGCCTTCTTCAGACGCGGGGTGGAGCAGCATGGTAGCTCGTCGGGCTCATAACCCGAAGGTCGTAGGTTCGAATCCTGCCCCCGCAACCAAATACCAAACCGTCTCAAATTGAGACGGTTTTTTCGTGCGCGCCGTTGCGGCAATGGCGGTTTGGCGGCGCTTACACTATAATTCCGCTTTTTTTCCGTCCGGCAAAAATATGTCCGCCCCACATCCCGACGCCGTCATCATCCACGGCACCACCAGCAACGGCAAAGTGTTCCGCCCCAGCGACTGGGCGGAGCGTTTGTGCGGCATCCTGTCGTCGTTCAACAAAGACCACCGCCTGTCCTACCATGAATGGGTGCATCCCGTGCTGCTGGACAAAATCCGCTGCGTGGTCATCGACGCCAAGCTGCAGGAAATCAATCCCAGCATGTTCCGCTTTCTGATGGATTTTGCCGCCGACAACGACTTGCGCGTGCTCGACGGCAAAACCCTGCAGGCCGAGCAGCAGGGCGGTGCGGCGCCGCTGCAACAGGCAGTACCGGACAGCAAAACCGCCTATGCCAGCGGCCAGCTGCGCGAAATCGCCGCCGACAACACCGCCGCCGCCTATGCCGCCCTGAGCGTGCTGCGGCCGATGATCGGCAGCGTCGAGCAGTTTGTCGCGCAGGTAAACGGGGTGCAGCGCGGCGAAGGCTACCGCCTGATCGGCATTTTTGAAGCCGGCAAAAACAGCGCGGTGGCAGTATGCGGTTTTCGCGAACGCACCAATCTGGTCAGCGGCCGCCACATCCATATCGACGATCTGGTTACCCTGCCTGAAAGCCGCAAACGTGGCTACGCCGGCCGCCTGCTCGACGAAGTGCAGCGCATTGCCGCCGAGCAGGGCATCGGCCAGATGCAGGTGGACAGCAGCGTCGGCGGCGAGCGCGCCAACGCCCACCGCGTTTACTTCCAGCACGGCTTTGAAATCGACGCCTACCATTTTGTCTGCCCGATTGTGCCGCAGAAGAAAGAGTCCTAAAGTCTGAACCATCCCAGCAAAAAGCAGCCTGAAAACCGCCAATCCGGTTTTCAGGCTGCTTTGGCTTTCAGTGCTGTAGGTTGGGTCGAGACCCAACAATACGGTCAGATTCCTTGTCAATGTTGGGTTTGGCAACCCAAGCTACCTGCTTTCAGGCTGCCTGAAAGCCAAAGGCAGCCTGAAAGGGGTTTAGTCGAAGCGGTGGATGTATTTCACTTCGCCGCCGGAGCTTTCGGTGCCGCCGCGGATGACTGCCTGGAAAGAGCGGCTGAACTGGTACACCAGTTTCACCGACTGGCTGGCGGTGCCCAGCCCGACTTCGTAGCCGAGATAAAGGTTTTGGGTGAGCTGTTTGCCGAAGGTCAGGATTTGCTGGGCAGGGTTCATTTCGCCGGTTTGGGCGTTGCGGGTTTGGCGGCTGGTCAGCCCGAAGTCGTCCACCAGACCGATTTTGTCGTTGACGCGGCCGGCGAGCCAGGCGCTGGCGGCGGTGGCAAGCGCGGCTTCGTCGGCGCTGCTGCCGCTGCTGCCGCGGTTGAGAATCAGCCAGGAGAGCTTGTCTTTTTCGCTCATCGCTTCGTTGGCAACCAGGCTTACGCGCGGTTTGTCGAGACTGCCGAGCACTTCCACGCCGGCGCCCACCGGCGAATTGCGGCGTTCGGCGCGGATGTTGAGCGTGGGTTTGTCGAGCGGACCGACGAAGGAAACCACGCCTTTTTTAATCACCAAGTCCTGGCCGTAGGCTTTGTAGCGGCCTTTGATTACGTTGACGCTGCCGACCGCCTGCATTTTGCTGCCGGGGCGGGCGCTGATGTTGAGTTTGCCGCCGAGGGTAACGTTCAGGCCGCTGCCGCTGAAGCGGAAGGCATCGTTGAGGTCGAAAACGAGGTTGAGGTTCATCGGGAAGGCGGTGGCGGGCGGTTTTTCCGCTTCGCCGAGAATAACGACGTCGTCATCCAGCTCGGGCATGCTGCTTTCTTGGAAGCCGAAGCGGCCTTCGTCGGTTTTCAGGCTGCCGTCGAGGGTGAACAGGCTACCGTCGTAGCCGGCATCGGCGCTGCCGCTGACGGTCAGGCGGCGCGAGGGTTTGTCGAGCAGGCGGTAGCGGTCGAAAACGACTTTGGCTTTTACGTCGGTTTTGCCTTCGGTAAGGCCGGCGCTGCCGGTGAGGGTTACGGTGCCGCCGTTGCGGAAGGTGAGCGAGTCGATAATCCAGCGCATGCCCTGCAGGCGGGATTGCAGTTTGCCGTCGGCCAGCACCACGCCGACGTCGCGGTTGCGGTAGAACAGGTCTTCGCCGGTAATGGTGCCGTCGAATTTGGGGTCGTTGAGCCGGCCGCTGATGCGGGCTTCGCCTTTCAGGCTGCCGCGGATGGTCTGGCCGGCGGGCAGCAGGTTGCGCAGGGTTTGCAGCTCTTGGGCGTCAAGCCGCACGGCGCCCTGTATCGGCGCTTCGACAAAGCGGCCGCCGCCGAATACCTGCAGGATGTCGAATTCGCCAGCGGCTTTGCCGTAGCGGGTGTCGCCGCTGAAGCGGCTGCGGATGCCGCCGGCGGTAAGATTGGTGTTGAGCACGAAGTTGCTGAGATTAAGCGCCTGTTTGCGTTTGGTGGGCAGGGTAATGTCGCCACCCTGCTGTTTGATGTTGAGATAGCCGTTGGGGCTTTGGCTGTAGCTCAAATCCCAGTTGCCGGCGAGCACCAGATTGTGCTCGACCGGCGGGGTGTAGAAATTGTGCAGTTCGGCAAAATGAAGGTTGTCGGCGCTGCCTTTGGCGGAAAGGCCGCTTTTTTTGTCCCACACGAAGCGTTCCAGATTCAGGCTGCCGCCGAGTGCGCGCCAGCGGGCGCTGCTGAGGGAAACGCGCTCTTTGCCGGCTTCGAGCGTGAGCGGGTTTTGCAGGCTCAGATTAAGGGCGCCGGAAGTGTTGAGGGTGCCGACGCTGCCGTGCCACTGGTTTTGCTCGTTCAGCCCGCCGTCGGCCGCCAGCTGGGCTTTGAGCGGTTTGCCGTCGATTTTCAGGCTGCCTGTGCCGCGGATGTTGTGGCGGCGCAGCGTACCTTTTAAGGTCAGGTCGACTTGGTCGATGTCGGTGCTGCCGGCCAGGATGTTTTGGCCTTTGAGATCGATGTCGAGCGGGCGCTGCGGGTCGGGCGAGCCGTGCAGCCTGAAATCGACGCGACCGATTTGCACGGCGCCCGGCACTTTCAGGCTGCGTGCCTGGCCATCGAGAGCGGCATCGATTTTCGTCCAGCCGTTGTCGGTGCTGGTGAGCGTGCCTTTGGCGTTGAGCAGCCCTTCGAGGCCGAAACCGAATTGGGCGAGATTGGGCGCGTCGATGTTCAGGCGCAGCACGCTGCCGCGGCGGCCGAAGCTGCCTTTGGTGTCGATCAGGTTGCTGCCCAGCCGTACCGACAAATCGGCACGGCTCAAATAGCCTTGTTCGTAAGAGACTTTGCCGCCGCCGCTGAGATTGGCGCCGGAAAGCTGCGACGAGGCGAACTGCAGGTCGCTGTGGAAAACCTGGTCGGCGATTCTGCCGTCGAGTTTGATGCTGCCGTTGATGTTGCCGGCCGGCCAGGCGGCATCGATTTTGGCTGGGTTGAAACGCTCGCTGCGCAGCTGCGCCTGCAGGGCATGTTCTTTAAACAGCGCCAGGCTGCCTGAAAGCTGCAGGCTGCCGCCGTCTTTGGGCGCGATGCGGCCATTTTCGATGATAACGGTGCGTTGGCGGTTTTTGGTGTCAGTGGCGAGCTTGACATTGCCGGTGCTGTCGGTATTCCACGCATTGAGCTGCCATTTGGCCTGCGGTTCGGCAAAACTGCCGCTAAAGGCGATGTTGCCGTTGAGTGTGCCGGCCAGCGGGGTGGTGAGCAGGTCGGCGGCAGTAAGGCTGCTGAGACGGGTATTGAGTTTGAGCCGCTCTTTTTCGGTATCGACGGTGCCGGCCAGCGAGATTTTGCCGTTTTTAATCAGGGCAAGATCGGCGGCGGCAACGTCGATCAGACCGTTTTGGTCGATGGTAAAGTTGGCGGTCAGTTCCTGCACCGGAATGCCGTTGTTGTCGATGGCGGCGGGTTTGCTGTTGAGCAGGCTGATGTCGCCGTCGAGCGCAATATTGCCGCCGCCGGTGCGCGGCAGCACCGATGCCTTGAAGGTGAGATTGGCCGCGGGCAGGCCGGCCATAAAGGCTTTGGGATTGATGTTGCTGCCTTCGAGTTTGATGTGGCCGATCATGTCGCCCAAGTCGTCGGCAAACGGCTTGACGCGGGTATCGGCATGCAGCGAGACGTCTTTGCCGATGATGTGGGTGTTCAGAACGGTGTTTTCGAGGGTGCCGGAGAGCAGCAGGTGGTTGTCGATGGCGATACCTTCGAGTTCGCCTTTGGAATCGAGCGTGCCCTGCAGGGCGAAAGGCGAGTCGGCGGTGAGCGAGAAGCGCCCCTGGTTGTCGGCCCACGGCGTTTTCAGGCTGGGAATGTCGAGCAGGTGTTCGAGATGGTTGTAGTGATAACCGGCCTGCAGGCCGCCGAGGATTTCGCTGTGCTTTTTGCCGATGGTGATTTTGCCGGCGCGGATGCTGTCGATGTCGATGCTCAGCGGCAGATTGAGGTTTTCAGGCAGCCTGAAAGGTTCTTTTGATTCGGGTTTGGGCGGCGTGGGTTTGGTTTGGATGTCGATGTCGCCCGCTTCGATGCGGCTGATGTGCAGATGGCGCTGCCAGAGTTCGTTTGGCTTCCACGCGAATACGGCGCGGCTGACGGCAACGTCCGCCCCTTCGGTCTGCACGGTCAGACCGTCGGCCTGAAAGCCGCCCCATACCGTGCCCTGCAGTTTTTCGGCACGGATGCCGACGCCGAACCACGACGGAATCTTGAACGCGGCAAACCGCAGGCCGGAATGGCTGCCGAGCAGCCAGACCAGGGCGGCGGCCAGCACCGCCACCAACAGCAGCAAAGTGAGCGCCAAGCGCCGCAGCCAGCGGCGTTTGCGCGGCGGCGCAGCGGTTTTGGCGGGCGGCGGATTGTTCGGAGTTTCGTCGGTCATAACGGGCAGTGCGGCTGGCGAAAAGGGCGGATTATATAGGTAAACGCCGCCGGCCGCGCGTTTGCACGGCAGCCTGAAAAGCATGAGGCAGCCTGAAAAATGTTTTCAGGCTGCCTTGGGCGTCGCACCTGCCAATAAGGCCGGCTGCTGCGGCAAGAAGCGGTATTGACGTTTCAGGCAGCCTGAAAAGACGGGCATGGGGTGGGCGCTTTGACTATAATGCCGCCCCGACCGTTTGATAGCGATTGCCGAAAGCAGCCTGAAATGACCCGCCAGAAAACCGAAAAACACCACGCCAAACACCGTAACCGCGTCCGCATTATCGGCGGCAGCTGCCGCGGCAGGCAGCTTGTTTTCGCCGATGCCGCCGGCCTGCGCCCGACTGCCGACAGCGTGCGCGAGCGGCTGTTTAACTGGCTGGGACAGGATTTGAGTGGCCTTGCGGTGCTGGATTTGTTTGCCGGCAGCGGGGCGCTGGGTTTTGAGGCGGCATCGCGAAACGCACAATCGGTCTGTCTATGCGAAATCCATGCGCAGACGGCTGCCGCATTGCAGCGTCAGGCGCAGGAGTTCGGCCTGCAGGATCGCTTGCGGGTAGTCAGGCAGGATGCGCTGCCGTTTCTGCAGCAAAGCAGCCTGAAATTTGATGTCGTGTTTCTTGACCCGCCTTTCGGCTGGGAAAAATGGCCGGAACTCTTTAAGGCTTTGGAAAACCGCCTGGCTGATCAGGCTGCGGTCTATATTGAAGCCGAGGCGCTGCCACCGCTGCCGCCGTATTTGGAAGTCCGCCGCGAGGGCAGGGCGGGCAAAAGCGTGTTTGTGCTGGCAAGGCAGCCTGAAATCGGAAATTGAATACATTTAATAAACATTCTCAAGCACTTAAGTGTAAAAAAATCTGAAATTTTCAAATTAAAGCGTGCTATAATGCCGCGCTTTTTAATTTGTTTGCGTGAGATTGTTGAAATGTCTCTATTTATTACCGATGAATGCATCAACTGCGACGTGTGCGAGCCGGAATGCCCGAACGATGCTATTTCGCAGGGGGAGGAAATTTACGAAATCGATCCCAATCTGTGCACGCAGTGCGTCGGCCATTACGACGAGCCGCAATGCCAGCAGGTCTGCCCCGTGGACTGCATTCTGATTGACGAAGAAAACCCCGAAACACACGAAGAATTGATGGCGAAATACGAAAGAATCATTACATTCCATCGCTAAATGTGTTAAATCGGCATGGTTTAAATTTTTATTAAAAATATTGTGTTGTCATTAACGGTGCTCGGTGGGGTTAAAATGCCCTTGACGGGCGCTGCTTGAAGCGGATATATTCCGCTTTCTCTTTGGTGGGATTCCCGAGCGGTCAAAGGGGGCAGACTGTAAATCTGTTGCGTGAGCTTCGAAGGTTCGAATCCTTCTCCCACCACCACTGGTTTCATTTTGGAGTGGTTAAATAAGCGGGTGTAGCTCAATGGTAGAGCAGAAGCCTTCCAAGCTTACGGTGAGGGTTCGATTCCCTTCACCCGCTCCAAATAATTTAGGCCCATGTAGCTCAGGGGTAGAGCACTCCCTTGGTAAGGGAGAGGTCGGCAGTTCAATTCTGCCTATGGGCACCATCTAATTTTTTCCCTTATTTTTAATTTTAGTGATACAGGAAATTTGC